>CALKIR010000045.1 GCA_937995985.1 uncultured Alcaligenaceae bacterium
GAAAAAATATGGCCACCGTGCTCCCGCAAGCTATGAAACTCAATGGCAGGATGCAGCTCTTGAGCCACACGTAGCTGGGCGGGCGATGTTGCTAAAAAAGCCACTGCATCAACCACATCATAAGCGATATGAGGGGCCTGTTGATCAATAAAGCGCTGCAAGGCAGCTGGATCCTCACTGGTGACCCAACGAGCCAATTGGTAGCGTGAGGGGGTAAAGATCGCATCGACCGAGTATTCATTTTTTAGGCGTTGGGCCACAACATCAAATTGTAGCTGGCCCACGGCGCCAAGCAATAAAGTCCCACTGCTGAGATGGGGACGAAAAACTTGAATTGCTCCCTCTTCGCCCAATTGAATCAGCCCAGTGCGCAGTTGTTTGGTACGCAAGGGATCGCGCACCTCAACAGCTTGAAAAATCTCCGGAGCAAAAAAAGGCAAACCAGTAAATTGCAGATCCTCGCCCTCGGTCAACACATCACCAAGCTGCAGAAGCCCATGGTTGGGAATGCCAATAATATCGCCGGCATAGGCCTCATCCAGACGCTCACGACGTTGGGATAAAAAGGTCACTACATTATTAGGGCGAATTTCACGTTTGCTGCGTACAACATGCAAACGCATGCCTCGACTAAAATGCCCAGAGCTCACACGTACAAACGCAACCCGATCACGGTGAGCAGGGTCCATATTGGCCTGAACCTTAAAAACCATGCCGGTAAATTTATCTTCGGTGGGCTGCACCTCGCGTTGCAAAGCATGACGTGCACCGGGAGCAGGTGCCCAGTCGACTAAGGCATCCAGTATTTCCTGTATGCCAAAATTATTCAGTGCCGAGCCAAAAAACACAGGAGTTTGGCGGGCTTGTAAAAAGGCCTGCTTATCAAAATCACTGGTAGCGGCTTGAATTAACTCTATCTCCTCGGCTGCTTGGGCAAACTCAGCCCCAAAACGACGGTGACTGTCTGCATTGTCTAGGCCTGGTAGGCGCTCATTATGGCTATCTCTATCGGCTTGGCCGGCCACATAGACCTGCAGCTCATCCTGAGGCAACGAGTAAATGCCTTTGAAATTTCGACCCATTCCAACGGGCCAATTGATGGGAATGGTCTCCATCTCGAGATGACTTTCAATCTCATCAATCAAATCCAAAGGCTCTTGAGCCTCACGGTCTAATTTATTAATGAAAGTGATAATAGGGGTACCGCGACTGCGACATACCTGTAATAAACGCTCGGTCTGAGGCTCAATCCCATTGGCTGCATCAATGACCATCAGCGCCGCATCCACCGCAGTGAGGACGCGGTAAGTATCTTCGGAAAAGTCTTGGTGCCCTGGGGTATCCAATAAGTTGATCACACAGTCTCGGTACTCCATCTGCATGACCGATGAGGCGACGGAAATGCCGCGCTGTTGCTCTATTTCCATCCAATCTGAGGCGGCGTGACGCTGCGCTTTGCGAGACTTAACACTGCCAGCAATATGAATGGCACCAGCAAAGTACAATAGTTTTTCTGTAAGGGTGGTTTTACCCGCGTCTGGGTGTGAGATAATTGCAAAAGTGCGCCGGCGCGCCACTTCAGAAGTAATATTTTTAGCCATATTGGTTTTAAAAAGAGGAAGTCTTGCGTAATGAAACAGGTACAATACGCCAAAACGATACATTTTAGCGTGTTGCTTGTTTTATTGGCGTCTTTTTTTATTTTTTAGTTTTTTGAGTAGCCCATGATGATCAAATTCATTTCTCGCTGGTTAGCCCTATTGGGTATCACCTTTTTATTGGCCGGGTGTGGGTACAACGAGATCCAGCGCCTTGATGAACAGGTCAAAGCAGCGTGGTCCCAAACGCTCAACCAATATGAACGTCGGGCTGATTTAGTACCCAAACTGGTCCATTCAGTCGACGCCTATATGGGCCAAGAAAAAGAGGTACTCACCCGCGTGACCGAGGCCCGAGCCCAAGTCGGACAAATCAAAATTAGTGTTGATGATTTAGACAATCCTGTGCTGATGCAGCGTTTTGCTGAGGCACAAGGCCAGCTTGGCTCTGCCCTATCGCGATTATTAGCAGTAGCGGAAAATTATCCCGAATTAAAAAGTGATGGATTATTTCGTGATTTGATGACCCAACTTGAGGGGACTGAAAACCGCATCGCTACAGAACGCGGCCGCTATGTACAAGCCGTTCAAGAATACAACGTCTTTATCCGACAATTTCCCAATGTGATTACAGCGAAAATCCTTGGCTATCCAGTATTGGACAATTACGGGATGGATCGTCAAGCGGAAATCATGCGTGATCCTGAGGTGCGTTTTGGCAATACACGTTAAGACAAAACAGTTCGCGGTCATAGACCTGACCCCGTTTAAGCGGTGGGCCTTGGGGATACTGATTGCTTGGGGGGCTTGGCTGGGCCTAGCAACGGCCGCCGCCGCTCCCTTAGCCGTACCTAAACTAACTGGTTGGGTCGTGGACGAGGCGCAGGTCCTCACCCCCGCACAGCGCACGGCCTTGGATCAAATGCTTCAGCAGTTTGAACAACAAAAAGGCGCACAGATTTTTATTCTCACCCTGCCCACCTTGGCCGGTGAGCCTATTGAGCGCTTTGCCGTGCGGGTATTTGAAGCCTGGGGCGTGGGGCGCAAAGGAGTAGATGATGGGGTATTGCTGGTTGCGGCCATTGAGGATCGCAAACTGCGCATCGAGGTAGGGTATGGTCTTGAAGGGGCCATACCGGACATTGTTGCAGGACGTATTATTCGGGAGCAAATAGCCCCAGCATTTCAGCAGCAGGCCTATGCTCAGGGCTTAATGGCTGCAGCCACTCAGTTAATGTTGCACATTGAGGGCGAGGCATTGCCTGTCCCTGAGGAGGGGGATTCTGCCGAGGATCGACCCGAAGGCATTGAGATAGTGATTATCGTTGCCATATTATTTGGGTTTTCTTTTTTGGTGCCGCCTGTGCCTGCAGCAGTAGCAGTAGGCCTATTTATTTTTGTTCTTTTTGAAGCAGTAGGCTGGGCCATTGGGGCTGCGATGGGAGCATTTTTGCTCTCTTCGTTGGGCAGTGTGTGGCGCTTTGGCCCAGATTCTGATACCCGCTATGCAACAGGGTCACGTTCCGCTCGGCGCCGTCATCATGACCACTGGGGGGGAGGCGGCTTTGGAGGCGGTGGGATGGGGGGCGGCATCGGCGGGGGCGGCGCTAGTGGAGGGGGCGGGAGCAGTGGAGGCGGTGGCGCCTCTGGAGGATGGTAATGCGACAGAGGTTCATACAATCAATAGGATGGCAACGCCTACGCGGACGCCGAATAGCCAAACAGCATTTTCACGAGTCTAACTTACAACGCCTGGCCCAACAGATTGCCCACAGCGAACAGGGACATAGCGGGGAAATTGTAGTGGCCATTGAGGCCGTTAGTCCTGTGCACGAGCCCAATACCCGCATGCGCGCCCTAGAGGTTTTTGGGCGCCTTGGTGTCTGGGATACCCCATACAACACAGGGGTTTTGTTATACATTGCCTTGGACAAACGCCAAATAGAGCTGATAGCTGACAGAGGGATTAGCGCCCCTGATTCGAGCTGGCAGCAGGTCTGCCATTCTTTGCAGCAGGCCTTTCAAGCGCAGAATTATTTTCCTGCTGTTTGCGCCGCAGTACAGCAGCTTGAGCAAATACTGCGTGCGCATACTCCTGCCTTAGTCGCAGCACACGAGGATGCGAACCACCTCGATAATCGTCCTGTTGTGCTGTCTTAAATCAATGAGTTCTAAGAGTAATCAAAATAGGTTATGGCCCAATCAGCTGCTTATCGTCCCACTTTTACTGAGCTGTGGTCGGTAGAAATTATTCGCCTTAAAGAGGCTCGTGAAGGTCCTTTGGTTGATGAGGCTGAGGTACGCCGCGCCCGCAGCATGACCCAAAGTGATGTAGGACGCATATGTATACGGGCTCAATTGCTGTGTCAGCGTCTGGGTTATACCGCTCAGCAGCACAGTCTTGTGCGGCGGTTACGCTGGGTGCTAGGTGGATGGATATTAGCGGCCCTCATGGTGGGGGCGGGAATGGCACACACAGCACTGGTTTTAGGAGGCCCACAGGTTAATGTCATCCGTGCTTGGTTTATAGTGTTAGGCATTCCTACCCTAGGCCTTATTATTTGGCTGATAGGAGGCATATACCATTGGATGCGCCCCCACGCACAACCATTCTTTGCTGAGCGATGGCGTTGGGTGGTACAAAAAATAGGACGTGGGGCGGATACCGCATTACTGGTATCAGCTCTTGTGAGCGTGTTTCAGCAGCAACGACTAAGCTTCTGGTGGATGTCCTGTATGCACCACTTATTTTGGGTCGTTGCACTGCTCACCACAACACTGCGGCTGTGGTTTTTATTGGCTTTTCAGCGTTACTATTTTCAATGGGAAAGCACGCTTTTTGATGCAGAACGGTTTGTACAATTCGCCCAATGGGCCAGTGCGGGGTTGCGCCTATTAGGTGTGTCGGCCCCAGATGCGGCCTTTATTCGCCTCAGCGATGGGCTATCAGTATTACCGCCAGCGGGTCATGCTTTGTGGGCAAGTTGGCTCTTAGCCAGTGTGCTGGTCTATGGACTGCTGCCTCGTGTAATTGCTTTAGGGGTGAGTGGGTGGGTCTGGCAGCGGCGGGTGCGGACGGTGCAATTAGACATGCGGCGCTCTGATTGGGCGCAGCTTCGAGCGCGTCTGAGCCCAGACATTCAAGGGGTGGGCATTGATGCTCCGAGCCCGCCAGACCGCGTGCCTGTACAAAAACCAGAGGCGTCTCGACAGGTCACTGCACAGCAGCCAACCTTAGTGGTAGGCATGGAGCTTGCTCCAGATAGTGCTTGCACACAAGAACAGTGGCCCGATCATTGGCGTTGGTGGGGGGCTGTAGATGATCGCGCACAGCGACAAGCGCTTTTAAGTCATTTACAGGCCCATCCCCCTAGTCATCTAATTATGTTATGTGATGGGCGCCAAACCCCCGACAGAGGGCTAATGGCATGGCTCGTAGAGGTCGCCGGCTATGTCCCCAATGAAAGTATTATGATAGAAATGAGCCTGGTGCAGCCCCCCGATCACACCCATAGCAAACAAGCTTGGCGTCAACGTCTAGAAGCGGCTGGTTTGATGCATTACTATTTTTCTTGGACTGCATTATATGATGCGTTAGCACAGGGAGAAGAGGACACACCATGACCCCTACGCCCCCAGAATCCTCAGTATTACATTTGCCGATTGCGGTAGTTGGCCACACCAATACAGGTAAGACCTCTTTGCTGCGGACTCTGACGCGCAACCGCAATTTTGGTGAGGTACAGGCCAGCCCGGGCACAACTCGTCATGTCGAAGGGGTACGCATTGACTTATCGCCTTTAGGTCAGCTCCTGTTGTATGACACGCCAGGTATTGAGGACAGCATGGCGTTGTTGGATTATATAGATCGGCTGATTGAGTCCGATCACCGCATTGAGGGCCCTGAGCGGATTCGCCGCTTTTTAGACAGCGCCGAAGCCCGTGGTCGGTTTGAACAAGAGGCCCGCGTGCTGACTCAGCTCATGCAAAGCGAGGCAGCGCTTTATGTCATTGATGTGCGCGATCCTGTCTTGACCAAACATCGAGATGAGCTGCGAATCTTGTCTTGGTGTGGCAAGCCAGTGCTGCCTGTAATGAATTTTTTGCGCCATCAGCCTTCGCGTATTGAGGAATGGCACAGTGCTTTGGCAGACTTAGGCCTGCATGTACAAACCCAATTTGACACAGTCGCCCCAGCTCTGGACGGCGAGCTACAACTCTATCAAAAGCTGGCACTTTTATTAGAGGCCAAATATGGCCAGTTGCTGGCTTATCTGGGGACACGCTTGCGTCAGCAACGTGCTCAACGCCTGGCCGATGCCAAACAGCTCTTGGCAGAGTTATTAATTGATGTAGCGGCCTGGCAAGAGAGCTGCTCAGCTCAGCCTGATGAGCTAGCAGCTGCGGTAGCGCAGATGCAAGCCCTTGTTCGCGATCGCGAACAGCGTTGCGTTGAGGCAGTATTGCAGCGTTACCAATTTAGTACCGAGGACTATTTACCCTTAGATATTGATGCCGTTGATTATCGTTGGGGGACTGATTTATTTCACCCTGAGGCGTTAAAGCAATTAGGCATTCAAGTGAGCAAAGGGGCCGCCACCGGTGCCTTAGCTGGGGCCACCTTTGATCTTCTCACTGCTGGGTTGAGTTTGGGGGCGGGGACCCTAGTAGGGGCCACAGTAGGGGGGGTTTGGCAGGGCATGAATCAATGGGGGCAAAAAATCATGCAAAAATGGCGTGGACATGCCGATTTGAGTGTTGGGGATGAGGTATTGCGTGCTCTGGCTTTACGGCAACTGGCTCTAATTCATGCACTGGAACATCGAGGACATGCTGCCCAAGAACCCATACAGCTGCGCTCCTTAGGGGCGCCCCCGACTAAGCCATTGGACTATGACTGGCGCACCGATCCTTTGCCTCCGGTATTGGTACAGGCTCGGCACCATCCGCACTGGTCAGCTCTGCTGTACCCAGGGGTTGAGTCCGCACCGCGCCAAGCAGCCATCATGGCCCTGGCGCGGCAGTTACATACCTATGACTCTGTAGCAACCAATTGATTGGGGGCGCATAAAAACTGGATGAGCCGATCAAAAAACACCTCTGCACGACGCACTTGATCGATGGTAATAAACTCATTGGGCTGATGGGCCTGATCGATGGAGCCGGGGCCGCATAAAATAGTATCAAAACCAGCTTGTTGAAATTGCCCAGCCTCAGAAACATAAGGCACCACCTGCGGCTTAAACTCAGGATTGAGGTGACTGAGCAACGCACGCGCAGCCCCATGAGGATTATCAAAGGCAGGCACATCGGCAATGATTTGCGTCTCAATACTAATATCAGCGGCAAGGGCACGCAAAGGAGTTAAAAGCTGCTCGGCATAGTCATTTAAGCGTTGTATATAGCGCTGGGCCTGATCACCGGGCAAACAGCGAATATCCCAATCAAAATAACAATGACGGGAAATAATATTCACAGCAGTCCCGCCTTGGACCACCCCCGTATGCAAAGTGGTGTAGGGGGGGACAAAAGGACTGTCCTTATCTGCGGCAGCTTGGTTCTCACGCATCATCTCATCAATAAAAGTAATGAGTCGGGCAGCCAAGGTCACTGCACTGACCCCCCGTTGTACTTGACTCGAATGTGCTTCATGGCCGGTAACGGTCGTGCGTAAAGTAGTAATACTTTTATGGGCCACTACAGTTTGCATGGAGGTTGGCTCGCCGACAATGACCGCAAGCGGTTGGGGATACTCTTTTTTGAGCTGTTCGATGAGGCGCGGAGCCCCCAAACACCCCACCTCCTCGTCATAACTAAAGGCCAGCAACACGGGGCGTTGCAAAGGTGCCTGCTGCATGGCGGGCACGGCAGCCAATGCCAAGGCGATAAAGCTTTTCATATCAGCCGTCCCCCGACCATATAAGCGCCCCTCGCGCTCAGTCAGCTGAAAGGGATCCGTAGCCCACGGCTGTCCCTCAACAGGCACCACATCAGAGTGCCCAGACAGAACCACCCCCCCAGCGACTCGGGGACCAATACAGGCCAATAAATTAGCCTTGGTACCCTCATCGTTATAGATCAACTGACTCTCTACACCATGCTCTTGCAAGTAATTTTGGATAAACTCTATAAGAGGCAAATTAGAATGACGGGAAACACTATCAAAAGCAATCAACTGTTCAATTAATTGGCGGCTTTCCGGGCGCATAACACACTCCAAAATGGTGGGTAGAAACTATTTAGTATGCCTTGAATTATCTTTATTGCTCAAGGAGTTTATGGATGCGACATCCTTCTGCTGAACAACCACGTATTTTTATTGGTCTTTGGCCCGATGCCTCCACTCGAGCAGCCTTAGGCCCCTGGTCGGCTGCTGCTTTGCAGCATTGTGGGGGGCGCGCCCTGCATCCTGACCAATGGCATATTACCCTGGCTTTTTTAGGGCGCTTATCCCCTGCTGCGGTACAAAAACTCTGCACTGAGGCTGCTCGGTGGCGCCTGCCGAGAGCCCCCTTTAGGGTGAATTGTTATGGGCATTTTGAGCGGGCACGTATTGTATGGGCAGGCAGTCAAGATCCACAGTCTCAACAACACCTGGCTGCAACATATCAGCAGCTTTGGCACTGTTTGCAGCCCTTGGGTTATCAGCCAGAGTCCCGCCCCTTTGTGCCGCATATTTCCTTATTGCGGCAAGCCCGTTTCTGTGATGTACAGGCACTCCCACCTAGAGAGCCATTTGTATGGCAGTCGGCCCACTGTTATGTAGTGGAGTCTCGGCCTACCGAGCAGAGCACACAGTACATCCCCGTATGCTCCATTCCCTTACAGGGGCCAAAAATAAAGTAATAGGGGGAGGGTCATACTCACAATGAGGATATCCAAGGGGAGACCCAAGCGCCAATAATCGCCAAAGCGAAAGCCCCCGGGGCCTAAAATCAAAGTATTGTTTTGATGTCCAATGGGGGTGAGAAAAGCGCATGACGCCCCAATGGCCACCGCCATTAAAAAGGTATCTGTATTGACCTCAAGCTGTTGCGCAGTTTGAATAGCAATAGGACTCATAATGGCGGCAGTGGCAGCATTATTCATTAAATCAGAAAGAAACATCGTAGTGACCATCATGAGGAGCAAAGCCCAGATAGCATGCCCTTGAGCCAACTGATGCAAAACAAATTCTGCAATCAGGCTGGCTGCCCCAGTTTGCTCTATAGCCTGTGCCACAGGAATCAGAGCCGCTAATAACACCACAACAGACCAATCTACCCCTCGGTATAAATTGCGTGGAGCAATAACCTGAAACAGAACCAATAACAAAATACCCAAGACAAAGCTTAGGGCAGCAGACCACCAACCCAAAGCCGCACTAACCACAGCAAAGCCCATCACCAAACTGGCAATACCCATATTACGCCTATTGGGCACGCGTAATTCTCGTGCGGCTAACGGGGCACAGCCGCTGCTTTGGGCAAAAGCAGCAATATTCTCTATTGGACCTTGGAGAAGCAGCACATCGCCGGTGCGCAAAGGAGTAATCCGTGGCCGCCGCCTTAACCGTTTTCCTTGACGAGAAATGGCCAATAAATTGATCTGATGATGACTGCGCAAGCGCAAATCCGCGGCACTGCGTCCAATCAACAAAGAGCCCGGTAAAATGACCAGCTCAACCAGCTCAATGAGCCCCTCGGAAGCTTGCTCAGCAGCCTCTTGAGCGCTCTCCTCGGTTGGCAAAGCAGCAGACTCTTGGGCATTTGAACGGGCCGCGTCCTCATCATGCTCTTTGCGCTTGGGTTTATCCTCATTAAACACCAAACCCAGAGTGCTTAATAACTTGGTGAGCTTTTTAGGATCCGCCTCTAATAACAGCACATCATTAGGTTGTAGTCGCAGGGTGCGATGAGGAATATTAATACGCAGCTGATGGCGCAGCAGCCCTACTATTTGCGCCTCAGACTCTTGCAATAAAGCCTCGAGCTCAGCAATGCGCATGCCTACCGCCTTGGTGTCGGGCAGCACACGGGTTTCAGTCAAATAGGTAGTAATATCTAGGCCTGCAGTGCGGGTCTGCAACCGTTTGGGGATGAGTGTGCGCCCAAACCAAGATAAAAACAACACCCCAACCAAAGCCACTATTCCGCCTACCGGAGTGAAATCAAACATTGCAAAACCCGTGTGCTGGGCATCTACAGAGGCACGAAAGCTGGACACAATTAGGTTTGAAGGAGTACCAATAAGAGTGGTCATGCCCCCTAAAATTGTGCCAAAAGATAGGGGCATCAACATATGCCCGGGGGGAATATTGAGACGCTGCGCAGTTTGTAGGGCGATGGGCATTAACAAAGCCAATGCCCCCACATTATTCATAAAAGCAGAAAAAAAAGCGCCCAAGGCAGTTACTGAGAGCACCGCAATAAAGGCCGACTGGGTCTTAGGCAGGGCACGTTCGGCAATAATATCGACTAGGCCCGTACGCTCTAAACTATCACTGAGAATGAGCACCCCGACCACAGTCACCACCGCCGGATGACTAAACCCCATAAAAGCCTCTTGGCCGGGCACCAGCCCTAAGGCGGTACACGCCAACAAAGCCGCTATTGCCACCACATCATGGCGCCAACGACCATAGAGAAATAGCGCAATGGTAAGCGCCAATACCCCTAAAGCAAGCCAAGCCGTATTGAACATAAAATCATGCCCCAAAAGTCTCGCAAGGCTTATACTCTACTATAAATATGAACAGGAACCCATTGTGTTTTTCATTGAACCTTGAACAGGCAAATAGGGGATAAGGGTGGTATACGAGCATAAAAATGACAGCTTAGCAACGAGAAAGCAGTTTATTTTCAGGCTCATGCGGCATTTCTTTTTAGCCTTTGTCATTATTGTTGTAACTCTTTCTGTGGGCGTAGTGGGCTATTTAATTTGGGGTGGGGAGGGCAATTTGCATGATGCCATCTTAAATGCAGCCTTTGTGATGGGCGGCTTGGGCATTGTGGCTGTACCAGAAACCAAAAGCGGCAAGCTGTTTTATGCTTTTTATGGAATCTTTGTAGGCTTGAGCTTTGCCGCCTCAGTGGGCATTGTGCTGGCCCCCGTAGCACATAGAATCCTACACGCCTTGCATTTAGACGAACCCTATATAGAAGAGGATGCTGACTCACCTGCTGAGCGTAATAAATCAGGGAGCTGATGCATCTTATCAAAGGTAAGATGAGCCCCGGCAGCCAAAGCTCGTTGAGGATCGGTATTGGCCGTATAGGCCAGCACCTGCGCCCCTGCTGCCACCGCTGCTTGAATGCCCACCACACTGTCCTCAATGACAGCGCATCGAGCAGCCTCAATAGTGGGCCCGAGCTGGCGAATGGCCCAAAGATAAACATCGGGATAGGGCTTATTATGGGTCACATCCTGACCACTATAAATATGGGGATCAAAATAATGATGCACGCCCAAGGTATGCAGTTGTGCTACCAATTTGGCATGGCTTGCCGCGGACACACAGGCCATACGTCCAGGCCAGTGCGCCGCCAGTTGATGCAAAACAGCGCGCACACCGGGCACAGCGCTTATACCACGGCGCATGGCCTGTTCGCGCTTGAGTTGATACGCAGTGAGCCACTCTTGTTCAATACGAATCTGACCATGTTGGTGAATAATTTCAGCCCAAGCACTTATGGGCTGGCCCATAAATAGCTCTTGGCATTGTCCAGGCTCCAGGCTCCAGCCTCTTTTGGCCAGCATATGCCGCAAAATTTTTAAACTCGTGGGCTCGCTATCGATGAGCACCCCATCGCAGTCAAACAAAATGGCTTGATAGTGCATGGAAATCCTTTATTTTCGTTGTTCATAGGGGGGGACAAATGTATGAATATTCGTTTTCTTGAAACCTTTGTTTGGGTGGCTAATTTAGGGAGCTTTAGTGCTGCAGCCTCAAAGTTGCACCTAACCCAAGCCGCAATATCGGGACGCATTGCCGCCTTGGAAAAAAATTTAGGGCAATTACTTTTTGAACGCGGGGCTCGAGACATTCGCCTCACTGCTGCAGGACAAACCTTATTGCGTTATGCCAAGCAAATGCTGGATCAAGAACGTGATCTCAAGCATGCCCTGCGCCAATCCACCTTTGCCCAAGCAAGCATCCGAATTGGAGTAATAGAATCTATTGTACACACCTGGTTTTCGCTTTTTATACGGCGATTACACCAAGAACATCCCTTTTTAGACATTGAGCTCACAGTGGAATCCTCTCGCCGTCTCCATGATTTACTCAAAAGAGGGCAAATCGATCTGGCCTTACAAACGGATCCTGTTCTTGATGAAGGCTTACGCAATATTCCTCTTGGGGCTTTGCAGATGAATTGGATAGGATTGGCTGCAGCACGCCCCGATACACCGATTAGTTTGCAAGAGCTGTGTATGCGCTGGCCCATCGTCACCTTTCCTCGGCATTCTCAACCGCATTTATCTTTATTGCGGGTACTGGAAATGGAAGGGGTGGATGATGTCCGCATTCACTTTGTGTCCTCCATTGCGGCCAGCCAACAATTAATCCAAGAAGGCTTGGCCATTGGAGCTTTGCCAGAAGCCGCCTGTATGCACCCTGAGCAGGGTGGCTCCCTCACCACCTTTCCCTGTTTGGCCACATTGCCCAGCTTGCAATTAGTTGCCAGTTGGCGGGTCAATCCCTTGCACCGCTTATCTGAGGTAGTGATTCATGCCGCCCTCAAAGAAATGAATCACTACGCCGAGCAGCATACCACTGCTGTTGCCCCACCAGCACAAGGGGTATTTAAGCCTTAAACTTTCTTTTCAGACTAGGGTTTATCCCCTAATACTTCGCTACAAACTTTCTTTAAAATCAACTAACACTTTGTTTTTAAACATTATTGTTAGCGATAAGTTTTTCTTATAACCAAGATAGAAAAAAAATCGTTTGAGAGTTTAGGGCGCGCCTTTTACAGTGAAAGACAATCACTCGGCCAAGCACAAAGGAAAAACAAAGTGGTAGAGACAATACAGACAGGATTATACGATCCAGCCGAATTATTTATTTGGACTGATATCGATCCCAACTACGAGGAGGATTTCAATCAATGGTACGAGCGCGAGCACATGCTCGAACGTGCTTGTATTCCTGGCTTTGTGTGGGCGCGGCGGTATCGTGCTCATCAGGCACCGCGCAAGTACCTCGCGTTATACCGCACAAAGCAGCTGGCAGTATTTGATAGCCCAGAGTATCAGCAGGCTTTTACCCAACAAACCCAATGGTCCTTACAAAATTTTGCACGTATGCGTCATACCGTGCGTCGTGTCATGAGTGTGACAGCCGTTGGGCGTGCAGTGGGCACAGGGGCGGCTGTGGCGCTGGTGGCTTTAGCAGATGTACAACAGGCTGTGCAGGCTGCACACGAGATGGGTGCGCAGACCCCAACAGGCGTGGTCTCTATGCGCATCCTCTGCCCTGATCCCCAGCGTTCGACCCCTTTGCCATCAGAGTCGACCCAAGGGCGTGTGCTCCATCCCTATTATGTGCTTGAGGGCACCACCCTAGAGGCCGTCACTGCAGCAGCCCAACAGCTGGCTCTTAACTTGGGTCTGGCCGCTGATGCCGTGGCGACCTTTCAACTGCTTTGGGAGCTGCGCACCATTGATATTCATTTACAGCATGAGAGGAGCAAGGAATGATAAAAAAACTACTTACCGCAACATGTTTGATGGCCATGACCAGCATGGCCACAGCAGCCACGACTTGGACCATGAGCACAGAGCAGCCTGATAACAACTACTTGACTCAAAATGCCCGTCAATTTGCCGAGGACATCAAGGCGGCCACCGATGGGCAGCTGCAAATCAATGTGCAGTCCAATAGCGTATTGCTCAAGCGTCCAGAGGTAAAACGCGGTGTCCAACAAGGAGTGGTGGATTTAGGTGAAATGCTGGTGTCCGCCATCGGTAATGAGGACCCTTTGTTTGAAGTGGATAGTGTGCCCTTTTTAGCCTCTTCTTTTGACGAATCAGAGCGCTTGTGGGCCCTTACCAAACCCATTTTGGCCGAGCGCCTAGACAAGCAGGGCATTATTTTATTATATGGGTCACCGTGGCCCCCTCAGGGCATTTATACCAAAAAGGAGATCAACTCCCTAGAGGATTTATCCGGGGCGCGCTTCCGTGCATATAGTGCTTCCACCAATAGACTGGCCTCACTCATGGGCACTACCCCCACGACGGTACAAACTCCTGAGGTGCCACAGGCCTTTTCCACTGGGGTAATTGATTCCATGCTGACCTCACCCGCCACAGGGGTAGACTCTCAAGCTTGGGACTATGTGGATCATTACTACGATGCGCAGGTATTTATCCCTCAAAGTTTTGTCATTGTTAACAAACGCTCCTTTGAGCGGTTGCCTGCTGAGGTACAGCAAGCTGTGCTTGAGGCCAGTGCAGCGGCAGAACAGCGGGGGTGGCAGATGGCTCGTGAGTTAACCGCAGAGCTGACTCAGACCCTTGCGGATAATGGCATGCAGGTTCATGAGTTGCCAGCTGCATTACGTGCTGAGCTTGAGGACATTGGCCAATTAATGGCTCAGGAATGGGCGGACAAAGCGGGTGAAACAGGGGTTCAGCTCCTTGAAGCCTACCAACAGCAGTAATGGTTGAACAATAATGAAATGGCTTGACACTATGGCCAAGGCGTGCGGCGTTCTCGCCGCCGTCTTTTTGGTCCTCCTCGCACTTATTATCTTGTTGCAAATTATTGGGCGATTATTCGGCCAATTAATTCCTTCCGCCGATGATTTTGCCGTCTGGGCCATGGCCTCTTCGGTATTTTTAGGACTGCCTTATGCCATGCTGCGGGGTGATCATATTCGGGTCACATTAGTGTTACAGGTGTTGCCTCGTTCTTGGCATCAAGGTTATGAAATTGTAGCCACCAGTTTGGCATTGGTGATTTCTGCGTGGGGGGCTTATTACAGTGTAATTTTTGTGTACGAGTCCTTTCTGTATAACGAGTTATCCCCCGGCATGGTGCCTGTACCGATGTGGATGCCCCAAATAGGGATGCCCATTGGATTGGTGCTCTTTACTGTGATGGTATTACGTCGTTTGATTATGTGTCTGCGCGGCCAACCCCTGGAGGAGCCCAAACATGGTTGATATCTATCAAGCGCTTGTTTTATTAGTGAGTTTGATCCTGCTCCTGAGTTTAGGGGTATGGGTGGCGCTGGTATTAATTGCCTGTGGAGTGGTGTCCATTTATTTTTTCTCTCTGGCCCCTGCAGGGACTATTTTTGCAACCAAAGCATGGGATGCATCTGCAAATTGGGCCCTAACGGCCCTGCCCCTCTTTATTTGGATGGGGGAGATTCTCTACCGCACGCGTTTGGCCGAGGATATGTTCAAAGGACTAGGACCGTGGGTGCAGCGCCTGCCAGGTCGTTTGGTGCATGTGAATGTGCTGGGCTGTGGGATTTTTGCGGCAGTAAGCGGGTCTTCTGCAGCAACAGCAGCCACCATTGGGCGTATTTCTTTGCCTGAATTACAACGGCGCGGCTATGACGATGGCATCAGCATTGGCTCCTTAGCAGGAGCGGGGACCTTGGGTCTGCTTATCCCGCCTTCGGTGGTCATGATTGTGTATGCGGTGGCTGCCCAAACCTCTATTATTCGCTTATTTATTGCTGGTATTTTGCCCGGAATTTTATTAATGGTGTTATTTTCTGCTTACATTGGGGTGTGGTCCCTGAGGTATCCCGATCGGGTGCCCCCTGATGTAGAGCAGGTGAGTCTTAAAGAGCGGCTGTGGCGCCTGCGCCTATTATTACCGGTGGTGCTATTGATTGCAGCAGTTATTGGTTCTATTTATGCCGGCATCGCCACAGCCTCAGAGGCGGCGGTTATTGGGGTGGTGGGTTCCTTGCTCATTGCTCTGGTGGGCGGATCGCTGACCTGGGAAAACTTTACAGCAAGCTTAATGGGGGCGGTGCGCACCTCTTGTATGATTGCCTTTATTCTGATTGGAGCCGCCTATTTAACAAGTGCCATGAGCTTTACCGGGCTGCCTGCTAATATTGCTGCTTGGATCAGCTCGTTGGGGTTGAGCACCTATGCCCTAATAGCCGTATTGACCATTTTCTTTATATTGATGGGGGCCTTTTTAGATGGGATTTCCATTGTGGTTCTGACCACATCGGTATTATTACCTGCGGTAGTAGCAGCAGGCATTGATCCCATTTGGTTTGGGATTTATCTCATCCTGACCGTAGAGATGGCTCAGATTACTCCTCCTATAGGGTTTAACCTCTTTGTTATCCAAGGTATTACGGGCAAAGACCTATTTCAGCTTGTGCGGATGTCTTTTCCCTTCTTTTTATTATTGGTCTTAGCCACTATATTAGTGACCGTATTTCCTGAAATTGTTTTGATATTGCCCCGTGCGATGTAAGAGCAGTGGGGGGTAGTTTACATATAGGATAGTCAAGCATGCAGTCTGAATTCCATACTCATTCTCGTTCTGTCGATAATAAATGGCAGTTCTGGATTGATCGCGGCGGTACCTTTACAGACATTGTGGTGCGTCGTCCCGATGGGCAGTTATTAACGCACAAATTGCTTTCTGACAATCCTGCCCAGTACCCAGATGCTGCTTTGGCAGGGATACGGCAAGTATTAGGAGTGGGTCTGGATGAGCCTCTGCCTACCGAGATACTCGAGGCTGTCAAGATGGGCACGACCGTGGCCACCAACGCTTTATTAGAGCGCAAAGGGGAGCCAACAGTGCTCTTTATTACCAAGGGTTTTAAGGATGCGCTCAAAATCGGTCACCAAGCACGCCCCAATATTTTTGCGCGTGACATCCAGCTGCCCGAGGTGCTCTATGAGCAGGTCTTTGAGGTAGATGAGCGCATCTTAGCTGATGGGACTGTGCACACCCCATTGCAGGAGGAGTCCGTACGGGCCCAATTAGCCACTGCGTATGCAGCGGGTTATCGTTCTATAGCCATTGTGCTCATGCATGGCTACCGGTATACGGAGCATGAGGCGCGTATTGCACAATGGGCGGCTGAGCAAGGCTTTGAACAAATTTCAGTATCACATCAAACCAGTCCCTTAATGAAAATAATTGGGCGCGGGGATACCACAGTAGTGGATGCGTATTTGTCCCCTATTTTGCGCCGCTATGTCAATCAAGTAGCCGGTGAATTAGATCAGGTACGCCTGATGTTTATGCAGTCTAATGGGGGCCTGACCGCAGCCGATCAGTTTCAGGGCAAAGATGCCGTGCTGTCCGGGCCAGCAGGAGGGATTGTAGGGATGGTGCGAACAGCAGAGGCACTCGGCATAGAGAAAATTATCGGCTTTGATATGGGGGGCACCTCTACAGATGTTTCTCATTATGCTGGTGAATTTGAGCGCGTCTTTGATTCTGAGGTAGCCGGAGTACGGCTGCATGCACCCATGATGAATATTCACACCGTAGCTGCTGGCGGAGGCTCTATCGTGAGCTTTGATGGGGCGCGGCTACGAGTGGGGCCGGACTCTGCTGGGGCCTATCCGGGGCCTGCGGCTTATAGAAATGGGGGGCCGCTGACCGTCACAGACTGCAATATCATGCTGGGAAAAATCCAACCTGATTTCTTTCCCAAGATTTTTGGCCCGCAGGCCAATGAGCCTTTGGACCGAGCCATAGTTGAACAAAAATTTGCCGCCCTTAGTGCAGAGGTGGAGCAGGCCACCGGCACCTCTAACAGCCCCCATGAAATTGCCGAGGGGTTTATTCGCATTGCCGTAAATAATATGGCCAATGCCATAAAAAAAATCTCTATTGAGCGCGGCTATGATGTCAATCAGTACACCTTGGTATCGTTTGGAGGAGCAGGAGGACAGCATGCCTGTTTGGTAGCAGATGCCCTTGGCATCGCACAGGTGATGATTCACCCATTGGCTGGGGTATTATCAGCCTATGGGATGGGGCTGGCGGATATCACAGCCATGCGGGAACACAGCGTTGAGCTGCCTTTGGCTGCGGAACATATGGCGCATTGTGCCGCCCTCTTGCAGCGTCTAGAGGCGGCGATCACCCAAGAATTACAGACCCAAGGCATTCAGGCGGAGCAAATACACTTTATTAAGCGGGTTCATATACGCTATGACGGGACGGATTCTCCTTTAGTGGTGCCCTATGGTACGCTGGCAGACATCAAAGCGGCCTTTGAGCGCGCTTATTTACAGCGTTATAGTTTTTTAATGCCAGAAAAGCCCCTTATTATCGAGGCCGTTTCCCTAGAAGGCATAGGGCAAAGTGGTGAGCGCATCAACAAACATGATTTAAACGCATTGCCCACCCCGACCGAGACCCCTGAAGCCGTGGCCCAAGTGGCTATGTTTTCTCAGGGGAGCCTGCATACCACCCCAGTTTATCAGCGTGAGGCATTGCCCGTAGGCAGCCACATAGTTGGGCCCGCTATCATTTGTGATGCCAATGGCACCACGGTAATAGAGCCCGAATGGCAGTTGCGGGTCATGCCGGCTGGTGAGTTTTTATTGACGCGGGCAGTAGCACGGGCGCAGCGTTTTGCCATTGGCACCGAGGTGGATCCCGTCATGCTAGAGATTTTTAATAATCTCTTTATGGCGGTGGCAGAGCAAATGGGGGCGACTCTGGGCAACACCGCCTTTTCAGTCAATATTAAAGAGCGTTTGGATTATTCCTGTGCTATTTTTGATCAGCAGGGCAACCTCATCGCCAATGCCCCGCATATGCCCGTTCACCTCGGCTCAATGGGGGAAAGCATTCGTACCGTGATGGAGCGCAATGCAGGACAGATGCGCCCTGGGGATAGTTATGTCCTAAATGATCCGTATAATGGCGGCACTCATTTGCCCGATATCACCGTTGTCACCCCAGTATTTGATGAGCAGGGGCAAAAGATCTTATTTTATGTTGCCTCGCGGGGCCATCATGCCGATGTTGGGGGCATTACCCCAGGATCCATGCCGCCTATGAGCAAGACCATCATCGAAGAAGGGGTGCTTATTGATAATTTTAAACTCGTTGAAAATGGTCGCATGCGCGAGCAAGCCCTACGAGAATTACTGAGCAAGGGGCCGTATCCGGCACGAAATCCCGATCAAAATATTGCCGATTTACACGCCCAACTCGCCGCCAATGAAAAGGGCGTACAAGAACTGCGCCGCATGGTCCGCACCTATGGCCTAGAGGTGGTGCATGCTTATATGCAGCATGTCCAAGACAATGCCGAAGAAGCCGTGCGTCAGGTAATCGGGGTGCTCAATGACGGACATTTTAAATACGAATTAGACAATGGCGCACACATAGAGGTGACAGTGCGGGTCAATCATCAGGAGCGCAGTGCTGAAATTGATTTCACCGGCACCTCGGCCCAATTAGAAGATAATTATAATGCCCCATCAGCGGTATGTATGGCTGCTGTGCTCTACGTATTCCGTACCTTGGTAAATGATGATATTCCAATGAATGCGGGCTGTCTCAAGCCGCTCAAGGTGATTATTCCCAAAGGCTGCATGCTCAACCCTCATTATCCTGCAGCCACCGTAGCCGGTAATGTGGAAACCTCGCAATGCATCACTGATGCCCTTTATGGAGCGTTGGGCGTAATGGCTGCAGCACAGGGCACGATGAATAATTTCACCTTTGGAAATGACCGCTATCAGTATTATGAGACCATTGCAGGTGGGTCAGGAGCTGGATTTGAATACCGCGCGGATGGGCGCATACACTATTTCCACGGGACCGATGTGGTACAAACACATATGACCAACTCTCGGCTTACTGATCCCGAGGTATTAGAGTGGCGGTACCCTGTTCTGCTCGAGGAGTTTTCCATTCGCGCGGGCAGCGGAGGGCGGGGGCGCATGCGAGGAGGCAATGGGGCCACACGTAAATTGCGCTTTTTGGCTCCGATGACCGCGGCTATATTGGCCAATCGGCGTCGTGTACCGCCTTTTGGATTGGCCGGGGGCGCATCAGGACAGCCAGGAGAAAATTACGTGGTGCGTCGAGACGGAACACGGATTGAGCTTGCTGCCACTGGGACGGTAGACATGCAAGCAGGGGATGTATTTGTGATTCATACTCCAGGGGGCGGAGGGTTTGGAGCAGTTGATGAGGAGCAGTCATGAGTGCAGCGATTCGTTTAGGCGTCATCGGTTGCGGGGCCATTGGCACCGTATTATTAGAATATTTGGCCAACTACATTCCGGGGCCCGGGCAGCCGCAGCTGCACCTGCATAAGGTAATCGTACCGGAGCGCTCCCGAGCACGGGTCAGCGCTTTGTTGCACCGTCTTGGGTTACAGGCACAGGTAGTGAGCGAGCTTGGCAGGCACTGTGCCCCCCTTGATATATGGGTTGAGTGCGCAGGCCATGAGGCGTTGCGTAGGCATGTGGTGCCCGCTTTGGCACAGGGCAGCTCTGTGGTGGTGTGCTCGGTTGGGGCATGTGCGCACGAAGAGCTCCTAATCGAGCTCGAGCAAGCCAGCCGCTTGGGAGGGGGGCGTATACAGTTTGTGGCCGGTGCCATTGGTGCCATCGATGCGCTGGCTGCCGCACGTCATAGTGGCTTGACCGAGGTATGCTACCAAGGCATCAAGCCTGCCTTAGCCTGGAAAAACACCCCCGCTGAGCAGGTGCTTGATTTGGACACCCTCCAAGAGGCCACCTTGTTTTTTGAGGGGACAGCCCGTGAAGCGGCACAACATTATCCTCAAAATGCCAACGTAGCAGCCACCATCGCGTTGGCAGGCATAGGCTTTGAAAAAACACGGGTTCAGCTCATCGCGGACCCGCAGGCGGCCCATAATCAGCACCGCATTCAGGCCCGAGGAGGGTTTGGTTCATTAGCATTTGAGGTGCAGGGGCGCACCTTGCCTGATAACCCCAAAACCTCGGCCTTAACTGCCTATAGTGTTATTCAGGCCGTCTTGAACCATAGTCAGCCCTGGCATTTTTAAATGGCATGAGCCTCTTAGTCCTGACCGCGTCCAAGCCCAGGCAGACGTACTTCGGGCTGCTCGGCTGTGGATTGGGCGTGCGGCGCAGCTGCAGCATGGGGACCATATTCTTGATCGCCGATGAGCAGTTTTTGTAAATCCCAGCGATCGGCTTGGCTGTCATACTGCAACCAAGCAGTAAAGGGCTGTTTGGTCTCGCCCTCACCGCTGCGCTCAAATACCACTGAGTGAATCTCAAACTCGCAGGCACGGATAACCTGAGAATGCTCTTTTTGCGGGATGATAGGAAACTCAGCCCCAGGCACAAAACGAGCGACAAAATTTTGTGAAGCATTATAGGCTGCCAAAATATCATGGCAGGTTTCAGCACGCTCCTTGGCCACGCGCGCCTCTATATCCTCGGGGCTTTCGTAGATAAAGCCATACCACAGCGCAACCAAAATAAAAATAATAATCGAGCCCCAGAACGTCCGTTTGCCGCGCTGTGTGCGTTCGAGACGGGCGTGGGCATCTCCAGTCGGTTGAGGTGCAGCACCCTCGGGATTAGGGGTATCTCTAAAGCCAGTGGCTGCTCCGTAGACAATGCCAATCAAGGACAGCAGGGCAATTAGTATCGCTAAACTCATGAATGAACCTTTATAACATTATCTCCAAAGTGTAGCCTTGTTAGGCCGAGGAGAAAAGAGGCGCGGCCCGAACTTGGCATTGTTTTCCATTTTTGTTAGGGGGATAGAAACAGATTGGGTGCCGACTCTGGGCACCCACTCTGTATGAAAGGGAGACAAAAGAATTAGAACAAGCCGCTGGGCTGATCGTCATAGCTCACCAAAATACATTTGGTTTGCTGATAATTGGCCAAGGCCATTTTATGGGTTTCCCGCCCAATTCCTGATTGCTTATAGCCCCCAAAGGCTGCATGAGCAGGATAGACATGATAGCAGTTGGTCCAGACCCGGCCGGCTTGAATGCCCCGGCCCATTTCATAAGCAATGCTGCCATTGCGTGTCCAGACCCCTGCGCCCAGACCATAAATAGTATCATTGGCAATTGCCAAGGCCTCCTCTTTATCTTTAAAGGTAGTGACTGAGGCCACAGGCCCAAAGATTTCCTCTTGGAAAATCCGCATGTCATTATGTCCTAATAACATGGTAGGACGAATATAAAAGCCTGTATCTAAGCCCTCCTCAGGGATATAGGGCTCGCCCCCGGTTAGGCAGCTCGCCCCTTCCTCGCGGCCCAAGTTAATATAATTCATAATACGATCAAATTGCTGTTGTGAGACCTGAGCCCCAATCATGGTATCGGCCCGCAAGGGATTGCCAGTGCGGATTTTTTCTACCCGAGCAATAGCCTTTTCAATGAGCTGCTCATAGATAGACTCTTGGATAAGAATACGTGAGGGGCAGGTACACACCTCGCCCTGATTTAGGGCAAACATAGCCAAGCCCTCAATGGCCTTTTCTAAAAAGGCATCCTCACGATCCAGCACATCTGCAAAATAAATGTTGGGACTCTTACCGCCTAGCTCGACCGTGGCAGGAATGAGGTTATCCGCCGCCTGATGCAAAATATGCTTGCCGACGGGAGTCGAGCCTGTAAAAGCCACCTTGGCAATACGGGGACTAGAAGCCAAGGCCTGACCAGCCTCATTTCCATAGCCATTGACAATATTGACGACCCCAGCAGGCAACAAGTCACCAATAATTTCCATCAACAGCAGCACCGAGGCGGGGGTTTGCTCTGCGGGCTTCATCACCACAGGGCAGCCAGCAGCTAGGGCAGGGGCGAGCTTCCAAGCGGCCATGAGGATGGGAAAGTTCCAGGGGATAATTTGGCCCACTACCCCAATAGGCTCTTGAAAATGATAGGCTACGTGGTGCCCATCAATTTCGGAAATGCCCCCTTCTTGGGCCCGAATACATCCTGCAAAATAACGAAAATGATCGGCAGCCAACGGGATATCCGCAGCCCGGGTTTCACGCAATGCCTTACCATTATCAATGCTCTCGGCCACGGCCAAGAGCTCGCGATTATCCTCAATGCGATCGGCAATACGCAGCAAGATATTAGCCCGCTCTGCCACAGGGGTACGGCCCCATTGTGTGGCCACTGCATGGGCTGCATCGAGGGCCAGCTCTATATCCTCCTTGCCTGAGCGGGGCACCTCACAAAAGGCCTCACCCGTGATAGGAGAAATATTTTCAAAATACTCACCATGGACAGGTGGCACCCATCGGCCCCCAATGTAGTTGTCATATTTTTTCTTGAATGGAAAAGCGACATCAATACCGTACTGTTTTAAATCGGTAATTTTCATCTGTTGTCTCCTCAATGTAATAGTAATAATGGTAGGGAGGGTTATTTGATCTAAGGCGATACAGAGCGGGTTGTCAAGAAAAAAAACGCCCTGCCATATAGGGCAGGGCGATAGGGTCTTGATTGTAAAAATAAATTACATGCTTAGTGGTTTAAGCGGCGCACGACAAGCACTCATCAGCCACCACCACACCGCTCTTAGAATAGAAATAGTATTGGCTGAGAATATTTTCATCAAGGAAAACAGCAGTCATCAATTCTGCAATCAGATCTTCAGAGCCCTCGTCAGCTACAAAGAAGTTTAATGACTGCCCTTGGCAAGTATAGGGCTGGCGCAATGAGGCATGACGCAGGATAACCCGCTGATCAATCTCATATGCATTTAAAAATACTTGTTTTTCCTCAGGGGTGAGCCAGTCTACATGCTGCACACTGCCGACGTGATTAATAATGTCACGAATAGTATGTTCGTTGTAGACCCCCTTGGCCTTCATGGTCTCATAAAAGATGGGAGGGATACGGCGCAACTCACCGACGGCTGAGGCCATATCGTAGACCATCCCGGCATCAGGAGACCAAGACTCACTGACCCCTCCCATGAGCAGGGCCGTAGACTTGGTGGGGGCA
Organism: uncultured Alcaligenaceae bacterium; assembly: GCA_937995985.1. Taxonomy (GTDB): domain Bacteria; phylum Pseudomonadota; class Gammaproteobacteria; order Burkholderiales; family Burkholderiaceae_B; genus Paenalcaligenes. The sequence goes on from CALKIR010000045.1 coordinate 23,531, forward strand.
TAAGCGACTCGATGTGTATTGCGGACCCCATAGCCCTTGCACCACTCGGGCTCGCCGAATTTTTTAGCCAACCATTGTGAAGCCCGTAGGGACTCATCATGAATATGTTTAGCAATTTTGGTAGATAGGAATTGGGCCTCAAGGCTCCCGTAAGGAATGCCCTTGGACTGTAAATAAGTATGAAAGCCCATGGCTCCTAGACCGATGGCGCGCCCCTTGGCGGTAAACTCACGTACCTTTTCTAAGCCGGGCACCCCTGCACTGTTTTTAATAAAATCTTGGCACAGACAGTCTAAGAAAACAGTAGCAATAAATACAGAATCAGAATTTTGGATGTGATCCCAATGGACCAGGTTCATCGAGGCCAAAATACACGAATAGGTGTACTCCTCGGAGCTATGCAGCATGATCTCGGTGCATAGGTTAGTGGCCTTGATATCGAGACCAAGATCCTTGTACATTTGGGGCCGCTGGCGATTGGCCTTGTCAATGAAAAAGAAGTAGCCCTTGCCTGTGACTAATTTGACATACAGCGCCCGTGAAAAACGGCGGTTGGCCTCAGGATCGCCCTGACGCAAGGCCTCGATAAAGCTATCATGAACCGTCCAGCCGAAGTTCTTGCCATCGGGATCGCGCATGAGCAAATCTACTGCCTCGTCCCAGTCGGGATGCTCGATATTGAGGTAGCACGCAACCGCCCCGCGCCGATTGCCGCCTTGGCTGATTTTAGATGCGCAGGTGAAATAATCCTCCATCACAGGGACTGGGCCGCTGGCCTGCCCCCCGACGCTGATTGGAGCGCCTCGCGGACGAATACTACTAAAGTCTGCACTGGTCCCAAAACCATTTTTAGACAATAAAGCCATCTCACGCAGACCATCGTAAAATGACTCAACACTATCACCGACAAACTGCCCGGAGCAGGACACATTCATGCCCCGATCTGTACCGGTATTGGACAGCGCAGGAGTGGCTGGAGACAAAATACCTGCCCAGAGCTCACGGAAAAATAGCTCTTCCCATTTTTCCTCCTCGCCAACCATATATTGTGCGAGGGTACGGGCGATGGTGCGATGGCGGCCCAAGAGAGCGGGCTCATCCTTATATTGATATTTTTCTTTAAAGAGCTGCCACCCTTGGGTGATATACCATGAGGGCAACCAACCGCGCTCCTGAAGTTCTTTGCGCTCGGTGCTCAAGCGCTCGAACATCTCGATGCGCTCTTCGCTGATTCCGGACTGTCTAAAGGACATTTTCTACCTCTGGTCTGAATGTGAGTTTGAACCGATCCCAATTGCGGCGATACTGAATTTGCGTCCCAGCAAAGAAGTCAGGCACCTTGACGGTATTGAGCTGATTGTAGAACCAGCTAGAGATTAACCCAGGCTCTTGGTCGAACATCTTGGGCATCTCGAGGCGCTCTAGGACAACATTAATGCGGTCGCGGACAAATTCCAGCAGCTCGTCTTGGGTGACGACACGATTGCCGGGGATTTCGAACATCAGCTCGATAATGCGGCTTTCGTGCAGGTATAGGGTTTCGGCCATTTTCCAAATAGCTTCGCGTAAACGCCGGTCATCCTCATCGGTATGATTGCCTAGAGCGCGACGCTCGTGCTTGCACTCCTTGTGCAAAAAGCTAGAGGCAATGGAGTGAAAGTTTTCATCCTTGGCCGACGCATCAATGCCGGAAACAAAATGAGGGATGAGGTTAAAACCGCGGCTATTAAAGCCTTTGAAAAACCCAAAGGCCGAATACAACACCACTCCCTCGAGTAAGGCCAAAGCAGCCGTGACCTCGAGTGGGCAATCCCCCTCAGCATAGTGATCGATAAAAGCAATACGCTCGGCTAAAACTGGATCACGCTTCCACTGTGAGTAGAACTCATCGGTAGAGTTACCCATCACCACATTACCAATATCGTAGAACGGTGCGTGGACGTGCAACTCGACGTCGGTAAACTTGGCACACATACGTGCAATCTCTGGGCGTGGGAACATTTTGGGAATCTTGCCGCCCCAGAGGTTTTCTCCGCCGAGCATCAGCTCGTATTGGGTCAAAATAGACTGCGCGGTGATGACGCCATGGAGCTCGGCCTCGTTGAGCTTGAGTTTGAAGTCCATTTCGTCCTCTTCGACACCGAGCTCTTCGGCGGTCCAGTAGATATCTTGTTGGCCGATGGCCATCTCAGTCGCCCAGGGATAACGGGCAACATAGGAATCTGTTGGCGTTTCTATCTGGCTTTTGTATTTCATAAGACCCTGACTCAGAGAGTTAAATTGTGTGGCACTTAACTCGGCGCAGACAGAAAAGCATCATGGCAAAAAAGAGTCGATGCGCCGTGCAAAAGTGAAGGGGAATGATTGTGTCGTGATGAGCTAAAATCGTGCTGCTACAGGGATTAAACAGGACAATAGGAACCCACTATAAAACAGCAGACACCACAACATTTAGTGTTGTTGGTATAGATAATAAGCCTATATAGTACGTTTAGCAAATTTTTGTTTGGGTCAAACAATTATTTAAAATATAAATTGACACGACCATAATCATGCTAAAAAGCACTAAAAATCAGTCTTGAAGTAGGGTTAAACGAGTGGAATTAGGCAGGGGAGGACGGTGAGAAAAAAGCAACACACTGCAGGGCAGTGCGTTGCTTTTTATTCCCTAGGCAACCACAAAAAGGGATTATCATTGATGCGATAAAAGCCCTCTTGACCCATGAGCATATCTAACTCGATGCTGTTGAGATCATCGGCCAGAGCCTCGACCTGAGCATCCTTTTCTTGGTAGAAAATCTTTCTGTAGTTATTACAACGCCCGCAGGCCTCAGCGCGAATGGCCTCATTGCCCTGTTCTAGGCTGAAATACTGGATTTTCTCGGTGCTTTCACAATGCGAGCAGGTGACCCGTACAATATGCCACTCAGTGGCACAGAGACTGCAGGTCATGTACCGCCGTCCTGCGCTTGCTCCAGTGCTTTTGACGACGCTGGCAATAGGCAGGGCCCCACAACACGGACACAGCCCAAAGGGCGCCTTGTGCGTGGCGTCCTCGGTGGCCAGATTATGATCCACGACCAGACGGGTAAAATACACCTGCAAAGCAGCCATAATCAGCGGCGCCCAAGCTAAATTGGTATCGGCATCAATATGTTGGTGGATGAGCTGATCGGCCAAGGCGTCGATATGCTCGGGATGGGCTGCGAGCGTGGTGCTCAGCTGCTCAATCACCGCATAAAACTCACTGCTGTCTACCTCGGGCCCCCAATCAGCGGGACGCTCAGTGAGACGGACCAAGAGATCCTTTAGGAGGGTGCGCCAGATGGGATCGCGTGGCTGCATGCAGAGCTGCCCCAAAGAGGGCTGCTTGGTCGGTGCAGCAATAGAGTATGGTTGGAGTAGGAGCGCCTGCTGCGCATCGGCCACATGGGCCATGAGCAGCAGGTACGAGCGAATTGTGCTGTGTTCGGCCAGGGCGCGCAGGCGCGTGGCGCGCCGCGCAAACACCTGCTCCTTTTGAGGGGGATAGAGGGTCGGCACACGGGTCCGATCCAGCTGCTCTATTTCACCTCGTGAGAGAATGCGTTGCATTAGTTTCTCCCTTCGGATTGCTCACGCACTGCCTTGCGAAACCAGGCTCGGTGGTGTTTCCACGCCCAGCCATAAGACACCTCGCCGCGTGTCATAGCATGGATGGAGCCTTTGACCCAAATCCCAGCATATACATGCACAATGATGGCACAGATGAGTAAAAACCCAAACAAAGCATGCAACAGCAAGCTAATGCGTACCGTATCAATAGCAAAATAAGCAGAGAAATAGGCGCGCCAACCAATGACACCGGTGATGAGCAAGCCAATCATGAGTAGGATTAAGACAAAAAACAAAAGTTTTTGTCCGCCATTGTACTTACCGCTTTCCGGCACCCCCTCGGACTCTTGGTTGAGTATTCGAGGCAATTGTCGTAGCCACTGCCGATCTTGAGCGGTCATGATGTTATCCCGCAGCAAACGAAGGGCAAAAATGAAAAAGGCGACACACATAGCCACCCCGATAAAGGGATGCAGGATACGCGTCCAGGTCCCCCCGCCTAGGAGGCTAGAGAGCCAAAACAGCGAGGGGTGAAACAAAGCCAACCCTGAAATGGTGAGCAAAATAAAGCACAGGGCGATAAACCAATGATTGACCCGTTGAAGGTAGCTATAACGCTTGAGGGTACGTTTATTTGTGTTCGACATTGCTTTCCTCCTGTGCTTGACGCTCATCTTCTTCGGTGGTCTCAAGCGGCCCTTTGCGGATATAGTGCAAAAAGCCTGCTGCAGCGGTCAGGGCCATCAGCGCAACCCCGAACGGCTTGGTAAGCCCTTTCCACAAGGACACTGTGGGGCTGACCTTGGGTTCAGCAGGCAGATTGCTATACAAAGTGGGATCATCCGCATGATGCAGTACATACATCACATGGGTGCCGCCGACCCCTTGGGGATCGTAGAGACCGGCATGGTCGTAGCCTCTGGATTTCAGATCTGCAATGCGCTCCTGAGCGTGGAATTTCATATCCTCTTTGGTCCCAAAGACAATGGCCCCAGTAGGACATGTTTTGACGCAAGCGGGCTCTTGACCCACTGCAACTCGATCCGAACACAGGGTACATTTATAGGCTTTGTGATCCCGTTCCGAGATACGCGGAATATCAAAAGGACAGCCGGCAATGCAATAACCGCAGCCGATGCAATGCTCTTGATTAAAGTCCACGATCCCGTTGGTGTGTTGCACAATGGCGCCTGGCGAAGGACAAGCCTTTAAACAGCCTGGATCCGCGCAGTGCATGCAGCCATCTTTGCGAATCAACCACTCCAGATCGCCCTTATCATCCTCATACTCAGCAAAACGCATCAAAGTCCAAGACTGAGCGCTGAGATCGGCGGGGTTGTCATAAACCCCGACGTTTTCTCCGACCTCATCGCGCAGATCATTCCACTCCATGCAGGCAACCTGACAGGCCTTGCAGCCGATGCACTTAGAGACATCGATTAGCTTGGCCACCCCCTCGGTAGTGGGAATAGGATGCCGCGCCTGAGGAGCAGGGGTGGTCGTGGCAGAGCGGCGTTTAATATCTAAAGTTTCCACTGGCATGACAGACTCCTTACGCCTTTTCCACGTTGACTAAAAAGGACTTAAATTCTGGGGTTTGAGTATTACCATCCCCAACAAAAGGCGTCAGGGTATTGGCTAAAAACCCAGGCTTGGCGACCCCTACAAACCCCCAGTGCAAAGGAATCCCGACATGGTGCATGGGCTTGCCCTCGACGTCTAGGGTTTTGAGGCGTTTGGTCACCACTGCTTTGGCCTTGATATAGCCGCGGTGCGAGCTTACTTTGACCCAATCACCGTGTGCAATACCTAATTCCTTGGCCAGTCCTTCGCCGATTTCAACAAACTGCTGGGGCTGAATGATGGCATTCAGATCCACGTGTTTGGTCCAGTAGTGGAAATGCTCGGTCAAGCGATAAGTGGTCCCGATATAGGGATATTTATCTGCCTTTCCAAAGTCCTTCCAGTCATCAGCAAAGACCCGAGCGGCCGGGTTATTTACAGCCAAGTCATTGTCTGGGAAAAGCGGGTTGTAGCCCAGTGGTGTTTCAAAAGGCTCATAGTGTACGGGGAACGGTCCCTCGGCCATATTTTGGCGAGCAAAGAAGCGCGCCACCCCCTCGGGGTTCATAATAAAGGGCCCCATGCCATCGGCAGGTGGCTCATCGGCCTTGTAATCGGGCACATCTGCCCCCGTCCAGCGCTGGCCATCCCAATAAATGAGCGCACGCTTGGGATCAAAGGGTCGGCCCTGCATATCCGCAGAAGCGCGGTTATACAGAATCCGTCGGTTGGCAGGCCACGCCCAGGCCCAATTGAGGGTTTGCCCAATACCGGTGGGGTCGCTGTTATCGCGACGCGCCATATTATTCCCCTCTTCGGTCCAAGAGCCTGCATAAATCCAGCAGCCGCTCAATGTGCTGCCATCATCACGCAACTCACCAAAACCGCTCACCTGCTCGCCAGCCTTGCGAATCAACCGATCGGGGTTCTTGGGATCATAGAGATCCACTAAGGCCCGGCCGTTGAGCTCTTTGGCCAACTCCTCGGCAGAGGGGTTCTCAGGACGGCTATATGGCCAGTACAGATTAAGGATGGGATCGGCAAAAACCCCTCCTTCCTCTTCGTACAGCTTGCGAATATGCTGATACAAAGTGGCCATGATTTCTATATCGGTTTTGGCCTCAGCAGGAGGCTCTGCAGCCTTCCAGTGCCACTGCAACCAGCGCCCGGAGTTCACCAGAGTACCTTCTTCTTCGGCAAAACATGAGGTAGGCAAACGGAAGACCTCAGTCTGAATGAGACTGCTGTCCACATCGTTTAACTCGCCTGCATTGCGCCAAAACTCTGACGTCTCAGTGACCAAGGGATCCATAATGACCATATACTTCAGGTTGCTAAACCCGCGGATCAGCTTGGCTTTGTTAGGCGCCGCAGCAAGGGGGTTAAAGCCCTGACAAATATAGCCATTCATCTTGCCTTGATTCATGAGCTCATAGGCCTGCAACATATCGTATGGCTTATCGAGTTTAGGCAAATAATCGTAGGCAAAATCATTGCCCTCATGGGCACTGTCGCCCCACCACGCCTTCATCAGACTGACATGGAATTTTTTGTAATTACTCCAGTAGCTCAGCTGATTTTTGCGCAAAGGTTGCTGCGCCCGCGCGGCAATATAATCATCAAAGTTTTGCTCATGCTCATTAGGCAGAGTCAGATAGCCAGGCAGCAAGTTGGTCATCAAGCCCAGATCGGTCAGCCCTTGAATATTGGAGTGCCCCCGCAAGGCATTCATCCCACCGCCAGGAATACCGATATTGCCCAGCAGCAGCTGCATCATAGCGCCAGTGCGGATGATCTGTGAGCCGATAGAGTGCTGCGTCCAACCGAGGGCATATAAAATTGTCCCAGCCCGATCAGGGGCAGCAGTGGAAGCCAGCAGCTCACACACTTGCTGAAACTTATCAATAGGCGTGCCGCATACACGCTGTACCAGCTCTGGGGTATAGCGGCTGTAGTGTTTTTTCAATAGCTGATACACCGAGCGAGGATGGGTGAGCGTCGGATCGGTTTTGACATAGCCCTCTTCATCGCGCTCGTACTCCCACGAAGAGCGATCATAGGTGCGATCCTCAGCGTTATAGCCGGAAAAGATCCCGTCTTTAAAATCAAAATCCTCACGCACAATAAAGGACATGTCGGTGTAATGACGCACGTACTCATGCTGAATCTTGTCATTATCCAGCAAGTACTTGATCACCCCACCTAGGAACACAATATCGGTACCAGTGCGAATCGGTGCATAGAGATCGGCAACAGAAGCCGAACGGTTAAAACGTGGGTCAACGACGATGAGTTTGGCTTGGTTATGAGCCTTGGCCTCGGTCACCCATTTGAACCCACATGGGTGTGCCTCAGCGGCATTACCGCCCATAATCAGCACCACATCAGCGTTTTTAATATCGACCCAGTGATTGGTCATCGCGCCACGACCAAATGTTGGGGCAAGGCCTGCCACCGTTGGTCCGTGTCATACGCGCGCTTGGTTATCGAAGGGCAACATGCCCAGACTACGAATCACCTTGTGGGTAATATAGCCCACCTCATTACTGCTGGCAGAAGCCGCAAGCATCCCCGTGGTGGTCCAACGGTTAACGGTCTTGCCCTCTGCGGTACGGCTTAGGAAGTTTTGATCCCGATCCTCTTTCATCAGACGGGCGATGCGCTCAAAGGCCTCCTCCCAGCTGATACGCTCCCAACGATCGGAGCCTGGGGCGCGGTACTCGGGATATTTCAAACGATTGGGGCTATTAACAAAATCAACCAACCCGGCCCCCTTGGGACATAAGGTCCCGCGGTTAACGGGGTGATCATGATCGCCCTCTATATGTTGTACGCTTGGGCGGGCATTTTTAGCCCCATCCCCCAAACTGTAAATCAAAATACCACAGGCCACCGAACAATAAGGACAGGTGCTGCGGGTTTCGGTCATTTTAGTTAGCTTGTACTGCCTTGCCGCGGCTTGCGCGGGTTCGGGAGCAATGCCCAGCATGGCCATGCTGGATCCTGCCAGAGTTCCTCCGCTAACCTTGAAGAACTGGCGTCTGCTCATGTTAGTCATGAATGCTCCTAATATTTAAAGCTGCGTGATTGTCGCTGTGGTATCTCCTCGCGACACAGCAAAGGAAACACTGATATAGTCTCACTTTAGAACATGGATAGAACCATTGACGGAATAACCATGTTGTTTGAGTAGGCTTTTGGTCTACTGCTATAAGCAGCTGTAATTGTAAAGAAAGAAAAAATATTTACCACCTATGCTACCTGATATGTTGGCTCCTGACCAATTGGTCAGCTGAGGAGCACAGGCGAACTATGCTACTATGCGCGCATGATTTTAA
>CALKIR010000046.1 GCA_937995985.1 uncultured Alcaligenaceae bacterium
AAAAAAGCCCAACAGAACGATTCTGTTGGGCTTGAAGAATGATTCATCATTTATAGGCTAGCTGCGTAGTCCTTTGCACTTAATAAGCTTTTAAGGTCTTCTAACTGTTGCGCACGCATTTTGAATAACCAGGCCGAGTAAGGCTCCTTTTGTATAAGCTCGGGATCATTGCTGACACTTTCATTGGCTTCTATGATTTCACCGGCTACAGGAGCATAAATATCAGATGCTGCTTTTACCGATTCCACGACACAAACAGTATCCCCTGCTGCGACGTGTTGCCCTACTTTGAAATCACCCACAAAAACCAAGTCCCCTAACTGGTCTTGAGCATAATCTGTAATGCCCACATATAAAGTATCCCCCTCAACCAATACCCACTCATGGGTTTCTGCATAATAACGATCGCTGGGTACAGTCATACCTTATCCTTGTCTTAATCTATAGAACCCTAATTATCTTCTTTGATACAGTCTACATAAAAGCGGACCTGACCAGAACTGTCTTGTTCTTGGCCCAACCCATGAACATAGGTCTCAAAACCAGGAAACTGTGCATTAAACTCACGAGCGAATTGCAAGTAACGCACAATCATTGCGTTAAAACGCTCTCCAGGTATCAACAAAGGAATGCCTGGAGGGTATGGCGTTAATAATACCCCTGTTACCCGCCCTTCAAGCTCATCAATCCCCACACGCTCTATTTCACGATGTGCCATTTTTGCATAGGCATCTGCGGGCTTCATGGCGGGCACCATGTCACTCAAATATACCTCAGTGGTTAACCGCGCCAAATCATATTTTTTATAGACCTGATGAATCTTCTGACAGAGTTCTTTAAGCCCTAAGCGCTCATACTGGGGATAGTTTTGACAAAACTCCGGCAAAATGCGCCATAAGGGCTGATTACGGTCATAATCATCTTTAAATTGCTGCAGGGCCGTCAACAAAGTATTCCAACGTCCTTTGGTAATGCCGATGGTAAACAGAATAAAGAAGGAATACAGACCTGTTTTTTCTACAACTACTCCATGTTCAGCAAGATATTTGGACACCAACGCAGCAGGGATGCCCTCTTTGGCAAAAGTCCCTGAAATATCCAGCCCTGGTGTGATGACCGTCGCTTTAATTGGATCGAGCATATTAAAGCCTTCGGCAAGCGGACCAAAACCATGCCATTTATCCTCTGAGCGCAGGATCCAATCCTCTCTGGAACCAATCCCCTCTTGCTCTGCTGCCAAATGGTCAGGCCCCCAAACTTTAAACCACCAGTCATTGGCACCGTATTCAGATGATACCTTGCGCATAGCACGACGAAAATCCATCGCCTCGCGAATACTTTCCTCAACCAAAGCGGTGCCCCCAGGAGGCTCCATCATAGCCGCTGATACATCACATGAAGCAATGATGGCATACTGCGGTGAAGTAGAAGTATGCATTAAATAGGCCTCGTTAAATACATTACGATCTAAACTGCGCGTTTGACTGTCTTGCACAGTGATCTGTGATGCCTGCGATAAGCCTGCCAACAACTTATGAGTGGAATGAGTGGCATAAATCATGCTTTTTTTCAAGCGCGGTCGATCTGGGCCGCCGATAGCATGCATATTTTTATAAAAACTGTGAAAAGGCGCGTGAGGAATCCATGCCTCATCAAAGTGTAAGGTTTCTATTTGGTCTCCTAGGACCTCTTTGATCATTTCTACGTTGTAGACTACTCCGTCATAAGTACTTTGGGTCAACGTCAAGATACGTGGCGTCTTATTTTTTGCCTCGCGCGCAAATGGATTGGCCTCTATTTTGCGTTGAATATTTTCAGGCTGAAACTCTTCTAAAGGGATGGGCCCAATAATCCCTAGGTGATTGCGTGTCGGACGCAAAAATACAGGAATCGCCCCTGTCATGGTGATGGCGTGCAGGATGGACTTATGGCAGTTTCTGTCCACCACCACAATATCATCACGAGCAACATTGGCATGCCAGACTATTTTGTTTGAAGTAGAGGTGCCATTGGTGACAAAAAAGCAGTGATCCGCATTAAAAATACGCGCGGCATTGCGCTCTGCCTCAGCTACAGGCCCAGTATGATCAAGCAACTGACCAAGCTCATCTACAGCGTTACATACATCTGCACGCAACATATTTTCACCAAAAAACTGGTGAAACATTTGCCCCACTGGGCTTTTCAAAAAAGCCACTCCACCTGAATGCCCAGGGCAATGCCAAGAATACGATCCATCTGAGGCGTATTTCACTAATTCACGGAAAAAAGGAGGCGCCACACTTGCTAAATAAGCACGCGCCTCACGAATAATATGGCGGGCTACAAATTCGGGCGTATCCTCAAACATATGGATAAAGCCATGAAGCTCGCGCAAAATATCATTAGGAATATGCTGTGACGTACGCGTTTCACCATAAAGATAGATAGGGATATCTTCGTTACGAAATCGTAGTTTAGAAATAAAACTACGTAACTGCTCTATGGTTGTTGCTACTTCTTCTGGAGAGCTGTCTTCGAATTCCTCGTCATCTATAGACAAGATAAATGCACTCGCTCGACTCTGCTGCTGTACAAAAGAACTTAAATCACCATAACTGGTCACACCCAGCACTTCTACCCCCTCGGCCTCTATGGCCTCGGCAAGCGCGCGTACTCCCAGCCCAGACATATTTTCTGAGCGGTAATCTTCATCAATGATGACAATAGGAAAACGAAACCTCATAACAACTGCTCCTTGGATTAAGTGCGCGGTAGGGTAACCCCTGTTTGCCCTTGATATTTGCCTCCCCGATCGCGATACGATACCTCACACACCTCATCGCCCCCGATGAACAACATCTGGGCACACCCCTCACCTGCATAAATTTTGGCAGGCAATGGCGTCGTATTAGAAAACTCTAGTGTGACGTAGCCCTCCCACTCTGGCTCCAGTGGAGTGACATTAACAATAATGCCGCAGCGAGCATAGGTGCTCTTGCCTAAACAAATGGTGAGGACATCTCGCGGAATACGGAAATACTCCATTGTGCGGGCCAGCACAAATGAATTAGGTGGAATAATACAGACATCTCCCTCAAAATCAACAAAAGATTTTTCGTCGAAGTTTTTAGGGTCTACGATGCTTGAGTTTATGTTGGTAAAAATCTTAAATTCATGGGCACAACGCACGTCATAACCATAGCTACTGGTGCCATAGCTGACGATACGTTGCCCATTAACCTCACGCACTTGATTGGGTTCAAAAGGCTCTATCATCCCTTTTGCTGCATGTTCCCGTATCCAACGATCATTTTTAATGCCCATAACTTCCTCTTTTTATCCTTGGAATGGCCAAAGGCCTAGTCATCTCTTGAAAACCATCGATAAAGCAGGGCAATCCCACTTACTGTTCCCAGAGTAATTTCACCAGTCAAACGGCGACTGAGCCTATAGGTGGCACGCCCTACTGTACCTGAATCCGCCAAAGCTTGGCGCACCCCAATAGTAAAGCCATTGCCAAAAATTTTGCTGGCCTGTATGAACCGTTTCTCTACCTCTGAGACTTCACTCTCCATACTACTTGCCGTGCTAGTGGGGGGCAAAATACTACCTGCACCCGCAATATCCCCAGCCTGCAAGCTCAATTCATCAATGCCAAAACGCTTATAGAAAGGCTCGCCATCACTCAGCATGGAGGTCCCTACCGAAATTAATAAAGCCACATCTCCCCCACTCTCATCAGGACCATGCCCAAATAAGAGCCAAGAGAGCTTGGCCAACTCATCCACCTCAGGATAGGACACTAAATCAATCTTAGGATGGTGTGCGGTTCCTGCAACACGCACGCCCGCCTCTACCGGTAGCCCAGTGCGCAACGCCTCGATATTAAGAATGGGGTTAGTAATATCCCCTTGGAAAGTGATGGTACCCCGGCGTAATAATAACCTCTGTCCATAAATTTCAATGGCCCCACCACGTGTGCGCAACGCACCTAATCCCGTTAATTGATCGCCCACCATCATTACGCGCAGCTGCCCTACTAAACCTGAGTTCACCCCGTATCCAGTCAAGTAAAACCGTGGCCCCAGATCAATCTCTATGTCCATGCTCATATCGAGCGGAGAATGATCTGCATCCTCCTCTTCCTCTTTTAAGGTCTCCCCTGCCCGCAACACCACTACATCACTATCCACAGTGGGAATCCCACCTAACATATCCAAATCAAACCAGCCCGCATCAGCCGTTAAATGCCCCTTGATATTGATTTGAGGCATCACTGCATCAACAGTTAACTCACCACTCATCATGGCGTACCGATCGGCACGCTGCAAAATAGGATAGCGATGCAAGACAACATCAAAGTGGCCCACTTCTTTGTCTAAATCCCAAAACCCAGATAAATCAATATAGCCATTTTTGGCATCAGCCTCTTCACTAATCCAGGTCGCTGTACGCCACTCCTTAGGCTCTACCCGTAAACGGGCTGGAAAATAAAGCTTATCAATGACAAAACGATGATCTTCTAGATGAGCCTCCAAAGTACCATCCAATAATCGCACCCCATCATCCAGGCGGGTCACGCGCAGTTTCTGGCCTCGAATTTGCCCCTGCATGGTGAGATTATCTAATTCACGCACCTGAATCTGTACCTGGGCATCCAGCTCCCCTCCCAGATCCATCGCATCCCCAATGATCAAGCTGGTCCAGCTTAAATCATCCATTTGCGCATCCAACACTATGGTCTTTAAGTCTCGCTCCCGTAATTCAAAGCCATGTTCCGCGCTGTAATATAAAGGAGTAGTGAGCTGCCCCTGCAAATACCCCATTTTTGCGGTACGTAATACTACTGCGGCCTCCACCTGACTGCGACCGCCTCCCTGAGGGGTCAATACAATAGTAGCTGAGGCCTCTTCTAGGCCCAAAGGGAAAGGGGGCTCATCAGGCACCATAATATCGCCCGCAACACGGTATAAACGAATGCGCCCCCCTAATGCATCCCGAAATGCCACATCCCAATCCAGCTGCAGCTCTACATCTGCTAAGGGCTCTATATTTTGATCTGTAAAAATAATCCCCCCTTTTCTGTTCGAGCGCTCCCCCAACCCTAAAGACTGCATTACTGTATCAACAAAACGCGCAGCAAAGCGCACCGGCTCTGTGCGACCTTTAGTTGACCAATGCCCCCCCTGCCACTGGCTGTGCTCATGCACCACAGTTAACCATGGATGCCCCGCCACATCAGTGCGTAAAGTCCAAGGGCCCAACTCTGCTAATAAAGGATCATCTAACTGTGCAAAGCGTAATTGCACCTGCGCGGTATTTTGACTGCTTAAGGTAAAAGGGCCATGCTGTAACTGTAATTGCTTAATGGCTACCGCCCAACGCTCAAACGGCAGCCCATCCCCCGTATGCATGGCCAAAGCCCCATCCAGATCAAGAGCAGCGCGCACCCAACCCGTCCCCAACCGTTGATGTGCTTCGTTTTGCGTGCTAACGGCTGCATGTGGCTCATCTGTTGCATTGAGAAAATGCTCTGCTTGAAGGTGCAAATGATGCTGTGCCCAATCTCCATCTAGTTGCACCTCAACGTGGGTGCGACCAATGGGCTCCAATCCGGGCCATAAAGTCTCTAAAGCGGGCCCGTCTACGACTAGATGCAATGCCTCCTCGGCATGATGTGCCCACCCTCCTGATAGGAGAATCTGATTGGCACCAATCTTAAGATTCGCATCGGAATGCTCAAGGGCATAATCGAGCCATACCGGTAATCCAGAAGGTTCCTCTTGACGCGCTACCCTCAAATCAACATGCCCCTGCGCAGGCTGGGCATTCCATACCGTCCCCTCATGTATATGCATAGCGGTGGAGGCCTGAAACAACTGCTGCTGTGTGGCATCCACCTGAGCTTGCACATCTAAATCCAAGGTCAGCAGTGCCGTCATAGGGAACCCAAAACGCTCGAGCCAGGCCCCCAAATTGAAGTTCTCTGTATCTAAATGAGCAACCACCTGCCCTTGCTCGGCATTGCTGGCAGCGGCGTGCCATTCAAAATCAACATTTAAAGAAGAATGATCGGGTAATTGTGCGCGTACCCGAGCATGCTCTACAGGAATAACTGCCTCAGGTTGCACACTGGCTTGGACCTCCAAGTGAAAGCCCTGCCCCTGCCCTTCGAGGAGGAGCTGCCCAGATGCTAAAGAGCCCTGCCAACTCAAATCTGCACTCAGCGCACAAGCTACAGCCTCATCAGAGCGCTCATGATGTAAGTGATGCGGCACATATTGAGCGGCACAAATAGGAGCATCAAGCTGCTCACTTTCTACCTCCAAATGAGCCTTCACAGTAGAGTCCCAAGGGGCAGATAAAGATGCCCACACCGTCTGGGCGGTCAACTGAGCATGCATGCCCTTATGGCTGACTTGTAGCTGTTTGATCTGCGCTTGAGCCTGCTGCCCCTGAACCTGTGCCTCTAATTGGGCAGCGGCAGCAAAATCCTCATAGACAGCCTGACTAATATCGAGCTCAATCGCAGCTTGTTCGGAGCCATAATCCAAACGCCCCCGGACTGTAGCTTGAGCCGTCTCATAAGTAAGGTGCACCTGATGCAGGAACAAGGCCAGCTGCTCTGAATAATCTATCTGAGCCTCTAACTCACTCACCACCCTATCTAAATGGTGAGCCCCTATGTGCACATCTAAATTGCCTAAATACAACTCATCTACAGCAATAGACAGAGGCAAATCAGGCAACTCTGGTAGCTCAAAATCAACCGCGGTCTTTTCATCATCCGCGCTGTCTTGCTCAGGTAGCCTAATTGCTACCGAGCCGACCTTTAGCGCCTGAATCCTTAGCTGCCGTTGGCGCCATAACTGCGCCCAATCCACTTGCAATTCTAGCTGCTGAACCTGCACATGCAGATCATCAGGCAAAGGCAAATCCAAATACTCAAAAGACAAGCCTTGCCACAAGCTGCCCCGCACCCCTTGCACAGTCCCCTTCTGACTGTACACCCCGGTATGCACCGCCCATCGCGTCCCCGCAGGGGTGGCAATGACCCAATATAAAAAACCACATATTAGAGCCAACAATAAAATAACAATGGGCCCGAACCAAATGAGCCCTTTGCGTAACCATGAAGACGAAGAGGCTTTGCTCAAAATGCGATCCCCAAGGAAAAATGTAAACGAATGCTCTTGTCACGCTGCCCATAAGCTAAATCAACATAGAAAGGGCCAGCCGGAGTACGGACTGCCGCGCCCACCCCATAGCCTAAATGGGTCTTAAAATCTTTGAACCGCTCTGCGGCATCTCCTGCATCGATAAATACGCTCATGCCCAGCATATCGGTGAAATAATGAATGTACTCCACGCTGGCCACTGCCATTGCAGGCGCTCCTATTACCGCCCGCCCCCGATGCAAACCAATGCTTTGATATTTATAGCCGCGGATAGAACGCGCCCCCCCTGTCCTAAAACCAAACCCTAAGGGAATATAATCAGAACGCGGCCATACCCGCCCGACCTCACCACGAATAGTTAATACATCGCGCCGACCTATAGGAAACCACTGTTGCACCCGCAGACCAGTGCGGTACAGAGTCTGATAACGGTTTCTCAAGGGGTAATGAATCCCTACATCTAAATCAATCAGATTCCCTTCTCGTGGGTCATATTTATCATTAACATCACGACGCAGCAGCTGCCCCAGCAATTCTAAAGCGGTTCCTTCTTGGCGGCCTCGAACCCCTTTAATCTCTGTTTTATTCCAAACCGCCATAAAACTGCCTTGAGTTTCATACTCTACCCGCCCTTTTCCGTTAAAGTCATAGCGCGTTTTAATTCCGGCTGCGGCACGCTCTTGTCGTACTCCCTCTATGTTTTCACGCTCGTAAACAGTTCCAAAACTATTTTTAAACCCACGAACTGTGGGCGGGAGATGAATATCGTGGAAAAAGCGCTGTCTCTTTTTATCCACACCCACCCCAGTTTCAGACCACAACGGCCACCCAAATATTACATTGTGCCTATAGAGCCCTTCCACACGCAGCCCATAATCACTATCGACCCCTAAAGAACCGGTAAAAACCTTAGCGGGGGCTTCAGTCACCCGAACCAAAACAGGAATCTCTATTTCACCATCGCTATAAACCCGTTGTGCAGCAGAACCTTCGTCCAAGGTGACAAAGGCACCACGGAAAAAAGTTGTCGACTGTAAGGCCTGCTGCCATTCATCCAACTTGTCTTGGTCATAAGGCTCTCCGGGCGTATAGACCACATAACGGTCGATTAATGAGCGAGGCACGCGTTTTAATCCACTGGTATACAGCTCTCCCATTCGCACCCGAGGCCCACTGCGAACGGCCAAGGATAAATCTGCTTCAGCTTCCTCGGCGTACACGGTCGCTCGAGTCCGCATATAACGAGCAAAATAAAAATCTTTGTTTTTGACCTCACCAAGCAAATCGGCTTTGGCAGAAGACCATTGGGAGTTAAGAAACAAATCCCCTTCTTTAAGGGGCCACTGAGTTTTGATTTTATTAATGCGTTCAGCAAACTCTGGCTCCGTAATCTGCCCGCTAAATTCAATATCCACATGACGGACACGGGTGCGCTCTCCTGGCTCAATAGTAATATCCCATGTTTCTCCGCCTGTGTAATTTTTGCCGACCTCTAAGGTAACAACCGGATCAAAATAACCCTCAGTTTCCAATGCTGAAAGCGTGGCATCGTAAGCACGGCGGCGCAGCCGAGATACCTCATGCAGATCTTGATCTTCAGCCAAACGAGTAATGGCATCAACAGCGCCATAGATAGCCTTAATAGAATCAGGGCCAACACCGCCAGGGTCAATGACTACCTCAGGCTTGTCGCGTTCCATTGTTTCTGCTTCTTGTTGTGCATAGGCTGTTGCAGAAATAAGTGCAACCACCAAAGCGAATACGCGCAACAGCATCATTGACCCTTAAGTTTATAAATGTAATCAAATCAAAGTGGACGAGGGACTACCTTTGGTCTTTTCCAAGAGGTATCCTCTGGCAACAGTGACACACGCGCGGCAACTTTGGTCGCTATATCTCGGTATAACTGTGCCTCAGCACTCTCTGGAGCGCTTATTACTGTCGGTGCTCCAGAGTCTGTTTGCTCACGAATAGACATGGCCAACGGCAAAGCTCCTAACCATGGCACACCATATTGCTCTGCCATATCACGACCGCCGCCTTGTCCGAAAATAGGCTCGGCATGGCCACACTGACTACAGATATGTACAGACATATTTTCCACTACCCCAAGCACTGGCACATCCACCTGCTGAAACATTCTGAGCCCCTTGCGTGCATCAATCAAGGCAAGGTCTTGAGGAGTGGTAACCACCACAGCTCCCACTAGGGGCACACGCTGGGCCATTGTCAGGGCAATATCGCCTGTACCCGGAGGCATATCAATGATTAAATAGTCCAAATCAGACCATGCAGTTTGTTGTATTAACTGCGTTAACGCCTGGGTTGCCATAGGACCACGCCAAATAGCCGGCGCATCATCATCAAGCAAAAAACCTAGAGAATTAGCCTCTAGCTGATGACCCACTAAGGGCTGCATCATCTTGCCATCTAAAGAGCGTGGTTTCTCATGGACCCCTAGCATAGTCGGTACGCTTGGCCCATAAATATCTGCATCAAGCAATCCTACTTTAGCCCCCTGCTGCTGTAGCGCCAAGGCTAAATTTACAGAAGTTGTACTTTTTCCTACCCCCCCTTTACCGGATGCAACCGCTATAATATTTTTAACATTTGCCAACGGGCGCAATTCCCCTTGAACGGCGTGCTTTTTAACCTTGAGCCCCAATTTTAGGGTGCCCAACTCCGCTCCTAATGGGCTCAGTGCCTCTTGGATGCGTGTTCGTAACAATCCCTCACGGTCATCAAAGGGATACGCCAAAGTTAAGCTTAAATCTAAACGTTGGCCATCAATAGTGAGCTGACTGTTTTCATCAGTGACCTCCAGTTTTTTATGTGTATTGGGGTCAATTACACTATTTAGCGCGCTGATAACTTCATTAACTGATAACATCATTGATACACTCTATTAAAAACAGCCTATATTTTAATCCGTGGTCATAAGAATAACTGAAATAGACCACCCAAACTCAAACGAATCTTGTCCTCTATGCAAACTATCACACAGATTCTCAGAACGCTATTATTTGCAGCTTTAACTATCTTAGGGATGGTCATGGCACTGGTATTTATGATTACCACACTTATTGCCATAGGCATTTTATATATTGTGGCACGGCTGGGCGGACGTCCTTTTTCTGCCCGTCACTATTGGTCAGAGCGCCGTAGACACCGCGCCTACCAAGGGTTTAAGCCCAATTACTCGCGACAGAAGGTCACCTCCAAATCCAAAGACCATGACGTCACAGATATTGAAATGCGCGAAATACCCTAAGACATAACTAACGTTCAGGCAGTGATTCTGCTATGCTCATGGTGTTTGTCATCATGGCAGGCTTTGCGTATTTCAGCAATGAATGGCTGCCATTGTATATGGCTTTTCCTAGCTGCACAGGCTGTGCTCGGGTGATGTCAGTCCATCGGCATACCTCCTCGGGTCATCCTGTCTTTTGTTTTATCTGTTCAACCTAATTCTCAAATAACACATGTCGCGCACATTCTTCGTTACTACTGCTTTGCCTTATGCCAATGGTTCTTTTCACATTGGCCACATCATGGAATATATTCAAGCGGATATCTGGGTTCGCTCGATGCGTATGAGCGGCCATACCGTGCATTTTGTCGGTGCCGATGATGTCCACGGCGCCCCCATCATGCTCAAAGCAGAGAGCGAAGGTCTCACTCCGCTTGAGCTCGTTGATCGCATCACTGCCGAACGCCCTAAATATCTCGATGGTTTTCATATCCAATTTGACCACTGGCATCGGACTGATTCTCCAGAAAATATTGAGCTCTCACAGCAAATTTATCGCGAATTAAAAGCTGCTGGCTTTATTGAGACCCGCGTCATTGAGCAATTTTACGACCCTGTCAAAGGGCTATTTTTAGCTGATCGCTATATCAAAGGCCAATGCCCCTCATGTGGTGCCGAAGAGCAAAATGGCGACAGCTGCGAAGTCTGTAGTGCTGTGTACCGCCCTACTGAACTCATCAACCCATACTCCATTCTCAGTGGCAGCAAGCCTGAGCTACGTGAATCTGAGCACTATTTCTTCAAACTCTCTGATCCGCGTTGCGTACAATTTTTACAAGAATGGACCCATGGCAATGACCCCCAGGGCCGCCCCCGCCTCCAATCTGAGGTGCGCGCTAAAATCCGCGAATGGCTCGATACCGATGAAGAAGGGCGCTCTAAGCTTTCCGATTGGGATATTTCTCGTGATGCTCCCTATTTTGGCATCCCCATTCCTGATGCCCCTGGAAAGTACTTTTATGTCTGGCTCGATGCCCCTGTAGGCTACCTCGCCTCTTTAAAATCCTATTGCGCCAAAAAAGGCTTAGACTATGAAGCTTTGATTGACCCTCAAGGCACTACTGAGCAGGTTCATTTTATCGGCAAGGACATTGTGTACTTTCATGCCCTATTTTGGCCGGCCATGCTGAAGTTTTCAGGGCGCAAAACTCCTGACTCACTTCGAGTCCATGGTTTTATTACCCTTAGTGGGGAAAAAATGTCCAAAAGCCGAGGGACTGGCATTGACCCCTTAAAGTATTTAGAGCTTGGCCTTAATCCGGAATGGTTGCGCTATTATATTGCGGCTAAGTTGAACTCTCGAGTAGAAGACATAGACTTCAATACTGAAGATTTTATTACCCGTGTTAACAGCGACTTAGTTGGCAAATATGTCAACATTGCCAGCCGCGCTGCAACATTTATTCAGCGCTTTTTTGATGGGCAGCTCGGTTATACAGGCGATACACAAGCTCTCAAAGAACAATACAGTAGCCTGGCAACAGAGGTGGCTCAACTCTATGAAAATGGCGAATATGGACGGGCCATCCGCCATATTATGGCGTTGGCTGATCAGATCAACCAAGCCTTTGATAGCGCCAAGCCCTGGGTATTAGCCCGTGGTCTCAAAGATGCGGATACCGCCCAAAAAGCCCAGCTACAGGATATCTGCTCGCGAGCACTGGCTGGGTTTAAGGCACTAACCGTGATGCTGAGCCCTGTATTACCTGCTTTAAGCAAAAAAATAGCCTCTGAGTTATTTGCTATAGACTACCCCTTCCAATGGGCACAGGCGGCAGAGCTGCCCACCCATATCAAGCCCTTCAAACATTTATTACAGCGTATCGAGGAAAAGCAGGTTGAAACCTTGCTCGAGCCCGAGCCCGAACCAGTTGCCACCCCAGGCGGTGAAGCCATTGCTGATACTATTGATATCAAGGACTTTGCCAAAGTCGATTTGCGCGTGGCTAAAATCGTTGCATGCGAACAGGTACCCGACTCGGATCGCCTCTTAAAGCTGATGCTAGACATTGGTGAAGATACACCGCGCCAAGTATTCGCGGGCATCAAAGAGGCCTACGAGCCTGCAGACCTAGTAGGAAAATATACGGTTATGGTCGCTAATCTTGCTCCACGCAAAATGCGCTTTGGCGTGTCTGAAGGGATGGTCTTGGCAGCGAGCCATGCTGATTCACAAGAACACCCCGGAGTGTATCTACTGGAGCCTCATTCTGGAGTTATTCCTGGCTTGCGTATTCGCTAAGCCCCCTAGCTGCCCCTTACTAAAAGCGTAAGGGGCACTCACTACTTTGCTGCTTGTTCTGCAATGACTGAAAAACTTGTTTCCGAAGAAGTACGTACCCAGGCCGCGCATCGCTCCACGATGGTCAGTGTTTGGGTCAATATTTTGCTCTCTATTTTGCAATTAGTTGTTGGGATTTTTTCTAAATCCCAAGCCCTTATTGCGGATGCCGTGCATTCTTTTTCAGATCTCATTGCAGATGGCATTGTGCTATGGGCCAACAAATACAGCGCCAAAGCTCCTGATGATGACCATCCCTACGGACATCGCCGCTTTGAAACGGCAGCGACCTTTGCTGTGGGAGCCATCTTGATTCTAGTTGGTGCAGGCATGGTCTGGAATGGCATCAATAAACTGCAACAGCCAGGCGCTTTGGACAAAGTAGGAGCCATTGCCCTGCCGGTGGCCTTAGTGGCTATTATTGTCAAAGAAAGCCTTTTTCGGTATATGCTGCACGTTGCCAAACGTGTTAAATCAACCATGCTCGTGGCCAATGCTTGGCATGCCCGCTCCGATGCTGCCTCATCCCTAGTCGTCTCTATTGGAATTATTGCTAACTTAGCCGGTGTGCCCATGGCTGATATTTTAGCAGCCATGCTAGTTGGAGTGATGATTTTACGCATGGGCTGGCGTTTTTCCTCTGAGGCATTTCATGATCTTACTGATCGAGCAGTTGACACCGAAACTGAAAATAAAATCACTGAGCTAATACAGACAACGCCGGGCGTACTGGGGTTACACGATTTAAAAACACGCAAACTAGGCGATATGATTTGGGTTGAGGTAGACATCGAAATGGATGCCACCCTCACTATTAAAGAGGGGCATGACATTGCTGTTCAGGCACGCCAGCGCGTCATGGATGCCTTGCCCGTTTTGGATGTCATGACCCATTTTGACCCAGTCGATACCACCACCAAAGAACTGCTTGATGAGTAGCGCTGCCGCTTAAGTTAATGTATCGGCCCAAATAGTCTGCGCCCAACTATAGGCATGCAGCCCCTCTAGGTGATTGGGATGGGTCGATACCCCTCCGGCATCAGCAACAGGCAGCATGGTCTGATGCTCTGGGCTGTAACGATGCACACTGGCCACATGCATCCCAAGCTCTGCATTAATCAAGCTAAAACACGTGTTGGAATAAATAGGATCCTCATTGATAGGACGATCTAACATCAGTGCAGCCACAGCAGCAGCACAAGTTTTGGCGTGCTGATTTGCCATATGTCCTGA
This sequence comes from uncultured Alcaligenaceae bacterium, assembly GCA_937995985.1. Lineage (GTDB taxonomy): Bacteria > Pseudomonadota > Gammaproteobacteria > Burkholderiales > Burkholderiaceae_B > Paenalcaligenes. Next base: position 13,985 of record CALKIR010000046.1, read on the forward strand.
TTTGGGCATCCCCGGAGCGGCCTGAATCGCATCCCCTATCACATGAATGAAGGGCACTGCAGTGGACTCAAATGTCAAAAAATCCACCTCACACCACCGCCCAGCGCTATTGGTAAGCCCTGTTTGATGGGCTATATCACCTGCTCGCATAGGCGGGACAAAATTTAATACATCAGCTTGCTCTTGCTCGCCAAACTCGGAAATCACACTTCGAGTACCGGGATCCACGTCCACAGCCTTAAACATTGGCACATATTCAATAATATCAGGGTAATACTCTGCCCATGCTGCTTTAAATAGCTCAGGCTTGGAAACTACATCAGGATTTGCATCAAATAGAATCACCTTGGCACGCGGCTTATGCTTTTTAAAATAAGAAGCCACCGTACACGCGCGCTCATAAGGCGCTGGGGGACAACGAAACGGTACCTCGGGCACACTAATAATAAATACTCCTCCATCGGGCATCGCCTCTAGCTGCTGACGCAGGGTAACCGTCTGAGGCCCAGCCTGCCAAGCATGCATGATTTGTTCCTGTGCTGCCTGATGGGCCATGCCAGGAATCTCCTCCCAAAGAAAATCCACCCCAGGTGCAACTATCAAGCGGTCCCAAGATATCTGCTCCCCGTTACTTAGGCGGACCGTACGTCCCTGCGCATCAATAGAATCAACCCACTCATGAATGAGCCGCACACCGTGATTGCGCTCTAAGTGATAATCCAATGTAATATCAGAGAGTGCATAATGCCCTTCTAAGATAAGATTAGACAAGGGACAAGAAATAAATTGCCGCCTGGGTTCAATCAGAGTAACCTGCACCTGCCCTTGGCTAAATAAACGCACATACTTGGCTGCGGTTGCCCCGGCAAAGCCCCCTCCTACTACTACCACATGGCCCGCAGAGGGCGCATGTGCCCAAGTGGGCCAAGCAGAACCAGCCAAAGCCAATAATCCCGTTGCCCCTAAAAACTGTCGTCTATTAAAACTCATTGGCCCTCCTGCGCCCCTTGTTGGGCATACCATTGAGCAATTCGCTGCAACACCTCAACATCATAGCCCTTGATGGTCTGTACCATCAGTGCTCCGGGCTCCTTTGACTCATAAAACTGCTGCATTTTGGCCATAAACTCGTCTACAGGCAACCCAGCAATAGGAGGAACAATCTGATCAGGGAGCGGTTCAGGACTCGCCCCATGACAGGTCACACAAGCAGAAGCCCACCCCATCGCCTGAATATCTACACCAACTTGGAGCTCTTGCTGTGCATGGATCACTGAACTCAGGCCCAACCATGTGAGCCCCCCAGTAATCATCATTATTTGCTTGACCCAATGCCTCAATGCAGAGCTGTATCTCTGCTGCTTTCTCTCGGTCATTTTTAAATACTCATCCATCAGTTCATTAATCTGCCTAGACTAATTATGTTATACCGTACTGAGGAGTCAGTATAAAAACTACTGACTCTAGGTTGTTTGTTTATTACGGAGAGTATTAAAGACTAAGGGAGGGCCCTACCAAAGATGGGAAATAAGAAATAAGGGCAAAAGGAAAAGAAACTAAAGAAATACTACTATTGGAGCGGGTGAAGGGAATCGAACCCTCGTCTCAAGCATGGGAGGCTTGCGTTCTACCATTGAACTACACCCGCAAGGAAAAGGAAAATAAAATATACCAAAAAATTAATGAAATAGCCATCTAATCATGTTCAATGCTAGAATTGCTCCGTGCTAAAACTCTGTTTTTATCTCGTACCATATGACCAATACTGCAACCACTCAACATCCCCGTATCCGTAGCTATGTTACACAACGCGCGCATATTACTCCTGGCCAAGCGCGTGCCTTAGCACAGCTCAAGCCCATTTGGGGCCTGCCCTATCAGGAGCAGCCACTCAACTTTAACGAGGTATTTGGCCGCGAGGCTCCCACTGTGCTAGAAATTGGTTCCGGCATGGGTGAAGCAACTGTGGAAATAGCGCTACAACGTCCAGATGACAACTTTATTGCTATTGAGGTCTTCGATGCAGGCGTGGGTGCGCTGTTACGGCGTATCGAAGAGCATCGTTGTCAAAACCTCCGCGTTATCCAGCATGATGCAGTTGAAGTGTTGCAACATATGATTGCACCTGACAGCCTAGCAGGAGTGCATATTTTTTTCCCCGACCCTTGGCCCAAGAAAAGACACCACAAACGCCGTCTTATTCAGCCCCCCTTTATTGGCTTATTGCGCTCTAGACTCATGGCCGGTGGCTATATTCACTGTGCCACAGACTGGGAAGACTATGCATGGCAAATGCTCGAAGTCCTGAGTGCTGAGCCGGGCTTGAGCAATACAGCCAATGATTTTGCATCACGAGGACAACGTCCCGTAACCAAATTTGAACAGCGGGGTCGCCGCCTCGGACACGGCGTATGGGATGTGCGCTTTATAAAAAACCCGCTTGAATAGAGTAAAATGCCTCTTACAGAGCTCTCTTTTTCTGGTCTATTTTCTTAATTGTCAAAGATTATGCAACACATCGATGTCATGATTAATGGCGAAACCCGCCAAATTAAACCCCAATCCCTGGGCAAGCTCTTAGAGGCCCTTGATTATGCTGACAAACGAGTAGCAGTTGAACTCAACGGGGAAATTATCCCCAAAAGCGCCCACGCCAACACTCAAATACAAAATCATGATCGGATTGAAATTGTCGTGGCAGTGGGCGGAGGATAAATAAAGGAGGCGTGCTGATAGCCCGCCTATCCAAGTCGGTAGCGAGCTATCAGAACAGCTGCCCTATTAACGTTTGCGACGCTTTCGGCGGTTATTGCGACGGCGCCCCGCTCCCGCCCCTCCACCTGAGAGTCCGGGCAGGCCAGGCATCCCCCCACCCAAAAGGCCTCCTAAGCCTCCTCCTAGCCCGCCCCCAAGGGCACGCAGCATACGCGCCATGCCCCCGCCTTTCATTTTCTTCATCATGCCCTGCATTTGCTCAAACTGCTTGAGCAAACGATTCACCTCTTGTACCTGCACCCCCGCTCCCGCTGCGATCCTACGCTTGCGTGATGCCCGTAAAATCTGTGGTTTACTGCGCTCTTCTGGGGTCATGGAGCGAATAATCCCCTCCGTACGACGCAGTTGCCTATCCGCCTCATCGCCTTGGATCTGATCCGCCATCTGCGCGAGTTCGCCGGGCAGTTTTTTCAGTAAGGAGCTCATATCGCCCATCTTTTTGACCTGCTGCAACTGATCTAAAAAGTCATTTAGGTCAAAGCTCTTACCGGATTTTATGCGCTGAGCCATTTTCTCGGCCTCAGCCATGTCGATATTGCGCTGGGCCTGCTCGACCAAGCTCACAATATCCCCCATCCCCAGAACCCGCTGCGCCATGCGTTCAGGGTGGAAGGGCTCTAGCCCATCCATTTTTTCAGATACCCCTATAAATTTTAAGGGCTTGCCTGTAACATGACGTACAGAAAGCGCTGCCCCACCACGGGCATCCCCATCTAACTTGGTTAATACCACCCCAGTCAACGGCAACGCATCTCCAAATGCACGAGCTACATTGACTGCATCCTGCCCTTGCATGGCATCTACCACAAACAAGGTCTCTATTGGGGTTAAGATTTTATGCAGGGCCTGAATCTCCTGCATCATTTCCTCATCCACCCCTAATCGCCCAGCGGTATCCACAATCAGCACATCATAGTGATGACGGCGGGCATGCTCGAGCGCGCGCTCAGCAATTGCAGTGGGCTGCTCTGTACTGTCTGTGGGCAAAAAATCCACCCCAACCTGCTTGGCAACAGCCTCTAGCTGATCAATTGCAGCTGGACGATACACGTCTGCACTAACCACTAAGACCTTTTTGCTGCCACTCTTACGCCCTCGGTGGGTATGCTCTCCAGATTGCAACCAACTGGATAACTTACCTACTGTAGTGGTTTTACCTGCCCCTTGAAGCCCTGCCATTAAAATAACAGCAGGAGGCTGAGTGGCCAGTGATAATTCTAATTCCTCAGGCGGTAAATCTCCCCCCATGAGGCGAGTTAACTCCTCGTGCACGACACCAACCAAAGCCTGACCGGGGTTCAAGGAATCAACAACCTCGGTACCTAAAGCCTTAGCACGTACTTCGGCAATAAACTCGCGCACTACAGGTAAAGCCACGTCCGCCTCGAGCAGAGCCATGCGCACCTCGCGCAACATTTCTTGTGTATTGGCCTCTGTGAGTCGGGCTTGACCGCGCATTGTTTTAACAATGCGCGACATGCGTTGTGTAAGATTTTCGAACATAAAGTGTGTTTCGCTTAAAATATAATTTTAAAAAGGCGTACTGGCTTAACCTTTTGCCAGTTTATGCACTATGATTAGATTTTTAACTACCCAATATTAATGCCGTCATATATTTTATTTTATCTGCTCGCCGCGGCAACCTATACAGGCCTAGCCGTCTGGATGTGGCGCTCTTTAGTGCACCACTCAGGATGTATTGGCAAACTCTCCCCCAACTTTAAAGGAGCTTTGCTCATCGCCCTCATTTTACATGGGCTTGGCTTGGGCCAAAGTATCCTACTGCCCCAGGGACTATTTTTGGGTTGGGCGGTTGGTTTATCTGCTGCAATTTGGCTTGCGATGGTGGTCTTTTGGTTGGAGAGCTTTGTGCTCTCACTTAACAGCTATCTACTCGCCTTATTGCCTCTGTCTGCCCTAGCATGCTTATTTAGCGTGCTCTTTCCTCAGGGCAGCTTTGTGGTTGCTGCCCATAATAACTGGGTGCTCGTACACCTTATTATCGCACTGATTGCCTATGGGCTAATGGCAATTGCCGCAGTATATGCCTTACTGGTATGGTTTTTTGAACGATACCTACATTACCCTGCTTTAGAACAGCAAAAACGCCCTGTATTGTATTTGGCCCTAGAGAGCATGCCTCCATTGCTCACCCAAGAAAAGCTACTGTTTCACTTTATCCGCTTTGGATTTAGCGCCCTTACTTTAGCAATTTTGAGTGGCTCTGTAGTATCAGCCATGCTCACGCAGCAATGGCTTCCATTAGACCACAAAACCGTATTTACTGTCCTATCTTGGCTTACCTTTGGCGCCTTATTAATCGGACGCCGTCTCTACGGCTGGCGTGGCAAAGCTGCGGTACGTGCTACTTTGCTCGGTTTTTTATTATTGCTACTTGCCTATTCAGGCAGTCATTTTGTACTGGATGTGCTCCTAAAGAGAGGTTCAATTGGGTAAATTATTTTTTTGGATTGGGGTAATTGTCGTACTTGTTGTAGTCTTGCGCATCATTGCCTACAGCAAACATCGCCAACACATGCAGCACGCTCGCCCGCTCCGCATCCCCCGTGGCAAAGAGCCCATGGTACGCTGTGCACACTGCGGTATCTATTTGCCGCGTTCTGAGGCCCTAATGAGTAATCGACATACCTGGTGTAGCCCCGAGCACGCCAAACTGGGGGTCCGACATCAATAACTACGCTGCTGTATGCTCTCCCGGGTAATGTGTTCAATCTGGGCGCACCCTGCAAGCACCATGGCAATCTCTAATTCGGTGCGCAACAAATGCAATACATGCGCCACTGCAGGCGCTCCCCCTACCGCTAGAGCCATAATATAAGGACGCCCAACTGCCACAGCTTGCGCCCCCAAGGCCAAAGCGATAAATACATCACTGCCTGAGCGCACCCCTCCATCCAAAATAATAGGAATACGCCCTTGCACAGCTGCAGCCACCGCAGGTAACGCGCTAAGCGATGCAGGCAAAGCGTCTAATTGACGGCCCCCGTGATTGGAAACTATTAATCCTGCTGCTCCTACTTCTACCGCCAAACGCGCATCATCGGGATGCACAATACCCTTTAACCAAACTGGCATAGGACACGCCTGAATAAATTGCTGAATAGTCTGCCAATTAGGGGCGTGTTGCATCCATCCGGTCCCAAAAATTGGGCTGTGCCCTGCTGGAGCATGAGGAGGCGATACCGAGTTAAACTCAGCTAATAATGGTGTCTGTAAATGAGCAGGGCGCATCTGCCCCGCGCGTTGCTCTCGGTAGCGCATCCCTTGAATAGGCGCATCCACAGTCAACACAATCGCAGCAACATCATGATGTACACAACGCTGCCACAAAGACTCCGTTGCCCGCATATCATTGTGCCAATACCACTGCACCCAAAGTTCTGCTTGAGGAGCTGCTGCCCGCAGCTCTTCTAGACTGCAGGTGGACTGCATACTTAGCATAAAAGGAGTGCGCATGGCCGCTGCTGCCTGTGCGACTGCTTGCTCACCTAGCGGATGGGCCCAACGTTGCCACGCAACAGGAGCTAAAAAAATAGGATATGCATAAGTGCGATGATGAATGCGCACCTGAGTGCTGCCCACACTCAAATCCCGCAAGACCCGCGGCATAATTTCAAATTGCTCAAAAGCCTGTTCATTTTTTTTCATGCCCCGCTCTTGCTCCGCCCCGCCGCTAAAATAAGCCCAAGCTTGCTCATCCAAGCGACTCTTTGCCACACGCCAATAATCACGTAACGAAACTATTTCTGCAGGAATGGTATTATTCATTAAATTTCCGCCCACTCACGGATAAGATTGTGATAGACCCCACTTAAGCGAGCCAACTCCTCGCCGTCTGCACCGCTTGCGGCTAAATGCTGAATAGACTGGTCTAGCTCCCACAATAACGCTCGTCGATGAGCATGACGCACCATACTTTGAGTCCAAAAAAAAGAAGCCAAACGCATGCCCTCTGTGACAGGATTAACGCGATGCAAACTCGTGCCTGGATAAACAACCAAATCCCCAGCATTTAACTTAATTTGCTGACTGCCATACGTATCCTCAATGACCAGCTCTCCGCCTTGATACTCATCCGGCGCACTTAAAAATAAGGTAGAGGATACATCGCTGCGAATTCTTTCCTGGGTACCGGGCACATTAAAAATAGCATTATCAATATGATTGCCGTATGTTTGCCCCCCTTCATACCGATTAAATCGTGGCGGTAGAATCTTGGCCGGCAAGGCTGCCGCAATAAACTGAGGATGTGCCGCCAGCCGCTGCATAATAAAGGCCCCCAACTCTTTGGCCACAGAACTCTCTATAGGCAGCTGTTGATTTTTTTTCACTCCGGCCGCAATATAGCCAGCTGTCTTGAGACCATCCTCCCAGGAGGCAGATAACAATGCCATACGACACCGCTGCACTTCTTCGGCGGTTAATAAATTAGGGATAACTATGAGCATAGTAACTCCATCACTGCATTGATCACTTGTTAAGCATAACGAAAAAATAAAGGCCCTTGTTTAATCAAGCGCATATCCGCTCAAACAAGGGCCAAACCATAAACCACCTAGGGATCCGACAGCCTCCCCATGTACCACTTATTCAAAGCGATAGCTGGCATTCAGCATGATGGAACGACCGTGGCCTACATTGGCAAATATCCCCATATGCGATGCATCATAAATACGGGTATTGGTCAGGTTATTAACATTCAACTGCAGATCAAATGCTTTATTAACCTGATACTTGACCATCGCATCCACTACCGTATTAGAAGGAAGCTTGTACTTATTTGCATCATCGACATAGCGCATCCCTGTATAAGTCACCCCTCCTCCCACGCTCCACTTAGGATCGAGCTGATAGGTCGTCCATAAAGTGGCGCTGTGTTTAGGGATAAACTTCATGCGCTTTCCTGAAAAATTCGTGTCATTATTAATATAATTCAGTATTTTTGAATCTAAATAAGTGTAGCCAGCCCAAATATTCCATTTAGGTGTGATGGATCCTGAGGCGCCAATCTCAAAACCACGCACTCTGTTTTTCCCGTTTAAACTCACCTCATCAAGCAAAGGGTCATAAGAACGGGCATCTGTTTTTTTAGTTTCAAAGACTGCAGCGGTCACACTCATGCGCTCATTAAAGAGATCCCATTTAGTGCCCAACTCCCAAGAACGGCTTTTTTCCGGCTTTAGATCATGAATAGTCGCCCCTCCAGCAGGACCATCTGCCCCACCAGCTTGTCCTAGGTTTTCTCCTGCAGGGTTTGCAGAGGTACCATATGAAAGATAGACGCTGCCGTAATAAACAGGCTTATACACCACTCCTGCCTGATAACTCCAGATGCCATCGGTGCGGCTTTTTGCTGGTACCTGCTTGCCTCTGCTCACTGTTGGATCAGCATGCACCTTAAAGCGGTCATAACGCACCCCACCACTGATAAACCACTGCTCATTTAATTCAATGGTATCCATCACATAAATGGCTTTGGTATCGATATATCCATCACGCTTTTTAGGGCCATAGCTCAGGCGATAGTTGTAGTGCTTATTGGGATTAGGGTTCCAAAACGAATCGGTATCTTTGCCTGGCAATCCTGACATTGCTTTTGAGTACAAACGCTCACGACCAAACTCAAGCCCCGCAACAAAATAATGCCGTGTTGCGCCCACATCAAACTCACCAAACAAATCAGTTTGGTTAATTAAGGATTTACCTTCCCGCCAACGTGCCCG
>CALKIR010000047.1 GCA_937995985.1 uncultured Alcaligenaceae bacterium
AATCACGTTTTACCCTAAGCCCCAAGATTCTGTCTGCCTATATTTGCCGCGCTAGGGGTTTCAGCGTAAAGTTTATTGTTTACCGCACATATTTACTGCTTTTTCGCCGGCTGATTCTATGTTCGACGTCCTCGTTTATCTTTTTGAAACTTATTACAACCCACAAGCCTGTCCCACAGACGATGTGTTAGTACATAAGTTAGCTGCCGTCGGCTTTGAAAACGACGAAATCTATGATGCTTTGGATTGGTTGCGTGGGTTAGGCGAGTCTAGCCAACAGCATAGTCCTATGGCTGCTCCGCGCTCAACACATAGCATGCGTATCTATACTGCCGAAGAACAGCACCATTTTGATACGGATGCCTTGGGCTTTATCCATTTCCTTGAAGCATCACAAGTATTAACTCCTACTCTACGAGAAATTCTCATCGAACGGGCCATTGCTGTTCAAGAGCCTCCTCTTTCCTTAGATAAACTCAAAATCATCGCCCTCATTGTATTGTGGCGCCATGAGATAGAAATCGATCACCTTATTTTCGAAGAACTCATTTCATATCATGATGACGAGCTGCCTCACTGAGGCGCTGTATCACTGTTTGAACGCTCTGTTGCAGTAGCATGCTCTGTCATGAGCGCTTCAGCATAATCCTGGTCATGTCCTTCTTATAAGCCCCCTAGGGGGCTTATTGCTTTTCTGTAGCTGCGCATTTAGCCTCTATTCAGCAGAAAACTAAAAGCTCGTTACAATAAACAAGCCCAGGCAAGAATCACTATACTCACCAAAGCAGTCAGTCACCGTGCAGCACTTGACAGCACGCATGGCTTAGCCCAATCTTTGGGGGGATGACGACCTGATCTGATTTGCGCTATCGCGATGCATTAACATTGGAAACTCATGACTAAAACGCTAATCATTGCTGAAAAACCTTCTGTTGCTTTAGACATCTCACGTGCACTGGGGGGCTTTACCCGCCAAGGCGATTACTACGAGAGTGATGAATATGTGCTGGCGGCCAGTATTGGACATTTGTTAGGGCTGGTTGCCCCCAATGATCCTGTACGTGGCAAATGGACCTTTACTCATCTGCCTGTTATTCCGCCACAGTTTGAGCTCAAGCCCAACGATAAGCGCTCTGCTGAGCGTTTAGAAATGCTGGTTAAGCTCATTAAGCGCAAAGATGTGACCCATATTATTAATGCCTGTGATGCAGGACGTGAGGGGGAGCTGATCTTTCGCTATATCATGCAGTATGCCGGGGTCGATAAGCCCATCTCGAGGCTGTGGCTGCGCTCGATGACCCGTAGTGCTATTTGTGAGGCCTTTGAGGAGCTGCGCTCAGATGAGGAGCTCAAACCATTGGAACAAGCTGCTCGGGCTCGGGCTGAGGCTGATTGGCTCATCGGTATTAATGGTACTCGGGCCATGACCGCCTTTAATAGCAAAGATGGCGGTTTTTTTAAGACTACAGTCGGGCGTGTACAAACCCCTACACTTACCATTGTGCATAAACGCGAAGAGGAAATTCGTCAATTTGTTCCCCGTGATTACTGGGAGGTGCATGCCACCTTTGCTGCTCAAGCAGGCACATATGTGGGCCGCTGGTTTGATCCTAATTTCAAAAAAGATGAGCACGATGCAGAGCAACGAGAGCAACGACTCTGGGATCAAGCACGGGCACAAGCTATTCTCGAGGCTTGCCAAAACGAAGCGGGGGTGGTCACCGAAAGCGCCCGTCCTTCGCGTCAACAATCCCCTGCTCTTTTCGATTTAACCAGTTTGCAACGCGAGGCAAACTCACGTTTTGGTTTTTCAGCAAATACCACCTTGTCCATTGCCCAAGCGCTCTATGAGCGCCACAAGGTGTTGACCTATCCTCGTACCGACTCTCGTTATTTGCCCGAGGACTATATACCAACCGTGCGCAGCACCATTGAGACCATGACAACCTCAGGAGCACCGACCCAACAAAGTGTGGCTCCTTTTGCCCAAATGGTGCTCGAAAAAGATTGGGTCAAACCTAATAAGCGCATTTTTAACAACGCTCGAGTTTCCGATCACTTTGCCATCATTCCTACTCAACAGGCACCTAAAAACCTTAGTGATGCCGAGTTCAAAATCTATGAGCTGGTTGCACGACGCTTCTTGGCTGTGTTTTTCCCTGCTGCAGAGTACCGTTTAACCACACGCATCACCCAGGTCAAAGACGAGCACTTTAAAACCGAAGGACGTGTTTTAGTATCCCCTGGCTGGTTGGCTATTTATGGGCGCGAAGCACAAGAGGGCCAAGACAGCTTGGTTCCCGTTGAGGATAATGAAACCGTTCATACAGAACATATAGAGCTGCATTCATTACACACCAAACCCCCCGCTCGTTTTACCGAAGCTACCTTGCTGTCCGCCATGGAAGGGGCAGGCAAATTAGTCGATGAGGATGCCTTGCGTGAAGCAATGTCCGAGCGCGGTTTGGGCACACCTGCCACCCGTGCTTCCATTATCGAAGGTTTGCTCAAAGAGGGCTATTTACGTCGTGAAGGCCGTGAACTTATTCCTACTGCCAAGGCCCGTCAACTGATGACCTTACTCAATGGTCTAGGGGTCAGTGAGCTGACTTCTCCTGGTCTCACTGGGGACTGGGAATATCGGCTCAAGCAGATAGAAATGGGGGAAATGGGCTCTAAAGAGTTTCTCGATAAAATCGAAGAAATGACCAGAGTTATTGTGGCCCGAGCCAAGGAATACGAAAGCGATTCTGTTCCTGGAGACTATGCCACTCTCAGCACCCCATGCCCAGCCTGCGGCGCGGTAGTTAAAGAAAACTATCGCCGCTATGCCTGCACCCAATGTGAGTTTTCCATTGGCAAGCATCCCGGTGGCCGTACCTTTGAACTGGACGAGGTAGAAACCCTGCTCAAAGAGCGCGAAATTGGGCCTCTTACTGGATTTATCAGCCGTATGGGACGGCCCTTTGCTGCTATTTTGCGCATTAATGAAGACAATAAACTCGAGTTTGATTTTGGCCAAAATGAAGAAGAGGATAATGAGCCTGTTGATTTCTCTGGCCAAACCGCGCTGGGCAAATGCCCCAAATGTGCCCATTCTGTATATGAACATGGGCTTAATTATGTATGCGAACAAGCCGTTGGACCAGAAAAAAGTTGCGATTTTCGTTCTGGAAAAATTATCTTGCAACAAGAAATTAGCCCTGAGCAAATGAGCAAAATGCTTGCCGAAGGCAAAACCGATCTGCTCGATGGGTTTGTGTCCAACCGCACGCATCGCAAATTCAAAGCCTTTTTAGTAATTAATAAGGGCAAGGTGGGATTTGAATTTGAGCCTCGTGCCAGCAAGAAGAGCGCTAAAAAGGCAGCTAAAAAGGCAGCCAAAAAAGCAGCTAAAAAGGCCGCCAAAACAGCAGCAAAAAAGGCAGCAAAAAAGGCAGCAAAAAAGGCAGCTAAAAAAGCGGCCAAAAAGGCTGCTAAACAAGCCACTGAACCCACATCTACCGCCTCTAAAAGCAGTAGTTAATTCAAAAGGCCAATCCCTATGGATACATCAGACTCTGCCACAAATAAACAATGGCATTACGTTGCTGAATCAGAACTACACGGCAAAGGCGTATTTGCACGCTGCTTTATCCCTAAAGGCACCCCCATCATGGAGTACGAGGGCAAACGCATTAGCCCCCAAGAGGCTGATGAGCAGCCCTCTGCCGATCCAGATAATCCTTATCACACTTTCTTTTTCTCGCTCAGTAATGGCAAGATTATTGATGGAGCGCAACAAGGCAACGATGCTCGTTGGATAAACCACAGCTGTGAGCCTAATTGCGAAGGACATGAAAATGATGCCGGTGATCGCGTATTTATTGTTGCCAAACGAGATATAGAAGCCGATGAAGAGCTGCTCTATGACTATGCGTTGACCATTGATGAGCCATTGACAGAGGAGCTTAAAAAAAATTATGCATGCTGGTGTGGCGCCCCTAACTGCCGCGGCACCATGCTTGCCCTGGATGAGACGCCAGAGTCTAACCCCTCCTCTTCTTTAGCCTCCGATATGGCACGTCTTGTTCGCGCCCAGGTGCAGGCTGAAATAGAGCGTTTGCAGCCCTATTTGCGCCGTGAGATCAAACGCGAGGTACGCCGCAATTTACGCTTGCAGCGACAACGGCGGCGTTCGGCACGATAATAATGCCAAACCCCGCCCAATTGCTACTGAAAAGCCGTTTCAATAAAGCTGCGTAGCTTGCGTGAATGCAACCGCGCAGCTGGCATTTCACGTAATAACTCCAAAGCCCGAATGCCTATATGTAAATGCTGTCCTACCTGGGTATCATAAAAAGCACTGGCCATACCCGGTAGCTTAAGTTCCCCATGTAGAGGTTTATCAGAAACACATAATAAAGTCCCATAGGGCACCCTAAACCTAAATCCATTGGCAGCGATGGTGGCTGACTCCATGTCCAGGGCAATGGCTCGAGATTGAGATAATTGCTGTACTGGCTCATGGTGATCCCGCAACTCCCAATTACGATTATTAATAGATGCCACGGTACCCGTTCGCATAATGCGCTTCAGCTCCCATTCGCTCAGCCCTGACACTTGGGCCACGGCCTGCTCTAAAGCAACCTGTATTTCTGCTAGAGGCGGCACTGGCACCCATATCGGCAAATCAGCATCCAATACTCCATCTTGGCGTACATACCCATGCGCCAAGACGTAGTCTCCTAGCCGCTGAGTCGTCCGCAAACCAGCACAATGCCCCAGCATAATCCAAGCCGATGGGCGTAATACCGCAATATGATCAGTGATGGTTTTGGCATTAGAGGGACCTACCCCTATGTTGACCAAGGTAATGCCATCATGACCAGTACGCAATAAATGATATGAGGGCATCTGAGGATCTCGAGGCGGCGGTGTGCCCGTATAATTACCCTGTGCATCATAGATGACATTGCCTGGGTGCACTAAGGCTCGATAGCCTCCTTTGCCCTGCTGCACCTGCTCTTGAGCCCACGCACAAAACTCATCTACATAAAACTGATAATTAGTAAAGAGAATAAAATTCTGAAAAAACTCTGGTCGTGTAGCTGTGTAATGCTGCAATCGTTGTAATGAGTAATCAACTCGCGGAGCAGTAAATGGCGCTAAGGGCCGTGGCTCATTTCCAACCGGAGTCCATGTGCCATTGACAATGGCATCATCCATAACGGCTAGATCGGGTACATCAAAATGATCCCTTAGAGTTTGACCAGATGCCTCTGGGTAAATTACTGAAGAATCATCCATGCTATCGCCTAAGGCAAAATGCAATGGGATGGGTTGAGTAGACTCTCCAACGCTAATAGGCACTCGGTGATTGGTGAGCAATAAGCTGATTTGCTCAAGAAAATAATCATAAAATAATTTTGGTTGGGTAATGGTTGTTTCATACACACCGGGCTCAACCACATGCCCAAAAGAAAGCCGGCTATCTATTTCCTGATAGGTATCCACCTGTATGCGCACGACAGGATAATAGGCACGATAACGCACTCGAGGCGGAAACCCTTGGCGCAGACAGTGCTGAAAGGCATGACGGATATAAGCGGTATTACGCTCATAAATATGTACTAATCGCGCCAGTGCCAAATGTGCGTCATCAAACTCTTGAGCAGGCAGTGCTGGGGGAGTTTGCACGGTAATTTCTTTGGCTGAATAAGTGTATGTCATAGCAGAAAACACTCATAAAAGAAGAATGTATTCAAGCTTAACCGATTCATGATTCCATGCTATAAGATATAGACCCTAACGGTAAACCCCAGCCGAGCATATACAAAAAGTATCGACTGTTAAGACCAAAAGCCCATTGAGCCTTTCTTGTTCAACGCTCATAATAAGAAGAGGTATACGAACTCTCACTGATAAATAATAAGGGTAACTATGACAAAACGCATCGATTGCTACGGCTTACAGGTAGCCGAGCCCCTTTACCAATTTGTAGAACAAGAGGCCCTCAAAGATTCTGGGCTGACTTCTGACGAATTTTGGCAGGGCTTTAGCCAGCTGGTCCACGATCTCACCCCCACTAACAGAGCCTTATTGAAAAAGCGTGATGAGCTGCAGGCCAAACTAGATGAATGGCATCGTCGTCACCCAGGCCCTATCAAAGATATGGCTGCCTATAAGAGCTTTCTCAAAGAGATAGGCTATTTGGTCGAGGCCCCGGAAACGGTGCAGGTGACCACTGACAATGTGGACCCAGAAATCACCGATCAGGCTGGCCCACAGTTAGTAGTTCCCATCATGAATGCCCGCTATGCTCTGAATGCCATTAATGCACGCTGGGGCAGTCTCTACGATGCCCTCTATGGTACCGATGCAATCAGCGAGGCTGATGGTGCTGAGCGGACGGCTCAATACAACCCAGTCCGTGGGGCCAAGGTTATTGCCTATGCTCGTCAGTTTTTGGATACCACCATTCCATTAGATCAGGGCTCCCATACCGAGGTCACAGCCTATGCCATCCAGGACGGTCACCTCGTTGCTACCCTTGAAAACGGCAATACAGCACGCCTCAAGGATAACAGCGCCTTAGTGGGATATCGTGGACAGGTTGAGGCGCCTGAGGCCATTATCTTTATCCACAATGGGTTGCATTTCGAGATTCATATTGATCGCGACCATATTATTGGCAAGACCGACAAGGCAGGAGTCAAGGATATTATTCTCGAGTCTGCCATTACTACCATTATGGATTGCGAGGATTCTGTAGCGGCTGTAGATGCTGAGGATAAAACTCTGTGCTACCGCAACTGGTTAGGCCTCATTACCGGTACGCTCACCGAGGACATTACCAAAGATGGGCATACCTTCACCCGCCGTGCCAACCCTGATCGCGAGTACCTCGATCTCCAGGGCACTCCGCAAACACTCAATGGCCGTTCAATGATGTTTGTCCGCAATGTGGGGCACCTCATGACCAACCCCGCTATCTTGGACAAAGAGGGCAATGAGGTATTTGAAGGCATCATGGATGCTGTATTTACCTCCTTGTGTGCCAAGCGTGATCTCACGCTCAAGCGTAACTCTAAGACCGGCTCTATCTACATTGTTAAGCCCAAGATGCACGGCCCCGAAGAGGTGCGCTTTGCCAATGAGCTCTTTGCTCGCGTTGAGGACTTACTCAAACTAGAGCGCAATACCCTAAAAATGGGGGTGATGGACGAAGAGCGTCGTACCAGTCTGAACCTCAAGGCATGTATTGCCGAGGCAAGTGAGCGTACCGTATTTATCAACACCGGCTTTTTAGATCGCACTGGAGATGAAATCCACTCCATCATGCAAGCAGGTCCTGTGGTGCGCAAGGGCGATATGCGCCATAGCAAGTGGTTAGATGCATACGAGCGCAATAACGTACAAACCGGTCTTGATTGCGGCTTACGCGGCCGTGCTCAAATCGGCAAGGGTATGTGGGCCATGCCTGATCTGATGGCTGCTATGCTTGAGCAAAAAATCGGTCACCTCAAGGCAGGAGGCAATACTGCTTGGGTTCCCTCACCTACTGCAGCCACCCTGCACGCTTTGCATTATCATCAAATTGATGTATTTGCACTGCAAAAAGAAATGGAAGAGGGGCCTCGCACGTCCTTTACCGAAGATATGTTGACCATTCCTGTGGTCGAGTCAGCCAATTGGTCTGCTGAAGAGATTCAACAAGAGCTAGATAATAATGCCCAAGGTATTTTGGGTTATGTGGTGCGCTGGATTGATCAAGGGATTGGGTGTTCCAAAGTGCCTGATATTCACAACGTCGGGCTGATGGAGGACCGGGCCACCCTGCGTATTTCTAGTCAGCATATTGCTAACTGGCTGTTGCACGGTGTTACCACCAAAGAGCAGGTCGAAGAGACCTTACAACGTATGGCCAAGGTGGTAGATGAGCAAAATGCCCATGATCCGCACTACATCCCTATGGCACGTGATTTTGAGGCCTCCAAAGCCTTCCAAGCAGCGCGGGATTTAATCTTTAAAGGGGTAGAGCAGCCCAACGGCTATACCGAGCCTTTGCTGCATCAGTGGCGCTTGGCTCTTAAACAGCAAGCACAATAATATTTTTTGATTACCTCTTTCCGCGGAGCGCTTAAGCGCTCCGCTTTTTTAATGCTGTCTACAGATCTAACCATAAAGTTGGCGTTTGGGCCCGTGAACAACATACCGTAATTAGGCGGTTGCTGGCTTGTTCCTCAGGACGCAAATAATGATCCCGATGGTCAGGGATGCCGTCTAATACTGGGGTTACACAGGTGCCACAAACGCCCTCTCGACACGAAAGCAGCACCGGTACCCCAACACGCTCTAATGCCTCTGCGATGCTTTCGTCTGCAGCCACAGAGACCCGCTGTTGACTTTTAGATAACACCACTTCAAAGGGGGTATTCGGTCGGGAATGCTGTGTAGGCGCCCCCCCATCTAAAGAAAAATACTCATAATGTACTTGCTCTAGAGGTATTCCAAGCACACGCGCTCCAGCTAATACCGCGCGAATAAGAGTAGCTGGGCCACACACATAAATATGAGCACGGGGATCTATTTTTTCTAATGCCAGGCGCAAGTTAAACGCAATGTGACCTTTATAATCATCATGATAAAACCGGACCTGATCCGCAAACTCTGCTTGCGATAACTCTTCATAAAAAGCGGTACGGGCCCGGTTACGTGTGCTGTAATGCAATATAAAAGAAGCCTGCTGACGCCATAATGCCTGTGCCATACTGAGTAAGGGAGTAATGCCTATTCCCCCAGCAATTAAAATATGATGCGGTGCCTGGGGATGAAGTTGAAAGCGGTTTTTAGGTGGGCTTATGTTGAGCCGTGTCCCTACCTGAGCATGATGTATCAATGCCCGAGAACCCCCACGAGAGTGTAGCTCTTGCTGAATGGCTAATACATAGGTGTCCGAGTGTGCCGGGTCATTCAGCATAGAGTACTGACGCACCCAATCCGTCTGAGGGATCTGTACATCCACATGTGCCCCTGGCTCAAATTTTGGCAAAGGGGATGAGGCCTGTAATTCAATTCGAATAATACGCTCGGCGACCTCTTGACGATCAATGATCTCTGTTTCAATCCACTGCATGACACTACCTGTATGACAAAAACAAAAAGCGCAAGCCAGTGATGGGCCTGCGCTTATAACCTCTGTGGGGACAAGCCCCATGCCATTAACGATGCTGAGCGATG
Source organism: uncultured Alcaligenaceae bacterium (assembly GCA_937995985.1). Lineage (GTDB taxonomy): Bacteria > Pseudomonadota > Gammaproteobacteria > Burkholderiales > Burkholderiaceae_B > Paenalcaligenes. Next base: position 9,223 of record CALKIR010000047.1, read on the forward strand.
GCCTGATCGAGTAATTCCATAGCCATGCTGAGATCCTCTTCACTCAGATTTAAGGCTGGCATAAAGCGCAACAAATTAGGACGTGCCGCATTGAGCAATAACCCATGTGGACGCATCGTTCGGGCGGTGTCCACAATAGCAGCTGCATCATCTTTGTCTAATTTTAGGGCTCGTAACAAGCCTAGGCCCCGCTCCCCCTCTAACCCCCATTTATCACTTAGTGCTTGGAGATGGGTGGCAAGCTGTTGCGCACGTTGATTGACTTGATCAAAAAAGCCCGGGCTAGTCAGAGTATCGAATACAGCAATGCCAGCAGCCGTCACCAGTGGGTTGCCATTATAAGTCCCCCCCTGATCACCATGGGCAAATACACTGACCTCTTCTTTGGCACATAAGGCAGATAAAGGAACTCCGCCTCCAATCCCCTTGCCAAGAGTCATCACATCAGGCTCTATGCCGCTGTGTTGATAAGCAAATAAAGTTCCCGTGCGGCCCATCCCTGTTTGCACCTCGTCTACGATCAGCAAAAGCTGATGCTCATCGCATAGACGACGCAGCTGTTGCATAAACTCGGTTGAAGCAGGAATCACCCCGCCTTCACCCTGTACAGGCTCAAGCATAATGCCCACTGTTTGCTCATCAATCAGCGCTCGAACGGACTCAATATCATTTAAGCGAGCCTTATGAAATCCCTCCACCTGAGGGGCAAAAATACGATCCCAGCCTTGTTTCCCTGAAGCAGACATGGTTGCTAAGGTACGGCCATGGAAGCTGTGCTCAAAGGTAATGATTTTATGGGCCCCTGATTTGTTTAGTTGCCCCCATTTACGAGCTAATTTGATTGCCCCCTCGTTGGCCTCGGCACCACTATTGGCAAAAAAGACCCGATCAAAACAAGAGTGATCCGTGATTCTCTTGGCCAATTGCATGGCAGGCTCATTATAAAAAGCAGGAGAGGGGTTAATCAGTGTATGAGCTTGTTTACTGATTGCCTCAACCAGCACTTGTGGACTATGCCCCAAGCAATTAACAGCCCAACCCTGAATCATATCGAGGTATTGTTTGCCCTCATGATCCTCTAACCACGAGCCCGAGCCACGGACAAAAACAATTTCCGGACGGGGCGTAATATCCATCAAAGCATTGGCTGCAGCGCTATCAAATGTCATTGTGCCTTTCCATAAAAATCGGTTCTAACTTCAATGCGTCTATATTAGCACCAAGTCATTAAAATGACCTTATTTATCCTGTCTACGCCGCTATAAAAGTGACAGCTGTTGGGCATACATGGGGTTTTGTTCGTACTCTTGGGCATGAAGTAAATGAGCAGCCTTGACCCCTAATAAACGTAATCGTTGATTATGAAAATGAACGCGGCGTAAATTCTGTCGCGCATAATACAAAATGTGTTCTGCCTTTTGAATAGGTTGTGCCGTACGGGTACTGCGGGTAAGGGTGGCAAAATTATCAAAACGTATTTTAATTTCTATTCCTTGGGCATACATTTGTGCTTGCTCTAAGTCTTTTTGTACTCGTTGGCATAAGGCCACCAATGTTCGGCTTAATTCTTTTTTATCCTGCTTGAGGTGCAAATCCCGACTAAAGGTGGTTTCACGACTATGTGATTGAGCAATGCGGACTGTTTCTACCGGACGTTCGTCACGCCCCTGGGCAACCTCTAATAGCCAACGTGCGTAATTCGTACCAAAATGTTTTTGTAGTACCGCTGGGGCAGCCTGAGCCAGTGCCCCTACGGTTTCTATACCGAGTCGTTGTAATTTCGCCTGGGCCTTGGGTCCAATGCCATTGATTACGGCCACTGACAAGGGCCAAATCCGCTGGGGCACGTCCGCATAGTCGAGTACTGTAATGCCTCCTGGCTTTTTAAAATCAGAGGCTATTTTGGCCAGCAATTTATTCGGTGCGATACCCAATGAGCAGCTCAGCTGTGTACGCTCATAAATTCGTTGTTGCAGCATTTGGGCCAGCTCTAAACTAGGGATGTTGATTTGGGTGGCATCGATATAAATTTCATCTACCCCTCTGTTTTCAATGCAGGGGGCAATTTCAGCAACGGTTTGTTTAAATAAACGTGAATAGTGCTGATACGCGGCAAAGTTGGCTGGTAATAAAATTGCCTGTGGTGCTTTTTGAGCAGCCTTCATCAGGGACATGGCCGAATGTACCCCTAATGCTCGTGCCTCATAGGTGGCCGTCGTCACCACACCACGACCACTATAACTGGCCAAGCGAGCAAATCGATACTGGCCATTGGGTAATGGCTGGGGGGCCTCAACCCGCCGCCCCCCCACCACCACAGGGTGGCCTTTGAGCATGGGATAGCGCAATAGCTCTACCGAGGCAAAAAAGGCATCCATGTCCAAGTGGATAATGCGACGATTCGGTTTCATAGTTGATGAGACGACCCAATCAGGGCACACTGTAGTTTTGACCACCTTTGGAGACATTTATGCGTAAACATATACTTGTTGGGGTGTTGGCCGCAACCCTGCTTGCACCCATTGGCGCCCACGCAAAAACCCTACGCTGGGCCAGCCAAGGTGATATTCTTACCCTAGACCCCCATGCTCAAAATGAGGGCTTGACTATTGCTGCCAGCAGTTATGTGTATGAGCCTTTGGTTGAATACGACAAAGAGTTTAACCTCGTCCCTGCTCTGGCCACCAAATGGGAGCAGGTGAGTCCTGAAAAATGGGTATTCACATTGCGCGAGGGAGTGCACTTTCATGATGGGGCCCCTTTTACTGCTGAAGATGTGGTCTTTTCCTTGCAACGGGCCATGGCACCCACCTCAAACTTTAAGGCCTATGTTAATGGTATCAAAGAGGTTAATGCTCTTGATGATCATACGGTAGAAATCATTACTGATGGTCCCAACCCTGTTTTGCTGCGCCAGTTAACAAATGTTTTTATTATGAACAAGGCTTGGTCTGAAAAGCATGGCGCTACGGAGCCCCAAGACTTTTCTGCCCAACAAGAAACCTATTCTGCCCGCCATGCTAATGGTACCGGCCCTTACCAATTGGTGGCGCGTGAGGTAGATGTTCGCACTTCTTTTAAAGAAAATCCCAATTGGTGGAATCACGCCAACAAAGAGGGCAATGTTACGGAAATTATTTACACTCCCATCAAACAAAATGCAACGCGTACTGCTGCTTTGCTCTCGGGGGAAATTGATTTTATTCTCGATCCTCCTGCCCAAGATATAGAGCGCTTAAAACAGCAGGCCAAGGTGGTAGAGGGCAATGAATACCGCACCATTTATATTGGCCTAGACCAGCATAGTCCTGAGCTTAAATACAGCAATATCAAAGGCAAAAACCCCTTTGCTGATCAGCGTGTGCGTGAGGCCCTGTCTTTGGCCATCGATATTGAGGCCATTAAAAAAGCCGTGATGCGCGGTGCTTCCATGCCAACAGGCACCATGATTGCGCCACAGGTCAATGGCTGGACTGAGGAGCTTGCTCAGGTCCCCCCCTATGATCCTGATCGCGCCCGTGCGCTGCTCCAAGAGGCTGGCTATGATGAAGGGACTCTTTCCTTTACCTTGGATTGCCCCAATAACCGTTATATTAACGACGAGGCCATTTGTCAGGCCATTGTTGGGATGTGGGCCCGTGTTGGTATTGATGCCAAATTAAATGCCATGCCTCGTGCGACGTATTTCCCCAAGGTGCAGTCTGGGGATACCAGCGCCTATCTCTTTGGTTGGGGGGTGCCTACCTTTGATGCCTTGTATACCTTGCAAAGTTTATTGCATACCCCAGGCGAGGGAGCAGATGGCTCTTTTAACTTCGGAGGCTATTCTAATCCCAAAGTAGATGAGCTGATTCAACAAATCAAGGTAGAAATAGATGAGGACAAGCGTAATGCAGCCATTGTAGAGGTATTGCGCATCCACGCCGAAGAGGTGGGGCATATTCCCTTACATGATCAGGTGATTCCTTGGGCGATGGCAAACAATGTTCATGTGGTTCACCGAGCCGATAACCGCCTGACCCCACAATGGGTTACTATTGATTAAGTAGCAGCTCGTATTCTTTTTTATTTCAGGGGGCGCAGTCCGCGCCCCCCTACCTCGGCAACTGCTTATGTTGGTTTTTATCTTGCGGCGCCTTATTCAGGCTATTTTGGTCATGCTGATGGTCAGTCTGCTGGCCTTTATACTTTTTCGCTATATTGGGGACCCCGTCACCATTATGCTCGGGCAAGATGCTACCGAGGCCGACCGCATTGCCCTACGCCAGCAATTGGGGCTCGATCAATCTGCGCCTATTCAGTTTTATCATTTTGTGATCAATGCCCTACACGGCGATTTCGGTCTCTCCTTGCGCCAAGGGCAGCCGGTAATTGAATTACTCAAAAACCGCTTGCCTGCTACTGTTGAATTATCTGTGGCAGCGGCTGTATTGGCCCTAGTCATTGGTTTGCCCTTAGGCGTTTATACGGCCCTAAAAAGAAATACCGTACTGAGTCAATTAATTTTAGGCTGTTCTCTTTTGGGCATTTCCTTACCTACTTTTTTAATCGGTATTTTATTAATACTGATATTTTCCGTGCAGCTTGGGTGGTTGCCTAGTTATGGGCGCGGCGAGGTTGTGTATTTTGGTTGGTGGAGTAGCGGCCTATTTACCTTAGATGGGTGGCGGCATCTTATTTTACCTGCCATTACTCTATCGCTTTTTCAACTAACGCTCATTTTGCGTATTGTGCGTGCCGAGATGCTCGAGGTATTGCGCAGTGATTACATTAAATTTGCCCGCGCGCGTGGGTTGTCTCAGCGCGCCATTCACTTTGGCCATGCCTTAAAAAATACCTTGGTTCCGGTTATTACCATTACAGGGCTACAACTAGGGGGCATCATCGCCTTTGCTATTGTGACCGAGACGGTATTTCAGTGGCCAGGAATGGGGTTACTCTTTATTCAAGCCGTGCAGTTTGCGGATATTCCTGTAATGGCCGCTTATTTGTGTTTGATCGCTCTTATTTTTGTGTGCATCAATTTAATGGTTGATTTACTGTATTTTGTGGTGGATCCTCGCCTGCGCGTGGGCCAGCTAAGCAAGGGGGCAGGTGCATGAAAGCTTGGAGCACATTCTGGCATAGTGATGTGGCTTGGTCATGGCGTCATAGTCCGGTCGCTATCTTTGCGACACTCTTAGTGGTTCTTCTCTTTGTTGGCGCCTTTGGAGCCCCATGGATAGCGCCCTACAATCCCTTTGATTTAGGCAGTATTCAATTACTTGATGCTCTGTTGCCGCCTGTTTGGTCTGCAGATGGGAGCAGTCAATACCTACTGGGTACGGATAGCCAAGGGCGAGATCTGCTGTCTTTATTACTCTATGGCATGCGTATTTCTTTGCTGATTGGCTTTGCTTCAGTTCTCTGTGCCATGCTCATCGGTGTTGTATTGGGGCTAATTGCCGGGTATGCCGGCGGCCCTCTTGATGCCCTTATTATGCGTATTGCTGATATTCAATTATCGTTTCCAGCTATTTTAATTGCTTTGCTAATTGATGGGGTGGCCCGAGCAGTATTTCCACAAAACATGCACGATGTGATTGCCTTTCCGGTTCTTATTGGGGCCATTGCTCTGGCTGGCTGGCCTCAATACGCTCGTACTGTGCGCGGTTCAACTTTGGTAGAAAAAAACCGCGAATATGTGCAGGCAGCCAAAATTATTGGTGTATCGGGCCCTCGCATTATGTTTCAGCATGTCTTACCGAATGTATTAGGTCCGGTATTAGTGCTGGCTACTGTGCACTTGGCCACAGCTATTATTACCGAGGCCACCCTATCTTTCCTCGGCGTCGGGGTTCCGCCTACCGCCCCCTCATTGGGTACTCTTATCCGTGTAGGCAATGATTTTCTTTTTTCTGGTGAGTGGTGGATAACTATCTTCCCTGGATTGATGCTGGTGCTTCTTGTTCTGTCTGTCAATCTACTGGGAGATTGGTTACGTGATGCCCTTAATCCCCGACTGAATTAGCGCCATGACCACGCAAGATTTATTATCCGTACATGAGTTGAATGTCGAATTTCCGACCCGCCACGGAACGTTGCATGCCCTCAATAATGTCTCTTTTTCTATTCGTCCTGGCGAGGTGCTCGGGATGGTGGGGGAGTCTGGGGCGGGTAAATCGCTCACAGGAGCTGCCATCATTGGTCTCCTTGAGCCTCCCGGTCGCATAAGCAAAGGTGCTATTTATTTGCACCACCAGCGCATTGACCAGCTCAGTGAGGCTGATATGCGGCATATACGGGGGCGCAAAATAGGGGCTATTTTTCAAGATCCCCTAACCTCTTTAAACCCTCTTTATACCGTGGGGCAGCAGCTCATAGAAACCATTCAAACGCATTTATCCTTATCTCACCGAGCAGCGCGCCAGCGGGCTATTGACTTGCTCAAAGCAACTGGCATTCCCGCTGCTGAGAAGCGTATTGATCACTATCCTCATCAATTTTCAGGAGGGATGCGCCAACGCGTAGTGATTGCCCTGGCTTTGGCCGCTGAGCCTGAGCTGATTGTGGCCGATGAGCCAACCACAGCACTGGATGTTTCTATACAGGCTCAGATCATTGCGCTATTAAAAAAGCTCTGTCGTGAACAAGGCACGGCTATTTTGTTAATTACCCATGATATGGGGGTTATTGCAGATATTGCAGATAGAGTCGCAGTAATGTATGCGGGCAGACTCATAGAAATTGGTCCAGTAGAGGATATTATCCGTCATCCTAAACATCCTTATACTGCTGGGCTCATGCAGTCTATTCCCAGTATTCACCAGCTCAATGAGCGGCTCCATCAAATCCCTGGCAGTATGCCGCGATTACATGCTATTCCTGCTGGTTGTGCCTTTCATCCCCGCTGTGCCCAGGCGCTGCCCCGTTGCCGCCAAGAAACCCCTGAACGATTAACTGTGGCCCCACGGCACGAGGTCGCCTGTTGGCTACATCAGGAGATCGCCTCATGACCCAAGTCTTTGTACAAGCTCAAGATATTGCCCGTTGGTTTGATGTCTCTCCTTCTTGGTTGGAACGCGTGGTGTACCGTAAGCCGCGGCAATTATTACGGGCGGTCGATGGGGTAAGCTTTGAGGTATACAAAGGAGAAACCTTTGCTTTGGTCGGTGAGTCGGGCTGCGGCAAATCTACTTTGGCCCGCTTACTAGCTGGTCTTTATACTTTGTCGCGGGGGCGTATCCTGTATGACGGCAAAGATATCAGCACCATGACCAAAGAGCAACGACGCCATTTGCAACAACGCATACAGATGATTTTTCAGGATCCTTATGCGAGCCTGAATCCTCGGTGGCGCGTGGGCCGCATTATTGCCGAGCCATTGGCTACTCATACTCAACTTAGCCCCCAGGAACAAACCCAACGAGTCATAGCTTTGCTTGAGCAGGTCGGGCTTAGTGAGGCCGATAGGCATCGTTATCCCCATCAATTTTCTGGTGGACAAAGACAGCGCATTTCTATTGCTCGTGCACTGGCCCTAAATCCCGAATTTATTATTTGCGATGAGCCAACTTCTGCCTTGGATGTGTCTGTGCAGGCTCAGGTCTTAAATCTCATGAAGGACTTACAGGCAGAGCATCAACTGAGCTATTTATTTATTTCCCATAATCTTGCTGTCGTTCACCATATTGCTGATAGGGTTGGGGTCATGTATTTGGGGCGCTTGGTTGAGGTGGCTCCTCGGGATGTGCTGTTTCAAAACCCTTTGCATCCTTATACCCAAATGCTGTTGGCAGCAATTCCTGATCTCAATCAACGCGGCACCCCCCGTCAGCAGGTCTCGGGAGAGGTGCCTAATCCGCTCACTCCCCCTAGCGGTTGTCCCTTTCACCCTCGCTGCCCCTTAGCCACCCAACAATGCCGACAAGAGGTGCCTATGCTGAGCACGCGTGCGCACACAACCCATCAAGTTGCTTGCCATCACGCTTAAGCTACTGTTTTGGTTAATTATTTACCATACTGGGATTAAAGAGCCCTCAAAATTTTCCAAAATAAAATCCTTGACTTTGGGGCTGTGGTACGACTCAACCAAGGTTTGTACCCACTCGGCATCCTGATCTTCTTCACGTACGGCAATTAAATTGGCATACGGGCTGTCTGCAGATTCTAAGACCAAAGCATCTTCTGCCGGCACCAATCCCGCTTCCATCGCAAAATTAGTATTAATCGCAGCAAGTGCGACATCGTCTAAAGAACGGGGCAATTGGGCAGCATCTAGTTCTACAATACGCAGTTTTTTAGGATTGTCTGTCACATCTAAAAGTGTCGCCTGTGCGCCTACGCCCTCTGTAAGGCTTAGAAGCCCTATTTCCTGAAGCAAGAGCAGGGCACGTCCGCCATTGCTGGGGTCATTAGGAATAGCTATGCTGTCTCGCTCTTGGAGGGCGTCGATGTCAGTGATTTTTTTAGAGTATAGGCCTAGTGGATAAATCACGGTCGGTGCAGCATTAACCAAACGGTAGCCACGGTCTTGGATTTGTTGCTGTAGATAAGGCCCGTGTTGATAACTGTTGGCATCTAAATCCCCTGCATCCAAGGCTGCATTAGGCTGTACATAGTCACTGAATTCTAAAATTTGAATAGTCAAACCTTTTTCTGCTGCAACCTCTTGTACCACCTCCATAATTTGTGCATGAGGCCCTGCCGTCACCCCTACTTTAATGGTCTTGGCATCGGCTGCAGCATGAGCGCTTATGGCAAGGGCAGATGCCCCAACAAAAAATATTTTTTTCAATTGATCCACAAACATGAAAAACTCCTATAGCAAATGGCCCGTATGGCCACACAAAATGAAATACAGCGCCCTATTTTTTATTGAGGCGTCGCACCAACCAATCACCAAAACTCTGACAAGCTTGGACAAAAACAATCAACAAGACCACTACGGCCAGCATGACCTCAGGTAAAAAACGCTGATAACCATAGCGAATCCCCAGATCCCCCAAGCCGCCTCCACCTACGGCACCTGCCATGGCTGAATAACCCACTAAGCTCACAAACGCAACAGTAAGCCCCCCCACTATGCCCGGCAATGCTTCGGGAAGGAGGATTTTATAAATTATTTGTGCGGTACTCGCCCCCATGGACTCTGCGGCCTCTATTAATCCTTTGTCTACTTCCCGCAGTGCTGTTTCCATCAGCCGCGCAATATAAGGGGCTGCAGCAATAGACAAAGGCACAATGGCGGCAGCCGTACCAATTGAGGTGCCGACTATAAAACGAGTCAACGGAATTACTGCGACCAATAAAATAATAAAAGGAATGGAGCGCAATGCATTCACAACCATTGCTACGCTGCGATTCAGAACGGGCATGGCATGTACCCCACCTGGAGCTGTCAGATAGAGCACAATCCCTAAGGGCAACCCAACCAAGGCTCCTACAGACCAGGATACCAACACCATAATGAGGGTTTCCCAAAATGAATCAATAAATAAACCTATCATTGCGTTAGACATAAGGCAGCTCCTCAATCACAACACCACGTTCCCGTAAATAGTGCACGGCAGCCTGTATGCTGTGTGGGGCACCACCAACCATAACTGCAAGTGAGCCAAAGGCCTGGCCCTGTATTTCATCTATATATCCATGTAAAATGTTAAAGTCTAACTGAAACTCTCGAATGACAGTGGATAATAACGGCTGATCCACATCAGTATCCACAAAGGCCAACCGATAAAGATAGTGATGACCTGCTTGCAATTTATGCATGATGCGCTCGCGCACCCCCGCAGGCAGACTCTGAGCCACTAAGTCACCAATCATCGAGCGGGTAATTTCATGTTGTGGGCGCATAAAGACGTCTATTACCGCTCCTTGTTCAATGACTCGTCCTGCATCAATAACCGCTACTTGGTGACAGACCTGTTTGATAACCTCCATTTGGTGGGTGATCAATACAATGGTCAGTCCCAACTCTGAATTTATTCGTCGCAATAACTCCAAAATAGATCGGGTGGTTTCTGGGTCAAGAGCTGAGGTCGCCTCATCTGACAACAATACTTTGGGGCGACATGCCAAAGCTCGGGCAATGCCCACGCGCTGCTTTTGCCCCCCACTGATTTGCGCAGGATACTGGTCCTTTTGGGCGCTCAGCCCCACTAACTCGAGCAGTTCATTGACGCGCTGATGAATGTCTGCTTTGCTTTTTTTTGCTAATTCCAAAGGCAGGGCAACATTTTCAAATACCGTGCGGGATGAGAGCAAATTAAAATGCTGAAAAATCATGCCTATATCACGACGCGCCACCCGTAATTGATTTTTATTTAAATCATTTAAGCACTGTCCATCCACAATCACCTGACCTGTGGTGGGTGGGGTTAAAAAATTAATGGCTCGAATCAAGGTGCTTTTTCCAGCACCACTGCGGCCAATAATGCCAAAAATGTCACCAGCGGCAATTCTTAGGCTGACATTATCCAGTGCCGTGAACGTGCCATGCTTGCCATGAAACTGCTGCGTGATATGGTTTAACTCTATCATTAGTCTGTTGCACAATGTGCTGAATATTTTTCTATAAAATAAAAAATTATAAGGGATATCCCTTAAATAACACAGTCTTCACTTATACAACTCTCTCACTTGTTTATGACAAAAACAAATCTTGATACTGAAAATAATTGGATAGCAGTACTTATTGCTCTGCTCAGTGGCATTGTAGGCGCCTTGCAAATAGGAAAATTGCCTATTGCGGCCCCGCTCCTACAAGCTGATTTAAATATTCCACTAAGCGCTATTGGTAATTTAGGGGCTATTTTTCCTCTCCTGGGCATGCTGATTGGCATTCCTATTGGAACCATTGTGCTGCGCATCGGTTTGCGCTATTCCATTGCGCTTGGTCTATTAGCTATTGCTATTAGCTCTTTATTAGGCCCGGTCTTTCCCTCTCTTGAAATGCTCTATATACTGCGTTTCTTTGAGGGCTTTGGTTATATTTTTATCATGGTCTCAGCCCCCACTTTAATCCAAGGTTCTGTGCAATTAGCCTATAGAAATACGGCCATGTCCTTTTGGGGCACCTTTATGCCCATTGGCATGACGGTAATGATGTTTATTGGTCCCTTTTTCACTCAGTGGCAAAACCTATGGTATCTCAATGGAGCAGCGGCTGTGCTGGTCATGGCCTTAATTCTTTTATTTGTCCCCGCTCCCCATACTCGCCCTAAAGCATTAGGACTGAAACAAATTGGCTCGTTATTAAAAAGTATTTTTATGGCTGGCACCCCACTGAAAATGGCATTGGCTTTCGGGTGCTATACCCTGATGTATTTTGCTTTGTTTAATTTTTTACCCCTTTTACTGATCGAACAATTTGGGGTCGGTTATGCACAGGCTGGCCTTATTGCAGGTTTGGCCTCGGCAGCCAATATATTTGGCAATTTGGCTGCTGGACACCTGCTTAGCAAAGGGTATAAAAGACGGCTGCTCATTCCCCTTACCTTTATTACTATGATTATCACGGGGGGCGCTATATTTGCATTCTCTTTGCCCATTTTTATCGTGGCTCTGCTGTGCATTATTTTTGCTGGTATTGGCGGGATGATTCCTACTTCAGTACTGTCTTCAGCACCTATTGTGGCCCCCACTCCTTTAGCCATTCCCATTACAGTAGGTTTGATTATGCAAGGCAGTAATCTTGGCCAAAGCTTTGGGCCACTGCTTGCGGGCTGGTCCACTCAGTTCTTAGGATGGACCTCTGCAGCATGGATATTGTTCATTGTAGGGGCGTTGGGCATTACTCTAATGCTTTATAAGCGCATTGAAATTTAAGTATCTAATACGCATAAAAAAAGCAGCGGCCAGTGAGCCGCTGCTTTTTTCCCATATTGGGCACTATTGCCCTCTAACAACCATGTGTTCAAATATCTATATTACCAGCTTGTAAGGCATGCTCTTCGATAAAGGCACGTCGTGGCTCTACCTCATCACCCATGAGGGTGGTAAAAATTTCATCAGCGGCAATGGCGTCCTCTATTCGTACCTGTAATAAACGCCGTGCCGAAGGATCCATGGTGGTCTCCCAAAGCTGTTCGGGATTCATTTCACCTAGACCTTTGTAGCGCTGTTTGACCACGCCCCGCTCAGCCTCCTGACGCAACCAACGTACAGCATCACGGAAATGACTGATGGGCTGCTCTTTGCGACGCTCCCCTTCACCACGATACACCTTAGCCCCTGGACCAATTAACCCCATCAAGGTGGTACCGGCTTGGGCCAATGTGGCATAGTCCGCGCTTAATACAAAATCTGCATCAAATACACTGACTTTGGTGTTGCCATGCCATAAACGTTTAACCACCACCTGCCATTGACCGGTATCTGCATGCTGCTTTGCTTCAACCTGTACTAAATGCGGATGAGCCGGATCTACTATTTGCTCTGCAAGCTTTTGAGCAGAAGCCTGTGCCTGCTCTTGGCTACTTAGATCGATGGTGACCCCTTCTGCAATCACAGATAAAGCCTCTGCATCAAACCAACGGCTTTGGCGCTGAATGACTTGATCTGCTAGTACATAGCGACGAATCAGCTCTTCGAGGGCGCTGCCTTCAATCAACTCTGCCCCCTCTCGTGGCAAAATAGCTGCGTCTTGTAAAGCGAGCCCAAGCATAAATTGAGCCTCTTCGGCATCATCTTTGAGATATCGCTCAGTCCGCCCAACACGCACCTTGTAAAGAGGCGGCTGCGCAATATAAATATGTCCACGCTCTACCAACTCGGGCATTTGACGATAAAACAAAGTGAGCAAAAGAGTACGAATATGAGCTCCGTCCACATCCGCGTCCGTCATGATAATGATGCGATGATAACGTAGCTTATCGATATCAAAGTCTGGGCCAATGCTGGTTCCCAAGGCGGTAATTAGGGTGGTAATTTGTTCGCTGGCAATCAGTCGATCAAAACGGGCTTTTTCTACATTGAGTACCTTGCCGCGCAATGGCAAAATAGCTTGGAATTTGCGATCTCGACCCTGCTTAGCAGATCCCCCCGCAGAATCACCCTCAACAATATATAACTCTGATTTAGCGGGATCACGCTCTTGACAATCCGCTAATTTGCCTGGCAAACCAGCCCCTTCGAGCACACTCTTGCGACGGGTCACCTCCCGAGCTTTACGTGCGGCTTCACGTGCCCGCGCTGCCTCAATAATTTTACTGGTCACCGCGCGTGCATCGGCAGGGTTTTCCAATAACCATGTTTCTAGGGCTTGGCTAATCACATCATCGACAGCAGGGCGCACTTCACTAGAAATCAAGCGATCCTTGGTTTGGCCGCTAAATTTTGGCTCAGGCACCTTGACCGAAAGCACACAGGTCAACCCCTCGCGCATGTCATCCCCAGTGGTTTCTACTCGCGCTCGCTTGGCCAACTCATTGTCATTGATATATTTATTGATTACGCGAGTCATGGCCGCCCTTAAACCGGTTAAGTGACTGCCCCCATCGCGCTGGGGAATATTATTGGTAAAACACAAAACGGTTTCCGTATAACTATCGTTCCACTGCAAGGCGGCCTCGACCAGTACCTCTACCCCACCTGCTGATGAGGGCAGGGAGACCGAAAAAATATTGTCATGTAAAACGGTTTTAGAACGATTGATGTATTCTACAAAACCCTTGACGCCACCTAAAAAAGCAAAATTTTCTTCTTTACCTTGGCGTTCATCAACAAGACGAATACGAACCCCATTATTCAAAAATGAGAGCTCACGTAATCGCTTGGCCAGCACGTCATATTGAAAATTAACGTGACTAAAGATTTCCTTGTCTGCTAAAAAATGAACACACGTCCCGGTGTGCTCGGCCTCCCCCACAACGTGCAAAGGCGCCTCTCTTTCACCGCGATTAAAACGCAGAAAATGCTCTTTACCATCCCGCCAAATAGAAAGCTCTAACCATTCGGACAGTGCATTCACACAAGACACCCCTACTCCGTGCAACCCACCAGACACTTTGTAGGTGTTTTGGTCAAACTTCCCTCCAGCGTGCAGCTCAGTCATCACAATTTCGGCCGCACTGCGCTGTTCTTCGTCATCTTGGTGGATATCTGTTGGAATGCCCCGACCGTTGTCACGCACAGAAATACTATTATCTGCGTGAATGGTCACTACAATTTCATCACAAAAGCCTGCTAAGGCCTCATCAATAGCATTATCCAGGACCTCAAACACCATATGGTGCAAGCCTGTGCCATCTTGAGTATCCCCTATGTACATCCCAGGACGCTTGCGTACAGCCTCTAGGCCCTTGAGCATCCGGATTGATTCGGCACCGTAATTATTTTCGTTACCAGTGGAGTGTTCTGCGGTCATAAATAAAAATACCTTTATCTAAATAATGTTGTGTGCAAACGCTGCTCCCTACTCACAGTAGGCCTACCGAATTAAATGCGCATCGGCATCACTACATATTTAAATGCTTCCTGTTCTGGAGTGGTGATCAAAACAGAGGCGTTTGCATCGGGGTGCACGGACCAACGCACCTCTTCTGTGCGCAAATTGCTCAGTACATCGAGTAAATAGTTAACATTAAAGCCCACATCCAAGGGCTCATAGCTGTATTCTATCTGTAAGTCCTCACGCGCTTCTTCTTGTTCGGTGTTGGTTGCCGAGATTTTCATCTGGTTTTTTTCTAGCTGAATGCGCACCCCTCGGAATTTATCTGATGTCAGAATAGCCGCCCGCTGGAGGCTACTTTGTAATTGCTCGCGATGAATCAAAAAATGACGGCTGTAATTCGCAGGAATTACCCGAGCATAATCAGGGAATTTGCCCTCGACAAGCTTGCTGACTAACTCAACTCCTGAAAAATAAAACCGAATCTGCCCATCAGAAACGCTGATATCTACTGTTTCCTCCTTGTCATCGCTTAATAAGCGCTGCATTTCCATTACCGTTTTACGAGGCACAATCACATTAATAGACTGCTCTGCCCCCTCTATCTCGGTCGCATTATGGGCCAGACGGTGTCCATCAGTAGCGACTGTACGCAACCAACCTGGCTCGATGACCAACAACATACCATTAAGGTAATAGCGAATATCCTGTTGGGCCATAGCAAAATGAACTGTACCCAAGAGTTGTTTGAGCTTGTGCTGCGATAAGGTAACAGTTGTAGACCATTGCTCGGGAATAGTCATGCTGGGATAGCCTGCTGCATCCATGGTCTGCAGAGCAAATCGGCTATGGGCAGACTGAACAATGAGTTTGTTATCTTTTAGGCGCAGACCCAGCTCTTCTTGCTCGGGCATGGCGCGCAAAATATCTAACAATACTCGGGCTGCCACCGTGGTTTGCTCCTGGCTCTCTCCCACCCCAAAATCAGCACGGGTGGTGATTTGCATTTCCATATCATTAGCCATAAAGGAAACATCAGAGCCCTGCTTGGTAATTAATACATTGGCCAAAATGGGCAGGGTTTGCCGACGCTCTACAATACCGACCACTGTTGACAGTGTCTTGAGCAACGCATCGCGGGTGGCTTGTACAAGTAGCATATTTATCCTTTTAGGGTTTGTTCTAACACATGTAGCGAATGATTCAGATCACTTTGCTTGGCGCGCGCCTCGCTAATCTTGCGGACCGCGTACAATACCGTAGTATGGTCACGGCCCCCAAATAATTCGCCAATTTCAGGAAGACTTTTTTGAGTGAGCTCTTTGGCCAAATACATGGCAATTTGACGGGGTAAAGCAATATTCGCAGGGCGACGTTTGGAATACATATCCGCGACCTTGATTTTATAATAATCTGCAACGGTTTTTTGGATATTCTCTACGGTAATTTGCCCATTGAACACTGAGAGTAAATCTTTTAGTGCCTCGCGACACATCTCCACGGTCAGTACATTTTTACCGTGAAAACGAGCAAAAGCCGAGACTTTACGTAGCGCCCCCTCAAGCTCACGCACATTGCTACGCAAATGCTTAGCAATGAAAAAAGCAACCTCTTCGGGCATTTCTATGCCCTCATTTTGAGATTTACGCAATAAAATAGCGACCCTCATTTCTAACTCGGGCGGCTCTATGGCAACAGTAAGTCCTGAGTCAAAACGAGAGATCAGACGGTTGTCTATATTAGATAATTCTTTGGGATAGGTATCCGAAGTAATGATGATTTGGCTGCGCTGATTGACCATTGCCTCAAAAGCGTAGAAAAACTCCTCTTGAGTGCGATTTTTCCCCGCAAAAAACTGAATATCATCAATCAGCAATAAGTCTAAAGAATGATAATAATGTTTGAACTCATCAAAGGCGCGCCGTTGGTAGGCTTTGACTACGTCAGAAACATATTGATCCGCATGCACATAACGCACCCGCTTGCCCTTGCCTGTCGCCAGTAAAGAATTACCTATCGCATGGATCAGGTGAGTCTTGCCCAACCCCACCCCTCCATAGAGAAATAATGGGTTATAAGACACCCCCGGGTTTTCAGCGACCTGTAATGCAGCTGCCCGCGCTAATTGATTGGCTCGCCCAGTCACAAAATTATCAAAGGTTAGCTCTGGATTGAGGCGTGAACGCTCATACAGTGTTTCAGCCAAATCTAAGGTAGCTTGAGCACTGCTGGATCCACCCGTCTGGATCATCGGAGCAGAATGTCCAACTGACGCAACATTGTTGTCATAAGCCGTATGCTCTTGGCTACTATTTGTCGCCCCTGTAGTATGAGTACTTGCCTCGGAAGCAATGTTGCGCGCCGCTGCCTGCTGCTGAAATAAGGTAGCCGCACTGACTGTTGGCTGCACCTGCACAGCAGACTGTGCTAATTCGAGTTCTAACTGCACGGGCCGATTAAACCAAGCCGTTGCCAACTCTTCGATACGCGCAGCAAAGTTTTTGCGTACCCAATCCAATTTGAAACGATTGGGCGCCGCCATAACTAATACCCCATTGGCCTCATCAAAATTCAGGGGTTCTAGTGGTTCTATCCACGCATTAATCTGCTGTGGCGGAAGCTCTTGAGAAAGCTGCTGCACACAGGACGACCAAAATTCATTCATTTGCATCAAGAAAAGAAAGGCGTTTAAAGGTGACGAGAGCGCCCGTTTAAACCTAACTACAGAGGGTAGTTATCCACAGGGCTAGCCCTATGATAAACGATTTATTCACAGCCTGCTGAGTCTTATGCGTCTATTTTAACATTGACTTTTACAGTAGATCGTTGACGTTACGGACAAAATTTGTTGAAATAGGCATCTTGACTTTATTTTCCCATGTTGTGGGCCTGATAAATGAGCCTTGATAGTGCTTGATTGAGGCCCTCTATCGGTTTGCTTTTAACTTTAAGAAAAGATCATGAAACGCACATTTCAACCTTCAGTTACCAGCCGTAAGCGTACTCACGGCTTTAGAGCGCGCATGAAGACCCGTGGTGGGCGTGCTGTGTTAAACGCTCGTCGCAGAAAAGGTCGCAAGCGCCTTGCTGTTTAAACTGTGACTTGACCCTGGGTCAGGGGGTTTGTAGTGCAGACAACAAAAGACCATCTGGGCACTTCATTCCCACCGGCTGTGCGTCTGCAACGCCCCTCGGATTTCAAACGTGCCCTTACTGGGCGCCGTCTATCACGAGGGGTTTTGTTTATTATTCACACCCCAAAAACACCTACTCCTAAACAAACAACGGCGCGTTTGGGGATTATTGTGGCCAAACGATTTGCTGCCAAAGCCATTACGCGCAATACCGTAAAACGAGTCATTCGTGCTTGGTTTCAACAGCATCGGGCCCAATTGCCCCCCATCGACCTTGTCGTACGTGTACATCGGCCCATACCCAAGTCATCACTCAAGCAGCTCAAAAGACGCCTGTGGAAAGAGCTCAACTGGCATGTGCATCAGGTAAAACAGAATGCTTAGCAAATTACTCATTGGCTGCATTCGTATTTACCAATATGGCATTAGTCCTTGGCTAAAACCCAGTTGCCGCTTTTACCCAACCTGCTCTAGCTATAGTATCGAGGCCATCCAAACCCATGGTGCGTTTCGGGGCTTGATACTGGGCACGCGACGCATCCTGCGCTGCCACCCATGGGGGGACAGCGGTTATGATCCTGTTCCACCGCGCGATCCTGTGCGTACGCCCTCACAAAAAAAACAGCAGTAAATAATTGTTTATTTACTTTTTGCTTTATGCCTTAATCTCGCATTTTTCTCATCAGGTGCTATGGATATTCGACGTACCATCCTTTGGTTGATATTCGCTTTCTCTGTGCTGTTGCTATGGAATAATTGGCAAACTTACAACGGTAGACCGTCGATTTTCGGCACCCTGCCTGCCGAGGAGAGTGTTGCACAGGACTCAACCTCTACCCACGCCCATAGTGGCGTTGATACT
Source organism: uncultured Alcaligenaceae bacterium (assembly GCA_937995985.1). Classification (GTDB taxonomy): domain Bacteria; phylum Pseudomonadota; class Gammaproteobacteria; order Burkholderiales; family Burkholderiaceae_B; genus Paenalcaligenes. Next base: position 27,593 of record CALKIR010000047.1, read on the forward strand.
CCTAGACAGGCTGCAGATGCGAGTATTCCTAGCGCAAAGCAACCACAACTCAGCTCCGCTGCACAGGTCCCGCAACAGCTCTCTGACGAGCCCGCTGCCGAACTTGTGCATGTCCAAACTGAGGTATTCAATCTTACTTTTGACACGATTGGCGCTCAGCTCATCCAAGCAGACCTGACTCGCTATGAGGCGCCCGGGGATAAAGACGCCCCCATGCCCTTACTAAGCCGGACGGCAGATAGCGTGTATTTGGCGCAGTCAGGGGTAATCGGTGCAGATGGGTACACATACCCGAATCATCTAACGCCTTATCGTTTGGTGGCCCAGCAACGCGATGCTGCTCATAACACTGTAGAGGTGGTATTCGAGGCGGAAACTGATGCGGTACGCGTGACCAAGACCTACCTCCTCAAAGAGGATAGCTACGATATTGAGGTCCGTTATGATATTGAAAACTTAACGGATCACACCATTACGCCTTCTATTTATTTTCAACTCGAGCGGGATGGTAATAGTCCACCTGACTCTTCTCGTCTATACCGTACCTTTAATGGCCCAGTTGTTTATTCCAATATCAAAGAGTTCCAAAAGGTTTCTTTTTCTGACCTGGATAAAAACAAGGCCAACTACGTCACCCAAGCAGACAATGGCTGGATTGGTTTTGTGCAGCATTATTTTGCTACCGCTTGGATTCCTCCCCAAGGGGTTGAGCGTACCAACGAGGTCATCAAGGTTGGCGAAAACCGCTATGTTGCCCGCGCCATTGAGTCGGTAGGCCCCATTGCACCACAGGCACAAAAGCTCATCACAGCGCACCTTTGGGTGGGTCCCCAAGACCAACAAGCTATGGCCGAATTGGCTCCAGGCTTAGACTTGGTCGTGGATTATGGTTGGTTGACCATTATCTCTAAGCCGCTCTTTACCATTTTGACTTGGATCCACAGCCTGATTGGCAACTGGGGCTGGTCTATTGTGGTGTTGACGGTTTTAATTAAAATTATTTTCTATCCCTTATCGGCAGCCAGCTATCGCTCCATGGCACGCATGAAGCAGGTTACCCCGCGCATGCAAGCTCTGCGTGAACAATATGGTGATGATCGAGCTAAATTGAATCAAGCCATGATGGAGCTGTATCGTAATGAAAAAATCAATCCGCTCGGGGGATGCTTGCCCATGCTGGTCCAAATCCCAGTCTTTATTGCTCTGTACTGGGTCTTGCTAGGCAGCGTGGAAATGCGCGGCGCTCCTTGGATTTTATGGATTAAAAACTTAGCTGCTCCAGATCCTTATTTCATCTTGCCCGCCATTATGATGGCGACTATGTTCCTGCAAATAAAATTAAACCCCACGCCGCCCGATCCTATGCAGGCACGGATCATGATGATTATGCCGTTGGTTTTTGGGGGGATGATGTTCTTCTTCCCTGCAGGTTTGGTCCTGTACTGGGTAGTTAATAACGCCCTGTCCATTGCCCAGCAGCAATATATTACCCGACGGATTCAAAAAGAAGAGGCGGCTAAAAAAATAGGCTAAGTCACCACTTTTATTATGGCCTTAGACAGTTATCCCATCGCTGCCATTGCCACCGCGCCCGGGCGTGGTGGCATTGGCATTGTTCGTATTTCGGGGACTGATTTACGCCCCTTTATACGCGATTTTTTTCAACGCGAATTACGTCCGCGTCATGCGCATTTTCTCAGTTTTAATGATGCTGAGCACACGCCAATAGATGAGGGGATAGCGTTATACTTTCCTGGACCTCATTCCTACACAGGAGAAGATGTCCTCGAGTTGCAAGGGCATGGTGGACCGGCTGTACTGCGCCGAGTCCTAGAACGATGCCTTGAGGTGGGGCGTCCTTATCATATGCGCTTGGCTCAGCCCGGTGAATATACACAACGCGCCTTTCTTAATAACCGCCTCGATCTGGCTCAGGCAGAGGCAGTGGCTGATCTCATTGATGCCAGCTCTAGTGCCGCAGCCAAAGGAGCGATGGCTTCTCTTAGTGGTGCCTTTTCCCGAGCCATCAACCAACTTTCAGAGCAAATTATTCACTTGCGTATGTTAGTTGAGGCGACCCTGGATTTTCCCGAAGAGGAAATAGAATTTCTAGAACACTATCAGGCTGCTGAACAGCTGCAACAAATCCAACAGCAGGTACAAAAAATATTCGCCCAAGCCAAACAGGGACAAGTACTGCGTGACGGCCTTCAAGTTGTCTTGGCCGGGCAACCTAATGTGGGCAAATCCAGTCTTTTAAACGCCCTTGCAGGGGATGATATTGCTATTGTTACGGATATTGCAGGCACGACTCGTGACCGCTTGAGTCAGACCATTCACATTCATGGGGTCCCTATTCATATCACCGATACCGCCGGCCTAAGGGAAGCTCAGGACCAGGTGGAACGCATCGGCATTGACCGCAGTTGGCAAGAAATTCAGCGCGCGCATGTCATCCTGCATCTCATCGATGCACGTCATCACTACTCAGAAGAAGACGCCACAATACGAGCTCAATTTCCTCAACATACTCCAGTACTCACAGTATGTAATAAAGTCGATTTACTGTCGGCGTCAGAGCGCGCACAATTAGAACACTGGCAAAGAGGGCAGGGCAGTCCGCAACATACGGTGCTGTTAATCTCTGCCCTCACCGGAGAAGGCCTAGATGAACTGCGGCAGCAGCTCCTAGACCGAGCAGGCTGGTCCACAACAACCGAGTCCCCTTGGCTGGCCCGCGAACGTCACCTACATGCTCTCCAACGCTGTGCTGAGCACCTACAAGAGGCCGCAGCCCATGCTCAGCACAGTGATCATATATTGGATCTTTTTGCCGAAGAGCTGCGATTGGCCCATATTGAGTTGGGGGCCATTACCGGTGAATTTAGCAGCGATGACCTATTAGGTGAGATTTTTTCCAGTTTTTGTATCGGCAAATAGAGCTTGCCCCATGGCTTCTCCCATCTGAATTGTTTTTCCTGCCTGCCAGTCTGATACAAACTGCATCGCTCCAGCCTCAAATACCAAAATCACTGTGGAGCCTAATAAAAACTGACCCATTTCTTGTCCCTGCTGCAAATGCACCGGCTGATGATCATAATCCCAATAGCGAATATGCCCAGGGCGCTGATAATTGACTACACCGTGCCAGGCCGTTTTAATACTGCCCACTACCGTCGCCCCCACCAACACCATGGCAAAACGCCCCAGCAACTCAGAATCAAAATAACAAATCACTCGCTCATTGCGTGCAAATAAGCCATCAATATGCTCAGCAGTTAACGGATTAACTGAAAACAAATCCCCAGGCACATGCACCATGCGTCTCAATGTAGCCGAGCAGGGCATGTGAATACGATGATAATCACGAGGACTCAAGTATAAAGTAGCAAAACTGCCCCCCTGAAAATACTGCCCAGTATCCTCTGCTAATAATTGCTCTAAAGTGTACTCCTTGCCCTTAGCCTGTATCAAAAACTGCTGATTAATAGGTCCTAACTGGCTAATGCGACCATCTACAGGACTAATTAAATCTGCTGCCGCCAAAGGACGACTGCCTGCTTTTAACGCTCGGGTAAAAAAATCATTAAAGCTGGCGTAATCACGTATATTATCTCGTTTGGCCTCAGCCAAATTAACCTGATATTTGTGAACAAAGGCCTGAATGACGCGATGCGTTACCCATCCCCCATTACAAGAAGCCAACCACCCCAACACACGAGTTATTGCCTGTTTAGGCAATATATATTGAAACAAAATAAATAACTTATCTTTCATTAGTCTCTTAATACCACTCTATTTCTGCCTTTATTTTTGGCATCATATAAGGCCTGATCAACATCATTTAATAGGCGCACATAATCAGGATGACCATCATGCATAATGACACCAATACTGCATGTAATATAAAGAGTCCCCTTAGACGTAATAAAGGGCTCTTTTTCAACCTTTTCTCTAAAACTATTTGCTATCCGTAATGCATTGTCCTGATTTTTAATATCCACTAAAATAACGATAAACTCTTCGCCCCCTAATCTAAATACATAATCTCCGGCTCGAGCATTTTGTGTTAACAAGACTCCTAGCTGAGCCAACACCATATCCCCAGCCTTGTGGCCATAAGTATCATTTATGGTTTTAAAATAATCAATATCAATAGCTAATACAGCAAAAGGCTTTTTATTTTTAATTGAATAATTAATCTCTTTATCAATAATAACAGGCAAAAATTTTCTACTTAATAATCGGGTTAATTCATCTCTGCCAGCTTCTAATTTGCTTTGTTTATTAAATAATTCGCTTATATTTAAAGAAATAATGCGTATGTTTTTTCTAATTTCTTTAATAGACTTACGCTGTATATCCGGAGCAGTAAAAAGCTGCTCATCCTCTATTAGCCCATCAATGGTATGCATGGCTTGCTGAATTAGCTGCATGGTTGATTGCTCTGATTCAAACATATAAAAACCTTTATGATTGAACCAAAGACCAAAATCAGATTCTGAAATCAGCGGCAGGGTCTCACTGCCGTTACCCATGGTAATGGTAAATAATAATTCATTTTCCCAGTCGAGTAGGGCCTTGCTTTGCCGTTCACTTTCAGCCTCTGAATTAGTAACTGCTGCAAACAAACGATAAGACTCTTCGGCCTTGACCTTTCTATCATAACTATGGGAATAGGCCTTGCTCATTAACTCCATGGCAAAGTCTATATTACTAAAGCAATAATGCAGCACATCTGGCAAAGAGGAGTGTAGGGCAGGGTTCGCAACACAAATTTTATAAATCTCCTCTTTTAACACCGTAGCCCCCCACAACACTAAATGTATGGGCAAGTTAATGCGGGCGTGAACATCACCTATTTTCTTTTGAGTCCGCTCAAAATCAGCATAACTCTCTCTATACTCAACATTAAATAAGCCCTTAATCCATGCTTGCATCGAACCGTTTAAACGATTTTTAACCTCTTCATTGGTTAAAAAGAATTTAGAATCTGGTCGCGCAAGCATTTCTGCATAAAAAGACTCGGCTAAATACCGCAAATTTTTATTGATCAATTGCTCTACTTGAATTTTTAGTTCAGTAGTAATTAGCTGATCAATTTTTTTCCATCGCTCTGTCTTTCTATTCGACGTCATATTCAACCCGCTTTAATGTAAAAAAACGATAACAGTCAATTGTGGCATGCCAAGATAGCAAAAGAAAGCCAGAAAGCAAAAAAAATAAGAGCAGCTAAAAAAATCAATAGTCAAAAATCAATGGTTTCTTTACCACAGTACATGCTCACCTATCGGTAATAAATATCATATTATTTCAATCCCCTGCTTTAATAACCCTGTGCATAGTTTGTGCATGCTTTGGGGATAGGCTGCATTATTCATGCTATCGAATTTTCTCTTCACAATCCGTACACAAGCTCCTGTTTTCTTATCCACATCCTAAAAATCAATTAAGTTATTGAAAAATAATAAATAAATCAGTTTATACAAGTTATCCACAGGCACCCATGATCAACAACATAGATATATATAGAGTTATTCTTTAATAAAAAGCTTTTTTTAAAAAAAATAACTCTCTCTTCTTTTTTTAAAGATTGTGGATAACTTTGGGGAAAAGTTGTTGGTGGATTGTGTGGAAAACAATAAATTCAGGTATTCTTTTTTTTAATCCACAATCCATCCTCTACTTAAACAGTCTTTATACACGAGAAAAAACTCTTTTAACCTATTGTTTTTATTGAGTATTTTTTAACTATGCTACTTATCCACAGACACCCATGATCAACAACATATATATATATAATCTTTATTAAAAAGAATAAGGAGCAAAAAAAAAGCAGTGAATAATTCACTTGATTTTCACTGCCATTACCTCGTACACTAGGGATCCTTTAAAAAGTTTTCCACTGCAAAGAAAAATTTTTTTTTAAAGGAAGCACTCATCATTTTCGTAGCAAAAGAATAACTATCCACCTTTAACAACCTTGTTAACCTATTGATTTTATTAACATTACACAGGTTGCTCACAGGGTTTATCACATAGTTATTCACAGCTTTGCGGGCATTCTCCCTTCAAAACGCTTTTACATATTCATGAATTATCCGGAACACTTCGATATTATTGTGATTGGTGGGGGCCATGCAGGTACTGAAGCAGCCCTAGCAGCTGCCCGTGCCGGCTGCTCCACTTTGTTATTAACTCATAATCTCGATACTCTAGGACAAATGTCCTGTAATCCTTCCATTGGTGGAATAGGCAAAGGGCATTTAGTAAAAGAGGTGGATGCATTAGGTGGGGCAATAGGACAAGCCACCGATTTAGCCGGCATACAATTTAGAATATTAAATCAATCCAAGGGACCAGCTGTACGCGCTACACGTGCACAAGCAGATCGTTCTCTGTATCGAGCTGCGATTCGGCAAAAAATACTCAATCAGCCTAATTTACGAGTATTTCAACAACCTGTGGATGATATTATTCTCCAAGGGGATCGTGTTATCGGCGCCCGCACTCAAATAGGTATTAATTTTTACAGTCATGCGGTAATTCTGACTGTCGGTACTTTTTTAAGTGGACGTATCCATATTGGTTTAGATAGTTACACCGGAGGACGAGCAGGCGATCCAGCTGCCATTACATTGGCTGAACGTTTAAAAGAATTAAATCTGCCTCGTGGCCGGTTAAAAACTGGTACGCCACCACGTATTGATGGCAATACTATTGATTTTTCCAAATTAGAAAAACAATGCGGAGATGCTGATCCCATCCCTCAATTTTCTTTTTTACCGCGTACCCAAGAGCCACCACAACAATTACCGTGTTGGCTCACCCATACCAATGAGCGTACTCACGAATATATTCGCTCTGGGTTGGATCGTTCTCCGATGTATAGCGAGCAAGCAACTATAGAAGGGGTAGGGCCGCGTTATTGTCCTTCTATTGAAGATAAAATCCATCGCTTTGCGGATAAACCAAGTCATCAGGTGTTTTTAGAGCCTGAAGGACTGACCACCACTGAGTATTATCCTAATGGTATTTCGACTAGCTTGCCTTTTGATATACAGCTCAAAATAGTAGAGAGTTTGGCTGGACTGGAGCATGCCAAAATTACTCGTCCTGGTTATGCCATTGAATACGATTATTTTGACCCGCGCTCTCTACATCCCAGTCTAGAAACAAAATCTATTCGAGGGTTGTTTTTTGCAGGTCAAATTAATGGCACCACAGGCTATGAAGAAGCTGCGGCACAAGGATTATTAGCTGGTATTAATGCTGCCCAAATGATCAAGGGCAATGAGCCTTGGTGTCCGGCACGCAGTGAGGCCTATATAGGGGTATTAGTTGATGATTTAATTACTCGTGGAGTCACAGAGCCTTATAGAATGTTTACTTCTCGAGCTGAATATCGGTTGAGCCTACGCGAAGACAATGCGGATGCTCGCCTTACTGAAACGGGTCGAGCTCTGGGGGTAGTTGATGATGAGCGTTGGGAGGCATATTGCGCCAAACAAGAAGCCATTGCTTTAGAAAAAGAAAAACTTAAAAGTACGTGGATTAATCCCAAGATTGTTTCACGTGAAACATTAGAGCAAGCATTGGGTCAAACTATTGAGCGAGAATACTCCTTATATGATCTCATGCGTCGTCCAGAAGTAAATTATCAAAAGCTTGGCCTTTTGCGGTCTACAGACCAAGAGTACTTCATACAGCCACAAGAAATACCTCATGAAATTCGTCAACAAGTGGAAATTGAGATTAAATATGAAGGCTATGTGAAAAGACAGCAAAAAGAGGTTGAACGTTTAGCGGCTCTGGACGCCATAAAAATTCCTGCTACCTTAGATTTTAAGAACATCCCTGGTTTATCTAATGAAGTGGTTGAAAAGCTTGAAAAAGTGCGACCAGTAGATGTTGGGCAGGCGCGTCGAATTTCTGGAGTCACTCCAGCGGCAATCTCATTGCTGATGGTGTATTTAAAGAAACAAGGGATGGCTGAAGAAGCCAAAATAAACTAAATGCTAGACACACTAGAGGCTACTCTGGCCCAAGCTTTAGAACAGCTACAGCTGCAATTAAATCAGGAGCAACAACAAAAACTGCTTAAATTTTTAAAGCAGCTGCAACGTTGGAATAAAACCTATAACCTCACTGCTATAGAAAGCAGTGAGGAGATGCTGGTTAAACACATTATTGACTCATTAAGTGTGGTGCCAGTATTAGATGCGCTGGCAGAAAGTATTGAGTCAAGCGAGCTCAACATCGTCGATGTAGGATCAGGTGGAGGATTGCCTGGGATAGTGATAGGGATTTGCCGGGCGCATTGGCAAGTAACCTGCGTTGATGCTGTACAAAAGAAAGCAGCTTTTATACAGCAAATGAGGGCAGTATTACATTGCCCTAATATTTATTCTGAACACAACCGTATTGAACGTGCCCAGGGTTTGGACTGTGATATTTTAATCACTCGTGCCTTTAGCTCACTGAAAAATACTATAGAATGGGCAGGGAAGCATATCACTGCTGGCGGTTATCTTGTCGCGATGAAAGGCAAGGAGCCAAAAGAAGAGTTATTAGAATTAGAGCTGGGTACAGAGTGGATAGTACAGCCCATAGTGCCCTTATCTGTTCCATTCTTGGACGCAGAGCGTTGCGTTGTAATAATTAAAAAGCAAGGTAAGCAATGAGTGCAAAAAAAATCAGCCCTACAGATTCTGATTGTTATGTATTTTGCATAGCCAATCAAAAAGGTGGGGTGGGTAAGACCACGACGGCCATCAATCTAGCAACAGCACTAAGTCTTTTAAAGAAAAGAGTTCTGTTAATAGACTTAGACCCTCAAGGGAATGCCACCATGGGCAGTGGCATTGATAAAAATAATTGTGAGTTATCCGTTTATCAGGTCCTAATTGGGGAGTGCACGGTAGAGGAAGCTCGACAACACTCTGAAACAGGGGGCTATGATGTGCTGTGCGCAAACCGTCACCTTTCCGGGGCGGAAATAGACCTTGTTGAAATGGAAAACAGGGAACTAAGACTCAAGCATTGTTTGGCACCAGTATTAAATGAGTATGATTTTGTGCTCATTGATTGTCCTCCAACCTTATCTTTATTGACTTTAAACGGGTTGGCCAGTGCTCATGGGGTCATTATTCCGATGCAGTGTGAGTATTTTGCGCTCGAAGGGTTATCTGATTTGGTTAACACTATAAAAAGGGTGTACAGAAATATTAACCCAGAGTTGCAATTAATAGGTTTATTACGCGTAATGTTTGATCGGCGAGTGACCTTACAGCAGCAGGTATCAGAACAAATTAAGAAACACTTTGGGGATCGAGTCTTTGATACAGCAATACCGCGTAACGTAAGACTGGCAGAGGCCCCCAGTCATGGGATGCCCGGGGTGGTCTACGATAAGAAATCTCGCGGAGCAAAAGCGTATGTCAAATTTGGCGAAGAGTTAATAGAAAGACTCTCCACAAAAAATTAAAAGAAAAAATAGAAATAAACAAACCTAACACAGCCCTATCCAAAACATAGGGCTGTGTATTTATAAAAAACAGAATGC
>CALKIR010000048.1 GCA_937995985.1 uncultured Alcaligenaceae bacterium
CTGCCCCACACCCCCTTGTGTCCTCAGTCCAAGAGCACCCCGCACCAACGCGTACAGATGGATTCTTTTTACAATTTGCGGCCTTTCGATCACGAGATAATGCTCACGAGCTTGCTCAACGCCTCAATAGCGACCTTGCCCGACACTATACACAAACCGTACACATTAATAACCACCAAAACTACTATCGTGTACGCCTCGGCCCTTTTAACTCACGTACTGAAGCCGTCAATGCTGCGGCTCAGGTTCAACAAACTACCGGGCAAATCACTCAAATTACCTACGAAGACTAAGTACCTAGGATGATGAAGGCCTATGGCAAAGGGCTCAAACGCTCTTTATTGCCCGCACCTTACCCCTTATACTCAGAAGATGCGTGCTGAGCCTCTCGTAGGCGCAAAGCACATTCATATAGTTTCTGTCGGCTCAATCCAGTAGCTTGCATGGCTAATCGAACAGCATCGCGCACAGAGAGCTGTGTTAACAAGGCTGCGAGCCACCGCTCGGTTTGGGCATCAAGTTCAGAATCTACTGAAACAGCCAGGGGGTGTATGATCAACACAAACTCACCTCGCTGACGATCGGTGTCCGCCTTTAGCCAGGTCAGCATCTCTGTCACCGTAGCTGTATGCACCTGCTCGAACCGCTTGGTTAGCTCCCGACACACCGTAATCACCCGCTGAGCACCACATACAGTGTATAAGTCTTTTAAACTTGACAATAATCGATGAGGGCTTTCATAAAACACTACGGGCAAGGAGCACTGCTTCCATCGCTCAAACCACTGTTGACGCGCCCCTTTTTTATGAGGACTAAAAGCAGCGAAAATATATTCTGGCTGAGCATCCGAGGTCACCCCGCTCCCCATCAAAGCTGTGACCACAGCCGAGGGACCAGGGACAGGAAGGACCCGCAACCCCGCTTGCCGTACCCGCTGCACCACCCGCCCCCCAGGATCACTAATTGCAGGGGCCCCCGCATCTGAAATTAATGCAATGCGCTGCCCCTGCTGCAAACGCTCAATGATCTCATGGGCCTCTGCGGCCTCATTATGACGGTGCAAAGAACGCATTGGCGTTGATATCCCCCATGCCTGTAACAAAGGCTGTGCTGTTCGGGTATCCTCAGCCGCTATTAAATCCGCACGCAACAAGGCCTGCCATGCCCGCAGCCCTAAATCTGCCAAATTTCCAATCGGGGTTGCCACCACATACAAACAATGAGTGGGCCAGTGCTGCTCATTGATACGCTCTATTATTGACTCCAATACTCCCGTAGGCATCATGGCAAAACACACTCCTATCAAACAAAACAAAACCTGCTCTAACCACCAGCAGCCTCTAAGGCCATCGGCCCCTCATACGCTACAATTAGATTCCCATAATACTGGATCCGTAGGCTGGCAATATAGTTATTGCTATGCTCATCACGCACAACAGCAGTTACTACGCCGCCCAAGCTTCCGTAGCCGCTCTCCTTTGAGCCCTGCCCATACTCCCGGCGCCGGCTCACCCACCCAACAACTAGGCAAGTATTATGAACAACGGGCGGCTCAATTGTTACGTCAGCGAGGCTATCAAATATTGCATCATCAGCGCTTGTACCGCCATGCAGAGATTGATCTAATTGCTTGGCTGGACCCTTATCTAGTCCTGGTTGAAGTACGTTATCGCAAACATAACCGCTATGGGGGCGCCCTGGGCAGCATCAATCATAGAAAAAAACACAGACTATACCGCGCTGCTCGTTATGCGTACCAAGAATACCAAAAACTACTACCACACAAAGACTTTTTATTACGATTAGATATCATCGCTTTTGAAGGGCAACAGGTACACTGGATACCTAATGCAATCACTTACGAGTCGATACCTTACTCTCTTTAGTCTCAAGCTAAAATAGAGCTTTTTACAGTTATTGATTAAACTTGTATCACCGAGCCTCATGCATCGGTTCTCGGGGGATGGGTTTAGCGCCCTGTTTTTCATCTTTATCAGACACATTCGCTATGGATCTCACTGCTCATATGCACGCCCATTTCATGGACAGTGCCCAATTGCTACAAGAAAGTGCCCAAGAGCTTACCGAGCCCTTAACAGCTGCTGTTGAGCTGCTGTTTGCCACCCTCACTAACAATGGCAAAATCCTTGCTTGTGGAAATGGTGGCTCTGCTGCCGATGCCCAGCATTTTATTGCAGAATTGGTGGGGCGCTTTGAACGCGAGCGTTTACCACTGGCTGGCATCGCCCTCAATACAGACACCTCAATACTTACTGCCGTTAGCAATGACTATGGTTATGAAACTATTTTCGAGCGCCAAGTAAGCGCCTTAGGGCAAACAGGAGACATTCTGGTTGCTATTAGCACCAGTGGTAACTCTGAAAATGTCTTACGCGCCATCCGAGTGGCTCATGAGCGTGACATGGTAGTCATCGCTCTTACAGGCAATGATGGGGGCAAAATAGCCTCTGCGTTAGCCAGCACCGATATTCACCTCTGTGTGCCCCATCACCGCACCATGCGCATCCAAGAGGTCCATATCGTCTTACTTCATGCCATGTGCGATGGCATTGATACTTTATTACTCGGAGAGCCCCTATGAGCCACCGCCTATTAAAATCTGCGGCCTTACTACTGAGCCTTATAATAACCATAGGGGGGCTAACTGCTTGCGCCCCCTTACTCATTGGTGGCGCGGCTACTACCACAGCAGTTGTTGCCGTTGATCGCCGCACCGCCGGGGAACAAGTCGAAGATAAATCTATCCAACTTAAAGCCAATAGCGAAGCGCGAAAAATACTAAATGAGGAGCCCGGACGTGTCAGTGCGAGCGCTTATGCGGGGCGCGTGCTCCTTGTTGGGGATGTCCCCACACAAAATATGCGTACCCAAATTGTCCAGCAGGTTGCTCAAATTGACAAAGTAGTACAAGTTATCGATAGACTACGTGTAGGGGCGCCCACAGAAATTGGAGTACGCTCCAATGATACCTGGATCACAACCAAGGCCCTCTCAAACTTGATTAATACCAAAGGGGTTCCCACCCGCACCATGACTGTAACCACTGAACGAGGGGTCGTTTATCTACAAGGTCGAGTGACCCCCGAAGAGGGCGCACGGGCTGCCAAAGTCGTGTCAGGAGTGCCCGGAGTCCACGAGGTTGTCAAGCTATTTGAGTATATTGATCCCAATGATCTCAAAGAAGATGGCAGCATCAAAGAGGACTTTGCCAATAAAAGCCAAGGCAAAACTTCTGGCCCCGCACCCCGCATTGAGCCCGAAGCAATACCGGTGCGATGAGCCCTAATTATTTACATGCATTATTTTGACTATGACACGCTTTCTTCGCTCTTTTGCTCTGCTTTTAATTAGTTTTAGTCTGACCGCTTGTGATGGGCTTTTTTCTAATGAAAACCAAGCCCCGAATGTCAGCTTCCAAGACCTACAAGGAGTACAGTACGAGCTCAATGATTTCAAAGGTAAGGTTGTTTTTTTAAAATTCTGGACAACAGACTGCACCACTTGTGTTGCTCAAATGCCAGATAATATCGCTTATCAAGAGGAATATGGCCCCCAAGGCTTTGAGGTCATAGCTATTGCCCTCAAACATGATCCCATTGAATATGTACGCAATTTTTCTACCAGCCGTCAGCTCCCTTTTATCGTGGCCAGCGATACCAATGGTGAAATTGCTCAGGCCTTTGGCAATGTCCGTATGACGCCCACTGCTTTTCTTATTGATAAAAATGGGCGTATTGTGAAACGCTACCTTGGCCCCTATGACAAAGATAGCTTTAAACAAACCCTTGATAAAGCGCTCCGTGGTTAAAAATTAAGACAGTCAGTGCAGTATCTGCTAGTCTAATTAGAGTCCAACTATTTTGAGGCCAAAAAAACAGTTTTATGAATACTTCTAATAACGCCCCTTATTCTGCCTCACTCAAGGCAGAAATTCTCTCTGAAGCACTGCCCTACATTCGGCAGTTTCACGGCCGCACCGTCGTTATCAAATACGGTGGCAACGCCATGACCGATGAACAACTGCAGCGCAGCTTTGCCCATGATGTGGTCTTGCTCAAACTCGTCGGTCTAAAACCTGTAGTCGTACATGGGGGCGGCCCACAAATTAATGAGGCTTTACGCCGTATTGGCAAAGAAGGCACCTTCATCCAAGGCATGCGGGTCACCGATGCTGAAACCATGGAGGTCGTTGAATGGGTTTTAGGCGGACAAGTACAACAAGACATTGTAATGATGATTAACGAGGCTGGAGGCAAAGCAGTAGGACTTACCGGAAAGGATGGCTGCCTCATGCAAGTCAAGAAAAAACTGCTGCCTAGCGAAGACAATCCAGGCGAAATGATCGATATTGGCTTTGTCGGTGAGATCACCCGCATTGAGCCCGCAGTTGTTCGCTCCTTACAAGCAGGCGAATTCATCCCTATTATTTCTTCTATCGGTTATGGCGAAGATGGCAAAGCCTATAACATTAACGCTGACGTAGTTGCTGGTAAAATGGCCCAAGTACTCGGCGCAGAAAAGCTGGTCATGCTCACCAACACCCCGGGAGTTCTCGATAAACAAGGCAATCTATTGCGACGCCTCTCTGCCCAAAATATTGATGCCTTATTTGCCGATGGCACCATCTCTGGAGGGATGCTTCCCAAACTCTCCTCAGCCCTTGATGCCGCACGCTACGGAGTCAACTCCGTACATATCATTGATGGCCGCGTTCCCCACTCTCTATTATTAGAAATTCTCACTGATGAAGGGGTTGGCACATTAATTAGCGCACATTAGCCCGACTGAGCCTGCCCACTGGCAGGCTCCCTCCAGTCTACTATGTGGTCTCATAGCCTCCGTTACCAAAACCGATTCGTGCGTCGTCCAGCGCAATCCTTACCTATTTGGCTTTTTGACCTGGACAACACCTTACATGATGCGGCGCATGGTATTTTTGACCAAATTCACCGCTGCATGATTGATGCCATCCAAGACTTGCTGCATGTCGATGCCGCTCAAGCCGATCGCCTACGCATAGACTATTGGCGTCGCTATGGAGCGACTCTCATTGGCATGGTGCGACACCATCAAGTCTGTCCACATGAATTTTTAGCTCGTGCCCATAATTTTGATATTTCTGCCTACATCCACAAGGAGCAAGGCTTAAACGACGCACTATCACGACTGCCCGGACAAAAAATAATTCTCACCAACGCTCCTTTACACTATGCCCGAACAGTGCTTCACTGCGTGGGCATCCCCCATCACTTTGAACGCGTTCTGAGTATTGAAAGCATGCAACGGGCCTCGTATTTTCGACCCAAACCCGCCCTGAGCCTCATGCAACAAGTACTGGCACAGCTCAAGGTCCAAGCGACTCAATGCTTTTTTATTGATGACACGCTGCGCAACCTTAAAAGTGCTGCTCAACTAGGGATTCGCACCATTCATTATGCGCACCCCGATACGCCTGGCAACACTCCTCTAAGACAACGCCCTCTCTATGTAGAAATGAGTATACGGAGCATCCGTGAATTGAGTCAGCGTGTACACGAACTGCTTTAATTAGACTTTTTTGTTGCCCGTAACACCTGGCTATTATGCCGTGCTGCAGCCAACCCCTGCCACTCAGGCGCAGGCAGCTCCACCCCCGCATGGGCCAAGATGCGTAACACGGAATGATCAATCAACTCTTGAACATTTTGGGGATGAAAATAAAAAGCAGGTAAAGGGGGAAAAATAACAGCTCCCATTTCTGTTGCAGCTGTCATATTACGCAAATGCGCTAAATTAAATGGCGTTTCACGCACCACTAGAACTAACTTGCGCCGCTCTTTCAACGCAACATCTGCAGCTCGGGTGATTAAATTGTCTGCTAAGCCATGTGCAATAGACGCCAAACTGCGCATAGAACAAGGAGCCACCACCATTGCATCCACAGGAAAACTTCCACTGGCTAAAGTCGAACCAATGTCCTTAAATGAATGCACGGTATCCGCCAATGCCCATACATCATCGCGCTCTAATCCGAGCTCATGCTGTATATTGAGCAAACCAGCTGGGGAAATAATTAAATGAGCCTCAACATCAGGCTGAGTACGTAATAACTCTAAACAACGCACACCATAACAGGCGCCCGTAGCACCTGTTATGGCAATTACAATACGACGCAAAGAATGTGGACGACTATTCGTCACTGAGGATGTGCTCATCACGCAATAGCTTTTCTAATTCGCCGCTTTCAAACATCTCGGCCATAATATCTGAACCGCCGACGAACTCACCCTTGATATACAACTGGGGAATAGTAGGCCAATTGGAATAGACCTTGATTCCCTCACGCACCTCGTTATCGTCTAGCACATTAATGGTGACCACCTCTTTTAACCCCACTGCACGCAAAATCTGTACTGCACGTGCAGAAAAGCCGCACTGAGGCATCTGCGCGGTTCCTTTCATAAATAGGACCACGGGGTGCTCTTTTACGGTTTCGTCAATAAAAGTTTGTACTTCGCTCATTATGCTCTCTCAAAAATTGATTGTACCGCCCGAAATACGGGGTATAGCAGCTAAATCCTGAATACTACGCACTTCGGAAAAACCTGCTGTTAGCAGTAATTTTCGCACGGCTTGATGTTGATTCCAACCATGCTCTACCCATAAAGCACCTGAAGGACGTAAAAACTGTGGCGCATTTAAAATTATATTCTGCAAATCTTGCAAGCCATCATGCCCATCAGTTAACGCTTGCATCGGCTCAGCACGCAGATCCCCTTGAGTTAAATGCTCATCATCCGCTGCAATATAAGGCGGATTAGAAACAATCACATCAAAAGCATCCTGTGCTGACACTGCATCGTACCAACTTCCTTGCAAAAACTCGACGTTCTCACTACAAAGGGTACGGGCATTTTTTTGTGCCCAAGACAATGCTGTGGGACAAGTATCTGTTGCCACAACCACCGCGTGGGGACAAGCCAAAGCCAAAGAAATAGCCACTACCCCACTACCGGTGCCGAGATCTAAGATACGAGGCCGCTCAAATCGAGGCAACACCTCTGTTAAAACATGAGTCACCAAGAGCTCTGTCTCGGGACGAGGAATCAACACGCCAGGGCCTACCGCAAAACGATGTCCCATAAACTCACGCCAACCTAACAAATAGGCCATTGGCTCACCAGCCTGTCGCCGCTGCTGCAACTCGTGATAACGCTGCCAAGCGGCCTCACTCAGCTCATCTCTATCATGGGCGATCAACCATGCGCGTGTCACACCCAACACATGCCCCCACAGCATATGTTGCTCTAATAAAGGCAGCGGACTGTTTTTTTGTGCCTGCAGAATAGTCCGCGCCATTTATCCCTCAGCTAAGGCCGCTAATTGCGCTGCCTGATGCTCATTGAGCAAAGCTTGCACCAACTCATCTAAATCACCATCCATCACCAAATTCAACTTATGCATGGTCAAATTAATGCGATGGTCGGTAATTCTACCTTGAGGAAAGTTATAGGTACGAATCCGCTCTGACCGATCCCCTGTACCTACTAAGCTTTTACGCTGTTCGGCCTCCTGCTGCTGCTGCTCTTGAACCTGCTGATCCTTTAAGCGAGCGGCTAGCACCTTCATGGCCTTTTCTCGGTTACGATGCTGCGATCGATCATCCTGACACTCAACCACCACTCCTGTTGGCAAGTGTGTGATCCGCACGGCTGAATCTGTCTTATTAACGTGCTGCCCACCTGCTCCGCTGGCTCGGAAGGTATCAATGCGCAAATCCGCTGGGTTAATTTCTATCTCATCCAATTCATCGGCTTCGGGCATGACGGCTACGGTACAAGTAGAAGTATGAACCCGCCCCTGTGCCTCGGTCTCAGGCACACGCTGTACCCGATGGGTACCCGATTCAAATTTAAGCCGCTCATATACCCCATCGCCATCAATACGAGCAATCACCTCTTTATAACCGCCTATCTCAGAAGGACTCGCAGAAACTATTTCAACCTGCCAACGATTATTCTCAGCATAACGGGTATACATGCGCAGCAAATCTCCAGCAAACAACGCACTCTCATCCCCACCGGCCCCTGCTCTAATTTCGAGATAGACGCTGCGCTCATCATCAGGATCCTTGGGCAGCAGCAATATTTGCAACTCGGACTCTAATTGCTCGAGCTTATCCTTAGCGAGATGATATTCTTCTTCGCCTAATTCTTTAAGCTCAGGATCACGCATCATCTCTTGAGCAGTAAGTCTATCCTGCTCAGTTTCCACATACGACTGATATGCAGTCACTACCGGCTCTAGCTCGGCTCGCTCTCGAGACAAGCGAGTAAAATTATCCATATCAGCTGTCGCATCGGGCTCTGACAGCAAAGCATCGATTTCAATGAGCCGATGCGACAGCTGTTCCAAACGGTTGCGCATGGATTCTTTCATGAGAAATTTCCTTGATATCGTGGAAAAGCAAAATGCTAAGGACGCCGACGTTGTGTGGTAGGCAACAAATCGGGTAACACCTGTAATAAAATTTCGCGCTGCTCGCCCTGACTATTTTTTAATGTTGTTAAGGGGCCATGCAAAAACCGCTGAGTCAAACTATGACTCAGCCATTCTAAAACCTCGGTGGGCTCATCGCCACGAGCCAGCATGCGTTGTGCACGACGTAAATCATGCTGAGCCACCTCCTCGGCGCGCTCCTGCACATCAACCAAGGTCGGCACCAACGCACGGTTTTCTAACCAACGCATAAAATGCTGCACCTGATTATCAATAATGCTCTCAGCCTGCAGCACCGCAGCCTGACGGGCATCGCTGGCCTTTTGCACAATACCCGCCAAATCATCGACCGAATATAAATATACGTCTGATAAACGCGCCACCTCAGGCTCAATATCCCGCGGCACAGCCAAATCCACCATCACTATGGGCCGATGACGTCGTGCTTTAATGGCGCGCTCAATCATACCCAAACCCAAAATAGGCAAAGTACTGGCTGTAGAGGACACCACCACGTCGTATTTTTCTATTTCACCTGGCAAATCGGCCAAACGCATCGTATTGGCATGAAACCGTGAGGCCAAGGCCTCCGCTCGCTCCCGCGTCCGATTAGCCACCACCATTTTCTTGGGCTTTTTAGTAGCAAAATGAGCCGCACACAGCTCAATCATTTCGCCGGCACCAATAAACAACACATTGGTATGTGCTAACTCACCAAATACCCGCTCCGCTAACCGAACTGCCGCAGCAGCCATAGACACAGAATGGGCACCAATAGCGGTTTGAGTACGTACCGCCTTTGCCACTGAAAACGTTTGCTGAAACAACTGATGCAGCAACGTCCCTAAAGCCCCGGCCTCATCCGCAGCGCGCACGGCATCCTTCATCTGTCCAAGAATTTGGGGCTCACCCAACACCATAGAATCCAGTCCACTCGCTACCCGAAAGGCATGGCGCACGGCCTTATTATGCTCGTAGCGGTACAAATGTGGTGTTAAATCAGTGGCGCGTATCCGATTGAACTCGGCCATCCAATGGGGCAAATGCTCAACCACATGCGGCTCAGCAGCACAATAAATCTCAGTACGATTACAGGTTGAAAGAATGGCAGCCTCACTAACAGACGTGCCGAATGTAGCACGCAAAGCATCGAGCGCAGGGCGTACAACATTCATCGGAAAAGCCACACGCTCACGCACCTCAACAGGCGCTGAGACATGATTTAAACCAAAAGTGAGGACATCTACAGTCATAAAGAGATACAAGAAAGAGCCGACAGGGTGTTACCGTGCCCCACCCTAAAAAATGCTGAAAAAGGATATGATTCAGCCTACACGTGCAAGCCGTATTATAATACGGGAGGCGTAAATATTAAAATGCTCCTCCATTTAAATATCATTTGGGTTCTATGATTCATTTTTAAACAAAGTAACGGCATACGCAGCAAAAGAACAACGCCCTTTATGCAAAGGACTAGATTTTTATTAAAAATTTATGCTATAGTTACGTTTTGGCCGTGGCCTTGTAGCTCAGTTGGTAGAGCAGAGGATTGAAAATCCTTGTGTCGGTGGTTCGATTCCGCCCAAGGCCACCACAAAATTCTCAAAAGCCCAATCTTCTGATTGGGCTTTTTTTATTGCTTCATTTTGCGCGCATGATGCTTATTATCAATTTTCTTTCTGATTTCACGCCTAATTTTGCCCTCACGAAAACGCCGCTTTTCTTCATCCGTTTTAGGCTCTAAAGGGGGGACAGGAATCGGACGCTGATGCTCATCAACAGCCACCATCGTAAAAAAACAACTATTTACATGCCGCACAATGCCCTTTTGAATGTTTTCAGCCACCACCTTAATGCCCACCTCCATTGAAGAAGTGCCGGTATAATTCACACTGGCCAAAAAGGTCACCAACTCACCAACATGAATAGGCTGTCTAAACGTTACCTGATCCACACTTAGCGTTACCACATAACTTTTGGCATAGCGGCTCGCACATGCATACGCCACCTGATCAAGCAACTTTAAAATAGTGCCCCCATGCACATTGCCTGAAAAATTAGCCGTATCCGGGGTCATCAACACAGTCATTGTTAATTGATTATCCGGCACATTGAGCATAATTACTTCCTTTAAAATTAATACTACATCATCACAGCGCTGCAATAATCATTACACATACAACGCATATTTTCTTAAATTAGCTACTAAATCATCTATGGCCTGCCGTGCTTGTTGCGGATTAAGTTGTGGATGGCGCGCACAAACAGCAGCCACAATCTGTTCCCACTCTAAACGATACTCTAAACCAGCAAGAATCAAACGCTGTAGCGCATCGTATTGAGCAGTGGAACTTTGAAACCATGCATTAAAATCACCAATAGCCAATTGCAAATCCTGTCGTGCATTAACTAAAGCATGCACTCCGGGAATTAACCCCTCATACAGATCCTGCAAACACTCGGGCAAATCTTCATAGCTCCGACTTAAATTGACCGGCACAGACAAATAAAAACGCTCAAAACGTGCTTGTAATTCAGATTGGGCCAGATCAGGATGCGCCTGTGCTGCAATGCGCAACAAATCACGCCCTGATACAGGACGGGGCCAGCATTCATGCAAATATGATAACCACGTATGATGTACAGGATCATCAACCCGAAACGATTCTTGTTGCAAGTTCTGATAAAAACTCACTATAGGTTGATTATGCGCATCTTTGCTTTGTTGCTGCACCTCAAACCACCCAGCAAACTGCAACTCCTCTAAACGCTTTAGATCGATCTGTGGCCGTTGCTGCTCAATAAATGAGCGATGTACAACTAAGCTTTTTCTAAACTGTCGACCTACAGCAAAATCTAAATATTGTTGGCGCGCCACCCCCTGCTGACTCGGTGCAAACCACTCAAAATGTTGGGCAAACTGCTCACCATAACGTTGTGGACATTCATTACGCACCTCCACATCACCAACGTGATGGAGCCCATATTGGGCTAGGCGCTGCACAAAATCTTGCAAATAAATAGGTAAATTATGCAGCTCTAAATATTCATGGGCAATATAGTAATCATTTTCTGCTCCTGCAGGCACTGCCTGCGCCTGCTTGGCCAAAACCTCTTTTAAAGGATGGCTGTCTGCCAACCCATGCATAAAAAAAGTTAATAACTCACGGGCTCGGGCCACCTCATGAGCGCCCCCAAACTGTTGGCAATGAAATAACATTGCCTCACGAACGATCTCTTGTAATTTCCAGCCAGGATAGGTATTAAAACTAATATAAGCAGCCCCCTGTGGCTGCAAATGCTGCTGACATACCTGCAACAATGCCTGTTGTACCGACTCAGGAACCCAGCTCCAAACTCCATGTGCAATAATATAGTCAAACTGCCCCAGTGTTTTAGGCAACTGAGAAAAGCACCCTTTCAACAAACGGATATTTTTTAATCCTGCTCGTTGAATAACCTGTTGCCCAGCTGCTATCTGACGCTCTGAAATATCAACCCCGACCACCTCTGCATCAGGGTATAAACTAGCAATGGGAATACAATTTCCCCCTGCGGCACACCCGAGCTCTAAAATACGGGCCCGCGCAACAGGAGGCGTCCCTATCCCATATAAATGAGCAGCAGCACGAATATAAGCAGGCGCGCTCCAAGGAAATACATTGGAAAAATAAGGCTGCCGATTATAAGATTCAGCCAAATCAGACAAACACTGAGTCTCTAATCTTTGCATCGCTAACTGATTTAATGCCCTTGAGTCTAATTCCTCTAAACAATACTCATACCCGCACAGGAAGCCTACCATGCACATACAAACCACTCCACTGCCCGGAGTATTACTACTCACCCCCACAGAACATCGGGATCACCGCGGGGGACTAATTGAGCAATACCACCACAATCGCTATTACCAAGCAGGCATTACCCAACAATTTGTGCAATTTAATTTCTCTCACTCCAAAAAAAATGTGCTACGTGGCCTACACTTGCAAATGCATCGGCCACAAGGAAAACTAGTATTTGTCACACATGGCCAAATACTGGATGTAGTGGTAGACATCCATCCACACTCGGCCACTTTTAAACAATATTTTTGTGTGGTGCTTAGCGCCCAAAACCGCAAACAGCTCTGGATCCCCCCAGGTTATGCTCATGGTTTTTTAACCCTTAGTCATGAAGCCCATTGCCATTACTTATGTACGGAACACTATGATCCGCACAGCCAGGCTGGGGTTTATTGGCAGGACCCCGAACTGGCCATCCCATGGCCTTGCCAGGATCCAATCCTCTCTGAGCAAGACCAGCGCCAACCAACGCTACAAGAGTTTTTACACCAATACTACCCACAGGACTGCTCATCATGACCATGCACTTTTACGAACCTAAAAATGGCCATGGCTTGGCCCATGATCCCATGAATGCAATTATTGGCCCACGCGTCATTGGCTGGATTGGTACACGCAGCCAACAAGGCCAACTGAATTTAGCCCCATATAGCTTTTTTAATTTATTTAATTATCGCCCCCCAATTTTGGGGTTTTCTAGCATTGGCTATAAAGATACCGTCCGCAATGCTATTGAAACGGGCGAATTTAGCTGGAACCTGGTTACCAAACCCTTAGCCACAGCGATGAACTTAAGCAGCACCAACCAGTCTGTTGATGAGTTTAAATTTGCTGGCCTTACCCCAGCTCCCAGTCAATTAATACAAGCTCCTCGTGTTGCTGAAACCCCTGTAAGCTTTGAATGTAAAGTAACCCAACACCTACAACTGAGTAACCAATCAGGAACAGCGTTAGAGACTTGGTTTGTTTTTGGGGAGGTGGTTGCAGTGTATATTGATCACCGCTGCTTAGAACAGGGCATTTATCAGACAGCCAAAGCCCAACCGATACTCAGGGCAGGTGGGCCTGGGGGCTATTTTTCTATCCACCCCGACCTTGCTTTCGAGATGCCTCGCCCCCAAGATTGACGTAACAACAGGCCACACCTAAGGAACACGGGTCTTAAATCAGCTCAGCAATGGCTTTGCCAACCTCTGTGGTGCTCGCCTGCCCCGATAAATCAGGGGTACGCGGGCCACTGATCAAGCAGTGCTCAATGGCTTGAATCATATCATCATGGGCCTGACGATACACCCCTTGACCGTTGCCTAAAAAATCAACCAACAGAGCTGCTGACCAAATCATGGCAATGGGATTGGCAATATTTTGACCAAAAATATCTGGAGCAGAACCATGAACCGGCTCAAATAATGATGGCCATTGACGGGTTGGATTAAGATTGGCTGAGGGCGCCACACCAATAGTACCGGTACAAGCCGGCCCTAAATCAGACAAAATATCACCAAACAAATTAGTGGCCACTACTACATCAAAAAACTCGGGCTGCAATACAAAGCGCGCACTCATAATATCAATATGGTGCTTATCCCAACGCACTTCTGGGTACTCTTTAGCAATAGCCTCAAGACGCTCATCCCAATAAGGCATAGAAATTGCAATCCCATTAGACTTGGTGGCCGCACTCAAATGCTGCGCTGGACGTTTCTGAGCCATTTCAAAGGCAAAATGCAGGACACGGTCCACCCCGGTACGAGTAAATACGGACTCCTGAATGACCATCTCTCTGTCCGTGCCTTCAAAAATACGCCCCCCTAAGTTGGTATATTCCCCCTCAGTATTTTCACGTACCACAATAAAATCAATATCGCCGGGCTTTTTATTAGCTAAGGGACTCGGCACCCCTGGCAGCAGACGGACAGGGCGCAAATTAATGTACTGATCAAATTCACGGCGAAACTTCAACAAAGACTGCCACAGAGAAATATGATCAGGCACCACCTCTGGCCAACCTACGGCGCCAAACAAAATTGCCTCACACCCCTCAAGCTGCTGTTGCCAATCATCAGGCATCATCTGCCCATGTTTTTGGTAATAATCTGCACATGCCCAATCAAAATGCTGTAACTCCAGCTGAATTCCATATTTAGAGCACGCTTTTTCCAGCACTCTTAGCCCTTCAGGCATAACCTCTTGACCAATACCATCTCCGGCCATCACTGCAATTTTGTGTGCCTGCATAGTTTTCTCCAAGTTTTACCCGTCATCTTAATGACGTGCTTAACAAAAAAAACAGGAGTCCTTGCCCGATATATTGGGCAGAAACCCTGCCAACAGCTAAAATAAACGAGATTTTAACCTACCTACATCATTCTTCAGTGGAGGAAGTCCACCTTGGCACATTCTATGACCCCTTTAGAGGCCCTTAAGGAATGGCAAGAATTTTGTCAACAAGCCCAACAAGCCAAAGTCAACCCTAAGCGCCTGCGTTTACTTCCTGCCGCAAGCCTGACTGTTGATCTCAGTGGGCAACGCTATAGCACGAGCTTAGAAGCTGCTGCACATCGCCTCCTCAAAGCCCGTGATGTACTCCAATGGCAAAAACAGCTCCTTAGTGGCCAACCAGTCAACACTACGGAAAACCGCGCCGCTTGGCACAGCATGCTCCGCGCTCCTGCCCCCATTGCCGAAGTCGTCAAAGAACGAGAACGGATGAACGCATTTATTCGCCAGGCCGATGCCACTCGACGCTGGCGCCATATTGTGCATATAGGCATTGGAGGAAGTGACTGGGGAGTACGGCTTACGGTGAACGCCTTTGGCTATACCAAACTATGGCGTTCTGTTCGTTTTGTTGCCAATATCGATGGCCACGCCATTGCCAGTGGCCTTGCTGGCCTCAACCCTCATGACACCCTAATTGTAGTGGCATCAAAATCATTTGCCACCGCTGAAACCTTACTCAATGCCCGACGCGCCATTGAATGGCTACAAGCTGCGGGCGTATCGGATCCCTATAGCCAAGCAGTGGCCATCACTGCTAATACCAAAGCAGCCCAAGACTTTGGCATCCCAAGCACGCAAATATTTAAACTTTGGGATTGGGTCGGAGGACGTTTTTCTATTTGGTCTGCCGTTAGCCTGACTACCGCTCTGGCTGTTAACAGCGATGTTATTGCCGGCATGCATGCTGGCGCAGCCGCCATGGATCAACATTTTGAAGAAGCCCCATGGGAAAATAATGCCCCCATACAAATGGCCTTAGCCGGCCTAATTAACCGCAGCATCCTGGGCTATGGCTCATTAAATATTGCCCCTTATGATTCACGCCTTAGTGATTTGGTGCCCTATCTACAACAACTAGAGATGGAATCCCTAGGCAAATCTGTGGACCTAAATGGCCATGCAGTCACCGTTCCCACCGGGCCCGCAGTTTGGGGCATGCCAGGCACAGACGCCCAACATACCTTTTTCCAATGGTTACACCAAGGCAGTGATGGGGCTCCCGTAGATTTTATTGTGTGCCAACAGGCGGATCATCAATGGCCTGAACATCATCGCAGCTTATTAGCTAACTGTCTGGCACAACGAGAAGCCATGCTGGTTGGCAAAAACTATGACCAAGCCCTTGCTGAATGCTTGCGCCAGGGACATGATGCAGACACTGCAGCATGGCTGGCCAAGCACCGAGTTCATCAAGGCGGGCGCCCAAATACTTTGATTGTTTTACCCCGTCTATCCCCTTATACCCTAGGGGCTTTACTGGCACTCTATGAGCATAAAATCGCTGTGCAAGCCCGCATTTGGGGCATTAACCCATTTGACCAATGGGGGGTGGAATACGGCAAAACGCTCGCCTCAGACATCATCCAAGCGCTCAACAGCCCCACCTCTGAAAACACCCCGCACCATAGCGCCGATGCCTCTACCCAACACTGGATTAATACCTTTAAAAACAGTGCTCATAACTAAACTGAGCTCATTCACACCTCTTGCCACAGCTCAATGGTGCTGTACCGCTTGTTAAACGGTACAGCACCCAATCATTAACTATGCCTGTGCAGCATGACTCAAAGCCTGATCAACTAACTCGATCCAATGCATCACTGGCACCTCACTCGCATTGGCCAAATGCTGCTGACACCCAATATTCGCTGTAGCGATATAGCGTGGCGCCCCACGCATTAAGCTGGCTAATTTATTAGCACGCAATTGCTTGGATAACTGAGGCTGAAAAATAGAATAAGTCCCTGCCGAGCCACAACATAAATGGGCATTTTCAGGTACCTGCGGAGTATAGCCAAAACGCTGCAGCAACCGAGCAATAGAGACCTTGTCACGCAGTGCATGCTGAAAAGTACAGGGTTCTTGTACCGCCACGGTAATCTGCTGATCACGCGGCTGAAAATCGCTGCCTACCTGATCCAGCTCTTGGGCCACAATTACACTAATATCTTTGCTTAATTCGGCAACCCTCTGTGCCTTAGCGGCATACACAGGATCCTCTTCGAGCAACAAACCATAATCTTGTACCTCTGCCCCGCATCCGCTCGCAGTCATCACTATTGCCTCGACTGCCCCACTATCAATAAAGGGCCACCACGCATCAATATTGCGTCGCGCCTGCTCCTGAGCACCCGCTTTGTCATTATTATGATGGCGCACCGCTCCACAACAACCAGCACTATTGACCCGAACTAGCTGTATCCCAAAATGATCCAATACCCGTGCTGCTGCAGCATTAATCTCAGGCGACAAGGTTGGTTGCACACAGCCTTCGAGCACCAACATCTGACGGGCACGCTTGGTGGTGGGCCACTGTAAAGCAATTGGATCATGGCCAATACGCTCTGGCAGTTTTTCCTTGATAGCTTGAGGCAATATAGGCTTGAGCCGCTGACCAATAGATAACGCCCGCTCAAATCGTTCCGGCTCAGACACCACCTCTCGCACCGCCCAACGCAAGAACTGCTCAGGGCGCGAGCGCTTGACCTTGCGTTCTACCACGGTCTTACCAATATCAAGCAAACGGCTGTACTGCACCCCTGATGGACAGGTAGTTTCACATGCGCGGCAAGTCAAACAACGATCCAAATGCGCCTGAGTAATGCGGGTTGGCTCCTTGCCTTCGAATACCTCTTTCATGAGGTAAATACGCCCACGCGGACCATCAAGCTCATCACCTAAAAGTTGATAAGTCGGACAGGTGGCATTACAAAAACCACAATGGACGCATTTTGCAATCAGATCTTTCGCCTTTTGCCCTGCTTCGGTATTTAAAAACTCTGGCGATAATGAAGTATGCATTAGAGCTCCCCTGGGTAAATTCTGCCTGGGTTAAAAATCCCTGCTGGATCAAATTTCTCTTTTAAGCGCTTTTGAATGCCTAAAACAACAGGATCTAAGGGATGAAACACGGCCAAATCAGTACCATGCTGACGAAAAACAGTGGCGGTTCCCCCTACAGCGGCTACCTGCTCCCGAATAACTTCGGCTGGCCAATCACTAAAACACCACCGCAAGGCCCCGCCCCATTCAATAAGCTGAGGCAGCTCAGGTAATATGGGCTCGGTAGTACTGGGTACTGATAAGCGCCACAATGGCTGCTTGAGTACTTCTTCGCGCCTAAACCAATGGTATTGCTGCTCACGTACCGCGCGCCACAATGCATCGGCCTGCTCCTTATCCAATACTGTGCCTTGAATAATATCCTGAGCCACTGCTAAAGCACTGGGTGCGCCCGATAGCCGCACAAACAACTGATCGTCATGCCACAAAGAAGCAGAAATGGGGATGGGTTGCCCTCCCCAAGTATTTAAATGATGCAACGCCTCGTGTTGGGAGGCAGACAATTGTAAAGTAAGCTCCTTAACTGGCTTAGGCAATACTTTAATAGAGAGCTCTGCCAAAATACCTAAAGTACCCAAACTGCCTGCCAATAAGCGCGATACATCATACCCGGCTACATTCTTCATCACTTGACCGCCAAAAGTCATCACACGTCCTTGGCCATCAATGAGTCGAATACCCAATATAAAATCTCGCACCCCTCCGGCTTGGGCACGACGCGGTCCCGCCAAACCACTGGCAACACAACCAGCAATAGTCGCCTCGGGACCAAATAAAGGCGGCTCAAATGGCAAAAACTGATGATTACGGGCCAGCAATTCTTTGATTTCAGAAACTGTGGTTCCCCCTTTAACAGTAATCACCAATTCAGATGGCTCATACTCGATCACCCCTTGGTATTCAGTCAATACCATTGGCTCGCCTTGGGTTGGGTGACCATAAAAATCCTTACTTCCTGAGCCAAGCAAACGCAAAGGCCGCCTGTCTGCCTGAGCGGCGCGCACTTGATCAACCCATCGTTGCACTATGGGGTCCATTGGTTCATTATTCATTTCAGTCATTCAAAATACCCATTTGGTCTTAAAAGCGAGGCAAATGCGGGAAAGGAATCTGCCCGCCATGAACATGCATCATGCCAAATTCAGCACATCGATTTAGCGTTGGGATGGCCTTGCCTGGATTCAACAAAGCCTGAGCATCAAAAGCATGTTTGATAGCAAAAAACAGGTCGCGCTCCTGTTCATTAAACTGAACACACATTTGATTAATCTTTTCTACCCCCACTCCGTGCTCACCGGTAATGGTCCCACCTAACGCAACAGAAAGCTCAAGAATTTCACCCCCGAACTCCTGCGCTTTAATACGCTCTTCCTCAATGCTGCTGTCATAAAGGACCAAGGGGTGTAAATTACCATCCCCAGCATGAAAAACATTTAGGCAACGCAATCCATATTTCTTTTCCATTTCTGCTATGGCATTCAACATTTCCCCTAAACGTTTGCGAGGAATAGTGCCGTCCATACACAAATAATCTGGGGAAATGCGCCCAGCTGCAGGAAATGCGGCCTTGCGACCCGCCCAAAATAACTCACGCTCCTCATCAGACTGTGAAACCTTGATTTCAGTAGCGCCAAATTCCTTGAGCACCGCTTCAATACGAGCGATCTCATCCGCCACCTCTTCGTGCGTCCCATCAGATTCACAAATCAACATCGCTTTGGCATCTAATGGATAGCCTGCCCGTACAAATGCTTCGGCAGCAGCAGTCGCAGGCTGATCCATCATTTCTAATCCGGCTGGAATAATCCCTGCTGCAATAATCCCTGCAACCGCATCAGCAGCTTTTTCGACCGCATCAAAGCTCGCGAGCACACATTGAGCAAAGCGGGGGGTAGGTGTGAGCTTGAGCGTAACCTCCGTCACCACTGCAAGCATCCCCTCAGAACCAATTAATAAGGCCATCAAATCATAGCCTGGGGTATCCAAAGCATGGCTCCCTACCTCAAACACCTCGCCCTGAATGGTAACCCCACGGATACGCAGCACATTATGTACCGTAAGACCATATTTCAAACAATGCACCCCCCCTGCATTTTCAGCAATATTGCCACCTATAGTGCAGGCAATCTGTGAAGAAGGATCCGGCGCATAATACAATCCATAGGGCTCTGCTGCCTGAGATACCTGAATATTGCGCACCCCTGGCTGCACTGTTGCAGTGCGCGCATACTGATCTATTTTGAGGATGCGATTTAAACGGGCCAATGATATTATCACCCCATGAGGATGCGGTAAGGCTCCACCTGATAATCCAGTACCTGCCCCGCGTGCCACAATCGGCACCCCTAACCGAGCACATACTTTGATAGCGGTAACCACCTGCGCCTCCGTCTCTGGCAGCACTACGGCTAATGGCACATGTGTCATTAACGTAAACCCGTCACACTCATAAGGGCGTAACTGCTCATCGGTATGCAGTACCATTGATGCAGGCAATGCATCCTTGAGGGCGGTCACTACGGCCTCTTTACTAATATGGGAGAAATCCTGATCTGCCTCGGCAAACGATAATGGGGCAGACCCTTGTTCAAGAACCTGTGCTGTAGTGTGTGAAGATTGAACCTGGCTCATGTCTGACCTTGGTATTTATTAGAGTACTTGTCGTACTCTATACTTTACTTTGTTTAATGTTAAATGTCTTGACGGTATAACCCCGAAGGGCCTAACTTTACATGTTTCAACGGGTAGATCTCGTAAGCAAAACTCAGTTATGTTATCTTTTACACTTTGGTGCTGTAAAGCTGCAAGCCATCTGTGTGTACAGCACAGCGTGTATTATTTTCAGTCTTCGCCACGGCGACAAGAGGCTACTTGACCGATCATGAGTGCGACCACCCAATCCAATCAGCCATTGATTCGCTTTACCGATGTCTCATTAGGGTACGGCGATTTTACGGTACTTAAACACATTAACCTTGAGGCCCAACGGGGCCAAGTGGTGGCCATGATGGGCGGTTCAGGGTCAGGCAAAACCACATTGCTTCGTGCTGCGACCGCACAAATCTTTGCCCAATCTGGAACCATCGAAGTATTTGGCAAAGACCTTGATCGATGCACCCCTCGTGAAATAGAGCAGCTCAGAAAACGAATGGGAGTACTCTTTCAACAGGGGGCTTTATTTACTGATCTCAATGTATTTGATAATGTCGCCTTTCCCTTACGCGAGCATGCCCGCCTGACCCAGGCAGAAATCCGCCGCATCGTCTTAGAAAAGCTAGACGCCGTTGGCTTGCGCGCAGCAGCACACCTTAAGATTAGTGAAATATCAGGTGGAATGGCCCGCCGCGTCGCCTTAGCCCGAGCCATAGTGCTTGAGCCAGAGCTTATCTTTTATGATGAGCCTTTTGCTGGCTTAGACCCTATTTCTTTAGGGGTAACCGCACAACTAATTCGTGACCTGAGTGATGAGCTCAATTGTGCCTCCATTATTATTACGCACGATGTGCCTGAATCTTTTAAAATTGCGGATTATGTTTATCTTGTGGGCCAAGGCAAAATGATCACACATGGCACCCCCACCGAGCTCGAAAACAGCCAAGACAAATATGTACAGCAGTTCCTCAAGGGTCTGCCTGATGGGCCCATTGCTTTTAATTACCCAATCACGCCTGCTTTCGAGGCCTGGTTAGAAAAAAACTCCAAGCTCTCATGAACGCACTATTTACTGCCATTGCCGCTTTTGGACACAAAATCCTCCAGAGCTTTTACACTCTGGGGGCTTTCACGCGCTTGCTATTTGCTTTGCTCAAACGCTCAGGGATTATCTTCTCGCGTCCGCGTTTGGTGTCACAACAAGTGCATTTTATTGGTAATTATTCCTTACTCATTATCGGCGTATCTGGGCTTTTTGTTGGCTTTGTCCTGGGCTTGCAAGGATATTACACCTTAAACCGCTATGGCTCCGAAGAGGCTTTAGGCCTACTTGTTGCACTTTCCCTAACACGCGAGCTTGGCCCTGTAGTCACGGCCTTGCTCTTTGCCGGCCGTGCAGGCACCTCCCTGACCGCTGAAATTGGCCTAATGAAAGCCGGCGAGCAACTTGCCGCCATGGAGGTCATGGCTGTTGACCCTCTGCGGCGCGTATTAGTCCCTCGCTTTTGGGGGGGCATCATTGCAATGCCCCTACTTGCCGCAGTCTTTTCAGCAGTAGGTGTGATTGGCGGCTGGATAGTGGGCGTGTTACTCATTGGCATTGATCCAGGAGCGTTTTGGTCACAGATGCAAGACGGTGTAGATGTCATCAATGATGTACTCAACGGCGTCATTAAAAGCATTGTATTTGGGGTCGTGGTCACACTCATTGCCCTTTATACTGGCTGGACCGCTCGCCCAACCCCCGAAGGTGTTTCCCGAGCAACCACCATGACAGTAGTCAGTGGGTCATTAGCTGTTTTAGGCTTAGACTTTCTGATGACTGCCTTGATGTTTAGCTAATACCAGCCAAAATTCCATATATCAAAAACATAGGCAAGCATTTCACATACGGAACCAGTTATGTCACACAGCAAAACAGATTTTTGGGTGGGCGTCTTTGTATTTCTTGGCTTAGTGGCCTTGGCTTTTCTCGCCCTGCGCGCAGGCAACCTAAGCAGCTTTTCTTTTGCCCCAACCTACCGCGTTGAAGCCTCATTTAGTAACATTGGCGGACTAAAAGTTCGTGCCCCGGTTAAAAGCAGTGGGGTAGTCGTTGGACGAGTTGTCGATATTAGCTTTGACAACCAAACCTTCCATGCCATTGCTACCCTAGAGATAGAGTCACAATACAAATTTCCTGCAGACAGTGCAGCCTCCATCCTAACCTCTGGCCTATTAGGAGAACAATACATTGGAATTTCTCCGGGCGGAGATGATCAAGATCTCACCAATGGCTCTACCATTTTGTATACTCAAAGCGCGGTCGTACTCGAGGAGCTCATCAGCAAATTCCTCTACAATATGGCCGGTGACTAAGTAGCAACACGATACTAAAATTAAGGTCATTTATGTCTGTGCAAAACTCCAACAACAAACCGCGCATCAAAAAAACCATGCGCTTCGGTCTGGCAACTGCTGCACTATTATTAGGTGCAGGTTGTGCGACTGTTCCACACCCTGATCCCAACGATCCGCTTGAGCGCTATAACCGTACCATGGACAGCATCAACTATCATGTTGATCATGCCGTAGTGTTGCCCGTCACAAATATGTACAAAGCGCTCACCCCCCAACCAGCTCAGACCTGTGTGAGCAATATCTTTAACAACCTTGGGGACCTTTGGTCAGCAGTCAACAGCTTTTTCCAAGGTCGCCCCCATGACTTTTTCAATAGCTTAGGACGTGTCCTCTTTAATACCACCATGGGCCTAGGTGGCTGTATTGACGTCGCCTCTAAAAATGGTGCCAAGTCAATTCCTAATGATCTCGGTACTACCCTAGGGGTATGGGGCGTACCTGCAGGTCCTTATGTGGTACTGCCAGGATTGGGCCCCAGCACCGTCCGTGATGGCGTGACCCGTGTCGGAGGGTTTGCCACAGGCTTCTCATCCACCTATCCTATTATGGAAATCAACCGCGTCCCCGTACGTAATTCTATTCTTGCCTTTTATCTT
Source organism: uncultured Alcaligenaceae bacterium (assembly GCA_937995985.1). GTDB lineage: Bacteria > Pseudomonadota > Gammaproteobacteria > Burkholderiales > Burkholderiaceae_B > Paenalcaligenes. Next base: position 23,339 of record CALKIR010000048.1, read on the forward strand.
TTGGATATGCGCGCGGGGCTTACCGATGCAGAAGACCTGGTAGATGATCTCGCCCTAGACCGTTACAGCTTTATCCGTGATGCTTATTTACAGCGTCGTGAAGCACTGGTTCGCAGCAAAAAAGCACCTGTAGGCAGCGATATCTACACAGACTTACCTACCTACGAGGACTTTTACCAAGAGGCAACAGATGATTTGCCTGTCTATGAGGACCCTGAAGCGGACCTCTCGGACAATGATCCTCACAAGACAAAGTAAAGGACAATACTCATGCAATCCATACAGCTAGCACGCATGCACTCTTTTTCTACCCGCTTGCTTGGCGTTTTAAGTGTCTTGGTCATTGCACTCCTTATGAGCCCAGCATGGGCTCAGGTCAACCCCAAAGCCTCTCCCCCCGAGTTTGTACAAGCTGTGGCGGATCAGGCTCTTGAGGCAGTAAAAAGTAACACCGCTGCCCAACAAGGGGATCGTCAGGCCATTGATGCACTCGTTGACGAATATGTGCTACCCTATGTTAACTTTGAGAAAACTACTCGCCTGGCTACCGGCCCGCATTGGCGCCAAGCCAGCGAGCAACAACGCCAAGAGTTAATAGAGGCGTTTAAAAACACCCTTATTCGCACCTATAGCGGCGCTCTTTCCAAGGTTGACGAACTATCAGAAATCAAGGTTCAACCTTTCCGGGGCAATCCAGATGCCGCTGATGTGGTGGTTCGCACCATTGTCTCCCAGCGCAATAACCCCGATGTTGCTGTAGACTATCGAATGGAACAAACTCCCGAAGGGTGGAAGATATACGATCTCAACATCGAAGGCATTTGGCTGATCCAAAACTACCGCAATCAGTTCGCACAACTGATCAACCAACGCGGCTTTGACGGCCTAATTGAGGCACTAAATAGCAAAAAACGTGATTAAACACACGTCAAATAGCAAACTGGTAGCCCAACGCCTGCTCACTCATTAACGAGCATTTCCATAACATGCTCCTTGTTCACCATTGACTTAGTCTGGCCTTGTCCTAAGGTCAGACTCCTTGTCCCCTATTTATGACGGCAATACGACTAGAAAACGTTAGCAAAACCTTTTATGCCCCAGCCAAAGGAATCAAAGGGTTACTCGGTATGACTGACCCGACTCAAGGCTTTCAGGCATTACGCTCCATTAATTTAACCATAGAACATGGCGAATTTTTCGGTTTGCTTGGCCCTAATGGCGCTGGCAAAACCACCATGATTTCTATTTTGGCCGGCTTAACCCGAGCCAGCACCGGACGGGCCAGTGTCTGCGGCTATGATGTAGTCGAAGATTTTCGTCGCTCACGCCGAGCATTAGGCGTGGTGCCCCAGGAAATAGTCTACGACCCTTTTTTTACAGTGCGTGAAACATTACGCATTCAATCAGGCTATTTTGGTCTGCGTCAAAATGACGACTGGATAGACGAAATCCTTCACAACCTAGGTCTTAGCGACAAAAGCGATACCAATATGCGGGCTCTCTCTGGTGGGATGAAGCGGCGGGTTTTAGTCGCCCAGGCCTTAGTCCATCGCCCCCCTGTAATTATTCTTGACGAGCCGACCGCAGGGGTGGATGTGGATCTACGACGCAACCTCTGGGAGTTTATTTCCCGCTTGAATCGCGAAGGCCATACCATCTTACTCACTACTCACTATCTCGAAGAGGCCGAAGCCTTGTGTAACCGCATTGCCATGCTCAAAGCTGGAGAAATAGTCGCACTTGATACCACTCAAGCCCTATTAGAAAATGTAGGCAGCACAGACTTAGAGGATGCTTTTGTACGCATCATGCATAGCGAACAATCCGAGAGGGTAACAGCATGAGTCAAACGAAACCTGTTAAGCGTTGGGGCGTACCACAAAACGAACCTAATCAGGGTTCAACCACACCCATAAAGCAGCCTCAATTGACCGGTGGCAGCGGTTTCTTAACCCTATTACACAAAGAAATGATGCGTTTCATCAGAGTAGGGTTTCAAACTGTGGCCGCTCCAGTAGTCACTGCGTTACTGTACCTGCTCATTTTTGCTCAAGTCCTCGAAGATCGGGTCAGCGTCTACGATTCTGTCCCCTATACCAGCTTTTTAATTCCAGGACTAATGATGATGAGCATGTTGCAAAACTCCTTTGCAAATCCCTCCTCATCGCTGATTCAAAGTCGCATTACCGGCAATCTAGTATTTATCCTTTTACCCCCACTGTCACATCGTGAAATATTTTCAGCTTATGTATTAGCAGCCATCATCCGTGGACTTTGTGTTGGTATATTTATTGGCCTAACCGCCTTATTTTTTGTTCGCTTACCGGTTGCTTATCCATTATGGGTACTTACTTTTGCCATTTTATCCTGCGGCATCATGGCCACCTTAGGGGTTATTGCTGGATTGTGGTCTGAAAAATTCGATCAACTAGCAGCCTTTCAAAACTTTTTAATTATGCCCGCGACCTTTTTATCCGGCGTATTTTATTCTATTCATAGTCTGCCCCCATTTTGGCAAACAGTATCCAAATGGAATCCTATTTTTTACACTATTGATGGCTTCCGCTATGGTTTTTTTGCGGCCTCGGACGTATCCCCATGGCACAGCCTCACCGTAGTAGGAACTGCCTTTATACTGTTATCATTTTTCGCATTACGCCTATTGAAATCAGGCTATAAATTACGGAATTAACCATGAGCGTAACGACATCAGAACAAATACGTAACTACATTATTAGTGGCTTAAAGTGTGACCATATAGAGGTTCATGGCGATGATGGGGCACACTTTGAGGCCCTTATTGTCAGCTCCGAATTCGAAGGCCTTAATCGCATCCGCCGCCATCAGCTGGTATATGCTGCACTAGGCAACCGTATGGACACCGGTGAGATACACGCCCTATCCATGCGTACCTTGACCCCCGAAGAATACAAGGCAGAACAAAATGGATAAACTGCGCATTACTGGGGGGCAACCCTTAAATGGAGATATCACCATTTCTGGCGCTAAAAACGCAGCCCTGCCCATTTTATGCGCCAGCCTCCTAACCAGTGAGCCCATTCAGCTACACAATGTGCCCACCCTGCGCGATATTGACACCACCTGTGCATTACTGGCCCAAATTGGCGTCAAAGTACAGCGTGATGGCCACAGTATTCAGCTGTGCGCTGATCAACCTGATAGCATTGAGGCCCCCTATGAATTGGTCAAAACAATGCGTGCCTCTATTTTAGTGCTTGGCCCCTTGCTGGCCCGCTTTGGTGAGGCCAAGGTCAGTCTGCCAGGAGGCTGTGCCATCGGACAACGCCCTGTAGACCAGCATATCAAAGGGCTGCGCGCCATGGGTGCAGACATTGCACTAGAGCATGGTTTTGTTGTCGCACGCGCCCAACGCCTCAAAGGAGCGCGCATCCGTACCGATATGGTCACTGTGACGGGCACAGAAAACCTACTCATGGCAGCGGTCTTAGCAGACGGAGAAACCATCCTTGAAAATGCCGCCCAAGAGCCCGAAGTCGTTGATCTTGCTAATATGCTCATTGCCATGGGTGCCCGCATCAAAGGCCACGGCACCGATACCATTGTGATCCAAGGCGTTGAAAAGCTCCATGGGGCCACCCATCACATCATGCCCGATCGCATCGAGACAGGGACCTTTTTATGTGCTGTAGGCGCAACCCGCGGGGAAATTACCTTACATCACACCCAAGCTGATACCCTGACTGCAACGATTCAAAAACTACAACAGGCCGGCCTAGAAATACACAGCCACGGCAATGTTATTCAGGCCCGTATGCAACAACGCCCCAAGGCTGTCAGCTTTAGCACTCGTGAATACCCTGGCTTGCCCACTGATATGCAAGCGCAGCTCATGGCTCTCAATGCACTCTCACAAGGCCGCGCAGTCATTGCTGAAAATATTTTTGAAAACCGCTTCATGCATGTCCAAGAACTACGTCGCATGGGGGCAGATATCAAAACAGAAGGCCATACCGCCCGTATCCGTGGAGTAGACACCTTGTACGGTGCTCGCGTCATGGCCACAGATCTACGTGCCTCCGCCTGCCTGGTCATTGCCGGTCTAGCAGCCCAAGGAGATACCACCATTGAACGCATCTATCATTTAGATCGCGGTTATGAGAATATGGAATCCAAGCTTGCTGCCGTAGGCGCACAAATAGAGCGCCTCACTTAACAAAAAATCTGGTGTTATACCCACCCACCGAGTATGAATAGTCCAAATCGTATCCAACAGCCCATTACTTTGGCCCTGTCCAAAGGGCGTATCTTTGATGAAACCCTGCCCTTGCTTAACGAAGCAGGCATCGAGGTGCGAGGCAATCCAGAAACCTCGCGCAAACTTATTTTGCCTACCAGCCAAGACAATCTACAAATTATTATTGTCCGTGCTACCGATGTTCCTACCTATGTGCAATACGGAGCAGCCCACATTGGTATTGCAGGTAAAGACGTCTTATATGAGCATATGGAGCATCATCCTGGTGGCCTATACCAACCGGTAGATCTTAATATTGCCCGTTGTCGCATGAGTGTGGCTGTCCCTCAAGGCTTTGACTACCACAACGCTGTTCACAAGGGAGCTCGCCTACGCATTGCTACTAAGTACATCCGTGCAACCCGCGAGCATTTTGCCAACAAAGGGGTTTATGTTGATCTGATCAAACTCTACGGTTCGATGGAACTTGCCCCTTTAGTTGGTCTTGCTGACGCTATTGTAGACTTGGTCTCCACTGGTAACACCTTAAAAGCAAATAACCTAGTCGAAGTTGAGGAAATCACCCATATCTCCTCACGCCTTATCATTAACCAAGCAGCCTTAAAAACTCGTCATGCTGAATTACAACCTCTGATGGATGCACTAATGCATGCCGCCATTCGGCCTGAGCCCAAACTCTAAGGAAAAAGGTTACAATTTAAAGGTACTTACTTAGGACACTGTCATGACGGTCATTCGACGCCTCGATTCTACTGCACCGCAATTTGACACCGAATTGCGCGCCTTACTTGCCTACGAAGAAGAACAAGACGCCTCCATAGAAACAATTTGCCGCACCATCCTTCAGGATATTCGCCAAGAGGGTGATGCCGCACTGCTACGCTATACACAACGCTTTGATCAGCTTACAGTTGCGGATGCCAACGCCCTAGAAATTCCTGCTCACGCACTCCAAGAGGCTCTCGAGCAACTGCCAGCTGAGCAACGTACGGCACTGGAAACCGCCGCCGCACGCATCCGCAGTTATCATGAACGACAACGCCAAGAAGACTGGTCCTACACCGAGGCCAATGGCACCCGCCTGGGTCAACGCATTACGCCATTAGATCGTGTCGGCCTCTATGTCCCTGGGGGCAAAGCAGCCTACCCTTCATCTGTACTGATGAATGCTATTCCTGCCAAAGTTGCTGGAGTACAGGAGCTTATCATGGTTACCCCCACCCCGGGAGGGGAACGTAACGAGCTTGTCCTCGCTGCTGCAGCCTTAGGCGGCGTAGATCGCGTCTTTGCTATTGGTGGCGCTCAAGCTGTAGCCGCCTTGGCTTATGGTACCGAGACCATCCCTGCTGTAGACAAAATTGTAGGCCCCGGTAATGCCTACGTAGCTGAAGCCAAACGACGGGTATTTGGTACTGTCGGTATTGATATGATTGCTGGCCCAAGCGAAATTCTAATTATCAGCGATGGCAGCGTTTCCCCTCATTGGATGGCCATGGATCTTTTTTCCCAAGCCGAGCATGACGAACTTGCCCAGGCCATCCTCATTTCAACCGAGGCAGAGTTTTTAGATGCTGTCCATGCCGAAATTGAGCGTTTATTACCGACTATGCCACGTGCAGATATCATTCGCACCAGCCTCCGCGATAGAGGTGCTTTGATCCAAGTGCCAGATTTAGATACTGCTTGTGAGATTGCCAATATTATTGCTGCCGAGCACTTGGAGATTGCAACCCAAGACCCTGAATACTGCCTGGCTCGTATCCGCCATGCCGGTGCTATCTTTCTTGGTCCCTATAGCTCAGAATCTCTAGGCGATTATTGCGCAGGTCCTAACCATGTCCTGCCCACTGCTCGCACTGCACGCTTCTCATCCCCTCTGGGCGTGTATGATTTCCAAAAGCGCAGCAGCATTATTAATATCTCTTATACAGGTGCTCAAACACTGGGACCTGTTGCCGCTACTTTGGCAGAGGGCGAAGGCCTGTATGCACACGCCCAAAGTGCCAAACTCAGACTATCAACTACCGAATAAATAGAGTATTTCCATGCGCACAGCTGAAATTTCTCGTGATACCTACGAAACAAAAATTAAGGTTGCCATTAATCTCGACGGAACCGGCCGACATGATCTGAACAGTGGTGTGCCCTTTCTTGATCACATGCTGCATCAAATCGCTCGTCACGGGGTCATTGATCTCAAGGTATTTTGTGATGGCGACACTCATATTGATGATCACCACTCTGTAGAAGACATCGGTATTGCCCTAGGCCAAGCCTTTGCTCACGCCATTGGGGACAAAGCAGGCATTCGTCGCTATGGCCATGCCTATGTGCCCCTAGATGAATCCCTTAGCCGTGTCGTCATTGATTTTTCTGGCCGCCCAGGGTTGTTTTTTCACGCCCAATTCCACCGAGAAAAAGTAGGCACTTTTGACACCGAATTGGTACGGGAGTTTTTCCAAGGCTTTGTGAATCATGCCCAAGCCACCCTCCATATTGACAATATTCGAGGGAAAAATGCGCACCACCAATGTGAAACCATCTTTAAAGCTTTTGGCCGCGCAGTACGCATGGCTCTAGAGCCTGATCCACGCAATGAAGGCGTCATTCCATCCACCAAGGGAGTACTCTAATCATGTTGTTGATACCTGCCATCGATCTCAAAGACGGACGCTGCGTACGCCTACGTCAGGGCGACATGGAAGAGGTCACAGTATTTTCTGACGACCCGGCCGCCATGGCCGATCAATGGCTTGAACAAGGGGCCAAACGCTTACACCTCGTTGATCTCAATGGCGCATTTGCAGGCAAACCCGTAAACCGCGATGCCATTGAAGCTATTATTGATATTGTAGATGGTGAGGTTCCCATCCAAATTGGAGGAGGCATCCGTGATTTGGACACCATAGAAGCCTACCTAGACCTAGGCATCCAGTATGTCATTATTGGTACCGCGGCAGTTAAAAGCCCCGGCTTTTTACGCGACGCCTGCACTGCCTTCCCTGGCCACATTATTGTGGGCCTTGATGCTCGCGACGGCAAAGTGGCCACCGACGGCTGGAGCAAACTCAGCCGTCACGATGTCATTGATTTGGCTCAAAAATTTGCCGACTACGGCTGTGAATCCATCATTTACACCGACATAGGTCGCGATGGCATGCTATCGGGCGTTAATATTCCGGCCACCGTTGCGCTATCACGAGCGGTTAATATTCCCGTCATTGCCTCAGGAGGAGTATCCTCTATTGAGGATATCCGCGCTCTGTGTGAGGTTGCAGACGAGGGCATCGAAGGGGTTATTTTGGGCCGCAGTATTTACGAAGGCACAGTCAACTTCCAAGAGGCACAGCAATACGTCGACAACCTCTAAATTAATTTAGAGCATTGACTCAGCAAAGGTCCTCCATCATGAATACAGACCAACCGACTTGTAGAATTATCCCCTGCCTGGACCTAGCCAATGGCCGCGTCGTAAAAGGAGTCAACTTTGTTGACCTTAACGATGCAGGTGATCCCATCGAAGTAGCCACACGCTATGCCGAAGCAGGCGCTGATGAAATTGTCTTACTTAATATCACGGGTGACAGCGAAAATAACGCTGTCATTCACCGCATCCTAACGCAGCTAAGCCAACACACCACCATCCCTATTATTGTGGGGGGCGGCATGCGACAGCTGGAAGACTTGCGTGCCATGATCGCTGCTGGAGCGGCCAAAGTCTCTATTAACAGCGCTGCTGTAGAACAGCCTGAACTGGTTCAAGAGGCTGCCCAAGAGCTAGGCAGTGAACGCCTCATCATTGCTATTGATGCCAAACGACACCACCATACTCATGACGCCTCACCAAAATGGGAGGTATGTACCCGTGGGGGCACGCATCGTACAGGCCTTGATGCCATTGAATGGGCCCAACGTGTTGAATCCCTAGGAGCGGGCGAATTACTTGTCACCAGCATGGATCAAGATGGCACCCAATCAGGTTTTGACTTAGCCTTAACGCGCGCCATTAGCGATGCCGTCCACATCCCAGTTATTGCTTCGGGTGGGGTAGGCAACCTAACGCACCTCGCAGATGGCGTACTCAAAGGGGGCGCTCAAGCAGTCTTGGCTGCCAGCATTTTTCATTATGGGACCTATACCATTGCAGCAGCCAAAGAATTTTTAGCTGCCCAAGGCATTCATACCTCCCCTCCCCCAGCCCACACTTAATCCCGATGGAGAGCGCATCATGGCATGGTTAGAACACGTCCAATTTGATTCCCAAGGGCTTATCCCAGCCATTGCCCAAGACTGGAAAAGTGGCACCATCCTCATGGTTGCTTGGATGAATGCCACCGCCCTCAAACATACCATTACAAGCCGCAAAGCGACTTATTGGTCCCGCTCGCGCCAAAAACTATGGCACAAAGGAGAGGAATCCGGGCATGAGCAAATTGTTCATGATATTCGCTTAGACTGTGATGGCGATGTAATTTTGCTCAAAGTAGAACAAAAAGGTGGAATTGCCTGTCATACAGGACGTGAAAGTTGTTTTTATCAACAACTGCAGACCACCCCTACAGGCCTACGTTGGAGCAGTGTCGAGCCCATACTCAAAGATCCAACAGAAATTTACAGATAATGCTTTGATACTCTAAAGCACGGTACAATGACCTTTTAAGCACATGAAATACAACCGCCATGTCCTTTAATGCCGATCACAGCCCCAATAACATATTGCTACAATTAGCCGATCTATTGGAATCACGCCACCCAGACCGGGGAGGAGATCCTGAACGCTCATACAGCGCACGTCTGCTCCACCGTGGTCCTAATGCCTTTCTCAAAAAAATTGGCGAAGAGGCCACAGAACTGGTTCTTGCTGCCAAAGACAATGATCCCAAACAAATTATTGGCGAAATGGCTGATTTATGGTTTCATAGTCTAGTTGTGTTAAGTTATTATCAAATAAGACCCGAAGAGGTGTTTGCCGAGCTCGCACGCCGACAAGGGGTATCCGGTCTAGCGGAAAAGGCGGCACGCAAACAACCATCCTGATCCAATACACGATACACAGTACCCCTGTACTGAATTGTTATTTGATATAAGTTATGAGCGAGAATTGTATTTTCTGTAAAATCGTAGCAGGCAGCCTACCATCCACAAAAGTCTATGAGGACGATCAATTTCTCGCCTTCAAAGACATCAACCCTGCCGCGCCAGTACATATTTTAGTCATCCCCAAGGCTCATGTTGTCTCAATGCAAGACATCACCCCAGATGACGCATCATGGCTAGGCAAAATGATGGCTCTGGCGCCAAAAATTGCCGCTGAAAATGGCTGTCGCCCAACCCTCGAAGGTGGTTTTCGTTTGGTAATTAACAGCGGTGATGATGGCGGTCAAGAGGTTCATCACCTACATTTACACATATTGGGGGGGCCACGGCCCTGGAAAAACCCAAGATTTGGCTTAAACTAGGAGATTTTCATGGGGACCTTTAGTATTTGGCACTGGCTGATTGTTCTGCTTATCGTGGCACTTGTTTTTGGCACCAAAAAACTGCGTAATGTCGGTGAAGATTTGGGCGGAGCAGTCAAAGGCTTTAGAAAGGGCATTCGCGAGGCCCAAGAGGAAGAGCCGGCGAGCATTGCCCAACGAGAGGCCGAGGACCAAAACACCGTTGATGTGCAGGCCAAAGAAAAAACAGACGCCTCTTAAGCACACCCACACCATACTCCCTGCCCTTAATGGGACCGATGGTGTGCATCGGCTCTGGCTTTGTTAACTCACGGCGGCTACCATGTTCGACATCAGTTTCAGTGAACTGCTTATCATCGCGATTGTGGCTCTTCTTGTACTAGGCCCCGAGCGCTTGCCCAAGGTCGCCCGTACCTTGGGCCACCTAATGGGTCGTGCCCAACGCTATATGAATGACGTCAAACGCGACATTCAAAAAGAAATGGAGCTCGAAGACATCAAAGACCTCAAAAAAGAAATGGCCAAAGCCTCCTCCTCAGTAAAAAGCTCTATTCAAGACTTAGGCAAAGAGTTTAAAGATCCGCTCACCGAATTTGAGCGAGATCTCAAAGATCCCTTCATAGAAGCTCGAGATGCCATCAAAAACTTGCAGCAGGAAACCACTGACGGCCTCAAATCACAGGCCAAACAGCCTGACCCGGCCCAAAGTAACTCACCCCAGGCCCCCTCTGCTCATTCAGAGGCCACACAAGAACAACCAACCCCTCCGGTCGCAAGTAAAACCGCAGCGGCACTGCGGGCAGGCAGTCACCCCCCTAAACCATGATTTCCACCACGGCCAATGACACAAGAAGCACAAAACGATACCTTTATCTCACACCTTGTTGAATTGCGCGATCGCCTATTACGAGCGGTCATAAGCGTTGTGGTTGTATTTATCGTGCTCTTTTTATACCCTGGGGCAGCCTACATCTATGACACTCTCGCACAACCTATGTTGGCCTCCCTACCTCAGGGCAGCACCATGATCGCCACGGGGGTGATTACCCCATTTATGGTTCCCGTCAAAGTGACCCTTTTGGCTGCCTTTATCTTGGCTTTACCGTACGTGCTCTATCAAGCTTGGGCCTTTGTTGCCCCTGGTCTCTACGCCCATGAAAAGCGCCTCGCACTTCCGCTTATCATATCTAGCACTGCACTATTTATACTGGGCATGTTATTTTGCTACTTTGTGGTCTTTCGTACGGTATTCCAATTTATCGCCTCTGTCGCCCCACAATCTATCAGCCAAACCCCAGACATTGAAGCGTACTCGAGTTTTGTCATGACCATGTTCTTGGCCTTTGGCATCACCTTCGAAGTGCCCGTTGCAGTGGTGCTGCTCCTTAAGGCCGGACTCGTAACCGTAGAAAAACTACGAGAAGTTCGTGGTTATGTCATCGTCGGTGCCTTTGTCATCGCTGCCATTGTCACCCCTCCCGATGTCATTAGCCAATTCCTCCTTGCTGGTCCCCTGTGCATCTTATATGAAATAGGCATTTTGCTAGGACGCTTTGTAAAAACCGCGGATGAGGACCAAGAGACCTCATTAACCAACGATTAACCAATTCTTTTTCAGCACACACCCCATGAGCAGTATCCATCGCAACGATCTTACTCATTGGCTAGACCAATTATTAGAACCTTGGAACTACCGAGACTATTGTCCCAACGGCCTCCAACTAGAAGGTCGCGAACAAATCCACACCCTCATTACTGGGGTTACAGCATCCCAAGCTCTCATCGATGCTGCTATTGAGAAAAATGCTGATGCTATTTTGGTGCATCATGGCTGGTTTTGGAACAACGAAGATCCCTGTATTGTCGGCATGAAACGGCGCCGCATCGCAGCCGCCCTAGCTCATGGCCTAAACGTCTTTGCCTACCACCTGCCTCTCGATGGCCATCCCACCTTAGGCAATAACACCCAGCTTGGACTCAAACTCGGCTTTGAACTCGATCGCGATAAAGAAGGTCAACTCAAACGTACCGGCCCCCATAATCTTATTCAATTAGGACGCCTTAATACCCCTAAAACCTTGGCTGAGGTGGCTGAGCATGTTAACAAAACATTACATAGAGCCCCCCAATATGTTGGCAACCCACAACAGAAAATACACACAATAGCCTGGTGTACAGGGGGAGCCCAAGGCTTTATGCCCGATGCTATTGCAGCTCAAGTTGATCTATATATCACTGGTGAGGCCTCGGAACACTCTTATCATTACGCCAGAGAAAATAAAACCGCCTTTATGGCGGCCGGTCATCACGCAACAGAACGTTATGGGGTCCAAGCCCTCGGAGAGTACATCGCCCAACACCTGCCCATAACAGTAGAGTTTATTGATATAGACAACCCCTTTTAAAAGGGGGTGCCTATATCCTATACGCGTATCCAAACACGCATTTACTTGGCCGTACCCTGATTGCGCGTACTCAAGGCATCACGAATCTCACGCAATAACACCACCTCTTCGGCCGGTGCAGGAGGCTCCTCGGCAACGGGAGCGTGCTCTTCCTCGCGCTCCAATGAACGGCGCATCTTATTAATCATTTTGACCATTAAAAACACTACAAAGGCGAGCAAAATAAAATTCACCAAGATAGTGATAAAATGCCCCCAAGCAAACACTACCGCGCCGGCAGCATTAAGCTCTTCAAGAGTATATGACCCGGTATAGCCCTCAGGTGTACGTAATACGGTAAAATAGTTCGCAAAATCGACATCACCCCCTAAAATATAGCTAACTAGCGGCATGATGATGTCATTGACTAACGAGTCAATGATTTTTCCGAATGCGCCGCCGATGATCACACCTACAGCTAGGTCAATCATATTGCCGCGCACCGCAAATTCGCGAAACTCTTTCAGGAAACTTGATGGTTTACTCATGTTTGCCCCTTAAAAACCCAAAACAAATTATCTGTTAACGCTATAATACATTGTTGTTGATCAAACCACACTTTCGATTTTTGCGCTACAGATCATGGAGGATGCCCTCTAGGCGATCCTTCGTTCTCTAACTTACGGATTCATACAACTTGCAGTCAAACCCTTTAGGGCAAAAATAAGGATACTAGAATGAGTCAATCTACGACACAACCCAAAAAAAACGGAGCGGAAAAGAAATCTATCCTGCCATCTGACCCATCGCGCCGTTTTTGGGTCACCACCGCTTGTGCTGTAGGTGGTGTGACTGGCGTGGCTACCGCAGTCCCATTTGTCGGTTCTTTTGCACCTTCTGCCAGCGCTCGTGCAGCAGGCGCCCCAGTTGAGGTCGATTTAACCACTATTGGTCCCGGCGAAATTCGCACCGTCGAATGGCGCGGCAATCCTATCTGGATCCTGCATCGCACTGAAGATCAGCTTGCCACTCTAAGCTCTCAAAACAGCAAGCTGGCCGATCCTTTTTCTAATCGTCCTGGCTTTACTCCCGAATACGCCCAAAATGAGTGGCGCTCTATTCTTCCCGAATATTTTGTGTGTATTGCTATTTGCACTCATTTGGGTTGTGTGCCCACGCCTCGCCTGTCTTCTGGGGCTCAGCCTGGTTTGCCTAGTGATTGGGCTGGTGGGTTTTTCTGTCCCTGTCACGGTTCAACCTTTGACCTCGCAGGCCGCGTATACATGAATAAACCTGCCCCCGATAACCTCGAAATTCCGCCCTACAGCATTTCTCCTGATGGCACAAAGCTTATTATTGGCGTGGCAGAAAACGAAGCTTAAATTCTTTTAAATCTTTGCTTTCATTCTAAAAAAAGGAACCGTTTTCATGGCTGGCGAGAAAACAGTTGAAACGACAGGTCTCTTGGGATGGATTGACAGACGCTTCCCGCTGACGTCCCTCTACAAAGAGCACATGTCAGAGTACTATGCGCCGAAAAACTTTAATTTTTGGTATTTTTTCGGCTCTTTGTCCCTATTGGTACTGGTCATACAGATTGTGACTGGTATCTTCTTGGTAATGAACTACAAACCAGATGCTGAGCGTGCCTTTGCATCGGTAGAATTCATTATGCGAGAGGTCCCAGGCGGCTGGATTATCCGCTATATGCACTCTACTGGTGCCTCAATGTTCTTCGTAGTGGTTTATTTGCACATGCTCCGAGGCCTATTTTATGGCTCTTATCGCAAACCACGCGAACTGGTCTGGATTTTTGGGGTAGCTATTTTCCTCTGTTTGATGGCTGAAGCCTTCTTTGGCTACCTCTTACCCTGGGGCCAAATGTCCTATTGGGGGGCACAAGTTATTGTCAACCTTTTCTCTGCCATACCATTTATTGGTCCTGAACTAGCCATTTGGATTCGTGGTGACTATGTGGTTTCTGACGCCACACTGAACCGTTTCTTTGCTTTCCACGTCATCGCTATTCCGCTGGTACTGATTGCACTTGTAGTCGCCCACCTGATTGCCTTGCACGAGGTTGGCTCCAACAACCCTGATGGAGTAGAGATCAAAGACGGCCCCAAAGATGAAAAAGGCCGCCCCGTAGATGGCATTCCTTTCCATCCTTACTACACCGTGCATGATATCTTGGGTATTGCGGGCTTTTTGATTGTATTTGCAGCAATCATGTTCTTTGCGCCCGAAATGGCCGGTTACTTCCTTGAGTACAACAACTTTATTCCTGCCGACCCCATGGCTACCCCTGAGCACATTGCTCCGGTGTGGTACTTCACCCCGTTTTACTCAATGCTCCGTGCCACTACCGATGACTTCACCTGGATCCTCGTTGTGGGTGCAGTAGTCGCGGCCCTCGCCATCCTATTCCGCGGCTCAATCCGCATACAATGGCGCGTCTTCTTTACTCTCGTACTGCTTGCTGTAGCGGTAGCCCTACGGGTCTTTGACGCCAAATTCTGGGGGGTTGTCGTCATGGGCGGTACTGTAGTCATCCTGTTTTTCTTGCCTTGGTTAGACGCTAGCCCAGTGAAATCCATTCGCTATCGTCCCGGTTGGCACAAGCTACTTTATGCTATCTTTATCGTTAATTTCCTCATGCTCGGTTACTTGGGTACTGAGCCCCCAAGCGATCTGTACAACCTGTTAAGCCAAATAGGTACGGTGATCTACCTGGCATTCTTCTTATTAATGCCAGTTTGGTCACGCATGGGTAAGTTTAAACCTGTTCCTGAGCGCATCACTTTCCGCGCCCGCTAAAACTTATTCACGATACGGATTTAACATGATTAAAAAAGTACTTGGAGCGCTCGCATTAGCCCTGAGCATTAGTAGCCCAGCAGTGGCCTTCATGGATGATTATCCTACTGAAAAGGCCCCAAACCTAATTAACGATATGGCAGCCCTACAAAATGGCGCCAAACAATTCGTTAATTACTGCCTAAACTGTCACAGCGCGAGCGCAATGATGTACAACAAGCTGACAGACATTGGGCTGACCGAGGAGGAAATCCGACGCAACCTCTTATTCACATCGGACGACATCGGTGCCTACATGGATGTCGCGTTGGATCCCGAGGATGGTAAAAAATGGTTTGGTACCACTCCTCCAGACCTCTCCGTGATTGCCCGCTCTCGCGCCACCAGCTTTGGCCCGAGCGGTGTAGACTATCTCTACACCTATTTGCGCACCTTCTATCGTGACCAAGGGCAAATTACGGGCTGGAATAACCTCGTTTACCCCATGGTTGCAATGCCTCATGCAATGTGGCAGGCCCAAGGCCCTACTCGCCTAGAGAGCGTCGTTGTTAAGCAAAACGATGAGGGCCAATGGGAGCGCACAACCACTTTAATTGATGAGTATGGCTTTTGGGATGTCACCACTGAACCACTTAGTACAGCCCCAGACAAAGCCTTTTCTAGCGCCAAAATCATTCCGCTCGACCCAGAACAAGCAGAGCGTTTTGACCGAGACATTGCTGATCTGAGCAATTTCTTAGGTTGGATGGCCGAACCCTATCAAATGGAACGCAAGCGCATCGGTGCTGCGGTGCTTGTTCTCCTCATCATTTTCTTTGGTGTCGCTTGGCGCCTCGACAAAGCCTATTGGAAAGACATCAAATAACCTTTTTTGCACCACACCCTGCAGGGCACTGCAGGGTGTCCCCGTTGTTCTTGAGCCTACTGGCTCTTGTTTCATTTCTATAAATTGGAAACTTAAACTATGATGGTGCTTTATTCTGGTACTACCTGCCCTTTTTCTCAGCGCTGCCGCTTTGTGCTGCACGAAAAAGGCATGGACTTCGAAATTCGTGACATTGACCTCTACAACAAACCTGAGGATATTTATGTCATGAACCCTTATGGCGAGGTCCCCATCCTAGAAGAGCGCGACCTCATTCTCTACGAATCCAATATCATCAATGAGTACATTGACGAGCGCTTTCCCCATCCACAATTAATGCCTGCCGATCCTACGATGCGGGCTCGCACACGCTTATTTCTCTTTAATTTTGAGCGCGAACTATTTAGTCATGTACTGGTACTAGAAGACCGTGGTGAGGTTCCCGCAGAAAAACAAGACGAAGCACGCAAAGAGCTACGCGATCGTCTGACTCAACTGGCTCCTATGTTAGCCAAAAACAAATATATGCTTGGCGAAGATTTCACAATGATCGATGTTGCTATTGCTCCATTACTCTGGCGTCTCGATCATTATGGGGTAGAGTTGCCTAAAAGCGCTGCACCCTTACAAAAATATGCTGAACGAGTCTTTTCTCGCCCTGCTTTCATAGAGGCCCTTACCCCATCAGAAAAAGTGATGCGTCGTTAGACTTATAAACTACCATGGCTGAAACTCCAACCAAACCCTACCTCATTCGTGCCTTGCATGACTGGTGCACAGACAATGGCTACACACCACATATTGTGGTTCAAGTCGATGAAAATACTGTTGTACCAGCAGCATATGTACAAGATGGACAAATCACCTTAAATATTAGCTACCTGTCCACAAACCAACTACTCATCGGCAACGAATATATTGAGTTTCAAGCTCGATTTGGCGGTGTGCCCGAGGATGTCTATATTCCAGTGGCTGCCGTATCTGCCATTTTTGCTCGTGAAACGGGGGCAGGCATGGGCTTTGAGGTAACCCCCTCGGAGCCTTATTCGAGCTCTTCTACAGAGGACGAGCCCACACAGTCTTCAGCTCCTACTCGCCCCACTGACGGGCGGGCGGATACGGACCCAGCCAAAGAGTCTGAGCACAAAGACAAAAAAGGCAGTGCTCCCCACTTGCGCATCATCAAATAATAATCCTGTCCTTGGGCCTGAGCAGCAGGCCCTTGGAAAAAAATTATTTTTCCTATATAATTATCTTTTTTGCCGGCTTAGCTCAGTTGGTAGAGCAGCTCACTTGTAATGAGAAGGTCGGGGGTTCGACTCCTCTAGCCGGCACCAT
>CALKIR010000049.1 GCA_937995985.1 uncultured Alcaligenaceae bacterium
CTTTCCTCCGTAGAGAATATGCGGTATTAGCCACTCTTTCGAGTGGTTATCCCCCACTACTGGGCACGTTCCGATGCATTACTCACCCGTCCGCCACTCGCCGCCCATGGTCGCACCCCGAAGGGATTGTCCATGTCGCTGCCGTTCGACTTGCATGTGTAAGGCATCCCGCTAGCGTTCAATCTGAGCCAGGATCAAACTCTTCAGTTTAATCTCTATGTATGCTTTGGATTAACCAAAGCGGCTAGTACTCAAAGAAACGCCGGTATTTGCTGTATGCAAAAACCTTGTTCCTTGTGAGCACTTAAAATGTCGATGTACCAAATTATGGCAATAAATCCATAACTTGCATCGCACCTCAAGCGCCCACATCTATAGGCTACTAAATTGTTAAAGAACTAAACTTTAAACCAACAGGCACTAAGCCAATCAGTTTCGCCTCTAGTGCTAGGCACCGTATGAAGCAAAGTATGTAATTATGAACTGGATTTTTGTTGCTGTCAAGTGTTTTTGAAAATGATGCAAAAAAACAAATACTGCAACCGGCCAATTAAGCGAACCCTTTTCTTATTCGCAACAACAAATAACTTGTTGTTTGGCCCCTTCAAATCCAAGGGAATGTAACTATAACCCTAAAAAAATATTTTTGCAAGCATTTTAAAATTGATGGGTTTGCTCTCTGCAATTAACCTCTCTGAGGACCCCGCCTGCAAAAACGAAATAATAACAATGGAAAAATAATATTGCAAGCCTTTTTCTCTTTTTCCATTACCTCCCCTTTTCTTTTGGCAAAAGTGCCACATTTTTTCTAGGTGCATAATTTCAAACCATGGCCTAGACTTGGAAGAAGATCACATCATCTGCATTGAAAGGAGTTTTATTCATCCATGGCCGTAGACATACTCATCAATATCACCCCATTTGAAACTCGTGCAGCGATTGTAGAGCAGGGAGAAATCCAAGAGCTGTTGTTTGAGCGTACCTGTCAAAAAGGATTAGTGGGAAATATTTACTTTGGCCGTGTCGCTCGTGTATTGCCGGGCATGCAGAGTGCTTTCATTGATATTGGTTTAGAGCGTTCGGCTTTTATTCATGTGGGAGACCTACGGCAAAACAGACAAGAGCGACTTACCGGCAATCCCATTACCCCAATAGAAAAGCTTTTATTTGAGGGCCAATCAATCATTGTTCAGGTCATTAAGGATCCAATTGGTACGAAAGGGGCTCGGGTAACGACGCAAATTAGCATTGCCGGGCGCATGCTGGTGTATATGCCCTTTGACCCACATATTGGTATTTCTCAACGCATCGAAGATGAAGAGGTTCGTAACGATTTAAAACAGCGTATGCAAGCCATTGCCAGTAATCTTCCAGGAGGATTCATTGTACGCACACAAGCGGAGCAGGCTACCGACGATGAACTTCGAGCCGACTGTACCTATCTAAGAAAATTGTGGCAAAAAATCTCAGATCGACTAAAAACACAACCCTGCCCATCGAATTTATATACAGATTTAAATCTGGCAGAGCGTGTGCTTCGTGATATGGTTGGCCCTAATATAGACAAAATTATTGTCGACTCACGTACCACCTTTCAACAATTAACCTCTTGGGCCAAAACTTATACCCCCTCAGTGCATGATCGTATTATCCACTACAGCGGCCGACGCCCCCTATTTGATACGGTAAATGCTGAAGAAGAAATTCAGCGCGCGCTCTCCCGCCGTGTCGATCTCAATTCTGGTGGGTACTTGATCATTGATCAAACCGAAGCTCTAACTGCTATTGATGTTAATACTGGTGGTTATGTAGGTGGGCGTAATTTTCGGGACACCATTTTTAAAACCAATCTTGAGGCTACGGTTGCCATTGCCCGCCAACTTCGTCTAAGAAATATTGGGGGAATAATCCTTATTGATTTTATCGACATGGATCATGAGGAGCATCGACAATCGGTATTAAATGAATTAAGACGGGCCACAGAATCCGATCATAGTAAAATCACTATTAGCGAATTCAGTCAGTTGGGTTTGGTGGAAATGACACGCAAACGCACTCGTGAATCCCTGGCCCATACTTTAACCGAAGCCTGTCCTACTTGTGAGTCACGAGGCCGTATCCGCACAGCGCGCTCTGTATGCTATGAAATTTTGCGCGAAATTCTTCGCGAAGCGCGACAATTTGATCCTAAAGAGTTCCGTATCATTGCCTCTCAAGCTGTGGTGGATCTATTCTTAGATGAAGAAAGCCAATACCTCGCACAAACAGGGGATTTTATCGGTAAGCCTATTTCGCTCGAAGTCGATCCCCATTATTATCAAGAGCAGTACGATTTGATCTTATTTTGATGCAAGCAGCTTGTCTTAACGTGGGCAATGCTCAGGCTCACTTAACGCTCTTAATAAGGCATAAGCCAAATCGTGGTTATGAGCATAATAAGCATATACATCCATTTGAACATTGCCCGAGGCATAAGCAGTTAAATCTGCAAATACTGACTCTCTTAAATCATCCTCTTGGTTCTGGCGATAAACCAATGTTGCATAGTGCACCTGTTGTGGGTCTGGGCGAAATTCAAAATAAATCTGACAGGCATCACGATGTTTAAATAAGCTTTGCTGTATATCAGCAAAGCTTGCGGGCAGTTTTTTATTTGTGACTAAAAACCGTTCTTGACGCACTTGATTGCTATTAAATTCGTCCTTATTTGCTGTGTTACTACAAGCGGCTAAGCAAGCAGTTGTCAAAAGAACTATTAGAGCATGTTTGTTCATGCGTACTCCCAGGGGCTAAAGTTAAGACTCAGATTCTTCATGTACATGTTCCTCAGCATATTGCATCTGATAGAGCGCCGCATAAATTCCTTGCAAAGCAATTAACTCATCATGTGTCCCCTGCTCTGCTATGCTCCCCTCTTCAAGCACAATAATACAATCAGCATTTTTAATTGTTGCTAATCGATGTGCAATGACGAGTGTGCTGCGCTCGCGCATCAAGCGCTCTAATGACTGTTGTATTTGCCGCTCTGACTCACTGTCTAAGGCGGAGGTAGCCTCATCAAGTATTAGTATTGGTGCATCTTTGAGTATGGCCCGAGCAATTGCTAAGCGTTGACGCTGCCCGCCCGACAGTTTACTGGCTTGCTCTCCTACATAAGTATGCATGCCCTGAGGCAAGCCACGCACAAACTCTGCTAAGTTTGCTGCTTCGAGTGCCCTCCAAACCTCTTCATCGCTTTTGGCAGCATATTCACCATAGGCCACATTATCTCTAATGGTTCCTTCAAATAAGACCACATCTTGACTAACAAATGATAGATTACGGCGCAAAGAATGCAATGCTAAATCACTCACATTCACACCATCAACCATGATGGCCCCCCCCAAATTGGGCTCAATGAACCGAGGCAACATATTTGCTAAAGTCGTTTTGCCACTTCCGGAGCGCCCAACCAATGCAACTGTTTGACCAGGCTGAATTTCGAAGCTTACTCGCTGAATAACTGGCTTATCCTGTCCTTCATACTGATGGGATACCTCGTTAAAGCGTACATGCCCACGAGCTGGTTCAGATAGAGACTGTGTGCCCCTATCACGCTCCTCCTCCCAATCGATCAGAGTAAACACGCTTTCAGCTGCTGTTAGCATGCGCTGAACGGTCCCCGTAATATTCGCTAGGCGACGAATCGGATCCAGTAATTGCACCAACGCTGCCATAAAAGCAGCAAAGCCGCCAATAGTCAGCCCCTTGCTTGTTGCTTGATATAACGCTACCGCAATGACAATGGCCACGGCAATGGTAACAAAAAACTGCGTAATGGGTGACAGTGCTGCATTTGCACTGGCCGCGCGCATTGCAAATCGACGTAATCGCCCATTCACATAAGCAAAACGCTCACTTTCATGCTCATACCCGTTAAATAACTTAATTACTCGCTGCCCGGCGATACTTTCACTCACTACTCGAGTAAGCTCTGCATTCATGCTCAGCGTATCACGGTTAATCCTTCGCAAACGACGAGATATCAATCGTGCTGCGATATAAGACATAGGCAACATGACAAACACAATTAAGGTTAATTGCCAAGACATATACAGCAGCACACCAAGCAAAGCGATAACAGTTAACACTTCGCGAACCACAACCGTAATGACCTCGGTGGCAACATTGGTCATATTAGTCGCGTCAATCGTAAACCGATTTAATAAGCGCCCCGAATCGCCCTGCCTAAAGGTTGAGTCAGGCAGCCCGAGCAGCCGATCAAACATTTGTTTGCGTAAACCAAGCAACATATTATTAGCCACCCAGGCTAATAAATAACTACTGGCGTACCCAGCTAACCCCCTAATAATCATAATACCCACTACCAGCAAAGGGATTTGCCATACATAGGCAGGCTTTGCCCCGGTAAAACCATCATCTAATAATGGCTTCATAATAACTGCCATCAACGGCTTTGCAGCAGAGACAACACTGACTAAAATAACAGCCAATACGATGACCTTCCAATAAGGGAGCAGGCGTTGGTAAATGCGCCGCCATATTTCTGCCTCTTCTTGAAAGCCCTGGGGTACATAATGCGTGGTATGGTTACTCAATCGTTTACTCTCTCTATTTTCAATAGGGTTCACAGAATCGCATTTTAACTTGCCTTGAGCTGCAATGTTCAAGTTTCATTGCAGCCATTTTTTAACACATAATAATGTCTACTGCTTCCAGCTCATCACACACCTTATTGTATTTACGCCTTCCTAATTGGCTTGGTGATGTTTGCATGTGCTTACCCATCATCGAGGCATTGCTCCAATCATCACAGTATCAACTAGTCATTTGTGCCCGCCCTTGGGCACAACAACTATTACGCCACTATCCTATCACTCATTGGGTACCTCTCACGGGTCACCTCTGTCGGGATGCCCGCGCAATCAAAAAACACCGGCAGCAACACAAACAACTCGATGCTAAAGGGTTGATCATTCCGGATTCATTTTCAAGTGCTTTTGTTTTTTGGTGGGCGCGCATCCCCGCTGCGGGCGTTCGTGATGAAGGACGCAGCTTTTTGCTGCGCTGGCCTTTTGATAAACCTAGGCATAATCAACATACTGTGCACTACTGGTATTCCCTAGCTCAACAGGCCATGCAACTATGGCAGACCCCTATTCCTGCCCTCTCAGGACAACAGCTAAAACTGCGCTTGCCGCCCCTCAACCACTCACTCCTGCCTCAACAGTGTCCCCCTAATAAATCTGTGCTTATCGCTCCGACCGCTACAGGCAAACATAAAGGACAGGTCAAAGTTTGGCCCTACTTTGAGCAGCTCACTCAAGCACTGCAAGCGCATGGTATTCATGTCTTGATGTGCCCTCCTCCTAATGAAATAGAGCAAGCCCAAGCCAATGCTCCGTCCGCACAGCGTCTTGATCCACTACCCATTGATCAATTTGCCCAGCTTTGTCAGCAAGTTGGCCTTGTTGTGTGCAATGATTCTGGCGTCTCTCATGTGGCTGCTGCAGCACAAGCCACGCAAATCACTTTATTTGGTGTCACCTCAGCGCACCTCACTGGCCCCTGGTCTCAACATGCTTATTGCCTTGGAACGATGGGACGATGGCCATCCCTTGACGAGGTATTAGCACACTGCCTCAGCCTACTCGATAACAAACCGACAGCACAGCCCTAACCCCCTCTCAGCACACCTATGAGTATGATGCAATTACTTCCCCAGCTAATCGTTCCGGTTAATTTAGCCATCGCACTGATTATTGCTGCCTGTGTACTATTTGTGTTTAAGCGGCGCAAAACTGCAGCCCTACTCGTTTTTATTGCAGCAGGATGGGTATTTACCTGGTCTTTGCCAGCCTCTTCTTTATACTTTGGAGGCTTGTTGGAACAGCGCTACCCTTATCTTGAGCCCGAGCATACACCTACTGCACAGGCCATTATTGTTCTAGGAGGCCATACTGGTGGCAATCGCCATAATTGGTTTGAGCCTTTGGACACTGAACGTGCCACCTCACGAGTGGATCGAGCCGCTGCCCTCTATCATGCACAACGAGCACCTCTAATTATTGTTTCAGGAGCAGCTTTAGATGGGGGGACCAGTGAAGCTCGAGGCATGGCTGTTCGCTTACAACAACTCGGTGTTCCCAAAGAGGCCATCGCCCTCGAAGAATCCAGTCACACCACGAGAGAAAATGCCTTATATACGAATAAATTCCTTAAAAACTTAGGCATTGGTGATGCACTGCTGGTCACCTCGGCCTTGCATATGCCCCGCTCAATGGCTACCTTTTCAAGACTGCATGCACAGATTATTCCCGCTCCGGTACAGCCGCAAATTACCCAACCAGAGCGCACAGATTTCTCAAAATGGCGCCCTAACTGGCACACTTTAAATTCTAGTCGCTCAATTATTAAGGAGTATTTGGGTCTTTTTGTTTACTGGATTCGGGGTTGGGCATAGGCGGATGCCAATTAGTATTATGTTGCAAAAACCAAAGTTTACTATACCGAAACATATTTCCTGTCGCCGCCATAAGCGCCAACAGTAACCCTTGCCTGCCATCTAAAAAACCTCGTCGAATAATATAAACTCGCACAAAGGTCCAAAGCATCTTGAGCACCACCCCTGCTATAGATATCTTTTTTCCTCGAGCAAATAAACTTTGGGCAGCAGCAGTAGAGTATTGATCCATTTTCCTAATATGGGTGGCCACACTATCATAAGGATAATGGTAGATAACCCCCTGTAACCGCCCTATGCCCCCCTTGTATTGCACACTTTCATGAACCAGATCGTCGCTAAAACGAGCTTTTCCCCGTTTAAATAAGCGCAGTACAAAATCAGGGTGCCAACCACTGTGCTTCATCCAGCGCCCCCCATAACAAGACAAACGAGATAACTCATATGCATCATAAGATTGATGCGAAGAGCCTTGAGTCAATACCATTTGAATTTGCTGCGCAAGCTCGGGGCTCACACGCTCATCTGCATCGAGCGATAACACCCACTCGCCTTGAGCATATTCTAAAGCTCGATTTTTTTGGGCCCCAAATCCAGGCCAGTCAGCACTGTGATAAACCTTTGCCCCGGCTTGTTGTGCCAAAGCACAGGTATCATCCATACTGCCTGAGTCCAAAACAATCACTTCGTCGGCAAAGGATACCGATTCAATACACTCCACTATATGGGCCGCTTCATTTTTAGTGATAATAGTGACCGAAAGCCTCACTCTGCACACCTCTGCTCATTCTTTTTTGATAATCAATCTCAATGCGCTCCGCACCGAGCCAACGTTTTAACTGGCTTAATAATGCATCACTCAAACGCACATTCCACTCCGTGCTTAAGCGCACAGTACAGCTAAATTTATCATTTATCACTGCAAGCTCGACAGGAATGCCCGGTCTATTATTCTCTGGCTCGCCTCGGAAAGGATTTAATAATGTATGGAGCTTATGTACTTCATGATGTTCAGGCCACAACTCTAAGCGCAAACATCCTGCATGCTCTTCACGGGCTCGCTGCAAATCATATATATCATCTGCAGACACCCGCAATCCCCCGCTATATTCATCATGGCTGACTCGGCCACGAATGATGACCAACTCATCCTCTTTGAGCAAATCCTGAAATTTTTGATAGACCTCATTAAATACCGCAACCTCTACCTGAGCGGTCCCGTCTTCAAGTACGCCATAATACATGCGCCCCCTGCGGGTGTTTCTACTCCGCCCAGACTGTAAAATCCCAGCAAACCACTGAGGTTCGCGACTAGGCTGTAAATCTGCTAAAGGTGTTGGCGCAAAACGCCGCACTTCATCACGCCATACATCAAAAAGATGCGCACTAAAATAAAAGCCAATAGCGGTTTTTTCTGCGCGCAATAACGTATCCATATCCCAAGCAGGCACCTCAGATAAATTTTGCTCCACAATATCACTGGCATCATCATCGAACAGAGAAACCTGATTGGCCGTACGCGCTGCTTGCTCTGCGGCCTCTAAAGCGCGCGGTAAAGTGGCCAATAAAGCCGCTCTATTTTTCTCTATCGAATCAAAGGCCCCGGCACGAATAAGTGCCTCTATGCACCGTTTATTGACCACATGCCTATCGATACGTCGACAAAAATCAAATAAACCAGTGAACGGCCCTCCTGACTCTCGAGCCTGCACAATAGCATCAACAGCAGCCTTACCCGTCCCTTTAATCGCTCCCAATCCATAGCGGATGGTTCGTGGTGGCAACCCTTGTTCCACAGATTGATCAGAAACCGGGACAAAACGATATAAAGATTCATTAATATCCGGAGGCAAAATATCTACCCCATTTGCCTTGGCATCTTGATAAAAAATATGAACCTTGTCTGTATCATCCATATCTGACAGCATGGTGGCTGCCATAAATTCAGCAGGATGATAAGCCTTTAACCACGCAGTGTGATAAGCAATTAGCGCATATGCTGCCGAGTGACTCTTATTGAACCCATAGCCAGCAAACTTCTCCATGAGGTCAAAAAGTTTAGTTGCTAATTGGGGGTCATAGCCTTTTTTCTTGGCACCTTCGGTAAATAACTCTCGGTGCTCAGCCATTTCCTCAGGCTTTTTACGCCCCATAGCGCGCCGTAATAAATCCGCCCCTCCTAAGGAATAACCGCCAATAATTTGTGAGATGAGCATTACCTGCTCTTGATACACAATGACCCCATACGTGCTCTCTAAAACACTGTGCAAATCCTCATGAAAATAATCTACTTGGGCACGACCATGCTTTCTGTTAACGAAATCACTGACCATGCCCGACTCTAGTGGTCCAGGTCGATACAACGCCAGCATGGCAATAATGTCTTCAAAATTGCTGGGCTGTAAATTGCGTAATAATTCTTTCATTCCCCGCGATTCGAGCTGGAACACTGCGGTGGTATTTCCGGCAGAAAGCAGCTCATAGACCTTAGGGTCATCGAGGCTTAACTGTTCTAAACTAAAATCCTTTTTATCTGGATTAAATTGGCGAACAAATTTTACTGCCCAATCCAAAATAGTCAGGTTACGCAATCCCAAGAAGTCGAACTTGACTAACCCTACATCCTCAACATCATCTTTGTCGTATTGTGAAACCGCATTAGCCTCTAAATCAGGTTGCCTATACAAAGGACAGAAATCGGTCAATTTACCGGGTGCAATCAACACCCCCCCTGCATGCATCCCAACACTGCGCACCAAACCCTCTAAAGGACGAGCCAAATCAATCAGTGTTTGCACCTCTTCGTCATTCTCATAACGCTCTCTAAACGCAGGCTCTTCAGCTAAAGTGCGCTCCAGAGACCAGGGATCCGCAGGATTAAAAGGGATCATTTTAGAAAGTGTGTCACATAGGCCATAGGGCATATCTAATACCCGTCCTACATCACGAACGACCGCCTTGGCCCCTAAAGTGCCAAAAGTTGCAATTTGACTTACCGCCTGTTTGCCATACCTTTTTTTTACATAATCAATAACACGCTCTCGATTATCCTGACAAAAATCAATATCAAAGTCCGGCATGGACACCCGCTCAGGATTTAAAAACCGTTCAAAAAGCAAGTCATAACGCAGCGGATCAATATCAGTAATTCCCAAACTATACGCAACTAAAGAGCCTGCTCCAGATCCTCGCCCTGGCCCGACTGGAACCCCATTTTCTTTTCCCCAGTTAATAAAATCAGCCACGATTAAAAAATAGCCTGGGAAACCCATCTCAATGATGGTGTCACATTCGGTATCTAGCCTTTCTTGATACTGTGGGTAGTGCGCGGCTCGCTCTTGCTCATCAGGGTATAACAGCTTGAGGCGCTCTTGCAGACCCTTGGTTGCCAACTGGCGTAGATAGTCCCCCAAGCTCATGCCCTCAGGAGTAGGGAAATCGGGTAACTTAGGTTGGCCTAAACTCAATGCCACATTGCAGCGCTGCGCTATGGTGATGGTATTTTCCAGTGCCGAGGGCACATCAGAAAATCGCTCCGCCATGGCATGTGAATCTAAAAAATACTGCTCAGGAGTAAACCGCTTTACCCGTCGTGGATTAGCTAACTGCTCCCCTTCCGCAATACACACACGAACCTCATGCGCAGTAAAGTCATCAGGCTCTGCAAACTGAATGGGATGAGTCGCTACCACAGGCAGCTCCAATTCTGCTGCTAGAGAAATCGCAGCTTGAACATAAGCCTCATCTTCCTCATGGCCTGCTCGCTGCAACTCTATAAAAAAACTCTGCGGAAAGGCAGCAGACCATTGCTGCGCTAATTCACGTGCTAAATTAGCATTGCCTGCTAACAGCGCATGCCCAATATCACCTAGCCGCCCCCCGGATAATACAATTAAGTTGGACTCTTGGAATAGCCATTCTTTTTTTATTTCCCCCCGTCCACGATATTGATTATCAAGCCAAGCATCGGTTAACAAACGACAAATCGCTAAGTAACCGTCATAATTTTCTGCCAATAATAAGGCTCTATACGGTTTTTCTCTATCTTCTGGGTTTTCCAACCAAATGTCAGTGCCTACGATGGGCTTGATGCCAGCTTTGCGTGTGGCCTTATAGAATTTAATTAAACCAAATAAATTGGCTAAATCTGTTAGAGCTAAAGCAGGTTGTTCGTACTGTACTGCTTTACGCACCATATCTGCAATGCGTGTAATCCCATCTACTACTGAATATTCCGAATGGGTACGCAAGTGAACAAAAGGCGGCGTAGAAATCGCCAAAGAAGAAGTCTGTTCGGTAGTCATTGCGCTGCTTAATCTTTGCTGGGGGTATTAAAAATAGGGGCTACATAGAAAGTGCTTTGCGTACTTGCTCCCAGAGCCGCTGCAATCGTTTTACAGAAACAGGGCGTGGGGTCCGTAACTCTTGAGCAAACAAGGACACACGTAATTCCTCAAGCTGCCAGCGATACTCAACCAATTGCTTTGGCATCGCTCCGCTTAGCTGTTGAATTGCATCCAAGTAGTTTAACTCTAAAGGGGCTATCTCTTCTTGCCATCGTTTATCGCGCCTTGGATCAGTGCGTAATTTATCCATGCGCATCAGCACCGCTTTTAAGTAGCGTGGAAAATGTCGCAATTGAGCATACTGCGTTGTTTGAAAAAAATCCTTTGTCATTAATCGCTCTAAATGAGCCTGCATATCCGAATAAGCCTCTTGGTAAGCTTGATGTGCCTGCAAAGCTTTTTGCACTTCTGTCCAATAGTGAAGAATCTCAGTGATCAATTGAGCACTTTCCTGACACGCAGTATTAAATTTCTGTCGTGCTCCACTCAGGCGCTGATGAAAAGCATGTTCAGTGCGCGGCCAAGGCTGTTCTAGAGCGGCCCATTCAACTGCCCGCTCAATCACCTGATTGATTAAATCATCTTGATTACCAAAATGTCTAAACTGCAATGCCTGAGCCACCAACTCACGCTGCAACTGCCGGCGCTGAAAGCGTTCTGCCTCTCGCATGTGAAGCAAAAACAAGCGCTTTAACCCTTGGCGATGTACTGCTTCGGCCTGCTCAGGGGAATCTAAAATAATAATTTGACAATATGTCCCTTTATCCTCTAGAGCAGGGTAGCCAATCACCGACTGCCGGCCTTTGTTTAACACTACCTCATCTTGCCAATCTCCAAAGGCCCAATTAGTAAAACGCTCATTACCAAACAGCTCCTCAACGAGCGCGTCTTGGCGGGCCACTTCACGAAATTCCTGCTGAGCCTGACGACTAAATTGAGCTTGTAATGCTCGTAAATCTCGCCCCCCAGCAAGAAACCTCCCTTCATCATTCACCACATGGATATTCATATGCAAATGAGGTGGTAATTCTGCTGGCTTAAATTGCTCAATCGGCACGCGTACCCTTTTCTGATGCCAAATATCGTGAGCAAGGACCTCAAGCAACGAATCTTTAGGCTGTAATGCTGTTTTAAAATGACGCTCATAAAAATTCGCCGCATAGTCTGGAATGGGCACACACACCCGTCTATAACGCAAAGGGAGTGAGCGCAATAAGGCCTCAACCTTTTCTTTTAATAACCCCGGCACCAACCACTCTAAAGGCGCTGCAGAAAGCTGATTTAAATGAAAAAGTGGCACAGTTAGAGTCACCCCGTCACGCACTGAGCCGGGCTCAAAATGATAGCTTAATTTTAACGCCACTCCCTCAACATTTAGCTGACGCGGATAAACATCTACAGTAATATCTTGTGCACTGTGCTGCATGAGTCGCTCGCGCGTCAAAAAGAGCTGTTTCTGTTTGGCTCGTGGCAGTTTCCTATACCAGCGCTCTAAGGTGGCCGTCTGACAGACCTCATCAGGTATCAATTGATCATAAAACTCATAAATAGCCTGTTCATCTACTAAAATGTCAGGACGACGTGAGCGATGCTCCAACTGCTCAATATCACGAATAAGGCGCTGATTATGCTGATAGAAGTCTAAGCGAGTTTGTAACTGAGCAGGAACCAGACCTTCACGAATAAATATCTCCCGGGCTTCCTGTGGGTTGATCCGCCCATAATGAACCCGACGTCCTTGATAAATAAGCAAACCAAATAGCATACCGCGCTCATTGGCCACCACACGCCCGCCTCGCTTTTCCCAACGAGGTTCGGTCCAATCCCTACGTATAAATCGGCCTGCTACAGCTTCAATCCACTCAGGCTCAATACGCGCAACACAGCGAGCAAAAACTTGTGTGGTTTGGACAATTTCACCAGCTAAGACCCAAGCTCCGCCCCGTTTACTTAATGTAGCGCCGGGGTGTATATAAAAGCGCACCTCTCTTGTTCCTTGATATAAGCGCCCCTCTTCAGTGCGGTAACCAATCTGTGACAATAAGCCAGTCAATAAAGCCTTGTGGATGTGCTCATAAGTCGCCTCACTTTGATTGATCCGCCATTTTTGCTCACGTACCAATTGGCTCAGTTGTTTATAAACCTCGCGCCATTCTCTGAAACGCATTGGTGATAATAACTGTTCTCGTAACCGCTGGGCTAAGGCACGCCGTGATAACCGACTTTTTACTAATTCAGCATACCATTGCCACATATTTAAATAAGATAAAAACTCAGACTGAGGGTGTACAAAACGCTGATGCG
This sequence comes from uncultured Alcaligenaceae bacterium, assembly GCA_937995985.1. Classification (GTDB taxonomy): domain Bacteria; phylum Pseudomonadota; class Gammaproteobacteria; order Burkholderiales; family Burkholderiaceae_B; genus Paenalcaligenes. Next base: position 13,114 of record CALKIR010000049.1, read on the forward strand.
CGCGTTCTGCCTGCTCACGATGCTCCAATGACCGGTCACGGGGGTCTTGCACAGACAAAGCTGCAGCAATAACCAGTATTTCGGCCAAACAATCAAAACGTTGTGCCGCGATGACCATGCGCCCAATACGGGGATCCAGTGGCCAATGAGCTAAGGTTCTACCAATTCGAGTAAGGCGCCCGCGTTCGTTCAGCGCTCCTACCTCTTCTAAAATTTGATATCCGTCTGCTATAGCGCGCCCACTAGGAGGGTCTACAAAAGGAAAGTTTTCTATGTCATGAACACGCAGCGATTTAAGACGCAAAATGACTGAAGCCAAAGATGAACGTAAAATTTCTGGATCCGTAAACTCTGCTCGAGATGCAAAATCTTCTTCACTATAGAGCCGAATACATACCCCAGGCCCCAATCGCCCACACCGCCCAGCTCTTTGATTGGCGGAGGCTTGACTGATGCGCTCTATACGCAATTGCTCAATCTTATTACGCCATGAATAGCGCTTAATACGTGCTAACCCACTGTCAATAACGAAACGAATACCGGGAACGGTAACCGATGTTTCTGCAACATTAGTAGCCAATACAATACGACGTGCCTGTCCTTGAGGACGAAAAATACGTTGCTGCTCTGCCTGACTCAAGCGTGCATATAAAGGCAGTACCTCTACTCCTACTAATTGCTGACGACGCAAAAATTGAGCGGCATCACGAATTTCGCGCTCTCCAGGCAAAAACACCAAAATATCTCCTGGACCATGTGCCCGGCACTCCTGTACAGCATCTAAAATACCGTCATGTAGATCACGCTCTGCTTGCGCAGCTGATCCTTTACGCACATCCTCGGCTCTATCTAGATCATCCTCTTGCATAATTGGCCGATAACGAATCTCAACCGGGTGCAAGCGACCAGACACATCAATCACAGGAGCAGGGCGCCCATTCATGCTGAAATGATGAGCAAACTTATGGGCATCAATAGTAGCTGAAGTAATAATCAGCTTTAAATCTGAGCGCTTATGCAATAATTGATAAAGAAAGCCTAATAAAAAATCAATATTTAGGCTGCGCTCATGAGCTTCATCAATAATGATTGTGTCATACTGTCGCAGTAATGGATCACGTTGCGTTTCCGCCAACAAAATCCCATCAGTCATTAACTTGATAGCTGTTTCATCACTACTTTTATCAGTAAAACGGATCTGATACCCTACCCACCGGCCAAGTGGCGTATTAAGCTCTTCGGCAATACGCTGTGCGACTGAAGTCGCTGCAATGCGCCGTGGCTGTGTATGGCCAATGGTTTTTTTGCGCCCGCGCCCAAGTTCTAAACAAATCTTTGGAATCTGGGTCGTTTTCCCAGAGCCTGTTTCTCCACTAATAATCACCACTTGATGTTCTTGAATGGCTTTGGCAATATCATCACGTCGTGCGGAAACAGGAAGATCTTCTGGATAAGTAATTTTGAATGGAAGAGGATGCTCTGTGGTAGTCTGTTGTGCCAAGCTGTGCATGAATTTCATTCAATAATGTTTTACAAAATTATCGCGTTATAATTTCTACTATTATTACTAGTACTACTCGATCATGGACTCAAACCACTCTGAACAGTACAGCAACCCCAATTCTATAACCAACCAATCAATGGCTTCATCTAGCGAGACTTATAGCCCAGATGCTGAACCAGCTCAATTTGTCCGCTGGTTTCGCGAGGTGGCCCCCTATGTGCATCGCTTCCGCGGTAAAACCTTTGTCATTGGCTTTGGTGGTGAGCTTATACGGGATGGTCATCTTAACACGCTTATCCCTGACCTTTCATTGCTTTCCGCGCTCGGTATCAAGCTGGTTTTGGTCCATGGCTCGCGACCCCAGGTCAATGAGCAACTGCGCCTCAAAGGGCACAATAGTGTATTTGGACGCCACACCGAGCCTACCAGCGCTGCTGCTCTTGAGTGTGTCAAAGAAGCTGCGGGTGAAATCAGACTCGATATAGAGGCGGCGTTTAGCCAAGGCCTGCCCAATACCCCTATGTCGCATGCACAAATTCGCGTGGTTTCTGGCAACTTTGTTACCGCTCGACCTGTTGGCGTTATTGACGGTATTGATTATCAACACGCTGGCGCTGTGCGCAAAATTGATACCGAATCCATTTTGCGTACTCTTGAACAAGAATCCATCGTCTTACTCTCTCCGTTGGGTTTCTCTCCTACAGGGGAAGCATTTAACTTACCCATGGAGGAGCTTGCTCAATATACAGCATGTGCATTACGTGCTGAAAAACTTATTTATCTGGCCCCTGCTCCTATTGTCCGGCAAAACTCTAATGAGCCTATAGATGGTGAACTAGCTCGTGCAGATGCAGACGCTCTACTCAAAGAACAGGTGCTTGACGAGGAGTCTCATATCTTTTTAGAAAAAGCCTCTTTGGCTGTCAAGCGTGGTGTTCCTCGTGCCCACATCATCCCCTATTGCCTTGATGGCAGCATTTTATTAGAAATCTTCACTCATGATGGCGTAGGCACTATGGTGGTGGAAGATAAGCTTGATGACCTCAGGCCTGCAACCATGGACGATATTGGCGCCATTTTACAGTTAATTGAGCCTTTGGAGCGGGATGGTACTTTGGTGCCCCGAGGGCGTGCCGCTATTGAGCGTGAGGTAGAGACTTTTTCCGTACTCGAACATGATGGCATTATCTATGGTTGCGTTGCCGTTATCCCTTATCTTGCCGAAGAAATGGTTGAAATGGCTTGCTTGGTCGTGCATCCTGAGTGGCAAAATAGTGGTGAAGGCGAGTTGCTCTTACGCCATGCCGAGCAAAGAGCCCGTGCACTGCGCGCCAAAAAACTCTTTGTGCTCACCACGCGCACCTCTCACTGGTTTCTTAAGCGCGGTTTTGTGAAAGGCGAGCTAAGCGATTTACCGCGCACCAAACAAAGCTTTTATAACCGAGCTCGCAATAGCATGATATTTATCAAATCACTTTAAAAGCTGCTATAGTGTGCGGAGCAATAACGCTCCTCTCACTTATTGCTAGCTCCCCTTTATCATATTTTAATTCAGACTAAAAAGGTGTGTTATGACGCGCATGGTTCAATGTGTAAAACTTAAAAAAGAAGCTCCCGGGCTGGATTTCCCTCCCTATCCTGGCGAGCTTGGCGAGCGTATCTGGCGTTCTGTATCCAAAGAAGCTTGGGAAAACTGGATGATGATCCAAACCCGCTTAGTCAATGAAAACATGCTTAACTTAGCTGATGCGCGCGCACGTAAATATCTCACAGAGCAGATGGAACAATACTTTTTTGAAGACGCTGATATAGAAGCCCAAGGCTATGTCCCCCCAAGCGAATAAATACCTCCACAAAAAAGGGCATGCATAAAGCATGCCCCTAATTATCAACCTCTGATCAAAAATAATTGTTCTAAACCTAATAATACCTAGGACTCATAGTCCTCATCAGAGAGCTCTTCTGCATCCTGGCCCAAAGCTGTGCGCACAATATAACGCAACCCAGCATGTCGCACATCATCACCACGCACCATATAAATCACACGCTCAGCCATATTTTTAGCATGATCCCCAATGCGCTCTAAAGCGCGAGCTATAAATATCAAATCAATGGATCGTGAAATCGTTCGGGGATCCTCAATCATATAAGTAATAATATGGCGCAAAGATCCCTTCCAGCCTTCATTAACCTCTTTATCACTACGCACAATCTCAGCTGCCAGTGCAACATCTTGGCGAGCAAAAGCATCTAAAGCACGATTAATCATGCTGACTACAGAAGTGCTCATATGGCGTAACTCAACCACGGGCTCATAGCCTGAGTCGGACTCATGAATGCGGCGCGCCATTTTAGCAATACGCTCAGCCTCATCACCACAACGCTCTAAATCGGTCAACATTTTGGACACCGATAGCAGCATACGCAAGTCTATAGCTGTTGGTTGATTTCGAGCGATTAAATTAGTGATGCGCTCATCTATATCCACCTCTAGCTTATCTACCTGATTTTCATGCTCTAAAACGCTGTCAACATATTCCATGTCGCCACTAAACAGAGCCTCCATGGACTGTTTAACCATCGCCTCAACAATCCCCCCCATCTCTAAAAACATAGAACGGGTGGTTTCTAAATCTGCGTGAAACTGTTTATTTGTATGCTCGAACATAACGGTGCCCATCTGCTAAAAATTAAAGCCTATTTAAAATCATAGCACGGTATTATGACGTCGTGATGACACCCTTTTGAGTAGCTATCAACGCTACTGTCGCCTTATGCAAGGCAAAAAGCCCGCAACAGACCACTCCTGGAATATCATTAATATGTTGCTCTAAATGCAAAGGATTGTTGATTTGTAGCCCGTGCACATCTAGGATAATGCCGCCATTGTCCGTAACAAAATTGGCACGCTGCACCACCCGCCCCCCTAGCGCCTCTAAGGCTCGTGTCACACTAGCCTGAGCCATTGGCACCACCTCAATAGGTAAAGGAAAAGCGCCAAGCTGTTTTACTTGTTTTGTTTCATCCACAATACATAAAAATTGCTTTGCTACTGAAGCCACTATTTTTTCACGCGTTAAAGCCCCCCCACCACCTTTTGTCATCTCCCCTTTTTCATTGATCTCATCAGCCCCATCTATATACCACTCCAGAGAGTCGACTTCATTTAAGTCAAAAACTCTTATTCCCTGTCTGTGTAAGCGCTCGGTAGTGCGCTCGGAGCTTGAGACCGCTCCCTTAAAGCGGTGCTTATGAGTCGCTAATTGATCAATAAAAATATCTACAGTAGAGCCAGTGCCAATACCTAAGATCATCTCTGTATGGAGTTGATCTCGAATATGCGCCACGGCAGCATGCGCAACCTGCTGTTTTAATTCATCCTGAGTTAATCTCATCACTGATCCTATTTAATCATATCTATGAGTCAAAATAATGCTTGATAAGCCTGTATCAAAAACTGATACCACCGGGCACCAGCCTGTCCCTGAATCTTTACTAAGGAGCGATGCAAGCGGTGTAGATTTTTTTTCCGCTGCGAAAAACTCAATGATTGGTAACGACGAGCCCGGTCAAAATCTATTAACCACACAGATTTCTGTGCGTCCAACAAAATATTAAAAGCATTTAAATCAGCATGATAGACCCCTGCATCATGCATTTTTTTAATCCCCTGAGCCACCATCTCAGGATCTGTATCAAATAATTGACTCGCTAGGGTGTGAGCTTGTGGTATGCGCTCTGTAATTAATGCTGCGCGATAATACACCCCTGTGCGCTGCCAACTTGCCCAAATAGGCGTTGGCACAGGTACGTGTTGCGCTTGCAGATACTGCATGATCTTAAACTCTGCCCATGAACGAGTCCGATGTGCCCCACACCAAACATAATGATCATAAAAAACGCGCGCTATGAAACCACCTCGTCGATACTGTCGCAGTACAGCCTGTTGGCCCAAAGGCAGCTGTATAAACCAAGCGGCTTGGCGCCCCCCTTGGGTCACGGGCTGTGCTTTTAATGCAGCTTGGGTCGGCTGCAAGCGCTCCGGGGTTGGGATATGATGAGGAAAATAATCGCTCCTATAACATATGCCCCAATTGTCTTGTACCAAAGTGGTCATTAAAGAATGGCTCATTGAACTGAAAAAAACATCAGAAAAGTAATGCCTAAAAGGGTCCACGCAAATATTAATCGTAACCGCGCCTCAGCCAATTTATGAGCAAGACGCACCCCAAAGGGAACCAACAGCAATCCGCCCACTGCCAAGGGCAATCCAGCAGACCACTCAACCTGACCATGGTACGCATAAGTCACTAAGGCCACAAAAATGCCCGGCACAATCATAGTTAGCCCAAGAGCTTGGGCGCGAAACTGTGAAAACCCAAATACAGTAGTCAATAAGGGGACCACGACAACAGAGCCTCCAACAGCAAATATCCCTCCGACCAATCCTGCCAGCACCCCCACCAACACAAAATGGTAACCTGAACAAACACGCTTAAGGGGCAGGCAATGAGATGGCGCAGAGCTGTTGGTACTACGTGGCTGTGATGCATATTTACTTTGGTAAAAATAATATAATGCCAGGCAAAAAATAAAACCGGCATAACTCCGTTGTAGTACTAGAGGATCCAAACCAAGGGCTAGCTTAGCGCCAAACCAAGTAAACAGCACCGAGGTACTTGCCCCTGCTAAGGCAGGACGCCAAGGAATGGGGGCAAGTTTGTGATAGTTATATAAAGTTAATAACACAGCTGGTAATACCATCAACAAAGCAGATCCTTGCGCTGCTTGTTGCTCAAATCCCATAGCCAATACTAAAAAGGGAATAGCCAGCAATCCTCCCCCAATGCCTACAACCCCGCCTAAAAACCCAATTGCTGCGCCTACAATTAATAGCAGCCCCAAACTGAATACTAGGCTCACTCACGACTCCCTCGTTCACGAATAAAATCAATGGCCTGATCCACTCTTTGTACAGCAATAATTTCCAACCCCTGAATAGGGGTTTTAGGCGCATTAGCAATTGGAATGACCGCCTGCTTGAATCCCAGTTTGGCGGCCTCACGTAAGCGCTCTTGACCCCGCGGCGCAGGACGAATTTCTCCTGCTAAGCCAACTTCGCCAAAAACCATCAAGCCACGAGGCAAAGCACGATCCGTCAAAGAAGACACTATAGCGAATAACACCGCTAAATCAGCAGCCGGCTCACTAATACGCACTCCTCCAACCGCATTGATAAACACATCTTGGTCAAAGCTTGCAACCCCTGCATGTCGGTGCAGCACTGCTAATAGCATAGCTAAGCGACTAGACTCCAAACCAACGGACAAGCGCCGAGGATTAGGCACATGAGCCATATCCACCAATGCCTGTATTTCTACCAATAAAGGACGGGTCCCTTCTAATGTGGCAACCACACAGCTTCCAGGAACTTGCTCAACATGGCGAGACAAAAATAAAGCCGAAGGGTTATTAACCCCCCGCAGCCCTTTATCAGTCATCGCAAAAACACCTAACTCATTGATGGCTCCAAAACGATTTTTAATGGCACGTATCATCCGAAAAGAAGAATGGGTATCGCCTTCAAAGTACAGCACAGTATCCACTATATGCTCTAATACACGTGGGCCTGCTAAGGAGCCATCTTTAGTGACATGACCAATAAAAACCATAGTCATGTCATATTGCTTGGCAATACGAGTGAGCTGCGCTGCACACTCTCGCACTTGTGATACAGAGCCAGGAGCAGCAGAAAGCTCACTCGAATACAATGTTTGTATTGAGTCAATAATGACCACCTCTGGCCGACGCTCTGTAAGGGTTGCGATAATACTTTCTAAACGAATTTCAGCTTGTAAGAAAACCTGTTCCGTGGGCAACGATAAGCGCTGAGCACGTAAGGCTACTTGCTGAGCAGACTCCTCTCCTGTGACATACAATACAGGGCGTTGGGCGGCCATGCTACTCACTGTTTGTAATAGCAATGTGGATTTGCCTACCCCAGGATCCCCTCCAATTAATACCACTCCACCCGCAACCAAGCCGCCCCCCAATGCACGATCAAGCTCAAGAAGGCCTGTTTTAATACGGTGCACCTCCTGAGCTGGTATTGATGCCAGATTTTGTACCTCACTTGTGCCTGCAAGGGATGCAAAACGATGCGTATCGGATAATTCAGGCTGAGGACGCTGCTCTTCTATGGTATTCCATTCTCCACATTGCGCACAGCGCCCTTCCCAACGGGGATGTTGTGCTCCACAAGCGCTACAAACAAAAATGCTGCGTTCTTTTCTCTTTAATGATCGTTGTGCCATAAAAACCTACTGTACCTGTTACCGCCCAGCTAAGGAGCCGCCCCCATCTACCCCTAGGGATTGACCTGTAATGTAGCGTGCCTCATCTGCTAAAAAAAACAACACAGCATAAGCTACCTCTTCTGGTTGAGCAAATCGACCCATAGGAATAGAAGACAGTGCCTTGCGCTCTATGTCACTGCCTTCAGGATGACCCATCCGAAACAGCATGGTCTCCGTAGGCCCAGGAGACACAGCATTTACTGTAATACCATAAGGGGCTAATTCTAGGGCCCAAGAATAGGTACACCCTAATAATGCACTTTTAGCTGCGCTGTAACTGGTACGATCATAGGCGCCATGTACCACCCGACTACAGATATTAACAATACGCCCATTTTGACGGGCTTTCATTGCGGGCACAAAGGCCTGGGTCACCTGAACAGCAGCCCGTACATTTAAATCATATACTTCATAAAATGCGCTAAGCTCTACTTCACCAAGAGGTTGTGGGCGGACTGCCCCTACATTATTAACAATGGCATCGACAGGATATTTTTCGCGAATGACCCGTAACACTTCTTCAGTTTCCCCTGCATCAGCCAAATCACAAGCATATAAATAACCTGGAAAATCTATATCTTGTGTATTACGCGCTATCCCCACGACATGAGCGCCTCGATCAGCCAACTGCTGACTAATTGCCCAACCTATTCCTTTGGTAGCACCAGTAACCAACACGCATTTATTTTTCATCGCTATCCTCCTGAGGATGACCAGTATACGACTCAATAATACGGGGGACCCGAGCAGTAACTGCGGTTAACAACTCATAACCAATAGTGCCCGCGGAGTGGGCGACCTCATCTACCGACGGACCGCCCTGACCCCATAAAACCACTCTGCTCCCCACTCCTACATTAGGCAGACTCGTAATATCTATAGTCAACATATCCATGGAGACACGCCCAACAAGCCGTGTACGCTGCCCCTCTACAACCACAGGGGTTCCGGTAGGAGCATGCCTTGGATAGCCATCTGCGTACCCACAAGCGACCACTCCGATACGTAAATCGTGTTCTGCTTGGAACATATGCCCATACCCCACTCCTTGTCCAGCGGCCACTTGCTGCACACTAATAATTGATGCGGCTAAGGTTTGACCTGGACGCAAACCAAAGTCGATAGCGGCTTGCTCAGCAAAAGGTGAGGCCCCATACAAACAAATACCTGGCCGTACCCATTGCTCCGTAGCCGGTAAATGGGACTGTATGCCTGTTGTTAAGGTAGCGGCAGAATTACATACGCTAAACGGTGCAACGGGTGCCGGATTGGCATGTAAGAAATATTCTATTTGCTTGAGGGTGTGCTGCTCAGAACTATCTGCTTGGGCAAAATGAGTCATTGAGCCTAAAAAGCGGATTCGTCGCTGCTGCTGTAGCTGTTTCAGTGCTTGCCAAGCAACATCCACATCAGGCCCCATAAAACCCAATCTATTCATCCCAGTATTAATTTTCAAATACACCCCAATAGGCCGTTCTGGGCTAAATTGCTGTAAAGCCTGCAATTGTGTGTGCTCATGCACTACAATGCTGATATCATGCTGATCAACTAGCGGTAAATCAGAACCGTCAAAAAAGCCCTCTAGTAACAAGATAGGCTTAACCCAACCTAGTTCGCGACACCGTACCGCCTCATTTAAATCAAGCATGGCTAATCCATCGGCTTGGGCAAATGCTTGAACCCCTAGCTCGATACCATGGCCATAAGCATTGGCCTTGACCACAGCCCAAATATTTGGGGCGGGACGCTGCAGTTTGATGCTCACCTCTTTTAAGCGGTGACGCACTACAGCAAGATTATGTGCTAATGCTGTGGGTGATAGCAGTAACTCTATTGGTCGTGGCATGGCATCCCTCAGTATTGTTTAATTCGTTATTATTACGTAGTTTATACACTTTAGCAGAAACCCGTACTCTGACCCCTATGCCTGTAGATCACTACGAGAACTTTCCAGTCGCCTCCCTACTATTACCGAGGCGCTTACGTGCCCCCATCCAACATATTTATCGCTTTGCCCGCTGCGCGGACGATGTCGCTGATGAAGGGCAGCACAGCAACGAATGGCGTCTCAGCGAGCTTGAGCTCTATGCACAGCAGCTGGATCTCATTGGCACACGGCAGCTGGAGCATAAGGGGACGGTGCGTTTGCAGCCAATTTTTGGTCCTCTTGCAACGGTCATCTATGAGCATGACCTCCCATTGCAACCGTTTTATGACCTACTCTCAGCATTCAAACAGGATGTCCATACCAAACGCTATGATGATTATCCCGCATTGTTGGATTATTGCACACGCTCAGCAGATCCCGTAGGACGCATTCTTTTGCATCTTTATCAGGAACAGCGGGAAGACAGTATACGCATGTCTGATGCTATCTGCACAGGGTTACAACTGACCAATTTCTGGCAGGACGTGGCCATAGACTGGCTAAAAGATCGAGTCTACATTCCCCAGCAAGAGCTCCTGCGCTTTGAGCTCAATGAACACTTTATTGCTCAGTCTGTCGCTGGCCAACCGAGCTCCCCTTCTGCGCAACATGCTTGGCAAGCACTAATGCGTGCACAAGTTAAGCGAGCCCGACAATTGCTCACCTCAGGGAAACCTCTGTGCAATCGCCTGCCAGGGCGCATTAACTTAGAGTTACGCCTCATTATTCAGGGGGGATTGCGCATCCTTGAAAAACTAGAGCAGGTACAATTTGATGTTTTTCAGCGGCGTCCTGTTATAAAAAAACAAGATAGCCTGCTATTATTTGTGCGAGCTTTACGCAATTAAACGAAATTTAATATGACACCAGACGAATATTGCCAAGACAAAGCCGCTCGCAGCGGTTCAAGCTTTTATTATGCTTTTTTGTTTTTGCCTCCAGAACGACGCCGGGCCATTACCGCTTTATACGCATTCTGTCGTGAGGTAGATGATGTGGTGGATGAAATCTCCGAAGCCTCTGTAGCCCGTATGAAACTAGTCTGGTGGCGTGAGCAACTAAATGCCTTATTTCAAGGCGACACACCCAACCATCCCGTACTTCAGGCCCTAGCTCCTCATATATCGGCTTATGACCTGCGTTATGAAGAGTTATTAGCGGTTATTGATGGGATGGAAATGGATTTAAACCAGTCTCGCTATCAATCCTGGAGCGATTTAGAGCAATATTGCTGGCATGTGGCCAGTGTAGTCGGTATTTTGTCCGCTAAGATTTTCGGTCAAACTCACCCTCACACCACCGACTACGCAGTCCAATTAGGGCTGGCATTTCAAATGACCAATATCATTCGGGATGTCGGTGATGATGCGCGACGCGGGCGTATCTACTTACCCCTTGATGAGCTGGATCACTTTAAAGTTCGTCCACAAGAAATACTCAATGGGCAATATAGCGAACGCTTTGTTGCTCTGATGCGTCATCAAAGTGAACGCGCCCATGCTTTTTATCGCAAAGCAGCTGAGCTACTGCCTGAGGCAGATCGACGCGCCCAACGACCGGGACTGCTAATGGCTGCCATCTATCACACCCTCTTACAAGAACTTGATCGGGACCAGTGGGATGTGCTGGATAAACGAATCAGTCTCACGCCCATTCGTAAATTCTGGCTAGCTTGGAAAAATTGGGTCTCCAATGGCGGCTCTTTTCTTAAGGCGGTGCGCTCATGAAAAAAGTAGCGGTCATTGGTGCCGGCTGGGCTGGTGCTGCCTGTGCGTGGCAATTACAGCGCCAAGGGTTGCAGGTCACGGTATTTGAAAGTGCTCCCGTCATTGGGGGCCGGGCCCGTCGTGTACCAGCCCCCTGGGGCAAGATTGATAATGGACAGCACCTATTAATAGGCGCATACCGCGCCACCTTAGACTTAATGTCTCAGCTTGGCTTGGCCACCGATACTCGTTTTTATAAGCAAGACCTGCGCTTTCAAAGCCTAGATAACAGCTTTAGCTTTGGTTATTGGCCTTTAAAATCCCCTTGGCATCAACTAGGGATTATATTTGGAGGGCGCGGTATACGGATACGAGACAAAATTGCCTTACTGCGCCTAATGGGGCACCTTAAAAAAATACAATGGCAACCCACAGCTGGGCAAACAGTTGCCCAATTACTTGATCGTTGTGGACAAAGCACAGAGCTTATTAAAAAGCTTTGGGAGCCCCTGTGTGTGGCAGCTTTAAATACCCCCATCCATATTGCCTGCGCGCGAATTTTTGCAGCTGTACTGCGTGATAGCCTAGGTGCAGGCCGAGACAGCACCCAATTACTGATTCCACTAACCGATATGAGTGAGTTATGGGCCCAAACGGCCCTGCGCAATATTCCTCTTTATACCGGTACTCCTATCCAAAGGCTTGAATATGATGCGCAACACCGCATCACACTCTTTGGCTCCCAGAATCTTCCTGTTTGTAATACCCCTTTTGATTATTGTGTTATTGCCACACAAATCCCCCCTGCACTGCGCCTACTACGCAGCATACCCACCCAGACACCGGAACAACAAGACATTTTAAATGCGCTAGCTGCAATACGTTTTAATCCCATTGCTACTTTATATTTGCAGCCTCAAAGCGCCTGGACAGTACCCACCCCACTTAATCTACTATTTGAAAACCGCCCACAGTTGCACTTAGGACAATGGGTATTTAACCATGCTGCCTTGGCGAATAGTTTTGCTCGCCATACCATAAGTGTTGTGATCAGTGATGCGGCGCTGCTCAAAGCACATCCAAAAGATCAAATTACGACACGCATTATTGAACAAATTAAGGCTCAAACGCCTGCACAACACCCTCTTCCAAAAATTGTTGACAGCATGCTCATCACAGAACAACGGGCCACCTTTTTGGCGACCCCCCATCTAAAAAGGCCACAGGCACATAGCCCCTGGCCTGGCATTTATTTTGCTGCAGATTGGGTTGATTCGGAATACCCTGCCGTTCTTGAAGGAGCCGTACGGTCAGGGCTAGAAACAGCGCGACTCATCGCCTCTACACTACCCAAATGATCCAATGCATAGGGCTGGCTAATGAACCTCCAATAATGCGTGCTGTTCAATATAATCACGCACAACTTGAGGCTCAGCATCAACCACCGTCACATGCTGCGGCAAATCAAGTAGCTGCTGCAAATGATGCGGGATAGGTGCTGGCTTGCCAATGGCCTCTTGGATGGTCTCACCAAATTTAGCAGGCAAAGCAGTTTCTAGAACCAGCATAGGTATTTCTGCAGTCTGATATTGCTGCCCAACAAAAACACCGTCTGCGGTATGCGGATCAATTAAGACCCCATATTGCTCATAAACCTGACGAATAGTGTGTACCCTATTGGCATGAGTGCTTTTGCCACTGCGAAAACCATATTTTTCTGTAAACTGGCTCCGCAACGCACTTAAATCAAAATACCCTTTAGTATCCAGATCACGCCATAATTGGCTCACTTGTGCCGCATCTTGCCCAAGCAAGTCATATACAAATCGCTCAAAATTTGAGGCTTTGGAAATATCCATGGAAGGACTAGAAGTGGCATAGGTCTGTTGAGCATTGCGTGGCTGATAAATACCCGTGCGAAAGAACTCATCAAGCACATCATTTTCATTAGTAGCCAAAATGAGCTCATGGATAGGCAAGCCCATTTGACGGGCAATATGTCCCGCAAGAATATTACCAAAATTACCCGTTGGTACAGCAAAAGAAACCGGCTGCATTGGCTCTGTACTGACTCGTAACCACCCCCAAAAGTAATACACCACCTGAGCAGCAATACGTGCCCAATTAATAGAGTTTACTGCTCCTAAGCGCATGCGCTGCTTAAATGCCAAATCGCCCGCCAAGTGTTTGACAATATCCTGACAATCATCAAACACACCACGGACCGCTAAATTATGGATATTTTTGTCACGTAAAGTATACATCTGAGCGCGTTGAAACTGGCTCATACGCCCCTCAGGTGACAACATAAACACATTTACGCGCTTTTTACCACGCAACGCATATTCTGCAGCCGAGCCGGTATCTCCGGAAGTTGCTCCTAAAATATTTAAAGTGCGGTTTGTGCGCTCAAGCTGATACTCAAAGATTTGGCCTAAAAACTGCATCGCCATATCTTTAAATGCCAAAGTTGGCCCCTGAGACAGTCCCAACAAAGACAACCCATTACCTAAGGGTTTTACTGGCACCATTGCATGGCCACTATACAAGGCAGGATCATAGGCTGCCTGACACAATCGGGCTAAATCATCCCGTGGCACATCCGTGATATATAAAGACAATACCTCTAGTGCCAGCTCTGCATAAGATAGCGTGCGCCACTGCTCCAGAAGAGTCTCGCTGACCTGCGGATAATATTCAGGAATGGCCAATCCCCCATCTGGGGCCAATCCCTCAAGCAAAATATGACCAAAGCTTTGTGGGGCCATCCCCCCTCGTGTTGAAATATATTTCATTACCAATGCTCCACCCGTAAGCGCGTTAAATTGGAACGCACAAAATCCAATCGACGTATTTGCTCCGTTGCTAAATCGATAGCCCCTTCTTGGGCTTGGTGGGTTAAGAAAATAATATCCGTCTCTCCCCCTACTGCGGACTCTTGGAACATGGACTCGATAGAAATATCAGCCTCAGCCAAAATACGCGCCACATCAGCCAATACTCCTGGACGGTCTTCAACACGCAAGCGCAGGTAATAAGACGACAACACCTGAGACATCGGCAAAATTGGAGTGTCAGCCATTGCATCATGTTGAAATGCCAGATACGGCACACGGTGACCATGATCCGCTGTCATGAGACGTGCTGCATCAACCAAATCGGCTACCACAGCCGATGCTGTAGGCAACTCTCCTGCTCCAGCACCATAATAAACTGTTGAGCCCACCGCATCTCCATGCACCATCACAGCATTCATGGCCCCTTGAACATTAGCCAACATGCTCTCATTAGGCACTAAAGTAGGATGCACGCGTAACTCAATCCCCTCTTCACGCGCTCGGGTAATCCCCAGTAATTTTACGGTGTACCCTAAACGCTCAGCATGAGCAATATCTTCAGCCGCTAGCGTAGTAATGCCCTCTACATGAGCTTTATCAAACTGCACAGGAATGCCAAAGGCCAAAGAAGCGAGTAGGCTTAATTTGTGCGCGGCATCCACTCCTTCAATGTCAAAGGTTGGATCGGCCTCGGCATACCCAAGAGCCTGCGCATCTGCTAATGCTTCTGCAAATGAGAGCCCTTTAGCCCGCATTTCCGATAAGATAAAATTAGTGGTGCCGTTAATAATCCCCGCCACCCACTGAATACGATTGGCCGTTAAGCCCTCTCGTATTGCCTTAATAATAGGAATACCTCCTGCCACGGCTGCCTCAAATGCAACCATTACTCCCTTTTCATGAGCCGCTGCAAAGATTTCATTACCATGCTCAGCAAGCAAGGCTTTGTTGGCAGTCACCACATGTTTGCCCTGCTTAATGGCCTCCATGACCCACTCTCGAGCCACAGTATCCCCACCAATGAGCTCGACCACAATATCTATATCAGGATGTCGTACTACTTCTAAGCCTTGATCAGTGAGCCAAACCTCCTCACCCACCAAGGCGCGCGCCTTATCCAGATCGCGTACCGCTATCCCAGCTACCTCAATACGACGACCCGCACGGCGAGCAATCTCATCTGCATTGTGCTTCAACACCTTCCAGGTGCCGCCACCGACAACCCCTAAACCTAATAAACCGACTTTTATTGGCCTCATTTAACTAACCCATCTTTACGGAACATTTCACGAATACCACGGATAGCCTGACGTGTGCGTTGCTCATTTTCAATTAAGGCAAACCGCACATACTCATCGCCATACTCCCCAAAACCAATCCCAGGTGACACCGCCACCTTAGCATCACTAAGCAAACGCTTGGAAAACTCTAAGGAGCCTAGGTCACGATAAAACTCAGGAATACGTGCCCAGATATACATTGATGCCTTAGGCACATCAACTGGCCAGCCCAGCTCGTGTAGCCCTTTGGCTAATACATCACGACGTGCTTGATAAGTCTTTACCACCTCCTCAACACACTCTTGGGGGCCTTCTAAGGCACTAATCGCCGCCACTTGAATAGGTGTAAACGTACCATAGTCGTGATAGCTCTTAATACGAGCCAGAGCAGCGACCATGCGCTCATTGCCTACCATATAGCCAATGCGCCAGCCGGCCATATTGTAGCTCTTACTCATTGTAAAAAACTCCACTGCTACATCCCGCGCACCGGGTACCTGCATAATAGAGGGAGCCTGATAACCATCAAAACAAATATCGGCATAAGCAAAATCATGCACAACCAAAATATTATGCTCTCGAGCTAAGGCAATGATTCGCTCAAAAAAATCAAGATCCACACATTGAGCCGTAGGATTGCTAGGAAAACCTATAATGATCATTTTTGGCTTGGGTATTGCTTCGCGTACAGCACGCTCTATTTCAGCAAAAAAATCTACCCCAGGAATCATCGGCACTGAACGTACATTGGCGCCTGCTATCACCGCTCCATAAATATGAATAGGATAACTAGGATTAGGCACCAAAACCGTATCCCCTTGCTCTAAGGTTGCCAGCATTAAATGTGCTAACCCTTCTTTGGAGCCAATCGTAACAATGGCCTCCGTCTCATAATCCAGGCTGACATCAAATCGACGGGCATACCAATCCGTAATGGCCTTGCGTAGACGTGGAATACCACGTGATACCGAGTAACCATGAGTATTCGGTCGTTGCGCAACTTCAACTAACTTGTCCACAATATGTGTAGGAGTATGCCCATCAGGGTTACCCATCGACATATCAATAATGTCTTCCCCTCTACGGCGCGCTGCCATTTTTAGCTCGCCAGTAATATTAAACACATAGGGGGGCAAACGATCGATACGGGGAAAACTACTCATAATCGTCCTTTTACAAAGGTGAATCTACAAAGGTAAACTGTATGCTGTAATTTAAACAATCAAAAAGCTGCTATTTATACGCACAAGCCAAACGTTAAAGTTTAATAGATTAGCACTAGTTAGCCAAAAAATTTGCCTTGATAAGTCCTAATCTTTTTACGCTATGTTCAACGCATCCCTATAGAGGCTAAATCGTGTATCTACAACGTGAAACCAACCCGGATCTCAATACTGTCACCGCATACGGTCAGGACTATATCCAAATTAATGAAACTCAATATACTGAATCGATTTACTTTACCCCTACTAGCGAGATCAAACCGCTTGGATTGCGTGATGCAACCAAAATCAATTCCTCTCAACTACGCCTCATTGCAGGTGTACACCTTAAGGAGCACAACCCTTTAGACTTTCTCGACGGTGCGGTGCCTCAGCTACACAACCCAAACAAAACTGAAATTATTTTACTTGGTACCGGTCCAACTCAATGTTTTTTAGCTCCTGCTTTAACCGCTGAATTACAAAGCATTGGTATTGGAATCGAAGTTATGAGTACCCCTGCTGCGGCACGCACGTATAATATCCTTATGTCTGAAGGACGACTCGTAGTCGCTGCACTCATTATTTAACTGAATACGCACAGGATTTATATTATGAATACCGTACAAAAAGGGGCACCAGTCCCCTCCTTTACCGCCGAGAGTACCCACGGCACTATTCACAGCAAAGAATTAATTGGACAGCCCTTTGTGCTGTATTTTTACCCCCGAGACAATACACCGGGATGTACCAATCAAGCAAATGATTTTCAAGCCAAACTTGCCGATTTTGAGCAGCTTGGCGTCACAATCATTGGGGCTTCTCGTGATACGATGAGCGCTCATGAGCGTTTTGCTGCTAAATATGGACTCAATTTTGCATTGATCTCCGATCCCGATGAAACGCTCTGCAATTTATTTGCGGTTATGAAAGAAAAAATGATGTATGGACGCAAGGTACGTGGTATCGAGCGCAGCACTTTTCTTTTTAATGCTGCGGGCGAGCTCGTAGAAGAATGGCGCAAAGTCCGAGTCCCTGGACATGTTGATGCTGTATTTGAGGCCTGCCAAAAGCTGTAATTTCCATCCGTGATTTTCTTGCAATTCTAATTCAGGAGCTTTGTATTATTATGCCCTTACCCCCGCTACCTACCC
Source organism: uncultured Alcaligenaceae bacterium (assembly GCA_937995985.1). Classification (GTDB taxonomy): domain Bacteria; phylum Pseudomonadota; class Gammaproteobacteria; order Burkholderiales; family Burkholderiaceae_B; genus Paenalcaligenes. Next base: position 31,080 of record CALKIR010000049.1, read on the forward strand.
GCTTAGGCAGCCGCTTGAGCAAAGAAGAGCTCAACAAGGCTCCCAACCCCGCGGTTCAGCCTTCTGAGCCCCAAAAAACTGCAGCCAAACAAACGCACCACAAAAAAGCCACTACCAAACAAGACAGCCCTAAACAAACAAAACCTCGCGCTGCTACGGTCACACACAGTGCCCCTGAGAGCCCAAAACTATTTGTGCTCGATACCAATGTCTTGCTTCACGACGCCAATTGCTTATTCATGTTTAAAGAACATGATGTATTCATTCCCATGATCGTACTTGAAGAGCTAGACAACCAAAAAAAAGGGCTTTCCGAAGTGGCTCGCAATGCACGTCAAGTTAGTCGCTACCTGGACAATATTGTGCAAGGACAAAATATTGCCAAAGGCCTCCCCCTCAATCAACTCGGGCATAAAGAAGCCCAGGGCAAGCTATTTTTACAAACCCAAGCCCTGGACGCTCGATTACCTATTGATCTGCCTAAAGGCAAAGCAGATAACGCGATTTTACATATTGTCCGTAGCTTACAAGAGCATCATCAAGACAAGCAGGTGATCCTCGTTTCAAAGGATATTAATATTCGCCTTAAAGCCAAAGCACTCGGATTACCCGCAGAAGACTATAGACATGACCATGTCCTAGACGATACGGATCTGCTCTATACAGGTAGCCGTCAGCTTGATGCAGACTTTTGGTCACATCTCCAAGGCGATATTGATACCTGGACCCAAGCTGGCTTTACCTACTATCGCATTCGGGGGCCACTCGTGCGCGAGCTTAGTGTAAATGAATTCGTTTACACAGACACCGAGCCTCCCTTTAATGCTGTTGTCAAAGAAATTCATCGGGACACCGCGGTACTTTCCACCCTGAGAGATTATGGCCATACAAAAAACAACTTATGGGGAATCACTGCGCGCAATAGGGAGCAAAACTTTGCTCTTAATCTTTTGATGAATCCGGACTGTGATTTTGTCTCCCTATTAGGTCAAGCCGGCACAGGGAAAACCCTATTGGCTCTAGCCAGCGGCTTAACCCAAACCTTAGAGACCCGACTCTATAATGAAATTATTATTACCCGCGCCACGGTTCCAGTAGGCGACGATATTGGTTTTCTACCTGGCACAGAAGAAGAAAAAATGGCCCCCTGGATGGGAGCACTCGAAGACAATCTCGAGGTGCTGCAAACTGGCAGCCGCAACCACTATGCACTAAATGCCCATCATACACAGCATCAGTCTGCTTCAGAGGCCATTCGAGCGCATATCCAAATTAAATCACTCAGCTTTATGCGCGGACGAACCTTTTTGAATAAATTCGTCATTATTGATGAGGCACAAAACCTCACCCCAAAACAAATGAAAACTCTCATTACTCGTGCTGGACCAGGTACTAAAATTGTCTGCCTCGGTAATTTAGCTCAAATTGACACCCCTTACTTGACCGAAGGAAGTTCAGGTCTGACCTACGTAGTTGATCGCTTTAAAGACTGGCCTCATGCAGGGCATATCACGCTCCAGCAAGGAGAGCGTTCACGCTTAGCTGATTTTGCCAATAACGCCTTATAAACCAATCACCACACCATGAATCACACAGCCCCAGAACAACATTTAGAACGTCCTATTGGTATCACTATGGGCGACGCTGCAGGCATTGGCCCCGAGCTTTGTGTGCGCCTTCTCAGTCAGACACAAGAGGTACCAGGAATTATTTACGGTGATATTGTTAGTTTGCAACGAGCACTTAGCCTAACAGGTTTAGAGCACACCTATCAGCTCATGCCTATCAGTCATCCCATACAATATGCACGCAGCACTTTAGTAGACAACCAAATTCCTGTCATTCAATGTGGGCCCCCTCTGCCCCGCGACCTCCCCTATGGCACAGTTAACCCCCAAGCAGGAAAAATGGCCTATGACGCACTTTGCTTTGCCATTCAACACGCTAATGAAGGACACCTTCGCGCTATTGTTACCGCACCCTTAAATAAAGATGCCATGCATCAAGCCGGCATCGATGCCCCAGGCCACACTGAAATTTTAGCTGCCAAAACTCATACCCAGCACTTTGCCATGATGCTCATGAATGATGAAATCAAAGTCATCTTGGCCACTATTCATATTCCTTTAAAAGAAGTAAGCGCCCATCTGAGCATTGAAAAACAACTACAAACTATTCGCCTTGCGCATCAATTCTGCATTCAAGCCAAGCTGCCCCAAGCTCGGATTGCCGTCGCAGGCCTTAACCCACATGCTGGCGAAGCAGGCAAATTTGGCCGTGAGGAAATAGACATCATTGCCCCGGCTATTGAATTAGCCCGTCAAGAAAATATTCATGTCAGCGGCCCTTGGCCCGGAGATACTATATTCATGCGTGCACGCCAAGGCGAGTTTGATATTGTTGTAGCGCAATACCATGATCAAGGTTTAATACCCGTAAAATATATGGGCCTTGAAAAAGGAGTCAATGTAACCGTTGGGCTACCCTTTATCCGTACCAGTGTTGACCATGGCACAGCCTATGACATTGCTGGCCAAGGCATTGCTGATGTGCGCTCACTACAAACTGCTTATCAGGCTGCCATTAAACTCAGCCAAACCTAGAGAACTGTTCCATTCTAAGAGTTATGGATCTTGTATGAAATTTAAAAAACGTGTGCTTGATCCTTGGAAAGCCAAGCGAACGGTGCCAATGGGGCCGTTTCGCTGCTTGCCAATAATAATTTCGGCAGTACCTTTGTCCGGGCTATCGGCATGATACACCTCATCTCGATAAATAAATAGAATTAAATCAGCATCCTGCTCAATAGCCCCAGACTCACGCAAATCACTCATTACAGGTCTTTTATTTGGCCGTTGCTCCAATCCTCTATTTAACTGGGATAAAGCAATGACCGGACAATTTAACTCGCGCGCCAATCCTTTGAGTGAGCGACTGATTTCGGAAATCTCCGTTGCTCTGTTTTCGCTCCCAGAACTCCCTGACATTAACTGCAGGTAGTCAATGACAATTACCCCTAATTTGCCGCATTGCCGCGCTAAGCGACGTGCTCGAGCACGTACCTCCATTACTGATAATCCTGGCGTTTCATCAATAAAAATTTGGGACTTTTGAATGGTCTTCATTGCGTCCACAACTTTACGCCAATCCTCTTCTTTTAATTTACCTGTACGTAGTCGGTGCTGGTCCAGCATTCCAACTGAACCAATCATACGCATTGCCAGCTGCGCGGCCCCCATTTCCATAGAAAATACTGCAACAGGTAAGCCATGATGAATAGCAATATATTCACAAATATTCATTGCTAAAGAAGTTTTACCCATTGACGGCCGACCCGCTACAATGACCAAATCTCCCTCTTGTAGGCCTGAGGTCATTCTATCTAGATCGATAAAACCAGTCGGCACCCCGGTGACTTCAGAATCATCTTGGCGATGATAAAGCTCATCAATGCGCTCTACCACCTGCTTTAATACTGGCTCGATCTCTAAAAAACCCTGTCCCCCGCGTGCTCCTTCTTGAGCAATTTGAAAGATTTTGGCCTCAGCTTGATCTAATATTTCACGCGCTTCTTTACCGCGAGGCTGCAAAGCATCGCTGGCAATCTCATCCGCAATAGTAACCAATCGGCGCAGCATAGAGCGCTCTCGCACTATTTCTGCATAACGACGAATATTGGCTGCGGAAGGTGTATTATGCGTTAAAGCGTTTAAATAATGGATTTCTCCTACTTCTTCGGCCTGCCCCGCATTAACTAGCGACTCATGCACAGTGACAACATCTGCCACTCGATTGAGCTCGATAAGCTTGGTAATATGACGCCAAATTAAACGATGCTCATGACGATAAAAATCATCTTCACGTAGTAAATCGGCAATACGATCCCAAGCATGATTATCCAGCATTAAGCCGCCTAGTACAGATTGCTCGGCCTCTACTGAATGTGGTGGCAAGCGTAAATCAGCTAACTCACCCTCATGATTAATAGGAGGAATAGAAAACTCTTCTGGACTGGGTGCTTGCTGCATAAAAATGCTCACCTCATAAATAAATCTTTACTATAGGAGTCATATTAATGGACCGGGTACCAATAACAAAAAAGCCGGTTGCATGGCACCGGCTTTTTATGGAACCTGAATGCATCGAGTTAGTCAAGCTCACCTTGTACTACTACAGTGATTTCTACCTCAACATCAGGATGCAAGGAAATGACTACAGGATACTCGCCAACAGCCTTAAAAGGACCGTCATCCAAGCGAATCTGTGAACGCTGTATGGTGTCAAACCCCTTGTCTGCTAGGGCGGCCACGATATCCATATTGGTTACAGAGCCAAATAAGCGGCCATCAACCCCTGCCTTTTGTGCAATTTCAACGCGCAACTCAGCCAATTGATTACCCAAAGCTTGGGCTGCTGCCAAGCGCTCTTGTTGAGCGCGCTCTAGTTCTGCACGCTGCGCTTCGATCTCTTTGATTGCCTCAGGGGTAGCACGGCGTGCAATACCACGTGGAATCAAGAAGTTACGTGCATAACCATTGCGAACGCGAACGACATCGCCCAAATCACCCAAATTGACAACTTTTTCAAGCAAAATTACTTGCATTTTGAGCTCCCAGCTTATTTGTGATTATCGGTATAGGGCAACAAAGCCAGGAAACGGGCGCGCTTGATCGCGGTATCGAGCTGGCGTTGGAAATGTGCCTTGGTACCGGTTAAACGTGCTGGAATGATTTTACCATTTTCCTGGATAAAATCCTTCAAGGTATCGATATCTTTATAATCGATTTCCTTAACCCCTGCCACAGTAAAGCGGCAGAACTTACGACGTCTGAACAAAGGGTTTTGCTGACCAAAACGACGACGTCTATCTCTTCTTCTACGACCGACTGCCATGATGATTTTCCTCTTGCCCATTTAGGGCCACTAATTTAAAAACTCGAATTTCTGAATATGTATTATCAAAAAGGAACTAGAACGATGAGTAGGTGCCATAAAGCCTTGACATTGAATTGAGCTGCCTATCTCTGCTAATGAGGACAGCTGTCGGGCCAGTTCACCAACCGCACGGGCGCTAAACTCAAAATCCAATTGGCGCCTAAACTCGCCTTGCTGCTGTTGTGACTGATGCTGCAATCGCAACGAAAGCACGGGCACGCCTGCTGGAGTATGTCTAAGAGGCTGAACCTCTGTCACCACCCCGGTGAGTACTATTTGATTGCGCTGTGCGAAAATACCCACGAATTAAACGTTCTCAGTATCTTCCTCGTCCTGCTCTTCGGACTCATCGTGCTCATCAGCAGACTCATCGTACTCCTCATCGTTCTCTTGCTCAGAGTCGGATTCAGAGTCACTCTCAGCACTGCTGCGACGCCCTTCTTCACGCTCAACAGACTTCATCATAATAGAAGGACCCTCAGGGGCTTCTTTGGTCTGAATGATGAGATTGCGCAAAATAGCATCGTTGTAGCGGAATGCATGCTCGAGCTCTTCGAGCGTTTCCTTATTGATTTCCACATTCATGCACACATAATGTGCCTTAACGAGCTTTTGAATAGGATAGGCCAACTGCCTGCGGCCCCAGTCCTCAACACGGTGAACCTTACCACCACCGGCGGTAACAGTCGCCTCGTATCGTTCGATCATTGCGTTTACTTGCTCGCTCTGATCGGGGTGTACGATAAACACCACTTCGTAATGACGCATAAAAATACTCCTTTTATGGATATTAGGCCCTATGCCCAATAGCCCGTCTTGCCTACGCATATGTCATGCCACGCAAAATCGGGCAAAAGATAAGCTAAAAATTATAGCGTCTTTATAGCTATCTAACAAGACCTAAACAGAAATTTATTGTGCTTATGAGGATTCTGCTTGAGATACCACAACAGCATAAGCCGAGTGGTTATGAATGGACTCAAAATTTTCAGCCTCGATACGATACGCTTGTACGCCTTGAACCCCATTGAGATACACTGCCACATCGCGCACCAAATCCTCAACAAACTTGGGATTTTCATAAGCATGCTCAGTTACATACTTTTCATCTGTGCGTTTAAGCAGTCCCCATAACTGACATGATCCCTGCGCCTCAATACCGCTAATTAATTCGGTGAGATTAAATGTCGCTAGCGATTCGGGATCAAGGTGCATATCCACGATGACATGAGAGCGCTGATTATGTGCACCGTATTGTGATATCTCCTTGGAACAAGGGCACAAACTGGTTACGGGCACAGTCACCTGAACAGTCAATGCCTCAATGGGTTGAGCCTGCTCCGCGTTGGCCTGCACGATCCACCGCACACGATAATCCAGCAAACTGTTGACTTTAGAAATGGGCGCTACTTTATTGATAAAAATAGGAAACTCAGCTTGGATCTCACCCTGACGGGCATCAAGCAACTCAAGCATGTGTACAGCCATTTGACAATAAGCTGCTAGATCAACGGGACGGTGTCGGTGCTCCTCTAATAATGCGATAAAGCGCGACATGTGCGTCCCTTTTTCCTCTGCGGGTAATGCGACGGTAAGCTCCCAATCAGCCACTGTTGGCTGAGCCTGCCCATCAATTTGAATAGTAAAAGGATAGCGAACCCGTCGTACGCCCACCTTTTGAATGGTAATTTGACGTGTGTCGCCACGGCTTTGAACATCGGGCATTGTTTCCCGAGTGGTAGATACTGTCATGTTTGAAAACCAATTAGGCTAGAAAGAATAGTTTAAACTTCTATTATCCAGTATTTTTACTGTGTCTGCACCTTTGTCGCCAAAAACTCCTTAATCGAGCGCTCAATTCCTGCACTATCTAGCCCTAGCAAGGCGTGTAACTGCTTTTGCTCACCGTGGTCAATAAATACATCAGGATAGGCGAGCAATAAAGTAGGAAGTGTTTTGCGTAATGCACTGAGCTCCTCGAGCACGGCGGCACCTGCCCCCCCCATACGGGCCCCATCCTCAATAGTCACAATGGCCTGATGTGTATTAGCTACTTGTTCAATTAGCTCTACATCGATCGGTTTGACAAAACGCATATCAACAACCGTTGCATCTATACGCTCTGCAACTTTAAGCGCTTCATGTAATAGCGTGCCAAAACACAAAATCGCTACAGTATGCCCTTCTCGACGCACCACCGCCTTACCTATTGGCACCGTATCAAAGCCCGCCGTTACCAATGCCCCTACTCCTGATCCACGAGGGTAGCGCACCGATGCAGGGCCTACATATTCGTAACAAGTATTAAGCAACAGTCGTGTTTCATTTTCATCCGAAGGAGTACTGACCACCATATTAGGAATACAGCGCAAGAAAGAAATATCATAATTTCCTGCATGTGTGGCACCATCTGCCCCGACCAAACCGGCCCGATCGAGCGCAAAGGTAACATCTAAGTTTTGTAATGCCACATCATGAATTAACTGATCATAGGCCCGTTGCAAAAAGGTAGAGTAAATAGCAACCACAGGCTTTTTTTCTTCGCATGCTAAACCAGCGGCAAAAGTAACGGCATGCTGCTCAGCAATGCCCACATCAAAATAACGGCTTGGAAAACGCTGCTCAAACTCTACTAAACCACTACCTTCGCGCATAGCCGGTGTAATTGCATGCAAACGACTGTCTTGGCTGGCCCGATCGCATACCCACTGGCCGAACACCTGGGTAAAGCTAAGTTTCTTTTTGGGCTGAGGCTTAGCTGGCTGAATACCAACCTTGGGGTCAAAACTACCTGGCCCATGATACAGCACGGGATCAGCCTCAGCGAGTTTATACCCCTGACCTTTTTTGGTTACCACATGCAAAAACTGCAGCCCACCACGCTCTCGCAAGTTTTCCAATGTTGGGATTAAGCTATTTAAATCATGCCCATCAATGGGCCCAACATAATTAAAACCAAACTCTTCGAATAAGGTGGCTGGAGCCAATACCCCTTTGGCATGCCCTTCAAATCGACGGGCAAGCTCTAAAACAGGCGGCACATGCTGTAAAAATGCCCGCCCTACATCTTTAGCGGCAGCATAAAAACGCCCGGATAATAAACGCGCCAAATAATGATTCAAGGCACCCACTGGAGGCGAAATAGACATATCATTGTCATTCAGGATCACAAGTAAGTTAATCCCTGGAATCACCCCAGCATTATTTAATGCCTCAAACACCATCCCGGCAGTCATTGCCCCATCGCCAATCACCGCAATATGCTGGCGATCAATCCCAGCATTACGTGCTGCTACCGCCATCCCGAGAGCAGCAGAAATAGAGGTCGATGAATGAGCCGTACCAAAACTGTCGAACTCTGATTCGCTGCGTTTGGGAAATCCCGAAATGCCCCCATATTGTCTCAATCCTGCCATATGCTCACGACGACCGGTGAGTATCTTGTGCGGGTAAGACTGATGGCCTACATCCCAAATTAAGCGGTCATAGGGCGTATTAAATACATAATGGACGGCAAGGGTTAACTCAACCACTCCAAGATTAGAGGATAAATGCCCACCGGTCTTAGCCACTGATTGCAACACAAACTCACGCAGCTCATGCGACAACGCATTCAGATCGGAACGTTTAAGGCTACGAAGATCACTAGGAGATTGAATATCTTGTAATGTAACAGATGCCATAGATAACCCTGGGCGCTGACTAAAAAAGACCGCCCTGATTAAAGGACCGCCAAAACCTAAGTTGAACGAATTATTGTAGAGCTTTTCTGCACACAGGTGTAGTCTGATGCATGTGCTTGCTCGTTATCCACTTTAATGATCGCGTGCAGCAATAAAATGCGCCAACAACGCCAAGGTGTGACGCCCCTCGCCAATTGGCAACAAAGCAGCCTGTGCCTGCTCTACAAGCTGGTGCAAAAATTCCTGTGCAGCCTCTAGCCCCATCAAACTCACATAAGTAGGCTTGTTATCGGCCTCATCTTTACCTGCTGTTTTACCTAATGTATCGGTATCTGCCGTTACATCTAAGATGTCATCAGCCACTTGAAAAGCCAACCCTATCGCATCAGCATAGGCCTGCAAATGATCGCGCACTTTGGAGCTCGCCCCTGCCACAATGCCACCAAGTAACACGCTGGCCTTTAATAAGGCCCCCGTTTTCATTTCGTGCATGATGCGCAACTCCTCAAGACTGAGCTGTTGCCCAACATGGGCACAGTCAATAGCTTGCCCTCCAACCATACCCAAACTGCCCACCGCTCGCGCAAGCTCTGCTATCGCCTGCACTATCAAAGCAGGAGCAATAGGCATCATAGCTAAGGATTCAAATGCTAAAGGCTGCAAAGCATCCCCAACCAGCATAGCAGTTGCCTCGTCATACGCCACATGCACGGTGGGCCGTCCGCGTCGCAATACATCATCATCCATGCACGGCATATCATCATGAACCAACGAGTAGGCATGAATCATCTCAACCGCAGCAGCGCAATGATCAATGGCTTTTTGCTGCGCAGCATTTAATGCTTTGCCTCCTGAAGCCGCCTCGCTTGCTGCATAGACCAAGGCAGCACGAATGCGCTTCCCCCCTCCTAATACAGCATAACGCATGGCATCATGTAAATGCTGCGGAACCACCTCACTAGCAGGCATTAACTCATTCAAGACCTGCTCGACCTGCGCCGCTCTTTGCTCAAGTATTTGCGTTGCGCGCATGGTTTCAGTTGTCATTCAATCACCTCTCATTACCAACAGCGACAGCAGCTCCCTCATAGGCTACCCATTCGCTCCAAGAGCCTGCATATAAGGCAGACCCTGTCAAACCCGCCAATTCCATGGCAAATAAATTATGACAAGCCGTTATCCCTGAGCCGCATTGATGAACGACCTCTGTAGGACTAAACCCTGCAATTAAGGCCATCCACTCACTTTTTAATTGCTCTGCACTTTTAAAACGACCATCTGGACGCAAATTTTGGCTAGTAGGCCTATTTAAAGCGCCGGGGATGTGGCCCGCGATCGGGTCTAAAGGCTCGACCTCACCGCGATAACGCTCCGCGGCACGCGCATCAATGATACACAATCTTGGCGCATTCAGCTGAGCTAAAATAGTCTCGCGTTGGCACAAGGGCATATTCCCCTGATCAGCATCCTCAGCAATTTGAGTTGTTAAGCCTAATTGTTGCGCCAGCCGACTCACCCGCTGAACATCTACTGGCTGCGTATCTATAGGCGCCTGAGCTGCCTGCCAAGCCTGCCAACCGCCATCTAATAACGCCACATGTGGATACCCTGCCCATCTCAACATCCACCATAAACGCGCAGCACTCTGTCCACTGCTGTCATCATAGAGAATGATTTGCTGCTCGGGACTTAGGCCTGCCTGCTGTAATAATTGCTTAAACAATGCCAGCTGAGGCAAAGGGTGACGCCCATTAGTGCCCGTACACGCTCCGACCATGACCTGACTTTGATCAAAAAACAATGCTCCGGGTATGCGCCCTTGAGCATAAAGACGAGGCCCGCTTTGTACATCAAACAAATCATAACGGGTATCAATAAAAACTGCTGTTTTCGCTGTTAGGTGGTCTTGCGCCTGTGCGACTGAATATAAATAGGATTGACTCATTAGAGCCTCAACATAAGTATTTTGAATCATTCAAAAACCAACAGGGATGAATTGCTCTGGGCACAATGTCCCTTCAACCGGCCCCTTGATCGCTATTTTGCACCTTGGGCTTCATGGTGCTTTCACCACGCAACACCTTGTTTTCTGTATAGGTACGCCATGCAGAAAGCAAGCCAGAAAGAATAATTAAGGCCATCCCTAACCAAGCCAACCAATCAGGCCAATCGCCCCACACCACAATGCCTATCAACGTGGCAAAAATGATTGTACTGTACTGCAAGGCTGCGGTTAATAAGGTCGAACCATAACCAAACGCTCGGGTCAACGCCAATTGCCCAAAGAGTCCTGAAACCCCTACTACAGCCAAGGCACTATAAGCACGCCAATCTAAGGCAGGCCAACCTATTCCCCCCATCACCACCAAACTGGTCAAACAAACAAAACTGGAAAAAATAAATACGGTACGCCATTCTGGCTCGCCTACCTGGCCAAGCTGACGGATTTGCATCATTGCAACAGCGGAAAAGCAGCCAGAAATAATTCCCAATAACCCAGGAAACCACTGATCATCACCAATACTTGGGCGTAAAATCACTAACACCCCTATAAAACCAGCTAAAACAGCAAGCACGCGTAGCGGGTCACTTTGCGTTCCCCCAAAAAAAAGCATCCAAATGCCAATAAAAAGGGGGGCGGTATAGGTTAAACTGACCGCTGTTGGCAAAGGAAGCATTGACATCGCGAAAAAACTCAGCCACATTGCTGAGATTCCAAACAAATTGCGACGAATATGCAAGCCCCAACTCAATGGAACCAAACTTAGTTTTTTCAGTCTAGTCCATAAAAACAGGATCACAACGGAGGGCAAGCCACGGAAAAATATTATTTGCGCTAAATTAGCATCGAAATCGGCAGAAAATTTCACACTGGCCCCCATGAGCGCAAACATGGCACAGGCAACCAGCATCCATAGAGACTGCATGCAGCAAAACCCAGTTATATTAAGTGGCAGCAAAGTTAAATAATATACTCTGCATGAAAATGAATACCAGTGTTTAAGCAAGTTAAACTATCATCAACTGGACACTTCAACCATTACAGAGCAACGTTGCAATTGAAGGACACGTTATGCAAAGAATTTTGTTGTTTCTAGCGACCAACTTGGCGGTCGTAGTTGTATTAAGTATTTTTATGAATATTTTTGGTGTGGGGCGTTATTTAACCGCCAATGGTATCGACCCCACCCAGCTGCTCATTTTTTCAGCTATTGTCGGGTTTACGGGCTCAATTATTTCATTGCTGATGAGCAAAAGAATGGCATTAATGAGTACTGGCGCCTATGTGATTGATCCGCAGGCCCCACGCAATGCTCGCGAAGCATGGCTGGTAGATACCGTGCATCAACTCGCTGATCGAGCAGGCATTGGACGTCCCCAAGTCGCCATCTATGACGGCGCACCCAATGCGTTCGCTACCGGCGCCTTTAAAAACGACGCCCTAGTCGCGGTATCGACAGGCTTGCTACAAAGCATGAATGAAGAAGAAATTGCTGCTGTATTGGGGCATGAGGTCGCTCACATTGCCAACGGCGACATGGTCACCCTGACCCTCATACAGGGAGTGGTGAACACCTTTGTTATTTTCTTAGCTCGGGTAGTGGGCTTTTTTATCGATCGGCTCATGGCTCGTAATGACCGTGATGGTGTAGGCTTTGGGTACTATATCACTGTAATTATTTGTGAAATTGTCTTTGGAGTATTGGCCTCAATTATTGTTGCCTGGTTTTCACGCCAAAGAGAGTACCGCGCTGATGCCGGCTCTGCTGAGTTACTCGGCTCCACACAACCCATGATCCGCGCATTAGCCCGCTTGGGTAATGTAGAGCCTGGTGAGCTGCCTAAAAATATCGAGGCGGCGGGCATTTCTGGAGGACCAAGCATGGCTGCACTCTTTGCTACCCATCCCCCTATAGAAGCACGTATCCAAGCCCTGCAGCAAATGCGTCCTTAAGCATCACCTATACGCCTTTAAACACATCAGTACTGCGTGGCGCGGCTGCATCACAGCCGCGCCGTTTTTATTCATTAATGCGCATTTGCCCAATTATCCCCCACCCCTACCTCAGCAATAAGCGGTACATCTAGTGTAGCAATGCTGCACATTAACTCCGGTAAGTGCTGCACCAATGTCTCGACCTCATCCTCAGCTGCATCAAAGACTAATTCGTCATGGACCTGCATTACCATAAGACTACGCATACCATTTTCTATTAACCAATGCTGCACCTTAACCATTGCCATCTTAATCAGATCAGCTGCTGTCCCTTGCATGGGCGCATTAATCGCTGCACGCTCGGCTGCAGCAACCCGCGCTCCTCGACCCGTTTTAAATTCTGGAAAATACAAGCGCCGACCAAACACCGTTTCCACATACCCCTGTTGACGCGCAGTTGCCTTGATTCGCTCCATATAATCCGCCACTCCAGGATAACGCATAAAATAGCGGTCTATATAAGCTTTGGCAGCCTCTCGAGTAATGCCTAAATTATTGGCTAAGCCAAACTCTCCCATGCCATAAATGAGTCCAAAATTAATTGCCTTGGCTGCATAGCGCTGTTCACCAGTTACCTCTTCTAAAGGGACCGAAAATATCTCTGCTGCCGTTGCACGGTGCACATCCCCTCCATCATGAAAAACCTGTTGCAGGTTTTTATCCCCTGAGACATGCGCCATAATGCGTAATTCAATTTGCGAATAATCTGCAGCCACCACTCGCCCTAAACTGGAAACAAAAGCTTCGCGCACCTGACGCCCTTCAGTGGTGCGTACAGGAATATTTTGCAAATTAGGCTCCGAAGAGGATAAGCGTCCAGTAATTACTGCAGCCTGCGCATAACGAGTATGTAGACGCCCTGTATCCGCATTGATCATTTTGGGCAATTTATCGGTATAGGTTGATTTCAGTTTTGCAACCCCGCGATATTCTAATAGCAATTTAGGCAGAGGATACTCATGAGATAACCTAGTCAACACCTCCTCATTGGTGGAGGGGGCACCAGTTCGAGTACGCGTTTGCACAGGTAACCCCAATTTATCAAATAAAATCTCTCCCACCTGCTTGGGTGAATTAAGATTAAATTGCTGCCCAGCAATGTCAAAAGCTTGCCCTTCTAGTTCAAGCAAGCGCTTTCCTTGACGCTCACTTTGCTCTTGCAGCTTATCGCTATCAATAGCAACACCATTACGCTCTACAATGGTGAGCACCTCAGACAGGGCCACCTCAAGCCTATAAATATGCTCTAAACCTGGTTCAGCTTGGATTTGGGGACGCATCAGCTGATGTAAACGAAAGGTAAAATCAGCATCCTCACAAGCGTAAAATGAAGCCTCCTGTATGGGCACCTGATCAAAACCGATTTGCTTTGCCCCTTTACCACAGATGTCCTCATAAGTTTTACCAGATTGACCCAGCCAACGCTGCGCTACCTGATCCATACTGACTCGCTGATGGGCTTCTAGCACATAAGCCTGTAGCATGGTGTCATCTGTTATGCCTCGTAGCTTAATGCCTTCATTAGCCAACACATGAGTATCATATTTTGCATTATGCAAGACCTTGGCTGCCTGCTCATCCTCCAACCAAGGGCGTAGCTGCTCTAATACCCACTCTTTTTCTAATTGCCCCTCATCTAGCACATCAGGACCGGTATGGGCCACCGGCACATACACTGCTTGCCCGGCCTGTACACTCAAGGATAAGCCTACAAGACGCGCCTGCATGGGATCCAACGAAGTCGCTTCCGTATCCAAGGCCACTATTTCTGCCTCATGAAGTTTTGGCAGCCACTCTAAGAATGCGTGCGGCGTGGTTAACGTGCGGTATTCTATGCTGTGCGGATGAATGATTTGCTCCTCGGCTGCCCCCTGTTTTGATTCAGCAGTAGACTGAACTGCTCTTTTTTCTTGGCGCCGTCCGCCTTCTGGCTCAATGGTTGGGTCTTGGGTCAATTCGCGTAAAAATGTTCTAAACCCAAATTCATGAAAAAGCTCAATCAATAAGTCGGTATTTTGCTCTAACGGGATAAGCCTTTCGGGATCATTGTTGATCACGGATAAATCACAATCTGTTTTCACCGTGACCAATTGTCGTGTTAGCTCAAAATTAGGAATAAAATCGCGTAAATTTTGTCCGACTACCCCTTTTATTTCATCAGCATGAGCAATGATATTGTCTAGGCTCCCATATTTTTGTAGCCAGCGTGCTGCAGTTTTGTCTCCTACCCGAGGCACACCAGGAATATTATCAGACGTATCCCCCTTGAGCATTAGATAGTCTACAATCTGTTCTGGGCGCACACCATAACGTTCGATGACTCCTTGTATATCCTGACGGTCGTTGTTCATGGTGTTAACAAGCTCGACCTGCTCATTCACTAACTGAGCGAGGTCCTTGTCCCCGGTGGAGACTATGGTGTAAATACCGCGCTCACTAGCCAAACGTGCCAATGTTCCGATAACATCATCAGCTTCTACACCTGGGATACACAATAGGGGCCAACCCATTGCCTCAATAATTTGATGCAGCGGTTCAATCTGACATGCTAGCTCTTGTGGCATTGGGGGGCGGTTGGCCTTATAGTCAGCATAAATATCATCGCGAAAGGTTTTGCCTTTGGCATCAAAGATACAGGCTAAATAATCAGCCTGATACTCTTCGCGAATGCGACGCAGCATTGAAATTACCCCCTGCATCGCCCCTGTAGGATGCCCTTCTGCATTGCGTAAATCAGGCAAAGCATGAAAGGCTCGGTATAAATAGCTAGAACCATCAATGAGTAATAAGGTTTTTTTCATGTCAAATAATAACTCTGAACGTTTGCCCGCAAGTGCACAAATCCCAACAATTATGGCTGAATTAACAGCTGCTGCCGATACCCTTGAAGCCATTGATTTAGGTATTAGCGTCTTTGGCAGTGCTCGTGTACAACCCGATAACCCCTATTATCAACTCGCACAAGAGCTAGGTAAAAGACTTGCCCAGGCTGGTTATACAGTCATTGCCGGAGGCGGGCCAGGAATTATGGAGGCAGCAAATAAAGGAGCTTACACCACGGGTGGTAAAAGTGTTGGTTTAAATATACGCCTCCCTCGTGAAACCAGCAACAATCCTTATCAAACCCACAGCCTTCAATTTGAATACTTTGTTTCACGCAAAGCAACCTTCTTCATGCATAGTGCTGCTTATATTGCCTTGCCAGGTGGCTTTGGTACTTTGGATGAGTTTTTCGAGGCCATTACCTTGGTGCAAACAAAAAAAATTCCTCCTGCGCCTATTATTCTAATTGGCAGTGAATTTTGGCAAGGACTTATTGATTGGATTACAGCTCAATTAATAACTAATGGCTTTATTTCACCTGATGACATTAACCTCATCACGCTTACAGATGATTTAGATGAGGTAATGGAAATTATCCACGGTTGCTGCTCACAATTTGTTGATTTAAAGGATGCTCCTCGCCCCTACTTGCCTCGTGAGCGCTTTTAAACTAATTTGGGCTCGGGTCCAGACCGAGCCCAAAACCTCTTACCAATAGAGTTATACCAATTGTATTGTGATTGCCCCTCTAGGCACTCACCTGTCGAGCGTGGCGCCGACGCTCATGCTCTTTGAGGTAACGCTTGCGTAAACGAATCGATTGAGGAGTGACCTCGACCAACTCATCGTCATCTATAAATTGCACTGCATACTCTAGATTTAATTCAATGGGTGGAATTAAATCGATATGCTCATCCTTGCCCGCAGCACGAATATTAGTATGCTTTTTTTCCCGAATGGGGTTCACTACTAAATCATTATCACGATTATGAATGCCAATAATCATCCCCTCATAGACGGGATCATTAGGACGCACAAACATACGCCCCCGCTCTTGTAGCTTCCATAGTGCATAGGCGACGGCCTCACCATCATCTTGGCTAATCAGCACACCATTGCGCCGCTCAGCAACACTTCCCTGACGCATGGGCGCATATTCATCAAAAATATGACTCATCAACCCCGTTCCTCGAGTTAAAGTCATAAATTCAGTCTGAAAGCCTATTAACCCACGTGCGGGGATACGATACTCTAGACGTGAGCGGCCCTGCCCATCGGGTTGCATCGTTAATAATTCCCCACGCCGACGACCCAGCTCCTCCATTACCCCGCCTTGATGCTCATCCTCTATATCAACGGTTAGAAGCTCATAAGGCTCGTACATGTGGCCATCGATTTCCTTAAGGAGCACTTTGGGGCGTGACACCGCTAATTCATAGCCCTCACGACGCATATTTTCAATGAGGATGGTCAGATGCAGCTCTCCCCGACCACATACCTCAAAAACTGTTTCATCGGCAGTATCATTTACTCGTAAGGCGACATTAGACTTTAATTCACGGTGCAAACGCTCACGAATTTGACGGCTAGTCACAAATTTACCTTCACGACCCGCTAAAGGAGAAGTATTGACCATAAAATTCATACGCAAAGTCGGCTCGTCAATACTTAATAAGGGTAACGCTTCTGGATGCTGCGGATCAGTGACGGTACACCCTATTGTTAGCTCATCAATACCGTTAATCAGCACAATATCGCCAGCTACTGCTTCTTCAACAGGAGCATGCTGCAATCCCTGAAACTTGAGCACTTGATTAACTTTTGCGCTGCGTTGCTCACCATCGGGACCATGCACCACTAAAACTTCTTGGCCCGCTAATAAACGCCCTCTGTTAATCCGCCCAATGCCAATCTGACCAACATAAGAGCTATAGTCTAAAGAACAAATCTGTAACTGCAACGGTCCATCGGCATCATCATCCCGCTGCGGTACGTACTTAATAATGGCCTCAAATAGAGGACGCATATCCCCTTCATATACCCCTTCGTCTAGGCTTGCATAACCTGCTAGACCCGAAGCATACAGGATAGGAAAATCCAGTTGCTCGTCCGTTGCGCCTAATTTGTCAAATAAATCAAAGGTCTCATTAATGACGTAATCAGGGCGTGCTCCTGGTCGGTCTATTTTATTAATGACAACAATGGGCTTAAGTCCTAATTCGAGTGCTTTTCTCGTGACAAAACGTGTTTGCGGCATGGGGCCTTCGACAGCATCTACCAGTAAAATAACCCCATCAACCATCGATAGAACGCGCTCGACCTCACCACCAAAATCAGCGTGCCCCGGAGTGTCTATAATATTAATATGTACCCCTTCGAATTCTACCGCACAGTTTTTAGCTAATATGGTGATGCCTCGCTCGCGCTCAATATCGTCAGAGTCCATGACTCGATCAGAGACTTGCTCATTCGCACGAAAAGTGCCTGCTTGTTTCAACAGCTGATCGACAAGAGTGGTCTTGCCATGATCGACGTGAGCAATAATGGCGATATTTCTTAAAGCACGACTCATCTATGGTGTCCTATCACTTAAAAATGTACTGGCAACAACTCCGCAGGCAAATCTTGCCCAGTGAGCAGCCACCGATCAATAGTTGTAGTTGTTTGTTGAGCTGCCGCAGCATATAAACTACGCAAGCTATATGCAGTATTGATATCAAATGCCCCAATATGGGTCCGTCTTAATGCAGTTAAATGTGCATAACAGCCTAATGCACGACCAATGTCCTGAGCTAAGGTGCGCACATAAGTCCCCTTGCTGCAAAACACTTCGATAGTCAGACTTGAGGGGGTGTGCCACAGTCTCTGCATACTATAAATCTGTACTTGACGCGGCTCTCGCTTGACCTCTAACCCCTGACGAGCATATTCATAAAGTGGTCGCCCATCTTTTTTTAACGCAGAGTACATAGGAGGCAGCTGCTCTATGGTACCCAAAAACTGAGCAAGCACTTCATCAATCTGCTGGGCAGTAATGGTAAACGGTTTCTGTGCAGAAACCGTCACCTCACCATCTAAATCAGCTGTGGTTGTTTCAGCCCCCCAACGCAAGGTCGCAATATATTTCTTGTCGGCATCCAAAAGCTGGGCAGCCAATTTAGTAGCCTGGCCAAAGCAACAAATCAATAACCCACTTGCGAATGGATCCAAAGTCCCTGTGTGCCCTGCCTTGCGCGCATCATAAAGACGACGAGCACGCTGCAATGCGTGATTGCTAGACATCCCTACTGGCTTATCTAGCAAAAACAATCCATTTAATACACGACCACGACGACGGCGCGACATAAAACCAATAAAAATTATTCTAAAAAACTATTTGTCTGTTTCGCCATCTGCTCTTGGAGAGGATTCCTGACTCACCTGCTCGATCAGCCGACGCACCTCATCGCCTTTTTGCATGCGATCATCATAAATAAAACGTAACACAGGCACTGTATGAATATGCATCATCTTGAATAATTGCGCATGCAACCAATGAGCCTTTTCATTGAGGATTTTCTGAGCCTGCTCAGGCTCAGCGCCCAACACCGTAAAATATATTTTGGCATGAGCATAATCTGCGGACAGGCTGACCTCCGTTAAGGTGATCAGCCCTGCAGTTGACATATCAACCTCTCGTTGAATTAAGACGGCCACATCCTTTTGGATTTGTTCCGCCAGGCGCGCATTACGCCCACTGCCCTTAGTCTGATGTCGAACCATAATTCAATTAAACCTTAAAGGGTACGCGCAATTTCTTTGATTTCAAAGACCTCAAACTGGTCGCCGACTTTGATGTCATTGTAACCGCGCAAGGTAATACCACAATCAAAGCCCTGACGAACTTCACGTACATCATCCTTAAAGCGACGTAATGTATCAATATGCCCCGTCCAAATGACTACATTGTCACGAAGCAATCGCACCTGAGCATCGCGACGTACCACACCCTCAGTCACCATACATCCGGCTACATTACCCACACGAGAGATACGGAATACTTCGCGGATCTCAACCATGCCAATGACCTCTTCTCGCTCTTCCGGAGCAAGCATACCCGACAAGGCTGATTTTACATCCTCAATGGCATCATAAATTACGTTATAGTAGCGAATTTCAATACCATTTTGCTCGGCTTGGCGACGCGCTGTTTGTTCAGCACGAACATTAAAACCAATAATGACTGCATTAGAAGCAATTGCTAAGTTCACATCACTTTCAGAAATTCCCCCTACTGCAGCGTGGATAATTTCCACCTTGACCTCTTCATTGGCCAACTTAAGCAGAGAGCTGACCAGTGCCTCTTGTGAGCCTTGAACATCGGTTTTCACTATTAATGATAAGGTCTTAACCTCGTCTGAGGCATCATCAAATAAAGACTCCAACTTAGCAGCCTGCTGGCGTGCTAACTTCACGTCACGGTATTTACCTTGGCGATACAAAGCAATTTCTCGAGCTTTGCGTTCGTCCGCCATAGCAATTAACTCATCTCCCGCTGCGGGCACTTCTGTCAACCCTTGGATTTCCACTGGTATAGCCGGGCCTGCAGATTTTAAACGCTTGCCCAGTTCATTAGTCATCGCCCGTACACGGCCATAACTGGCTCCTACCAGCACCGTATCGCCTTGATTTAAAGTCCCACTTTGGACCAACACAGTAGCCACTGGTCCACGACCGCGATCCAAGCGTGCCTCAATGACAATACCCCGCGCTGGAGTATTGACCGCAGCCTTAAGCTCCAACATTTCGGCCTGCAGTACAACGTTTTCGATAAGCTCATCAATGCCTTCGCCTGTCTTGGCTGATACCCCAACAAAAGGTACATCCCCACCGTACTCTTCCGGAACTACTTCCTCTGTTAGTAATTCTTGCTTGACGCGCTCAGGATTTGCCTCAGATTTATCTATCTTGGTAATGGCCACTACTAAAGGCACATCCGCAGCACGTGCGTGGTGAATGGCCTCACGAGTTTGAGGCATCACCCCATCATCCGCTGCTACCACTAAAATCACCACGTCAGTAGCCTTGGTACCTCGCGCACGCATGGCTGTAAAAGCTTCGTGACCTGGGGTATCTAAGAAAGTGACATTACCATTATCCGTTTTTACGTGGTAAGCCCCAATATGCTGAGTAATCCCCCCAGCCTCACCGGAGGCAATTTTTGTGCGTCGAATATAGTCAAGCAAAGAGGTTTTTCCGTGATCAACGTGTCCCATTACTGTGACCACCGGCGCGCGAGGCTCCTCAATGGCATCTTCAGTTATAACATCCTCGAGGTAGGACTCTGGGTCATCTAACTTTGCCTCAATTGCTGTATGCCCCATTTCTTCAACCAGAATCATTGCCGTTTCTTGGTCAAGGACCTGGTTAATGGTGACCATTTGTCCTAACTGCATTAGGTGCTTAATCACCTCTGTGGCCTTGATAGCCATCTTATGCGCTAATTCAGCCACTGTAATCGTCTCAGGGACCTGAATCTCACGCTTAATAAACTCTGGTTGTTGCGGCTGCTGCTTGTGTTGCCCACGCTGCTCCTCTTGACCACGGCGGCCACGGCGACGCCCCCGACTGGGCTCACGCCAGCCTTCTTCGCTGCCTCTTGCTGAAGCGACATCAGCCTTAGATGGACGCTTGCGCGTTGCACGCTGCTGCTCAGCTACCTTGGCCTCTTTGCTGGCTTTTTTATCGCTCTCTGCCTTATCCGCCTTGTTATCTTTTTTAGATCCTTTACGACGTGCGGGCTTTTCAGTCGCACGCAATACACGACGAGGGCGATTTAACATTTCGCTAATAGCGGCTGCTTCTGCTGCAGCTGCCTTGCGGGCGCGCTCACGCTCCTCGAGGTCTTCCTCGCTTAGTTCAGTTTCGAGAGCTGGATGCACATCATAATCCATATCACGTAAAGAGCTTTGAGGTTTCTCTGCTCGCTTAATGGCCTTGGCCTCTTTTTGTGCAGTTTTATTAACGTTGCTCTTAGTTTCTTTAGTTGATTGTGAAGATTTGGAATCGGTCTTAGTAATCTGTTCTGCCACGTCAGGCTTGCCTTTTGTATCTGATACTTCTTGAGTGGATGCCACAACGGTCTTGTCTTGGGCATCAGTTTTCTTCTCTGCCGCTGGCTGCTTTTGAGGCGCCTCCTTTTGTGCATCAAGGGCCTCTTTAGCGGCTTGCTCGGTAGAGCCAGCATGTACCTTTTGGGAAGGCTCTTTAGGCTCTGTTGATTTGTCTTTGGATGCTGAGACGGGCTCAGCACCTGAAGTGTCTGAGGACACTTCAGGCTTGTTAGCCGTTGCTGGTTTAGAAACAACGGGCTCTTTATCCTTTGATTTAACAGGCGCTTGCGCCTCTTGGTTAGGGGTTGGGGTAAATGATTGCTCTGTATCTTCCTGCTTGGTTGCAGGAGGAGTAGATGCTTGCTGCTCAGCCTTTTTTTCTGCAACAGCTTGAGCGGCCTGCGCACGTAATTCCTCTTTACGCTTGGCTGCTTCAGCAAGCAACTCTGAGCGATCTCGCTTTACAAAAACGCGACTGCGGCGCGTTTCTACAGGTATGGTACGCGAACGACCGGAACTATCGGCCTGGCGTATCTCGGAAGTTTCGCGATGCGTCAGGGTAATTCGGTGACTACCGTGCGCGCGACGTTGTAACGAGGTTAGCAGCTTTGCCTTGTCAGCCTCGGTGATAGGATCATCGACCGAGCTAAGCTCTACCCCGGCATCACGGAGTAACTCTAAGAGCTCCTTGGCAGGTCTGTTCAGCTCGTTAGCAAATTGGGCGACAGTAGTACTAGACATTCGACTCTCTCTTGAACTCATTATTCTAATAAATTAACCCCAACCTAAACAAATGTGACGCTATTTTATTTAAGACTCGTCTTCGAACCAATGTGCGCGTGCCGCCATAATTAGCTCGCTGGCCTGCTCAGGTTCGAGCTTTATTATTTCACAAAGCTCGTCAGTAGAAAGCTCAGCCAAATCATCAATCGTTAAAATTTCATTTTTAGCTAATTTAGCCAGCATCTCAGTATCCAGTCCTTTAAGCTCTTTTAGCTCTGGGGATACTTTTTGCACGAGCTCCTCTATTTGAATAGCTTCGGTTAATAATGCATTACGCGCACGTGTGCGTAGCTCTTCGACAATGTCCTCATTAAAGGCCTCGATGTCAAGCAATTCTTGGACAGGCACATAAGCCACCTCTTCGAGTCCAGAAAAGCCCTCAGCAATGAGCACATTGGCAATATCCTCATCCACATCGAGACGCTGCATAAACGTTTCAAGCAAAGCCTTGCGCTCTTGTTCCGCACGGTC
The DNA here is from genome assembly GCA_937995985.1 of uncultured Alcaligenaceae bacterium. Taxonomy (GTDB): domain Bacteria; phylum Pseudomonadota; class Gammaproteobacteria; order Burkholderiales; family Burkholderiaceae_B; genus Paenalcaligenes. The sequence goes on from CALKIR010000049.1 coordinate 53,864, forward strand.
CTCGCTCTCCTCAGGCGTCATAATGTTAATTTGCCATCCGGTTAGCTCAGATGCCAAACGCACATTTTGACCACGGGCACCAATAGCCTTGGGCAGATTTTCCTCATCGACCACGACATCCATGGCACCCTTGTCTTCATCAATAATGATAGACAATACATTGGCTGGTGCCAATGCACCAATAACAAACTCAGCAGGGTCCTCAGACCACAACACAATATCAATCTGCTCACCACCGAGCTCATTGCGTACCGCTGTTACTCGTGATCCACGCATGCCCACGCAGGTACCAATTGGGTCAATACGAGAATCATAAGCCACGACAGCTATTTTAGCGCGTACTCCAGCATCGCGAGCTGCTGCTTTGATTTCAAGCAACCCTTGCTCAATTTCTGGGACCTCATTTTCAAACAAGCAGCTTACAAATTCAGGAGCAATACGCGATAAAAACACCTGTTGGCCACGTGCATTTCTATCAATACGCTTTACCCATGCTCGAACCCTATCCCCCACGCGAATAATTTCACGAGGAATCATCTCGCTGCGCGGTAAACGTGCCTCGATTTTGCCAACCTCAATGATGGCATCCCCTCGGTCTAGACGTTTTACCGAGCCCATGACTATTTTCTCATCTCGCTCTAAGAACTCACGCAGCATTTGCTCGCGTTCGGCATCGCGAATGCGCTGTAAAATGGCTTGCTTGGCAGCTTGTGCACCAATACGCCCAAATTCGAAATGCTCGAGCTCTTCCTCGATATAATCACCAACCTGAACATCAGGCGCATAGGTCTGCGCATCAGATAAAAGCTCTTGGCGATCGGGCTCTTGTAATCCGGCCTCATCAGGCACGACCAACCACCGTCGATAACCCACGTAGTCACCGCTTTCGCGATCTATCTCTACGCGGATATCAACGTCCTCGGTAAACACTCGCCGCATCGCCGACGCTAATGCGCCCTCGAGTGCCTCGAATACTACCCCTGGCTCAACGCCTTTTTCACGTGCCAGTGCATCGACTAGCAAAAGAATTTCGCGACTCATCGCTTTCTACCCTTGAAATCAAGAATGGGATCCAGACGTGCTTTCTCAACGTCATCAAAACAGAAGGTTAGATCCCGAACACCACCCGATGCTGTTTCTACCTCTAGCACAAATTCGGTATCGTGATCGACCTCATCAATTGTCACATCACTGGGCGCATGTAGCACCCCGCGGAACACCTTTTGGTTTTCAAGTGCCTCATACAAACGCAACTCTACTCGCTCGCCTGAAAAGCGCACAAAATCAGCCAACCGCTTTAACGGACGGTTCACTCCAGGCGATGCCACCTCGAGACGGTTGTAATCTATATTTTCAACCTCGAAAACTCGTGAAAGCTGTCGGGAGACAATCTCACAGTGATCCACATTCACCCCATTAGGATGATCAATGACCACGCGCAACAGCCCTCCTTGACCGCGCTCAACGTCTACGAGCTCAAACTCGGAACCTTGTAAGGTTTCTTGTGCTAAAGCAAAAATATCCGTCATAAAATCAAAAAAAATGGGCTGTTTGCCAGCCCACTACCACTGTGTGTCTGGATGCCACAAAATCACCGTGGCCCCAAGCATTTAACATAAGGCAAATTATAGCAAAGTTAACTGCTACACTTGCTAAGCCCTACATTTTAACAGAATTCTGTTAAATTAACAGCGTACTTGCTGTTCAAACAGAAACAAAATGCTGGGTTCAATTATCTTGAGTAACGCCCCAATGCGCGCCGTGTGAGCTGGGACTCATGCGCATTGGCATGGCGAGGTTGCCAATCGTCACGCTGAGAGCGACGGCCACGATTTTTACGTGCAGCACCTCGGCGCCCTGAGCCTGTAGCACCGGCTCCGCGTTTTGAGGCTCGCTTACGTCCGCGGTCAGCATGCCCGCTCATATCCTCCTGTGGGTGCCCATTAGGTAGCCCTCCACTCACCAGCAATCCCGTGCCCGTAGCATCTCCAATCACAAAAGGTGCGCCTGCACGCATATTACGCGCTAAGCGAGGGGGGCGGCCTGCTGCAGGATCCACCAACCCTGGGGGCAAAGCATTTTCATGACTCACTGGTTGCTGATGGCGTCGACGCCCTCCACGACGACCAGACTCTCCCTCCGGGCGAATTAATCCCATACGCAGCATCAGCGCTGTCACCATCTCAGGGTTTAACTCTTCCCAGCGGCCACGGCGCAACCCTCGGGGCAATACCACCTCACCAAAGCGAGTGCGCACTAAACGGCTGACCACCACCCCCATGGCCTCAAATAAACGACGCACTTCACGATTTCGACCTTCGTAAAGTGTGACACGATACCAACGATTGCTGCCCTCGCCCCCTAAATACTCTAACGAACTAAATTTAGCGGGCCCATCTTCAAGCTCAACACCTGAGAGCAGCTGCCTGCTTTGGTCTGCAGTCAAAGCCCCAAAAACACGCACGGCATATTCACGCTCAGCACCATAGCGAGGATGCATAAAACGATTGGCCAAATCCCCTGAGTTGGTAAATATCAGCAGTCCCTCTGTATTTAAATCCAGGCGCCCCACAGAGATCCACTTGCCATTTCTAATACTAGGCAAACGATCAAAAACAGTATCTCTGCCCTTGGGATCATCATGTGAGACTATCTCACCAGCAGGCTTGTTATATAAGATCACACGTGGAGGTTTTTGAGGGTTAGGGCGGCGAATCAAGTGACCGTTTACCCGCACCTGATCATCCTGCCCAACACGCTGACCAATATACGCAGGCTCTCCGTTTACGGATACACGGCCAGCAATGATCAACTCCTCCATCTCACGACGGGATCCTATGCCCGCATGAGCGAGCACCTTGTGCAACTTAGGACGTATGGCCTCGCTACTTAGATAGCGATTTAAACGGCGCTGCATATTGTGATCGGCACGGTCTAAAAAAGATAACGCCTGCTCAAGCTCACGATCACTTAACGGACGACCTGGCCCACGCCGGGCAATACGACCCGCACGACGCCTTGGCGTGCGCACACCATGCCCATCACGACTCGAACGACGCCCTTGAGCATGGACGCCCCCTCCCTGCTCTTCGCCTCGTTGACCCTGGTCTGAATGTTCTTGCTGGGCAGCAGCCCGAACAAACTGCTGCTCTTGTATATGAGTCTGCTCTTTATGCTGCGACTGTTTACGCGAACGTCTCGCTTGAACAGCATCGCCGCGGCGACGACGAAATGGGGTGCGCAATTTACGCCCGCGCGGCCTGCTTTGGGCCGTCGCTCCATCGCCCTGGGCGGCGACATCTACACTCCGCCCCTTATCTTTTTGCTGTGTCAATGTTAGAAACTCCTATCCTTTTATTGTGCATTGTTTATGCGGCAAATAGTCATGGCAGGGCTATATAATGGCTGCCTTTTTTATTCTTAATTGAGTTGAAAAATAAATACACCAAAAGCTCACAAGCGCTCTGCCCACATACAGGGCATCCTCGGTATGCCCTGCATACCGAAGCGCATCACGGTTAAATTGAAATTAAGCTATCTCTAATGAGCCGGCTCTTGTATTGGGTCTATAGACTCTAATGGAGGCAAATCCTGCAGGGAACTGAGCCCTAAGTCATCTAGGAATTGCTTGGTCGTACCAAATAAAGCGGGACGCCCCGGGGCATCGCGATAGCCCAAAACTTCTATCCAACCTCGATCTTCGAGATTTCGCAAAATCTGAGAGGACACAGAAACACCGCGGATTTCCTCAATGTCACCACGGGTGACCGGCTGTCGCCATGCAATAATGGCCAGCACCTCTAGGGCAGCGCGTGAATAGCGTACAGGACGCTCTGCAAACAATCGGGATAAATAAGGCTGCACAGCTGGCTGTGACCGAAACGCCCAACCTGAAGCAACGCGCTCTAAACTCAAACCCCGCTTGGACCAGTATAACCGCAGTTGATGGATATGATCTTCTACTTGCTGTTTACTGAGCGCTAAAGGCTCAAGTATTTGTTGTAACTGATCCTCTGTGAGCGGCTCATGAGCACATAATAACACTGCTTCTATTATATGTTGAATGTCTTCTTTGGTCATGTGTCTCTCTTTTGCCAAAGAGCACGATCAAGCTCTTGCAATCTACATACACATGGTGTATATGAAAAAGCTACTCTTGAGACTATAGACAATGTACCAGTTGGTGCCGAATCTGTCCAAGCTCTGTAATGCTATTGTGCACGAATTCTCGTACTTGTGCGAGCCTTTCTTGTACCGTGGTCAAAAAACCATCAATTCGCGCTGCAACTTCTTTGGATAGTGCTACTGCGATGCGTAAGACCTCTTCATCTAAATGTTTATAAACTGCCTCATAGTTTTCTAAACTGAGCCTTTTGAAGGCACTCACCCCTTCCTTGAAGGCCCTGACATCGGCTACACACTCAGATAATATAGGCTGATAAGCAGAAAGCAGACGCTCTCCCAGCCTGACTTGCTCATGCTCAAAACAGGCCCCTAAAGCCGCAGCAAGTTGCTGTAACGAGCCCTGCTCCTGTAACTGCTGGTCAAGCAGTTGAGGCAAAGCCGCGGCTGAGTGCTGCCACAATAGCTGAGCCATGCGATCACAGGTATTGTGTATAGACTGTTTCTCCTCTTCTATTTGAGCATGCAGCTGCTCCAAACTATGATGCACTCCCAATACATCCTCCTGCACATGCTCTTCCAAATGATGCAACAACACCTCAGCAGGCTTTCTTTGCTTATAACGCTGCATCGAGGGTAACAATTTCTCAAGTGCAGTAAATAAACGGAAAAACCCTGCTTCGTGCAAGATAAGATCGGCTTCTGCCGATGCAGCAGATGCAGCAAGCTCAGATTGTGCAGCATAAACCGATACCGAAACAGCAGGCACCAAAACCTGCGGATCCACCCCTAAAGCCAATAATTTCTCAGTTGCTCGGGCATATAAATCCTCTTCCTGCAATGCCCTATTGTCTTTAGTTTTGTTACTTATCCGTTTTACGATCTGATTATTAACTACCGTTTCTTCTATAAAATCACTACGAGTAATCACAGGCAATAGAGGCTTACGTCGACGTAATTCTTGTGCCAGAGTTTCTAATTCTTGGACCTGCCCAGGCGAGGTAGAACTACTGAGCCACAACATTCCATCCGCACTTTCTAAAAACAAGCGGGTTAAAGCAGCATTCTCTTCTGTTTGAGAGTGTAGGCCTGGCGTATCCAAAAGCACCATCCGTCCCGCCAAAACCACCCCCTGTATTTCTGCAGTAGTCTCTGTGCTGCCCTCTTTAAATGGCCCCTCGATAGGGCAAATGGCCCCTTCTTGGACAGTGAAAAAACTAACCTCTTGACCACGAGCTAAAAAGCGCTCTGCAACAAAATTACAAAATGAACTCTTGCCCGCATTAAATTTGCCGTACACTAAAAACATTAGCTTATCATCAAAATAATGCGCCAAATCTTGTGCCGACTGTCCCTGCTCCCACAACTTGGCCCAATGCTCAGAAAAAGACGCAATCCTTTTATTGAGTGCGGTCATTTCTTGAGCAATAGGATGTTCATCGGCCATTTCCCGCCATGAAAAGCAACCACGCTGATGCTCTAAATGGTCTATCAAATTCTGCTGCCACGCTTCCAAAGCAGATAAAAAATGCTCTAGATTGACTGGCTCTAGCGCCACTTGAGCCAGCGACTCTAAAAACTGTTGCTCAGCGTTTTCTATAACTGTGCGGCTCACTTCTGCCATTGCTGCAACTCCTTAAGGGCGGCCTGTATCTGCTGTAATCTTTGCTGGGCGTGTTCGATGGCCTGTAGCTTTTCTACCCGCTCCTGTGAGATATCAAAATAATGCTTAAAATCTTGGTATAAACGCTGCCGACCTGCTGCCTCCCCGAACATTCTGCGCAAATCTGCTCGGTACTTAACCGAGACTCCCATAACTACCACCATGACCGAATCTAAGCTTTTCGTCCCGGTTTGCTGTTGTTTGGGTAATCCTACTACTCCATGACGCGTCAACACACCTCGAATATGAATACATACTCGTGAATAAGCATTTTGTATTTTCGAGCGCTCAATTTTACCCGCTGTAACTCGGTACAAATCATCTATAGTGCCTGGGTCTAAAGCAGGATCCACCTCAGGCTCCTGCATGATCTCATGCAAATCAAGAGCAGCTTGCTCCAACACCGCCGTCAACTCCTGAGCAAAGGACTGCTCATCATGTTTTGCTTGCTCCTGCAACTCATGAACCTGAATCTCTTGCGCCTTAATCATGGCCTCAAGCTCTCGGGTTAATAGAGTATGCAAATAGTTTTTTTCTTTTTCACGGGCCGTAGGAACCTGTGCCAGTGCTTTTTTTAATGCGGCTTGCAACTGCGGCACCCCACTTTTTTCTATAAAAAGTGCTTGCCCTAACTCCTTTCCACGCTGATAACGCATGACTGATACCGGTAACAACGGTAGATCTTTTATTTGCCCCTGCAAACTACTTTTAATTTCCTCTAAAGCCTCATCACTGGCAGCCTGATCAATTTGACTTAAAACAAAAAACACTGCTCGCTGACTGCTCTGCTGATCACCATGCAATTGTTCAATGAGCGCTCGCTCAGCAGCGTCTAACTCACCTTCGCGCACCGCATGCACAAAAAGACGAATATCCCCCTCTAACCATGCTGCTTGATGTGCATACGCATCATCCTCTGACTGAATGTCGGCATCTAAGCCTGGCGCGTCCAACCAACACACCCCATCTGCTTCAATTCGCTCTAAATATCGTGTCTGCCGCTTATCAGCAACCGCAAAATGTTCTTGCCCAACCAAAGTATTCAACAAACTGCTTTTACCATGATTATACTTACCGACCACCGTGACCGTAGGAAGACGCTCATGATCTGCAAGCACTGCCAGTCGTTGTATTTTTTCCTGATGCTGTGGCATAACCGCCATCAACATTTCTGTATGTACCATCAATTTCCCCCTATTTCCTAACGAGCAAACGACCATACTGTCTCCAATAACGACCTACTGAGCCACTTAACACAGCATGAGCGACTAACCCTAAAACAATGCCCCAAAAGGCTGCACCAAAACCTCCAATACTCATGCCCGAAGCTGTTGCTAAAAATGTAATGAGTGACGGCTCCAGATAGTCTTTATCCTCAACAAATAATCGGATGTTATTCAGTATGGCTCCCAACAGAGCAAGCCCAGCTAAGGCGGCAATCAGCGCTGCAGGCAAAGCAGTAAATAGCAATACAATAGTGCCGGCGAACGTCCCCCCGAGGAGATAAAACGCCCCATTAGCTATTCCTGCGACATAACGCTTATCTTTATCTTGGTGCGACTCTTCGCCAGTGCATAAAGCTGC
>CALKIR010000050.1 GCA_937995985.1 uncultured Alcaligenaceae bacterium
ATGGTTTAGTAACTTATATTTTAATTTGGCCTGTGCTGTCCGCAGGAATATTAATCTTATTAGTAGTGTCCTTGATAAGAGATATTATTCATGCTCGACGCAAGGGTAAGGACTTATTATAAAAAAACGCCAGGTGCGCACCTGGCGTTTTTATTGTGCCGCCTTTTATTTATCTACCGGAATTAAGCGAGGTGCAATCATATTTTCTGGTCGTAAAATCTCTTGTAAGACCTGCTCATCAAGTAGTTTTTCCTCACGTACAATCTCTAAGACTGAACGACCGCTCTCTAAAGCCTTTTTAGCAATACGCGTGGAATTTTGATAGCCAATGTAAGGATTCAATGCAGTCACCAGCCCAATAGAGTTTTGTACCAATTTGTGGCAGTGCTCCTCATTTGCCGTAATTCCCTCGATACACAACGTGCACAACATATCCAACGCACGCTGCAACAGGCGGGTTGAGTCAAATAACTTATAAGCAATTAACGGCTCCATAACATTAAGCTGCAGCTGCCCGCCTTCTGCTGCCAGCGTTACGGCGAGATCATTGCCTATAATTTCAAAAGAGACCTGATTTACTGCCTCAGGGACCACAGGATTAACCTTGCCCGGCATGATTGAACTGCCCGGCTGTCGGGGAGGGAGATTAATCTCATTTAACCCTGTCCTTGGACCACTCGATAACAAGCGTAGGTCATTGCATATTTTTGAGAGCTTTGCTGCAGTACGCTTGAGCATTCCAGAAAACAGGACAAAATCCCCCATATCTGAAGTGGCCTCAATCAAATCCTGAGCAGCACGCACTGGATGACCACTAAGCTCCGCTAAACGCCGTACAGCAATTTCCTGATAGCCTGGGTCAGCATTAATGCCCGTGCCAATTGCTGTTCCGCCTAAATTGACATCCAACAATAGTTGCGGGGCCCAGTGAATAAACCGATTGAGGTCCTCTTCGAGCGTTGTGGCAAAGGCCTGAAACTCTTGGCCCAATGTCATCGGTACCGCATCTTGGAGCTGAGTACGCCCCATTTTTAAAATATGCTCAAATTCGCGGCTTTTTTTCTTAAAAGCATGAATGGCACGCCGCAAACTATGCAATAACCGATCATGACCCAACAACAACCCTAGCCGAATGGCCGTTGGATAGGCATCATTGGTAGATTGAGCCATGTTGACGTCGTTATTGGGATCCAAATATTGGTATTCCCCTTTTTTGCAGCCTAAATACTCTAAAGCAATATTAGCGATAACCTCATTGGCATTCATGTTGGTCGAGGTACCTGCCCCGCCCTGTATCATGTCAACCACGAACTGATCATGATACTCACCTTGCATGATCTGCCTACAGGCATAGGTAATGGCCTCATGCTTTTTCTTAGTGAGGTAGCCCAGCTTGGCATTAGCATCAGCCGCCGCGTGTTTCACTATAGCCAAAGCACATACCAAGTTAGGAAAATGCGACAGGGAAACGCCAGAAAGGTCAAAGTTTTGAACGGCCCTTAGTGTTTGCACACCATAATAGACATGAGCAGGAACTTTGACCTGTCCCAGCAAATCCTCTTCAATACGATATTCTTCTGAATCTGACACGGTGCTATCTTCGAAGTTAAGAAGAGTCAATTATAAAGTTTTTTACAACATTATTGTCGCAAACAATGCTTACCCCCACTTGCCTTGTTCACTTATGCGTTGTTGTAACAACGCTGCAGGCTGCCACACAGAGCGATCTGCCCCAAAAACCTGTGCCAGTCGCTCTAGCAAAGCAGCACAGTTATCCAAGCCATACTGCTCGCTAAAATGCATGGGACCACCTAAAAAGCGCCCAATGCCGTAACCATGAACAGCAATCATATCAATCTCCATGGCTCGGCCTACTACGCCTTCAGACAGTAAACGAGCACCTTCATTCGCAAGTACTGCCATCATCAAAGGCCCTAGCTCTTGTGTGGTTGGAGCAGATGCCTCATCACGCACGGCAGACAAACGCAGCTGCTCTCGACCCAGCACCTGAGCAACCTCAAAAGGTCCCACTGTGAAGCCAAACTGCGTCAAGGCTTGGTCTACATCTTTGCGACTTAATCCTAACTCTAATAAATCATGAGCGGCCCGTAAATACACATCCAGCAAACGTTCCCCAGCACCCACACTATCAGGTAATGTGCTAAAGGGGTGTACCGCAGCCTTACGCGCCAGAGCCAATAAAGTTGCTAATACCTCAGGCTGCGTCTGCTCGGTACGACCAAGCTCCCACATTGAGCCAGAAAATACTGCTAAATTTGGAAGTACTCGCACTAAGGAGCCGGGTACTGGCAACTGAGCAGCTAATGCCGCTAAAGACTCGGTACTGGTTGTGGTCACTATAGTATTCGGACCAGCAATCTGAGCCAACGCCAATACAGCAGCCTCTTTTTCTTTATTGGTGCCTGGCACAGCCTCAACCAGCATATCACAATGCTTTAAATGGCTTTCAGCCTGCTCTACTCGGGCAACCTGGGTCACCACTAACCCAGCAGTATTAAAGGCACTGGCCAATGCATGCGCCGCCTCACCCTGACCTAATACCCCGACACTGTGCACAGAACGCGTCGGCGTATCACGCTCTAAACCTGGAATACGTGCAGCGGCACGCTCAGAACCGAATACATAACGCAATGCAACGGATTGAGGAGACTGAACTAACTCAAGAAAAATAGCGCGCTCATTTGGCAGCCCCTTGTCAAACCCTAAAACCGCTCCATCTAACACCGCCTTAACCGCTTGGGCTTTAGCGGGAAAATGCGGGTAGCGAGCCTGTGCCCATTCATATTGCTCTTGTAAAATGTCCTGAGCATTGTCGGGACGAATAGGCATATCGCGCACCTTTCTCGCAGTGAGACCTGATGCTTTTAAGGTTTTAGCAAACTCAATCGCGGCTCCAACCACATCCTCATCAACTACCTTGACAAATAAGTCAGTGTCCGCAAGATCACGCGCCGACACTAAGGTAGCCTCTAGAATCATAGGCAAGGCCTTTTCTACTCCAACAACACGAGGCAAACGCTGCGTGCCACCCGCGCCAGGGATAATGCCTAAATTGACCTCGGGCAACCCTACCCGTGCACTGCTGCGGGCTACACGAAAATGCGCCCCCAACGCCAGCTCAAACCCTCCTCCTAAGGCTACTCCATCTATAGCAGCAACAATAGGCTTAGGATTGTCCTCAATAGTGGCAATTAAATTTTTCAGTATAGGCTCTTTGAAAGCCAAATCAGTCCCAAATTCACGCACATCCGCACCGCCAGAAAATGCTCGCTCGGTGCCCGTCAACACGATGGCATCAATTGCTTCATTAGCATTGGCCTGGGCCACATACTCGGCAATTGCCGAACGCAAAGCATAACTCAAACCATTGACCGGTGGATTCGCAAAAGTAATCACTGCTACATTATCGTGGACTTCATAGTGCGCGGCTTTCATTCAACCCCCTTAAAAAATTATTGCTAAATAGAGCTCATCATTATACCTGTGTGGAAAATTTTTTAACGATTTATGCCCCACCCATTGAACTTTAGTCCACCGTAGTGCTTTTTATTTTTCAAAATATATTATATATTTATATATAATATTTATATCTTCAATAGTGACACAAATTACTCCTACTCTAAAAAGGATAGCCAATCATGTTACGTTTTGATGTTCCCCCAGTTTGGTCTAATGTTACCCGCTGGGAGGCGTTTCTTAGCTTTGTCATTACTGCCCTGGCCTACTGGGTGACTCCATGGGCCATGATCATTTTAATGATTCAAGGGTTTGTACGCGGTTTCCTAGGTCACTACCGATGCCCTGCCCATAGGGTGTGGGCGCGCGCCTTTGAGGCCTACAATATCGGTGGGCAAAAAGAAAATGCAGGGGCAAAAATGTTTGCCAATAAAATCTTGTTCATTGCCTCCACTGTAGCCGTCGTTGCCTATGCACTAGGCAGCTCTATTTGGCAAATCCCCGTTATTGCTTTATTAATATTCACTACCCTTGAATGGGCCTTCTCCTTTTGTGCAGCATGCTGGGTCTATAGCTATTGGTTTCGTATCTTTCCACCTAAAAGCTCCTAACCCATAAATGCCCTTATAGCCATTTGGACAGGCTTCCCTCTCCCCTATCCATGAAAATGTGTCTTTTTTTACACAAACCCTTCTTTTGCTCTTAAAAAGACTTGGCAAAATTTAGTTTACTGCTATAATTATTTTTTTAAGAGCAGTGGCTCATTAGCTCAGTTGGTTAGAGCGACGGAATCATAATCCGCAGGTCCGGGGTTCGAGTCCCTGATGAGCCACCACAGATTTCTAGCCCCTTGTTGTTATTCAACAAGGGGCTTTTTTATTTAATACGCTGAGCCAACTCTTGATAACGCCGCAAATCATCTCGCACTATTTGCTCAAATTCCGCTGCGTCTTCTGTTGCGAGCTCATAGCCTAAAGCCTTTAATTCCGCACGCATCTGCGGCTGCGCTAATACTTGTTGCAGCTGCTTACGCAAATAAGACACAATAGGCTCTGGCGTATGCGCTGGAGCAAAAATAGCATGCCACTGAGCGACATCAAAAGGAATACCAATTTGCTCGCTAACCGTGGGGAGATCTGCCACAATTTGGCTGCGCTGCGCTGAAGTCACTGCTAAAGCACGTATGTCCCCACGCTCAATATAGGGGAGTGCACTGGATAAGGTAACAAAAGCCGTGCCTACATGACCAGCCAAGACATCATTAAGTGCGGGACCGCACCCCCCATAAGGCACATGATCAAGGGCTATCTGTGTCTCCGAGCGGAGCATTTCTGCAGCCAAATGCTGTGGAGTCCCTGCCCCACATGAACCATAATGAATTGGCAGCTGCGCAGCATCAGTCTCTAGCAGCTCTGCCAAACTTTGCGGGCCCTGTGTGGGATGGGCCACCCACACCGAAGGCACCCATGCAATGTTGATAATAGGAATTAAATCTTGCTCAGGGTCAAACCCTAGTGAGGGATAAAATCCTGGGTTAGTAGCATAAGAGCTATTGACCATTAGCAAAGTATGCCCGTCTGCTAAGGCCTGTGCCACATGTCGGGCGCCGATGGTGCCGCTTGCCCCAGGCTTATTTTCAACCACTATAGGCTCTGGCACATAATCCGCTAACTGTTCTGCCAATTTGCGGGCCAATAAATCCGTACCTCCGCCTGGCGGAAAAGTAACAACCAAAGTGATGGGGCGCTGCGGATAAACGGCTAGAGCGGCTGAAGACATCCCTATCCCCCACCCGAGCCCTATCAAACCAATTAACAGCCAAAAGACTCGACGAGGACGCACAAACTGCGTCCACATGCTCGTCATGGTGTGCTTCATTGTCCCGCCCCCTTATAACACATCCAGCCCAAAATCAAGGTTGCGGGCACTGTGTGTGAGCCACCCCACAGAGATAACATCCACTCCAGTAGCAGCAATATCATGCACTCGGTCGGGAGTAATCCCTCCGCTTGCCTCCGTAATTGCCTGCCCCGCACATCTTTGTACCGCTTGAGACAGAGTTTCCAGATCCATGTTGTCCAATAAAATAATCCGTGCTCCGTGCGCCAAGGCTTCTTCAAGTTGCTCTAAGGTATCAACTTCTATCTCTATGGCCACCATATGGCCTACCGCTGCCCGTGCACGCTTCAAAGCCTGGGCTACACCGCCAGCTAGAGCAATATGATTGTCTTTAATCAAAACAGCATCGTCTAATGCCATCCTGTGGTTGTATCCTCCACCCACTCGCACGGCATACTTCTGTAGCGCCCGTAAACCCGGTAAGGTTTTTCGGGTACAAGTGATCATACTGTTATAGGGATGCACTCGAGCGCATAAATCTGCTGTAGCGGTGGCAATGCCGCTTAGATGACCCAGAAAATTTAATGCCGTACGTTCTCCCGCCAAAATTGAACGGGTAGGCCCTTGAATACTGGCTACGGTTTGTCCTGCTTGTAAGGCAGCGCCCTCTTCGGTGCAAAAGGTCACTGTTACATGCTCATCTAATTGGGCAAATACAGCTGCCACAATAGCACTGCCAGCCAACACTCCCGGCTCTCGTGCCTGTATAAATAGCTCACTGGTGTGGGTAGGAGGAATTAATGCTTGGCTTGTTAAATCCCCTCCACGAGCCAAGTCCTCTTGTAACGCTGCTTGAATGATCTGATTATATTGGTGCGGATACAAGACCGCGTGTTCTTGACAGACAGGGGTCACCTTAGGACGGTGCACAATTGCTACGCTCATGCTTACTCCATACTTATACTCAATTAGAGTATTGAATTATACATCTTTTGAGCATAATTGCGCAGCAATTTGATGGGCTACCCCTTAACACTTGCTCCTACACTACCGAGGCTGCCGCGCCAAGGGCAATTTAGTGCCTGCTATAGAGCGTTCCAAGATAACATCGCCACGAAAACGAAACATTTTAGGCGGGCGGCCCGCACTCACACTCGCATAACGTCCTGTTTCTTCAACTAAATTTTGTTGCTCAACTAAACGACGAAAATTTTGCTTGTGCAACACACGGCCAGCTAAGGCCTCAACAGCTGTTTGTAATTGCAATAAAGTAAATTCTGCCGGCATGAGCTCAAAAACCACCGGCCTATATTTAATCTTGGCACGCAAACGCGCCATTCCAGTGGCCAGAATGCGACGATGATCAAACCTCATAGGTCGCCCTAAGGGATGATGTGCATGCGCCTCTAACCATTCTTGTTCATCTAAATCATGATGCAGGCCCTGCTCATATAATATGCGATCCCGCTCAGCTTCTGGAATTAAATCGGCCTCATATAACAGCTCATAACGCTGCAACACCATATCTTCATTCCAGCTAAACCCTCCTAATCCATAAGCCAAAGCCACTCTTTGCTCACGCCGTTCGCGCTCTTTTGGATCGGAGCACGAAGCAATCCAATGCTGCAACTGAGGCTCAATATATTCTTCTAATAAGGCCGGTTTACCCTGACGCCAATCTTCCCAAGGAAAATACCCATACCAAAGCTGCCACCCAACATCAGGATGCTGCGGTTGTTCACTATCTAGAGTCAGAGCCAAATAGCTAACAGAGAGAACACGCCCCCCCGTCAAATACGCACGCCCTTTGTCAGCAAAAGTATATAACTGCTCCACATAACCCAAACGATACCCCGTCAGTTGTTCTACCCAGAGACGCAATCCATTTTGCAATGAGCGATGCTGAGTCTGCAAAGCTCCTGCCGGTAACGCCCGAGCACAATGAGTGGTTAATACTGCTGGCTCACCTTGATTAACCGCCACCAACACCGCAACCAGCTCTGCGCTCAAAGACCATTGTTCTTTTTTTCGCTCTTTTTCCAAAACACTCTACCTACTTTATTTATTACCCAATCAATTCTTTATCATAGGTGATTCAACAATACAATAAATAATCACCAAGCCTGAGCCATTGAAATAGTAATAAAAGGGCAAAATGTTTATAACAAGGCCTCTAAGTCCACCTCTTGGGGCTTTTGATCCCAGTGATGCGCCCGTAAATAAGAGCGAATTCTACTAATTGCTTGAGAGCGCAACTGAGAGACACGCCCCTCACTAATCTCCATGACTGCAGCAATTTCCTTTTGGTTGAGATCATGCTCAAACAAGAGCGACAATAATAACTGCTCACGCTCAGGCAGATGTTCAATGGCTTGAATTAGGCATTGGCGCAGCTCCTGAGTAACTAGTTTTTCTTGTGGCGTACGCAATGCATAAGAAAGTGAATGTTGCTCAGCCGACAATATCTCCAAAGGATCCTCGCGTGCTCCAGACTCCTTACCCAGCAAGTCTCCTAAATGAACCACTTGTGTACCACTGGCCTGCTCAAGCAATTTCTGATACTCGGCTAAGCTCACACCCAACTCCTCAGCCAACTCACTTTCAGTGGGCTCATGACCCAATTTTTGCCTGAGATCATGGATGGCTTGTTCAACTTGTCGCGCTTTCATTCGCGTGCCCCTAGAGAGCCAATCTTGGCGACGCAGCTCATCAAGCATAGCCCCTCTAATTCGAGTAATGGCATAGGTTTCAAACTGCGCCCCTACCTGCTCTGAGTAACGACGCACCGCATCCAGTAGTCCCATCAGCCCAGCCTGCATGAGGTCATCGAGATCGACATTCGCGGGTAAACGGGCATGCAAGCGCAAGGCCTGGCTTCTAACCAACCCAAGGTGCTGACGGATTAAGAGGTCTTCGTTATGCGACATACGCTGAGGGTATCATTCCAAAATACCCAACTATTATAATAGAGCCCATAACGTAACGAAGCATAGAACTAAAGCGTTTTTTACCGTTGCCCAGACTTTTAGATACTGCATGGATTTCCTACACTCAATCCAAGAGCCATACTTTAGATGGAATAGGGCTAAATTATTCATCTCATCCGCCGTAAAAAGCACTAAGAGCAGATTAACTGTCAATGAGCGCATTGTTCAGGAGCAACACGAGCCATGGTAAAACCTATTCCTCTTCATCATAGCCCGCACACTCTCTCTTCTTCTCAAGAGAGCGTTCATCTGCGTGATACAGAAAATATACAAACCAAAACTGCTGTTCCCGAAACGACCCATACGCTTAAAGCCGAGCTGTCCAATCAATACAATAATGAGCATTCGCTTGTGCCCTCACAAGCAGTCCCTTCTACCAATCAAGACCCCCAGCCGGGGTCTTTAGAAAAAGCGCTGCAGCAGCTCAACGAAAAAATGCAGCCTTGGGCAACAGGCATAAAATTTGAAATAGATTCTGAACTTGATCGTTTAGTCGTGTCTATCATTGATAACCACAGCGGAGAGGTCTTGCGCACCATCCCATCTGAAACCCTGCTACAAATCGCAAAAATGATCACGACCTTTCAAGGGCAAAATATTGACACCAAAGTTTAATTTCGTTAAACAAAAACTCTTTTTGCCCTCGACTTTTGATACAAGACCCTTAAGCATCACGACATAAAGGACATTAACAATGGCGACCATCTCTTCAATAGGCGTAGGATCTGGACTTCCTCTCGATACCCTGCTCAATGATTTGCGCAAGGCAGAAAATCTCCCCTTGGTGCTGATTGCGCAACGCCAAGAATTAGCGCAAAGTCGCTTATCTAGTTATGGCCTCATCAAAAACTCTTTAGACGAGCTGTTCACTCTAGCAGACAAGCTCTCTAAACCCGATGCCCTCATTGCTATGGATGTGCACAGCAGTCATGAAGGACTCAGCGCCCATATCAATCAGCATGCCATTGCTGGTAATTACACCATAGAGGTACAGCAAACCGCACGGGCTCAAGAGCTCGTTGCCCAAGGCTATGCAGAACTTCATGCACCGCTAACCGATACAGAGACGACCCTCAGCGTCCACTTAAAAAATGGTGAACAAGCAGAAATCACTATTCAAGCAGGGACTACTTTAAATGAACTGGTCGCACAAATTAATGCTAATGCAGATCTCGGTATCGACGCTACTGTCATTAATGATGGTACAGATAGCCCTTATCGTCTGATGCTTCGCCGCCAAGAAACCGGGGTAGACGCAGCCATTCAAAGCATTCAATTTTCAGATGAGCATCTCAACAATTTATTCGGCTACGATGCAGCCCAAGAACACAGCAACTATACCGTCACACCCGCTGCCGACGCCGCTATTGTGATCAATGGAATACCCATCACCAGTGCCAGTAACAAGTTTAGCAATGTGATGCGCGGCGTTGACCTAAGCCTAGAGGCGCACCATCACTATGAGCACCCTATAGAGCTTAAGATTGCGCATGATGTGGACAAAAGCAAAGACCAAATCATCAAACTTGTTGAACAATACAATGAGCTGTTTAGCACCATCGATGATTTGTCTCGCTATGATATTGATTCAAATACAAAAAGACCGTTAGCCGCTGATTCCACCACCCGTCGAATCAAGGGACAGCTTACCAAGGCGCTACAATTTCATTTGCCTGAAGGGAATCTGCGCACCCTTAATAATATTGGCATTTCTCTAGATCCCAAAACCGGAAGACTCTTAATTAATGAACAAGCCCTTACAAAGGCATTACAAGAGGACTTAAATGGTGTCAACGAGCTCATCTCTGGGCCTAATGGCTTTGCTGCACATTTAGTCCAAGAAATCACACCAATACTTAAGGGTCAAGGCGATCATAAGGGATTTATCGATGTCGCCACTGATAGTGTCAATAAACAAATACGAGAGCTTCAAAAGCAATATGACACCACCCAAGATCGTATCGATGCCCGAATGAATAATTACAGGATGCAATTCCAGCAACTGGATCTATTGGTCAACCAAATGAACCAAACCAGCTCCTATCTCACCCAGCAATTGAGCATGCTGGCCAATATGAACAAACAGGGTAAATAAGCCATGAACCAAATATATTCAGCACGAAGTCGACGTGCTTCAGGGGCACAGCAATATGCGCGAGTAGATCTAGAATCCCAAGTGCTCGCGGCGCGCCCCGAGCAACTTATTAACCTGCTCTTTAGAGGAGCACGCACGGCAGTCAAAAAAGCACAAATCCATCTGGATAATGGTGATGTTGCCCAGCGCGGCGCGATGATATCCAAAGCTGTTGATATTGTCGATACAGGACTTAAAGCAGCGGTTAACAAAGAAGTAGGGGGCGAAGTAAGTGAACACTTAATCAGGAGCTATGAGCTCATAGTTTATCACCTATTGCAAGCCAATATTCGCTCTGACAAGAGCCATCTACAAACAGCTGAAACCATGCTTAAAAACCTACACGAAGCTTGGAATGAAGCGGTTCAGTTAACCCAAAAAGAAGTTGCTACTGGTTAATTTGCCTATGTCTAAACCCTTCTGCCTACTTTCCCCTCTTGCTTTGTATCAGCAGCTGGCTCAACTAAGCGAACAGATATTAGATGCCATACAGCAAAAGCAATGGTCTACAGCAGCTGAGCTCTGTGATACCTATACTGATACACTAAAAGCTCTTGAGCACCTCCCGGGCCTGACTCGTGAGCAACTACAAGAGCGCCGTCCTTTTTTAGGGGCCATCCTAACTAATGATGCGCTAATTCATGCCAGTCTGAATTCAGATGCTCACATTTACCAACCTATTTATGATGCCCATAATTTTGAGAAACACACCGTAATGTACGCTTATTTGCATTAAATACTCTTGGGGTAAGGCATAATGACTGCAGGTGGTCCATCCTCGCTAGGAACCCTCCTAATACAGCGCCTAGATTCCCTATTGGGACTGACCCAGTCTCAACAGCTCAATCTAAGCGCTGGGGCTCGTCCTGATGCAGTGACCCCAACTGAAAAAAGTCACCCCGGGCAGCCTTTACGCAACCCAGGCAAAAAACCTTTAGCCACAGCACAGCAGCGCGCAACTCAAGCACGTGCAACAGGCCACTCCCCCCTTGAGCGCTCCCTGACAAGCACCCCTAACGCCCAGCCACCACAGTCCTCCATTCAGACTCATTTTGGGCGCACGGCGCATTTTATTTTGCAGCTCTTTGAACAACTGCCCCAAGCACCTGGCCTGCGCTCACCACAACCGCTGCTCTCACGCCCCCTTTCCTCGCCAGCCCCGCCTTCTGCCGCACACCCAACTCCCCCATCCAGCCCCGTGCCTCTGGCCTCTCACCTGCAGCCACTCTTACAACAAGAATTGCTGCATAGCGGGCTCTTTTATGAATCGTTACTGCGGCAGCATGTGCAAGGAAAACTACCCGCTAAGGAAGTACTGCAACAACAACCTCAAAACATACTCGTACAAACTACTGATGAGGCTCAGTCCTCTACTCCCGCCCCCCCACTTCATTCTCTTATCCGCCAACAATTAGAACTGTTGGCCACGCAACAATGGGAATGGAGGGGTGAACTGTGGCCAGGCGTACCCATGTATTGGCAGTTTCATGCCCATAACAAAGAGCATGACGCCCCACAATCCTCACCGGATACCCCTCAATGGAGTAGTCGTATTCATCTGTCATTACCCGTAGACGACCCTGTCCAAATCCATATTCACTGGTCCTCCCAGCGTTTAGATATCCATATAAAGGCTCGCCCTGAACGACTGCATCATTTAAAAGCCTCTTCGGCGCCATTGCGTCACCGCTTGCAGCTCCTTAACCCAAACCTCACTCTGCATTGGATAGCACAATGAACGACCATACTCAACCACCTCGCCGCAGCGCCGTTGCCTTACGCTATGATCCTCAAACTGATCCCGCCCCACAGGTCATTGCTAAAGGTTATGGTGAAATTGCTGATGCCATCATTCGTCATGCTGAGCAAGCAGGGCTGTATGTACATGCACAGCCAGAATTAGTAAGCCTGCTGATGCAAATAGACCTCGATACTTATATCCCTCCTGAGCTCTATCAAGTCGTTGCTGAGTTACTGGCTTGGGTCTATCAAATTGAAACTCAACACGCTCCCCTCGCCCCTTCGAACACCGCCCCCTCAAAAAAAGCATAACTATTGGGCTTTTTTATATTTGCCCCGTGCCTCCATTCACATAATAAAGCCCGATTTTACCCGTTTAATAATTGGCTTAACCTGTGGTAGAAACGAGTAAAGTATTGTAAACATATCCGTGCTTAGCGTACGGAATACCTTTATTGATGATGCTTTAGCTTAATTCGCAAGGGTTTTTCTCTATGTCACAGGTTGCGTTATCTCAGATGGCCCAACTGCGCGCGACTCTTGATGCAGTCGCCTCACAAGCGGCACAACAGCCCACTGTACCCACACACCAAACTACCCGACTGCCCCCTCAGAACCACAGTTTTGCACATGTTCTCAATGATGCCCTACAGGCTGCCTCAGCGGTAGAAAACCGTGCTAATGCTCAGGCACGCGCCTTTGAGCTTGGCACGCCGGGCGTCAGCCTCAATGATGTGATGGTTGAATTACAAAAAGCACAGCTAACACTACAAACCACGGTGCAAATACGCAATCGCTTAGTTGCAGCCTATCAAGAAATAGCCAGCATGTCTGTCTAAGCGCTCTATGAACCGCTGTGTTTATTTGTTAATCTTTGTTCCCGTTTTTTTTCGAGTTGGTGAATGAGCCAAATTGCCGATACTCTAAAGCGTGTACCCGGTTTAGGTGTGTTACGTAGCCTTCCACGAGTGGCGCAGCTTGGAATAGCTGCTGCGCTCGTTGCCGTTGTTATAGTACTAATATTATGGTCGCGAACACCCGCCTATGGCGTTTTATTTAGCCAAATTGAAGAGCGGGATGGCGGCGCCATTATTGCAGCGCTTGAGCAAATGAATGTCCCGTTCAAACTCGGCGATCATGGCTCAGCTATCTATGTCCCTCAGGATCTAGTCTACAAAACCCGCATGAATCTTGCCGCTCAAGGGCTGCCGCGCGGTGGCAATGTTGGCTATGAGCTTATGGATGAGATTCGTTTTGGCGCCAGCCAATTTGCTGAACAAGTGAATTATCAGCGTGCCCTAGAAGGCGAACTGGCCCAAACCATAGAGTCTCTTTTTTCTGTAGAAAAAGCCCGGGTACATCTCGCCTTGCCACGTGATACGCTATTTACCCGACATCGACAAGCAGCCTCCGCCTCTGTGATGCTCACCCTTTACCCTGGCCGCCACCTCACCGAAGAGCAAGTGTCAGCCATTAGCTGGTTGGTCGCCTCTAGTGTGCCCAACTTGCAGGCTGAGAATGTCTCAATCGTGAACCAAACGGGGCAACTTCTTAGTGGGTCTAGTGAGGCAGCTAAACAACTGGATAAGCAACGCAGAATCACTCAAGAAGTTGAACAACTTGCCATTGAGCGCATTCTGAATATTTTAGTACCGATTGTGGGAGAAGGAAATGTTCATGCCCAGGTCAGCGCAGAAATTGATTTCTCTCAACGCGAAGAAACCTCTGAGACCTATGCGCCGAATCAAAAACCCTACGCTGCCGCTATTCGCAGTGAGCAGCTCAACACTGCCATTGATAACCAGCCTGGCCTGGCCCAAGGAGTTCCCGGAGCACTCAGCAATCAACCTCCCGTACCCGCTACGGCACCCATTGCAACGCCGCCCACGGGCACGGCTACAGACTCCCCCACAACGAATGATGACTCAGAGAATACTGCAACAGGGCAACTGCTAAGCGCCCTTGAAGAAAGCCAGCGTCATGCGCCACAAGCCAATGCACGCAGTGAAATTATTCGCAACTATGAAGTAGATCGCCTCATTAAGCATGTTAAAGGGGCACAAAATGAGCTTCAAAGACTGTCCATTGCCGTAGTCATTAATGAACGATATGAGGATGGAGCATGGCAACCTCTTAGCTCGGAAGAGTTAGACAACCTGCGCTCATTAGTCAAACAAGCCGTTGGTTATAAAGCAGAACGAGGCGATAGCATTAGCATTGTCAACGCACGCTTTAGCGATAGGCTCACTTCTCATGAAGCACGCTTCTGGGAGGAGTATAATTTTATTGAAATGGCCATCACTCTCATTAAATATTTACTGCTTGCGTTGTTATTCTTTGCCGCATGGCGCATTGTCATTCAACCATTAATACAAAGCGGGATGCACGCTTGGGCACAAGCCCAAACTCTACGCGAAGAAAAAGAAATGCACCGAGAACGAGAACAATCCGTTCAACAACGAGCCGCCGAAATCAATCGCTATGAGCAAAACCTCAACACTGCTCGTAGCATGGCAGAAAAAGATCCCCGTGCCGTTGCTATGGTGCTCAGAGCATGGATGAATAAAGAGCATAACGATGACAGCCAAAGACGATAGAGACCCATTACGCGATAGCGCTATTTTAATGATGGCCTTAGGCGAGGACGCCGCCGCTGAGGTATTTCGCTACTTAAACCCCCGCGAAGTCCAAGAGCTAGGAATGGCCATGGCACAGCTCCGTCAAGTCACACGAGCTGATATGGATCAGGTGCTCGAAGCCTTTCGCACTGAGGCCGATCAATTTATGGCGGTCACCCTTGATTCTGACGAATTTATTCGTTCGGTATTAAACAAAGCTTTGGGCGAAGACCGTGCTGCGGGAATCATCGAAGATATTCTTGAGAGTGGTGATGGTGATGGGGGCGGCATTGACGCCCTAAACTGGTTAGATGCAAGCAGCGTAGCTGAATTAATCAGCGACGAACACCCACAAATCATTGCTACTATTTTGGTGCATTTAGAGCGGGATAGGGCTGCAGATATTTTGGTTGAATTGCCCGAGCGATTACGCGATGATGTGGTCCTACGTATTGCCACCTTTGGGGGGGTGCAACCCAATGCACTACAAGAGCTTACAGACGTCCTAAACAATATGCTTTCTGGCCAAGGCGCCAAACGAAGCAAGCTAGGTGGCCCACGCACTGCAGCGGAAATACTCAATTACATGAGCTCTTCGGATGAAGAGGCCATTGTGGCTAATCTAAAAACTATGGACAGCGACCTTACCGAACGTATCGTCGAAGAAATGTTTGTCTTTGAGAACCTGGCTGATGTCGAAGACATTGCCATACAAATTATTCTCAAAGAAATTGAAACCAGCTCTTTGGCAATTGCTCTCAAAGGTGCAACCGATGAGTTACGAGAAAAATTCTTCCGCAACATGTCTAGTCGTGCAGCTGAAATGCTTCGTGAAGATATTGATGCCCAAGGACCTATCCGTATCTCAAGAGTAGAAGAAGAACAAAAAGCCATCGTTGAAGTCGCTCGCCGCTTAGCTGAAGCAGGACAAATTACTTTAGGAGGCCTAGGAAGCGATGACTATATCATCTAAGGACAAAGACTGGCGTCCATGGATAATGCCAGCAATGTCCGCGCCTCAAACCCAAGCCTCCCCTCTTCATAATAATCCCTCCCCTAAGCGCCCAAGCGCTGAAACCTTGCGTCACGCACTTGAAGAGATTCAGCAAGCTCGAGAACACGCAAGGACTCAAGGCCATGCAGAAGGCTATCAAGCTGGCCATCAAGAGGGACTGCAACAAGGCCAAGAACAAGGCTTTCAAAAAGGCTACGAAGAGGGACTACAAAAAGGTCTTCAAGAGGGGCTTCAACAAGCTCAGGAACAGACCCAACAGCAACACAAGCAATTCACCACCCGTCTGCATACGCTCCTTGAACAAGCTCACAACAGCCTCCACCATTTAGATGAAAGCCTGGGGGAAGCGCTAGTCAGTCTGTGTTGCTCCTTGGCTGAACATATTTTGCATCGCGAGATTCAGGCTCACAACTATGACTTACTGCCCATCATTAATCGTGCTCTGAGACATCTAACAGATGAACACCCAATTACCATTCACGTACATCCTGAGGACTACGCTCTACTGACTCAAAACGAAGATTGGCCGACACACTGGGCACTGTTGCCTGACTCACAACTCAGCCCATGCAGTATACAAATTCAAGCGCCCTGGGGAGAAGTAGATGCTCAACTGCACACTCGTTGGCAAGCACTACTACACAGTTTATTTCCAGATTTCCCCCAATCGTCTCCACAACGCACACTCGGGGTCCACACTAAGGATGAGAACGAGGCAGGCAGCACATCATGACTACTGAGGACCGCTTTCTTTCTCGCAGTTTCTCTATTCTTAAACATGCTCAACAGCGTATTGCTCAGGCTCCGCGTTTACAACGCCAAGGCCGTGTTGTACGCGCTACAGGACTCATATTAGAGGCCGTTGGACTCAATCTACCAGTGGGCGCAGCGTGCCAAATTTATACCCCTCACGCAGTTCACTTATGGTCTGATGCCGAAGTAGTAGGTTTTGCCAATGGCACCACTTATCTCATGCCAATACACCCCTTGGCAAATATCGAGCCAGGTGCACCCATACGCGCCCTCCCCACGCCTATAGAGCCCCTGCGTCAAAGCCTAAAAACATCTCCCCTTCCCGACTCTACTCCAGCACGTACCTTACCCGTCGGCCCTCAGCTACTGGGTCGCATCTTAGATGGCTCAGGGCAACCCTTGGATCAGCTAGGCCCCCTAAATGGTCCTGTTTCTTCACTCCACAGCCCCCCCATTAATCCCCTTCAGCGCCCGCCCATCACTGAAGTATTGGATGTAGGCATTCGTGCTATTAATGGCTTACTTACTGTGGGACGGGGCCAAAGAATGGGTTTATTTGCTGGCTCTGGAGTTGGCAAAAGCGTGCTATTAGGCATGATGGCTCGCTATACCCAAGCGGATATTGTTGTAGTAGGACTAATTGGTGAACGTGGCAGAGAAGTCCGCGAATTTATTGAACAAAACCTAGGTTCCGAGGGATTACAGCGCGCTGTCGTTGTCGCAGCTCCTGCTGATGTCTCTCCCCTACTCAGGCTTCAAGCAGCACGTTATGCCACGCGTATTGCTGAGTACTTCCGTGATACAGGGCATCATGTGTTACTCATTATGGACTCCCTGACCCGCTATGCTATGGCCCAGCGCGAGATTGCCCTAGCCCTTGGTGAACCACCTGCGACCAAAGGCTACCCTCCTTCTGTATTTAATTTACTGCCCGCACTCGTGGAGCGGGCCGGTAACAGTCATGTTCATAGTGATCAAGGATCCTTAACCGCTTTTTACACCGTGCTCACTGAAGGCGATGATCAACAAGATCCCATCGCTGACGCCGCGCGTGCCATTTTAGATGGTCATATTGTGCTGTCTCGACAACTAGCAGATAGCGGGCACTATCCTGCTATCAATATAGAAAGTTCGGTATCACGCTTGTTGGCTCAGATTGTATCGGCTGAGCAAAGACAATTGGTTCAACGTTTTAAACAATACGCCTCGTTATATCAACGCAACCATGACCTCATCACAGTGGGCGCTTATGTTGCTGGCCAAGATCCTACTACTGATGCAGCCATTCAGCTTTACCCCCAACTACAGCACTATTTGCAACAAGACATCCATGAAGCAATCAGCTACCCCCAAGCGGTCGCTGAATTAAAGGCCCTTTTTAATCATCTTAACTAGTTATCATGTCCCAACCATCGCGTCCTGAGCAATTTCAGCGTTTATTAGAACTGAGCCAACAGCAACTCGATGAGCTGGGCAAAAAGTTACATGCTGCTATCCAGATCCATACTTCTGCCACGCAGCAACTACAGCAATTACAACTTTATCATCAAGAATATACTGAGCGGCTAAATCAAGAGCGCCAACAAGGCTGCTCAATGACAAACTATCGTAATTTCCTCCGCTTTATCGGCACTTTGGAAACCGCTATTTCAGAGCAAAATACTAAGGTAGTGCATCTTTCTGCGCAACGTGCGGAAATACAGCAACAGTGGCATGCACTAAGACAACGCTGCAAAGCCTACGAAACCCTCATTGAACGTAGTCAGCAGGCCGCACAATACGAGGCCAACCGCCTGGAGCAACGTCATAATGACGAAATTGCTAGTCAATTAGCACATCGTGCGCGAACACCACATAGCTAGGAAATTTTATAATGCTTCATTCTATTGATTTCCTCCCCGCGCCTAAAGAACAGCAGAAGAATTCTTTTCTTTCAGCGCATCAGGATCATACCGTTCATAATGATGACCTAAGCAACTCGGATTTTGCTGCGGCTTTGGCCCAATTATTTGGGGTCCCCGTAACTCATGAGCACGCAGCTAATGCGCCCCGCCCCCTTGACTCGCAGCAGGGCTTGCAGCACCGCGCCAAACAAGAACAAGCTCCTCTTTTCGTGCCCCATCACCATTTAAATCAGGCTGCACAGCCCTTACCTGTACACACCCCTTCCCTTTCATTACAATCCGCCCCCGAGGCATTATCCGTAGCTAAGCACACGCACTTAAGCATACAACAGCAGACTCAATGGGCCGCTCAGTCGCGTCCCCTGCAGCCAGCCTTATCGGCTGGCCCCTCCTTGCCGCCATCATCCACAAGCACTCCTGATCTTAAGGAGCATGCTCATAGTCTCACTCAGGTACGGCCACAAACCGCGCCATTTAACACACCATCCAGCGCCTTTACAGGATCGCACACTCCCCGCAAAGAGCATGCCGGTTCAGTGCTGCTTGGCCAGCCCCCACGAGCGGATCAAAGCGCTTATACCCAAACAGTATCATTCGATAAATTCGAGTCTACACAAGAATTTCGTGCGCTTATTAACGGCTCCACTCAGCCTGCTGAAACGAATTCAGGGCAGGCCATCAATCGCGCTGAGTCCCCCTCCTTATTTGCTTCTCCCCTATCTTCTGGGTTGAATTGGGCCGCACCCGCTCCCTCCCCATTGCATGCCCCTTCTCCCGTACCCGTTGTTGATCACAATGTTGCGCTCGATCTTCAGCACCCTCAATGGGCACAGCAGCTGGGCAAAAACTTATTACGCATGAGCACACAACATGCATCTGGGCAATCTATGGCACAAATTAGGCTGGATCCCCCTCATCTTGGACCATTACAAATCAGCCTGCATATACAGGAGGGGCAAATTCATGCTCAATTTTTCTCTCCTCACGCTTTCGTGCGCCATAGCATTGAGCAAGCCCTACCTCAATTATTCGAGCAGTTTAACCAAGCGGGCTTAACTCTTGGCCAAACTTTTGTCGGCAGCGAGCAGCACTTTAGCCAACAGCAACACTTTACTGGCAATCAAAAACAACCAAGTCTGGCTCGCTCCCCAGCTTCAAGCACCGTGCCACACGAGACTCCCCCTAGCACCACCGTGTCTGTGCGGCACCCAAATTCCACTATCAATACCTTTGCTTGAATGTTTAGATTGAGATGAGTGAGCCAGAGTAATCATTACTTAGTTCACTATTGGATGAGTCACACAATTTTTGCGGATTACAGTAGGCTAATTATTAACACTTATGACCACTTCTTCCTCAACCCGTCGCAACACACCCAACAGGACTTCTTTTCAACGGCCCCGCTCCCGTGGCCTCGGGCAGCGTATTTTTAGATTTATCCTGCTCATCTTATTTGTGGTTCTGCTTACCGTTTTAGCCACTCTCTATTTTGTGGGTTTTGACTTTGCTCCTGAATCATTCAGTTTAGGTAAACAGTCTCAAGCCCAAACAACAACTGAGACCACTCATACAGAACCAGCACGCACTCAGCCAACCAATGAAAAGCCATTCTTTGTAGAATTAGCCCCTTTTACCGTTACACTGAATCAAAATGGCCGCTCTCGCATTCTTTATGTGGGCATCACCTTGCAAGTTGCCGATAAAGACTCCAGCGAATTGCTCAAAGAATACCAACCTGTGGTGCGCGATCGTATTTTGCACGTACTCTCCTTACAAGACCCGCAAACTGTACACACCCCTGCTGGTCGCCAAAGCTTAGAACAACAGCTCAACGAAACACTTAGCAACCCCTATCCCCCTGCTGGAATAGGACCTAAAATTAATCATGTGTTATTTACCACTTTTGTGGTGCAATAATGTCATACCAAAGCTTTCTATCTCAAGATGAAGTTGATGCACTACTGGCTGGGGTCACCGGTGAGGAAATCCCTACCGAAGAGGAGGTAGTGCCGGTCGGAGGGGTGAGACCGTATGATCTTACCTCTCCTGAAAAAGTTATCCGTCACCGGATGCAAACTTTGGAGCTCATCAATGAGCGGTTTGCGCGTCGGTTGCGGCATACTTTATTAAGCTTTATGCGCCGCAATGCCGATATTACCGTTGGCTCAGTGCGCATTCAAAAATATAGTGATTTTGAGCGCAACTTACCTGTGCCGAGCAACCTTAACATGGTTGCTCTCAAGCCTTTACGCGGTACGGCTCTGTTTACTTTTGATCCTCATTTGGTGTTTCTTATCATTGACAGTCTATTTGGAGGACATGGCCGGTATAACACACGCATTGAAGGCAGAGACTTTACCACCACCGAGCAACGCATTATTCTACGCCTCTTGACGCATACTTTAGAGAGCTATTGCAGCGCCTGGGAAAGTGTTTATCAACTCGAATTTGAGTATATACGCTCGGAGATGCACACAAAATTTGCGCGCATTAGCACCAGCAATGAATTGGTTGTGGTCACTTCATTTAACATAGAGTTTGGGGCCCAAGGGGGCAATCTTAATGTATGCCTGCCCTACTCGATGATAGAGCCGCTGCGTGATCTGCTGACACGTCCCTTACAAGACACTAGCAACAGCGAAATTGACCAACGCTGGACCCGCCAACTCAGCCGGCAAGTCCGCAGTGCCGAGGTTGAATTAGCTGTTGAATTCCAAACCATAGCAACCACTGTGGGCGCATTAATGCAGTTAAAAAAAGGAGATGTCTTGCCCATAGATCTGCCTACTGAGGTAACCGCACATGTGGATGGTGTGCCCATCTTGCGCTGTGGCTATGGCACTTTTAATAATCATTATGCAATACGCGTCAATCGCATTTTGTCTTATCAAGAATCTAAACTGCACAAGGTGAGTCTCGATGACGAATCCAAAGAATGAATCCCAAGAAACCTCCAATGTAGCCCAAGACGAATTAGATATTAACTGGGAGGAAGCTCTGGCTGAACAGCGTGCTGCTGAAAGCGCAGCTGCGGCCGATAGCTTATCAGCTAGTCAGGCCCAAGGGCTCGGATCTCTGGATGACGAATGGGCCAAAGCCCTCGAAGAGCAAGCACAAGGCAGTGCAACGAGCACACCTGCTGCAACAGAGCCCACAACAACGGCATCTTCCCCTAAAACAAGTAGCGAGGAGGCCACAACAGCCAAACAACACACAGCCACTAGTGCTCAAAACATTTTCCAACCCCTTGATCATCAATCAGGTGGCGCCAAAAGCGACATCGATATGATCATGGATATTCCGGTACAACTGTCTGTTGAATTAGGACGCACTCGTCTGACCATCAAAAACATTTTACAACTTGGGCAAGGTTCGGTTGTAGAGCTCGATGGTCTGGCCGGCGAACCTATGGATATTTATGTCAATGGCTATCTCATTGCCCAAGGTGAGGTGGTTGTGGTGGATGATAAATACGGGGTGCGCATTACCGATATCATTACCCCTAGCGATCGTATTCATAGATTAAATACTCGCCGCTAGGCAATCAACCTTGTCTTGGTAAATTATTCTGCACTGACGCAGCATGATCAACAGCACTGCTCTCATTAAGATCTCCATTAGCTTGGCGGCGATAGTAGCCCTGATCCTCGCCTTAGCTTTTTTAGCACGCAAATTGGGCTTGGGCAGCACCCAAAACACACACCATTTGCGTGTACTGCACCGACTGCGGCTTGGCCCTCGAATGCAGCTTATGATCATTGAAAACAATAATAAACAGTTGCTCATTGGAGTAACCCCGCACCATATTACTTTGCTAGATAGTCCGAGCCATTCACCAAATTCTGGCTCCCTTTCTTTTCACGAGGTCCTGACTCACTGCCAAGACAAACATCCGCCTACTTTCAATCATGATGATTCAGCCCCCCCTTCCCAACCCAATATAAAAAAAGGCATCTCTATATTTTTCCTATTTGGCCTATTTAGCGCCTTGTTAGGTGCTTTAGTGTTTTTTTCTCCCTCGTTACACGCTCAAACGCTACCTTTGCCTGCTATTGCCAGCAGCATCAACGAACAGGGGGAGCAAGTATGGTCGCTCAGTATCGAAACCCTCGTTCTTTTAACCCTCATTACCTTTATTCCTGCAGCACTCATTATGATGACGGGTTTTACCCGCATTATTATTGTGCTAGGACTTTTGCGTAATGCCATGGGCACTGGAGCAGCGCCTCCTAATAGCATCCTCATCGGTATTGCCCTTTTTCTCACCTTTTTTGCAATGGCTCCCGTCTTTGATGACATCTATGAGCATGCATACCTACCGTTAAGCCATAATGAACTTAATTTACAGCAAGCACTAGAACGCGGCGCAGAGCCTTTAAAAGAGTTTATGCTGCATCAAACTCGGGAACATGATCTCATTTTCTATGCTGACTTAGCTCATGCAGGTCCATTCGAAGGCCCTGAACAAGTCCCTTTGCGTATCCTCGTGCCTGCCTTTATTACAAGCGAGCTTAAAACAGCTTTTCAAATCGGCTTTACTATTTTTATTCCTTTTCTAATTATTGATTTATTGGTCGCCAGCGTGCTGATGTCTCTAGGAATGATGATGGTGCCCCCAGTAACCATTTCATTACCTTTTAAGCTCATGCTCTTTGTCTTAGCGGACGGGTGGCATCTGCTCTTAGGCTCATTGGCCCGAAGCTTTTATTTCTAAGACGCGGCACTCTTAGTGTATCGCGTCTGACCTGGCCACTAGACCGAAAGGAGTTGTCTATGACCCCTGAAACAGTAATGACCATGACCTATGCTGCGCTCAAAGTCGCCTTATCGATGGCTGGGCCGCTGCTCCTCACCACTCTGGTTGTGGGTCTGGTGGTCAGTATTTTTCAAGCAGCCACCCAAATTAATGAAATGACGCTGCCCTTTACACTCAAGATTGTGGCAGTTGCCATCGCCATCGTGTTACTTGGACCCTGGCTTATCAGTACGATGGTGGAATATATACAAGCCTTATTTAGTAGCATTCCCGATCATCTCTATTAACCTTACGCTAATAGGCTATATCTGATGGTTGCAATAAGTGTCACAGCATGATCAGTGTTACTTATCACGACTTGCTCAGCCTGTTTAATACCTATTTTTGGCCGTTTATACGCCTATTAGGATTATTTATGGCTGCTCCTCTTTTTAGTGAGTCGGGAATCCCCGTACGCATCAAAGTAGGCCTAGCTGCTATGCTCGCCCTTACTATTGGCCCGTTATTGCCGCCTCTAGATTTTGAATACCACAATCTATACGAAGTACTTGGGCTCATTGTAATGCAAACGCTAATTGGGCTATTAATCGGCTTATGTATGCGCATCGTTTTTTCCGCAGTCCAAACAGCTGGAGAATTTATAGGCCTGCAAATGGGGCTTTCGTTTGCCTCATTTTTTGATCCTGCCACGGGCAGTAACACCGCGGTATTGGCTCGATTACTTAATATCATAGCCATGCTTTTATTTATTGCGGTGGACGGACATCTTTTTTTACTAGATGTGCTGTACTACAGCCTAACAGAAATTCCTATTAGTTTAAGGCCTATTTCTGTAGAAGGTATCGGTGTTTTTTTAGAATGGAGCAGGCATATTTGGTTTTCAGGATTATTATTGGCACTGCCCCTTATTATTGTGCTATTGAGCATTAACTTGGCCTTTGGGATTTTAAACCGTACTGCACAACAATTAACTGTTTTTGCCGTGGGCTTTCCCATTACTCTAAGCGTTGGGTTTATTTTGCTTGTTTTAGTGATTCCCCGCTCAGCTCCGTTTTTACTCGAGCTCTTTGAAGCAGGGTTTAGCACCTTGCGTGATTTATTATGGGCCTTGAGTCATTAAGCCTTTAGGGCGCATAAGGCACTTGCCGCACGAATCTATCCTGTGCATCAAACTCCAGCATAAGTGAGCGATCAAAGTAAATCGCATCTGGCAACAAAGCACGACTGTACTGCCATAATGCCCACTTGCTCCCATCAGGACGGGGGTACACGGTTGTAGGGGGGCCATCTAAAACAAACACCGCATCTTCATAAGTGCTGAGCTGCGGAGTTAAGGCTGACAGCCCATCCCTGTCATAATAAATGCCCGTGCTGTAACAACCACTAAGAAAAATGGCAAGGGACACACCTATTGCCCATGCCATGAGAGTGTTCATAATAGGTCTTACACGCATTAAAACTCTTCCCAATCATCTTCTGCTGAGGGACGACTGCGACCACTTAAATCAGGCCTTAACAATTGATGGCTGGGGTCCTGATTTTTTTGTGGCGGCTGTGCGGTAGCACTTGATTCTTGATTAGCCAAGCTAGGCTGGGCACTAGGAGCCACGGCCGCTGCCGTTGTTTTCTTTTTTAATTGCTCTTTCTTGACCTCAGAGCGACTGTGTTGGCGCCCCCCTAAATCAATGATTTCTGCCTCAGGCAGTCGGTACACACGCGCATTTTCTTGTAATCGACTGGCGTGATTTTTAAGCAAATGAGCTGCAGACAGGGCTCGCTCTAAAATTTGTGCATTTTGTGCAGTACTATGATCCATCTGACTGACTGCCTTGTTCACTTGTTCAATACCAGTAGACTGCTCAATAGTCGCCGCACTAATTTCGCCCATAATGTCCGTGACCCGACGAACAGAGTCAACAATTTCTTTCATGGTGCTGCCGGCTCGTTCTACCTGGGTAGAACCTTCGCTTACCTTAGCGACCGAGCCCTCAATCAGATCAGTAATTTCACGTGCGGCTTGGGCACTGCGCTGTGCCAATGCACGTACTTCAGAAGCAACCACTGCAAAACCTCGTCCCTGCTCACCAGCGCGGGCCGCTTCAACTGCAGCATTCAATGCCAAAATATTCGTTTGGAATGCAATACTATCGATAACCCCGACAATATCTGAAATCTTATTTGAGCTTGCAGAAATAGCATGCATGGTATCAACCACCTCACCTACTGCTTGCCCCCCACGCTGGGCCACTTCAGAAGCTGTTACAGCTAATTGATTTGCCTGATGCGCATTATCAGCATTTTGCCGTACAGTCCCGGCCAACTGCTCCATACTTGACGCTGTTTGCTGCAAAGCAGAGGCTTCGCCGTCTACCCGTGCGACTAGGCTGTTATTTCTTTCTATCATTTCCTCTATTTCGGCAAAGACCTCATCTGCCAAATTGCGCATCAAGGACATGGTCCGAATCAGGCTTTCTTGCATCCGCCGCACACTAAGAAATAACTGATTTAACTCATTGTCGCGCAATGAGGGCTGAATGCGCTGACTGAGATCCCCTGACGCAATAGCATCAATATAGGTGCGCAACTGCCGTAAGGGAGTAAAGAAACGCGCCTGAAAAACACTTAACGCCAATGCAGCAATGAACAAACACAAAACAATTACCAGCCCAAGTTGCCAAAACAGGGTCGTTTTAACACTTTGGGCTTGCTGACCGGTTAAGGTCACAAGTTGATTGGCATGGTAAATACCCGTGACAGCTGCTAAAACAGTACAAATACATAACAGTGCTATTAAAAGCACGAAAAAGCTTTTTAAGCGCAATTTATTCATGACCTTTCCTTTTGATTTTCCTCTATGTCCTGTACTGCCTGTCAAATACAATCAAAAATTTGCTTATTTCCCCATTGAAAAAAGACTAGTACCTTGTATTTTCATAAATGCTACCGAAGCAGCCTCCAACGCCATCTTACGCAAGGCCAGCTGACTGCTTGCAGTGTAATAATCAACGTCCTCAAGACGAGATAACTCTTTGGCAAGCTGCAATGCCTGCAAATCACCACTGTGATGCAAGCTCTCTAGCTCATTCATTCGTGAGCCAATAGAGGCTTGTACTGTCAGAACATTGTCATAGGCAATATCAACCGCTTGTATTGCTCTATTTAATGTATTGTGCAAATGAGCTGCAGCAACGCTATTATTCTGAATAGGCTGCTCAAGCGCTTCAACCACCTCTGAAAGCACATTTAAAATATTCAGTTCATCACTACCATTTAAGAACTGCACCTGATGGTAGCTCACCTGATCACCTACTTCGGGCGTTCCTCTTATTTCAAAGGAAAGGCCAAACTCCTCCTGTAGGTCAACTCGCAACGTGCTTGAGTCTGCAGCTAAATCATAAGTGGCTACAGCGCTCTTGCCCTCTTCATCGCGATAATGCACCTGCAACTGCCACTGTTCTTGATCCCCATCTACATAGGTCATCATTACATCTTGAACCTGGCTGGCCTTCTGTGTATCATGAATCTGCATGGCCCCAAGCACCGCAGAACCCTGATTGGCTTTGGTACTGGCAGAAAGAAAAGCTACTGTTCCTGGTGCAGCGCGCAAAAACACATCGTTACCCGCATTGCCCACATTCAGTATGCGGGAATGCTCGATACGCACATTTCTTGCTGCAATCTCGCCCTTATCCCCCTGATAGACATAACGCCCCTCATTAAGGGAAAAAGGAACACTGGTGCTCTTAGAGCCACTAAATAAATAATGCCCTGAGGCATCTGTGGCATTCATAGTCCCCAGCAAAGTTTCTTGAGACTGACTCAACACATGAGCCAAGGAAGCACGGTCTTGGTCAGAAAGAGTAGCGTTACTTGCTTCAATTAAGCGCGTTTTAAGATCAACAAGCTGATTCACCACATTATTGAGCACATTCTCACTTTCGCCCAACGCTTGCGTGGCCACCTCTCTATTGGCCTTAAAGCGCTGATTCATCGACTGAGACTGCGCTAAGGTGATGGACTGAGCGGCTGCCAATGGGTCATCAGCAGGTGTAATCATCCGCCGCCCTGTGCCTATTTGCTGGAATAGATGCAAGAGTTCACTTTCTTGTTTATTCAGCGTATTCACACCTGTTTGGAAATACAGTGCAGAGCTAATTCTCATGGTTGCTCCTTTTACTTAGATACGCATCAAGAGCGCAAGCTCAGTAGCGTATCAAACATCACCGTACTGACTTCAATAAGCTTGGAAGCCGCACGGAACTGTTCTACATACTGCTCAAGCATGAGGTATTCTTCGTTTAAATTAACGCCCGATACCTGTTGCTGAGCGGCATAATTTTGTTGGACCAAGTTCTTCTGAGCCTGAGCGGCAGCGTTATTTTCTTGGTGCTGTACAGCCACTTTATTCACTAATTGGGCAAAAGCATCATTAAAATTCATAGTGCTCTGTCCCAAAATAGGCTGTGTTTGCAAATCAGCCATGGCCAGCGCATTATCACCATTGGAAGGACCACTGCCTGGCATGCCTGCCGCAATTTTGGCTGGATCATCCAAACTCAATGTGAAATTTGCTGCCCCATGACGGGTGGGCTGTATGCTCCACTCAGCACCGGAAGGAATTGAACCAGTCGGAATATGCACCTTGAGGCCATCAAATAAGTAATAATCGCCTGCGGCATCTTCTACGTATTCCGCAGCAACCGCCCGCCCTGAGGGCTGCTCATAAAACTTTAAGCCTGAAAATGTACCGTCTGCCTCATACTCCGCCACCACCTGATAATCACTCAGGGTCAAACCGGCAGCATCCTCCAGGCTCACCTGCAAAGCGGGCACCCCATCTGGAAAACCAGCCCCCACCATGGGCAAACCTTGCCCCACTTGAAAACTAAAAATCGCTTCACCCGGTTCCCCATACAGGTCTATCCCCTGTTGGTGCACAGCATTCACACTGTAGCCAATCCCTAATGCCAAGCGACCTAAAGCATTTTGGGCCGTATCCAAGGTCTGCGTACGATAACTCAATAATCCACCCAGTTCGCCACCATTTACCGCACTATCACTAATTTCTATCCATTGTGGCCCCTGCTCAGTTTTAACTTGATAAGCCAAAACGTGACGAGAAGGATCCATGGCAGAAGGCACGGCTCGCAGCTCATGATGCGTACTGCCACTTAATAAAAGCTGCCCACTATTTAAGGTGAGATTCAAGCGCCCATCTTGCTCAAACGACCGTACTCCCACTAACTCATTCAGCTCAAGGAGCAGCTGATCCCGCTGATCCAATAAATCATTTGGTTCATGGTTAGGGGTGGCAGCGCGAGCTTTTACTATTTGCTCATTGAGTTCATGAATACGTGCCACATAACTATTAATCTGATGCGTTAAGGTACCAATCTGGGTATTTAAATTACTACGCTGATTATTAATAAAAGTATTGGTTTCATTTAACTGAGTAGCTAAGTTCTGGGCTCGTCCTAGAAACTCTTGGCGGGCGGCGGGATCATTAGGAGTAGAAGCAACAGCTTGCAAAGAACCAAAAAACTCTTGTAAAGCAGGGCTAATACCCGTAGTACGATCCGCAAATAAATTACTCAGTTGCTCAATTTCATTACCAAAAGAAACATATTCAGCATGTTTACTCTTTGAGCGCATCAACTGCTGATGCAAAAAATGATCATAAGCACGCTGAACAGTAACCGTTTGCACCCCTCTGCCGATGTATCCCGCTCCCGTAGCCTGAGCACCTTGGGTTTGGCTAAGCACTGTTTGACGGTGATACCCCTCAACAGCAGCATTATTAATATTATGTCCTGTTGTTTGTAACTTTTGTTGTGCGTTCAGCAATGCTGATAAACCGAGACCGTACAAATTCATAATTGCTCCGCATATAGGGGCTCATTTAGACAAGCCAATGAAATAGTTATCTTTGTTACGGCAGGAATGAGCTTTTCTTTAGTCTTTTTTAACTATTTCTCAAAAAATCACATCTTTCTTTGGACGCTTATCGAGCATCAAAATAGGACATTATCGATATGAGTTTTTGTGCATATTTGGGATCAGTGGCATAACCCGCTTCTTGAATTCTATAAGCGGCCTCTTCAGCACTTGTAGCCTCAAGAACAGCCGCATATCTTTTCTGGCTACTGATCAATCGCGCATAATCTGCAAACGATTCCTCATAAGAATGGTAAGCCCTAAATGGCTGCTGCATCTTTACTTTACGTCCTTGTAAAAATTCGGTGGTCATAATTTCTGCAACTGGCCCGTTCCAGCTGCTTCCAGCCTTAATGCCAAATAGATTGTATGTAGGACGACCATCTTGATGTAAAATTTGTCGTTGCCCCCACCCTGATTCCAGCGCGGCTTGGCTCAATATGAGTTTCATGGGCAAACCACTTTCCGCAGCGGCCACCTCAGCAGCTGAGCGCATTTGATCCACAAAACGTTGTATATGAGCGGGGGCACCTTTAATTGCGGATACTACCTGCTGTGCTCCTTGCTGCCCCGTAAGCTTGCGAATTAAACTCGATAAATCGGGGGCTTCTATCACCCTTGCCTGCCCCACATGAGAGCGTAGCCCGGCTTTTCTTGATGGTGCCTGCTCAGGAATAGCATAAGGAACAAAATTATCATTGCCAGCCTGTCGCTGCATTTGCTGTTGTAAAGCGGCCGCCAAACCTAAGCCAGGCTCAGCCAAGGCTAATGACAACTGCTCATCATTGAGAGCATAAGCCATACTTTGAGCTGAACTATGACCACTGCCTAACAACGCAGCGCTCTGACGCGCATATTTCAGTAGCTGTTGAATGAAAATAGACTCAAACTGTTGCGCAACCTCAGCCTGAACGGTGGGATCATCAGGGCTGTGCGCAGCTTGTCGATGCAATTGAGCTAATCGCTGAGTATCAAAAATAGTATTTACCTGTTTCAAGCCTGGACGCGGAAAATATAAGGTATTCATCGCCCCCTCTTTTAGATAATTTCTAACTCAGCACGCAGCGCGCCCGCACTCTTTAAGTTTTGTAAAATTGTCAATAGCTCCTGAGGCGTTGCCCCTAAGGCATTTAATGCACGTACCACATCTGCTAAATTTGCGCTGGTACGCACATGATGGAGCACCCCATCCTCAGAACGCATTTCAATATCAGTCTCGTGAGTCACCACAGTTTGCCCCTCTGTAAAAGGAGTATCCGGCTGATTCACAACACTCTGACGACTGATCACCACAGATAAACTACCAAAAGCGACCGCGGCTTCCTCTATTGTTACTGTTCTATTCATAACCACAGAGCCGGTTCTGGCATTAATTACCACCTTGGCCCGAGCAGGGGGTAAGGCAACCTGTATATTCTCTAACTGCGACAGAAATGCAGATTGAGCATGCGGCTGAATGGGCGCATGCACCCGAATAACCCGAGCATTTTCTACCTCTGCGGTCCCCGCACCAAATTGTCTATTAATGCTTTGGGCGACGCTTTCCGCAATTCCAAAGTCACTGCTATTAAGCTCCAAATGCACCAAACCATCTTGTATAAAAGTAGTAGGCACATCTTGCTCTACAATAGCTCCTCCGGGGATAGTACCTACGTTGAGTTGGTTAACCTGCACACTTGAGCCTCCGGCTTCGGCCCCAGCCCCCCCTACTAATAAATTGCCCTGTGCAATGGCATAAACCTGTCCATTGGCACCTTTAAGCGGAGTCATTAATAAGGTACCGCCCCGTAAACTCTTGGCATTCCCCATTGAGGAAACCACTACATCAATGCTCTGCCCAGGACGTGCAAATGCTGGTAATCGGGCAGTTACCATGACAGCAGCCACATTTCGCAGCTGCATATTGCTCCCTTGGGGAATGGTGATTCCTAACTGAGACAGCATATTAGTTAGGCTTTGCTGAGTAAAAGGAGACTGCCGCACCTGATCACCACTGCCATCTAGTCCCACCACCAAACCATAGCCGACCAAAGGGTTTTCACGCACTCCTTGTATATTGGCTAAATCTTTGATTCGATCTGCCTGCGCCATAGGTAAGGCAGCAACCCAGGCAAATACTAATCCCACACACCAACGCCTGATAGAGGCTGTTACAGTAGAGCCAACGATGCGATTTATCATAGTCCCACTCTAAAAGGGTGAAATATTTAAGAAAAAACGCTGCAACCAACCCATGGTTTGCACTTCGTCCATCACGCCTTTACTTCTATACTCGATGCGCGCATCAGCCACCTGAGTGGAAGACACCGTGCCAGAACCTGTGATAGAGCGCGGGTCAACCACCCCTGAAAAGCGTATGTACTCACTGCCTCGATTAATGGCAATTTGCTTCTCTCCCGCTACTTGTAAATTGCCATTGGGCAAAACTCCAATGACAGTGGTGGTTAAAGTCCCTGAAAAAGTATTATCCGCACGGCTGCTGCCCTTACCTTGGTGTTGATTATTACCAGAGACACCAAAATTTTGTCTGTGCCCCAAATCACCAGGCAAAAACTTAGGATCACGCTCGAAGTCTAATCCAGCCTGACCACTCCGTTCTGTGCTCGTCGATACATTTTTGGCGGCATTTGTTTTCTCTTCGATAATGATGGTGACAATATCACCGATATTGCGTGGTCGCCGGTCTTCGAATAGAGGATAATTCCCATATGCCGTAGGCTGATATATTGAGCCATTAGCAATAGCTTGAGGAGGCTGCACTGGAGGCGGAGGGGCACTTAACGGACCCGTTACCACAGGCTCAGGAGGCACCATAGCGCATGCGCTTAACCCTAATACCACACTTACTGCCAACATGGGCCCGCCTACTCTGCCCGCAACGCGGTGCAGCAGCCCATGTGCCCTGCCCTTTAGCCCTGCGCAAGTTGAAACTATTGTGCCCAACATAAATCTAACCGCCCCATGGCTTATATTTATAATTGCGTCAAACGCGCTAACATCTGGTCAGATGTTTGCACAGCCTTACTATTCATTTCATAAGCGCGCTGTGCCGTAATCATATTAACCAACTCCTCTGCCACATTGACATTTGAGGTTTCGGTATATTCTTGTAATAACAAACCCGCACCGTCTAAGCCAGGCTGTAAAAAGTTTGCAGGCCCCGATGCGTCAGTTTCCACATAAAGATTCTCACCTATGCTTTGCAACCCACTTGGATTTACAAAAGTAGTTAATTGCAGCTGACCTATTTCTACACTATTGCCTACCGCACCAGGTTGGGTCACAGATACAGTGCCATCACGGGAAATCTCAATTTGCAAGGCATTATCTGGAATCATGATAGGAGGCTGTAACGGATACCCTCCTGCAGTGACCAATTGTCCATCTTGATCAATCTGCAAACTGCCATCGCGTGTATAAGCAAAGGTTCCATCGGGCATTTCTACTTGAAAGTACCCACGTCCTTGGATGGCTACATCCAATGCATGCCCGGTATTATTCAATCCCCCTTGCGAATGAATACGCTCGGTGGCTACTGCACGCACCCCTGTACCCAACTGCAGACCCGTTGGCAATTGGTTGGCCGCCCCAACCTGAGCCCCGGGTTGACGTATCGTTTGATACATTAAATCCTCAAATACTGCACGGGTGCGCTTAAACCCCGCAGTATTCACATTAGCCAGGTTGTTGGAAATTACATCCATATTCGTTTGCTGTGCTTCCAACCCTGTTTTTGCTATCCATAATGAACGTATCATGGCCTTTCCTTAATCTTGTGGTGCCCTTGTTTAATTGAGTGAGAGAATGGTATTTGCACGCTCTTCGTTACTGCTGCTATCACTGATTACTTTCATTTGCATCTCAAATTGCCGCGCATTATTGATCAAAGCAACCATTGATTCAGCAGGACTTACATTACTTTTTTCCAAAAAACCTGACAGCACCCGTACAT
Source organism: uncultured Alcaligenaceae bacterium (assembly GCA_937995985.1). Classification (GTDB taxonomy): domain Bacteria; phylum Pseudomonadota; class Gammaproteobacteria; order Burkholderiales; family Burkholderiaceae_B; genus Paenalcaligenes. The sequence continues at coordinate 33,110 of CALKIR010000050.1, forward strand.
TGGGATCAAACGGGGCGGCTTGGCCATCCGCCCTACGAAACCAACCATCTGCTCCACGAACAAGCTCCTGAGGCTCTGGATTGACCCGCTTAATTTGACCCAACAGCTGAATATCGCGTGGGTTATCCCCAGCTCCAAGAGCGCTGATCTGCCCGTCTTCTGAAAAATGTACACTGCCTCGCTCAGGAATTTCGATCACATCATCATCGGCAGATAAAACAGGATACCCTTGAGGCGTCACTAAAATACTGTCCTCATTGACCATAAAATTACCTGCTCGTGTATAAGCCTCACCCGTTGGCGTCCGTACCGCAAACCACCCCTCTCCCTGAATAGCTAAATCCAGGGCATGACCCGTCTGATAAAGAGGCCCCTCAGCTAAATGAGTACCGACGGTGGTGGTCACGGTTGATACCCGAGTAGGATGCACAGCCCCACCTTGGAGAGGAACCGCCCGCTGCACACTTAATTGCTGCTTGAAACCCACGGTATTCACATTGGCTAACCCATGCGTCACTAAAGCCTGCTCCTGCAACAGCCGCTGGGCCCCATTCATTGCGGTATAAAGGATGCGACTCATAACAACCTCTAATATGAATTAGCGTAGCGTGATCAATGTTTGCATAATTTGATCCTGGGTCTTAATGGTTTGAGCATTAGCCTGATAAGTGCGCTGAGCAATAATCATATTGACTAATTCAGCACTCAAATCCACATTGGAAGCCTCTATTGATTGCCCTTTGATGGTGGCTAGCCCTTGGCTCCCAGGCAGCCCAATTACTGGCTGTCCTGACTCACCAGTTTCCGCAAAGGCATTATCTCCAATGGGTTGCAAGCCGTTGGGATTATTAAAATCTGCCAAAGCAACAGCCCCAATCGTACGAGTAATCCCATTGGTATAGCTGGCCACTAAACTTCCGTCTTTACTGACTGACAGGCTGCTGTACTCGCCTGTGGGATAACCATTTTGAGTAAATTTAGGATTAAACTCCCCCCCAAACTGAGTTGAGCCCGCATAATCTAGGCGCAGTTGCAAATCATCTGCTGGGGAAACACTACTAATCAGTGCACTGGGTATGGTCAAATCAAAATAAGGGGGTTCTGTAACCAAAGTGCCTGAAGGGCTAAACTCTAAAGTAGCACTCTCATCGAGCACACGATCCTCAAGCGCAAAGCGAATTTCCCACACACTGCCATCTGTTTGAGCGGCATCGGGGTCTTGTTTAATGTAATACTGCATCAATGTATGAGCATTACCCAGCGAGTCATAAACGGTAATGGGTAATGAATGGGTAAAACTTGCAGAATTAGCTGGATCAAATGCCACCGTATCGGCCACCGGTTTGGCGTTGGCATCTAAATTAGCATGAATATCTATGCTGCTCGTTGCTCGAGGCGCGATATTACCAGAAGGAACACGCAAAGGCCCTAACTGATCAGACAAAGTGCCATCTGCACGCACCTGATACCCAGTCAATCGAAACCCCTGTGCATTGGTAATATAAAAATCTTTATCCTGATGGAATTGACCATTACGAGAAAAAACGGGGCGACCACTGGTATCCAAAAGACGGAAAAAACCCTTTTCACCATCAATAGCCATATCAAACTGATTGCCCGTCAGCTCGACATTACCCGCAGTAAAACGCTGATTAATAGCTGCTACTTGCACCCCCATTCCAACTCTTGAGTTGGCGTACACATCGGCAAAGGCTATGGTAGAAGCCTTAAATCCTGCGGTTTTTGAGTTAGCAATATTGTTCCCAATGACGTCTAAATTCTGTGCAGCGGCATTTAAGCCGGATAAGCCTTGTCCAAAACCCATGAATTACCTCGTCTTGCAAAAAATTGATACTCGCTTGGAGTATATGCCCTCACCTATGAGCCATTGTGGGCTTACATAATTTGTCGAATATCAAATAGTGAATACTTACCACCGAGCCCTAAATCAATTTCTAATCCCCCGGCGCTATACGCAACATTTTTCACTGTCCCATAAGTTAATGGCTCCGCAGTAACCTGGCGCCCATCGGTAGTGGTGGCCACGATTTCAATGGTATATGCGCCATCTGATACTACTTGTCCAGCATCATCGCGCCCATCCCACTGCACCTGATAAATTCCTACCCCCAGATTTTCTTCGAGCGTGAGTGTGCGTACCAATTTGCCGGACTTATCAAAAATCTGCACCTTGGTATTGGCGGCAGGAGCAATCAAATCAACCCCAAAAGGAGTAGCTGTTTTAACATTCGGATTAGCCGGATCAGAACCCAGGAGCACCTTATCTCCCGGTACCAACACCTCTCTGCCAATCAGCATGGAAGCCTGCATGGACTGAGAAATGTCCATTTGCCCTGAAATAGTCAATAAAGTTTCATTTAATTGGTTAATCCCCTGAACCGTGGATAACTGCGCCAATTGGCTTGTAATTTCAGAGTTATTCATTGGGTCTAGAGGGTCTTGATTACGCAGCTGCGTTATTAATAGCGTTAAAAAACGGTCTTGAGTCTCTTCTAGAAACTGACGCTGCTGTTGATTCACAACCAACCCGCCCATGATGCCGCCCATACTCTGCGGCGCATTAACCGTACTCATCAGTGCTCCTTTACTGACCTAAGGATAAGGTGCGTTGCAACAAACTCTTGGTTGTATTAATCACCTCTACATTGGCCTGATATGAACGCGATGCCGAAATCATATTGACCGTTTCGGCCACCACATCTACATTTGACTTAGCCACATAACCATTGGCATCTGCTAAAGGGTGGCCAGGATCATATTGCATCCGCAGTGGCTGATTGCTTTCTACTACTCCTACAACAGCAACTCCGCCTATAGCCTGCCCTGCACCCGATCCCATCATGGGATCGACTCTAAACACCACCTCTCGTGCTCGGTATGGCTCCCCATTGGGCCCCGCCACACTGTCTGCGTTAGCAATATTACTGGCACTGACATTCATGCGCTGCGATTGAGCCTGCAATGCAGAACCCGCAATATTAAATATAGTCAGACTACTCATCATTCATCCTTCCACAAATCAACTGTCTGCTTACGCATCCTTAGGGCTGCAAAGCGGTTCCTAGTGTTTTGATCCGCTGAGATAAAATACTCAAACTGCTCTGATAACCCAGGCTATTTTCTGCAAAGGCCACGCGCTCAACATCCATATCAACAGTGTTTCCATCTAAAGACGGCTGAGCAGGTATTCTATACAGCAGCTTAGGCACAGACACCGCACCAAGCCCACCGGGAATATGTCTCGAAGAAGTACGACTTAACCGCATCTCTTGAATGCGCTCTGTTCCTTGTACTGCCTGAGTTAACTGCTGATGGAAATTAAAGTCTCGAGCCTTATAATGAGGGGTGTCTGCATTGGCAATATTGGCAGCCAATACTTCTTGACGCTGCTGGCGCAAAGCCAGCGCTGATTGATGCAAACCAAACTCTGCGGATAAGCGACCAAACATAGTACAGTGCAAGAAATTAATTAAAGTCTGGACTCATCGTTCCTACCGACGTACAAACTTTTAGTTAAACTCAGTCATAGTTAATATTAAATCAGCCCTTCCGTGAGCAATCGGGAAAACAATCGAATAAACACATGCTTATTCTCTTTTTGTTTTAGAGAGGCCATTTCACATGTCGGTACCTAACTGTTCTTGCTTGTTACTACAAAACCTACACGCTTATGCCCAAAAGCTCACCCCTTTATCAATTATTTGGTCGATCAAGGCTGTCGTGCTTCTTGCCTGGGTTGGGGCAGCACTTACTCTGTACCCTGTGCCCTCCTATGCCCTTGACCCCTTGGCTGCCCCTTCTTCTCAGCCTGAGCTGCCTGTACAGCAGCACACAGAGAAGAGCAGTGATCTGGCTACTCAAATTGTTACTAAGGTACATGATTTTCTTGAGCACCATGCGCGCACCCAGGGTCTGGAGCCCAGCATTACCATTACCCCACCCCGCTTAGAGCATTTGAGTCACTGCCACCATGTAGAAGTAGATGCTCGTCACCAAATCCCCCTACGTTCGCGTATGACGGTTACGGTACGGTGTACTGAACCCGCCCAATGGGTCACTCATGTACGTGCCCAACTCAGCGCCCCGGGCTATTATTTTGTCACCAATCGTACTATTGAGGCCGATGAGCCCATTCAACTAGATGACTTAATTGCTCATGAGACTGATGTACTAAAACTCTCTCCACACATTCTGACTGATCCCAGTAAAATTATCGGCCATATTGCCACTCATCGCATTCCCAGGGGCACCACCTTGCGTGCCAATGCTGTGCGCAACCCTCAATCCATCGCCCGCGGCCAACTGGTACAAACCATTGCCCGAGGACCAGGATTTGTAGTCAGCAGCGAAGGGCAAGCCTTGCAAAATGGTAATCCTGGCGCACGCATACAGGTACGCACAGCAAGTGGTCAAATCATTCAGGGCATTGTGCTCGACGCGCATTCAGTAGAGGTTATTTTGCCCTAGCTCCCTGTTTATTTTCTTTTTATCATTATTGACCTAAATAATTCATCATCAGTGCCGTTATAATGAATAACCCAGAGGATGATTTAGTAGGAGTTCACCGTGAAAATACGCCCCAATTCGCTTACACCCAGTCAAAATAGTGACAAAACCTCGTTGCGATCAGCCTATGCTCAGACTACTCAATCGCCCAGCAGCCCATCGCGGAGCGCGACCTCAGGCTCCGTGCAACTGAGCCATACTGCTCGGGCTCTCCAGCAATTACAAAATGACAGTCAAGATATTCATTTAGAACGCGTGCGTGCCATCAAAGAAGCCCTGCAATCAGGAACATTACAAATTAACTCAGCCGCCATTGCAGATGGTTTGCTGCAATCTGCACAAGACCTTTTAAAATAATATTTTTTGAGTATTATCACGATGAATGTTGACTTATATCAGCCTCTATTGCAAATCTTAAATGCAGAGCATCAGGCTTTTAGTGAGTTTATCTCTCTTCTAGAGCATGAGTCCTCAGTTCTCCAAGGACAATACACTCACGAAGAAATTCATCATATCGCTACTCAAAAAACTGCCTGGCATCAACAATACACCCAGCTCCAAAACAAACGGCGCAAAATATTGCAAGCGCTTGAGCTTCAAGACTCGGCTAAAGCGCTGCAGGATCTGGCTGAGCACAACCCACTAATACAAGAACATCTAAACTCACTATTAGACAGCGCGGCCAAAGCACAAGAGCTTAATCATGCTAACGGTCAACTCATACAAGAGTATCTCAACCACCATCAACACGCCTTGAATATATTACACAGCCTAAACCCTGAGCAATCCGCACAGACATACGACGCTACCGGCCGACGCAGCCAAACAGGAATTGGTCAGCGGGCACAGTTCAAAGCATAGTGTTCACACCCACTGAGCTACGGCGCCAGCACACGCTGCAATAACAATAACCGCTCTAATGTATGAGGCATATGGGCGGCCTGCACAGCACGCTCTCCCCACAGCTGCACAATCAATGCGCGCAAGCTCTGATAATGGGGCTCATGCGCCAAACGCCATCCATACACCCCGGCTAAAGCCTGAAGGTACAGATGCTTAGGTTGAACATCACTCCCCCATGCTGCACTCTGATTTGCACAATAAGCCAGCATCTGTTGGAAAAAAGCTTTAATAGGCCGTTGAGCAAAAAACACCAATAATGCTTGAATTAAATCCCGCTGCGGCCGTTCTGAGCCGCCCCCAACTAGTACCGCAAATTGTTCAATTAATTCATCATCATGCGCTGATATAAGCTGCATGGCCAACAAATGAACACGTTGCCGTTGGGAAGCATGACGTCCCAACAAAACAGCATGCTGTGTATAGTTAATTTTAAGTGGCTGTCCTTTATTCAGCTCCATCAATAATTGACTAATGTCGGCGTCAAGATAGAACGGCTGCCAATTGGACTGTTTGATTAATGCTCCTACTGTTGTATGTGCTTGACCGTCATAACAGGCAGTTGCTGCGGGCACCAAACAAGCTATTGGAAAACCGTTATTCAACCAGCTCACCAGGCGGGTATAGCTATAATCAGAAAAAATATGAATATGATGACGTTGCTGTGTCGCTTGGGGTAAGGCATGAGCCGCTGCAACCAGTGGATCGCCCACATTCTGTGGCCCATAATCTCGCCTAAATGATGGAAAATGAATATGCTGCTGTGCACTGAGTTGCTGCACAAAAAAAGGCCCCTGCCATTGACCACACTGAGTCCACGCATGGCTGATCAACACTCGCGCCTCAGTATGCCACACCCGAGGCGCACGAAAATGATCATGGAAAAAAAATACGGTTTCTTTGCTGCTTACTAAGCGTCGCACAGTTTGTGCCCATAAGGCCTGCAAAAAAGCCTGCGCACGCTGCTCAAATGTATGCTCCTCCGTTTGCTCTGTTAACTGATGGTGCTCGCTCCAGAATTGCCACTGTATATCCTCTGCCATCTGCTGCAACACCTGTTGCACATCAGCCAAATCAAGTCGTTGCGATAGAGGACTGCCCCAAGGCTGTAATAACTGTAATAGTGCCTCATGGCGACTGCGCTGCCGTGGATCTGTCAATGATTCGACTGCGGCCAATTCATCTAAAGTACGATGACGGGCCAAAGCAGCCATATCAGCCACAGAGGGTCTAAATTGCACAGCAGCCTCTGAACTCTGGAATGGTTCATCAGGCACAAAACGGGCTCCCATCGCCTCATTAGGCAATATGATATCTTCGGGCACACGCTGCCCATTGGTAGCAAAAGCAATGGGCAATTGATAGCGTATCGCTACATCAACAATGCCTCCCAAGGTCGTCGCCTCATCAAGCTTGGTCACTACACACCCTTGTAAGGGGCGACCACCATCAGTTTTATAGGCTCGTACGACCTCATCTAAAGTTTCTCCACTGCTGGCTGCACTTAAAACCAGCAAACGCTGCACCACCCGGCCGGAGGCATAAAGCAAATTGGCCTGAGCCTGCACCAATTCATCGCGCTGGCTCACGCCTACGCTATCAATTAGTACAACCGTTTCTGGCCCATGAGATAATAAAGCCTGCCTAAATTCAGAAGCATTATGCACAATACTAATAGGAACCTGGAGTAATTGAGCATAAATCTTTAGCTGCTCATGAGCACCCACTCTAAAACTATCTGTGGAAATAAGTGCTACTTGTTTGGCACCATGCATTTGCACACATTGATAAGCCAATTTAGCAAGAGTGGTGGTCTTGCCTACGCCCGTAGGCCCCACTAAAGCTAGAGTTGCTCCTTTTGTGAGCAATTGCTCTAAAGACTCATGAATAGGCAAGCGCTGATGCAACTTTTGCACGGCCCACTGCCACCCTTGATTGTCATCTAAATCTCGGGGCATATGCATTAATAAACGCCGCGCCAATGCAGCACTTAGCCCTAAGGCCAATAAGCGCTGATAAACTACAAAAGTCGGAACATGAGCACGCAGCGTATCCCCCCACAATAAGGCATCCATTTGCCCGCTTAACTCGCGGCGCAAACTGCTTAACTGCTGCTCTAAAAAATCATGCTGTGCCCCTGCTGAGACAGATGCTGCAGACCGTTCGGAACTTGCGGGCGGCCTGTGCTCTAAAGCCTCTGTCGGATCAGCAGCAATGATTTCCACTCCCCCATTGACGCGCCTATTGGCAATAATTAAAGCTTCTGGCCCTAATGCTAAGCGTACCTGACGCAATGCCTCTCGGCTGGTTGCACCAAAAAAACGACTCACTCCTTTTTGGGTCATTGCTGCTTACCTCTGCTCCCCTACAATATAGTCCACCTGAATCAGCCTATCTTCAGGTATTTCCTCTACAGCAAGCACAACCAACTGCTGAAACTGAGCGCGTAAAAACCGCGATAAGGAGGCCCGCAAACTCGTGCCCACCACCAGCACGGGAGGATGGCCCTGCGCTTCTTGTTGCTCAATGGCCTGCTGTGTCTCTTGGGTTAGAGTATGCGCTAAACCAGGCTCCAGCGCCCCACTATTATTCAGTGCCTGATTTAATACTTGTTCCAATTGTGCATCCAAACCAATTACATGAACTTGGGACTGTCCAGGAAACCATTGCTGCACAATCATGCGCCCTAAGGCCCGACGCACTAAAGCCAATAATTCATTGGCATCTGCCCCCCCATGTCCATTTTGATTGGCCTGCGCCAAATAAGGCTGCGCCTGTGCCAAAGCCTCCAAAATAGTACGCATATCCCTAATGGGCACCTCTTCACTTAAAAGTCCACGCAACACCTGTTGCAGCGTACCTAGACTTAATTCTTTTGGAATCAGCTCTTCTACCAGCTTGGGCAAATCGCGTTCAGCTAACTCTACAAGCTTTTGCACCTCAGCCCGCCCGAGCAATTGAGCGGCATAGCGATGCAAAACATGATTGATATGAGTGGCCAACACAGTGCTCACATCAACCACGGTATAGCCAGCAATTTGTGCCTCTTCGCGTTGATCTTCATGAATCCAAACAGCAGGCAAACCAAAGGCAGGATCGACTGTAGGGGTGCCCTGAATATCACTGAGCACCTCCCCTGGGTCAATGGCCAACCATCGATCAACCATAACCTCCCCTGCAGCAATTTCGGCACCATGCAACAAAACCCTATAGGCATTGGGCTTTAATTCAAGATTATCGCGTATGTGCACAACCGGGGGTAAAAAGCCAATCTCATTCGCAAATTTCTTTCTGAGACTGCGAATACGATTTAATAACTCTCCCCCTTGATGATGATCAACTAAAGAAATTAACCGGTACCCTACCTCAAGCCCGAGAGGCTCAATAAACTGCACATCATCCCAAGTTGCCTCAGCTGCCTGCTGCTGCAACTCACTATGCTCTAATGCTTCATCGATTTGAGCCTGAGTGCTCTGCTTGTGTTGCTGCTGACCTAAATACCAACCGAGTCCCGCTAATACCGCAGCCAAAAATAAAAAAGCCACGTGCGGCATATTAGGGATTAACCCCATCGCAGCCAAAATACCCGCTGTAATAAACATGACGCGGGGATTATTGAATAATTGTCCGACTAACTGTTGCCCTATATCCTGCTCGGTAGCAACACGGGAAACCACCACGCCCGCTGCTGTAGAAATAATTAAGGCCGGGATTTGTGCCACCAATCCATCGCCAACCGTAAGCACGGTATAGACATGTGCTGCTTCACCCAAACTGAGCTGATGTTGAGCCAAACCAATTAAGAGCCCACCCACCACATTAATAATCATAATCAGCAAGCCTGCGATCGCATCCCCACGCACAAACTTACTTGCTCCATCCATTGCGCCATAAAACTCAGCCTCTTGGGCCACTTCTTGACGCCGTTGTCGGGCCTCATCCTCACCAATTAACCCTGCATTTAAATCGGCATCAATGGCCATTTGCTTGCCTGGCATCGCATCCAGAGTAAACCGTGCACCGACCTCAGCAATACGACCGGCACCTTTGGTGATGACCACAAAATTAATAATCACCAAAATAATAAAAACGATTAGCCCAACGGTAAAATTCCCTCCAACTAAAAAATGCCCAAATGCCTCGATCACCCGCCCAGCCGCATCCGGGCCCTCGTGGCCACGCATCAACACCACCCGAGTCGATGCAACATTAAGCCCTAATCGTAATAAAGTAGAGAACAACAAAACTGCTGGAAAGGCAGCAAAATCAAGTGGCTGTCGGGTAAACATAGCCACTAGCAGCACCATCACTGCTAGGGAAATATTAAAAGTGAATAATAAATCCAGAATAAAAGGAGGCAATGGCAACACCATCATGACCAAAATAAGCATGATCAAAATGGGGCCAGCAAGCACAGAAGCTGAGCCAGACTGCCATTGTTTCAATACCGACAGCCAATTATTCATAATAAATGCACACAATGAACATAATAATTACGGACCTTGCTGTTGTTGTGGGTCAAGCTCATAAGGTATCTGCGTTAACTCAGGCCTATCTGGCCAAGGCCCTTGGCCACGCTGCCAGTTTTTTAGCTGATATACCCACGCTAACACCTGTGCCACCGAGGCATACAATATAGGCGGAATTTCTTGCTCTAACTCTACATGGTGATACAAAATCCTCGCCAAAGGCGGTGCCTCTAAAATAGGCACATGATGCTGTTGAGCGCGCTCAATGATTTGCAAAGCAATAAGACCACGACCTTTGGCAACCACTATGGGAGCCTCTGATGCCCCTTCAGCATACCGTAGCGCTACTGAGAAATGACTCGGGTTGGTCACCACCACATCTGCGCTGGATACAGCAGACATCATCCGCCTTTGCGCCATCGCGCGCTGTTGAGAGCGAATACGTCCCTTAACATGGGGATCCCCTTCACTTTCCTTATGCTCGTCCTTGACCTCTTGCCGAGACATACGCAGCTTTTTAAAATAGCTAAATAGCTGCCAAGGCACATCAATCAGCACAATAATTAATAGTCCCGCAACAATAAGCGCACAACATAGGACCATTAATTGCATCCCTTGCACCAATGCTGCCTGCACATTGATATAGGATAGACTCAACATGGCATCTCTATAATGCCACAGCACCAGCACTGCTATTAGCCCGATTAAGCCTGCTTTCGCCAGTGTTTTTATCAACTCAACCAAAGTTTGCCATGCAAACAGACGCTTGATGCCCTTTAAAGGATTTAAACGCTCAAATTTTGGCTCCAAAGCTTTGCTGCTAAATACTAATCCCCCTAAAAGAACAGGAGCGATCAAAGCCGTAATAAAGACCATCAACAACAATGGGCTTAAGCCCATCAAAACACGCTGCCCTAAACTTACGATACGCGTCACTATGGCGGTCGGATCAGCCACCATATCAGCCTCAAAGCTCATGCTATGCTGAAATAAAAGCATTAATTGTCGGTATAAAAAGCCAGCCGAAAACCAGAGTGTTCCCACCCCCACCGCTAAAATCAAAAAAGTATTGAGCTCACGGGAACGCGCAATCTGCCCTTCTTCGCGAGCCTTTTCTAAGCGCCGCGGTGACGCCGGTTCAGTTTTTTCTAAATCGCTTTCTTCAGCCATGACCGCCTAAGGAGCCTCAGTTTAAAAACCCAGGCTAGAGAGCAAGTCATCTACCTCGTCCTGATCCCGCAATACATCAGTTGCCTCAGGGTTAACTACGGGACCATTGAGTAAGGACATGGTTTCATCCCTCTTTTCAGCAGGCACACTATCTAACAGAACCTGTATCAACTCTTTTTCAATGGCACTAATCACCCCTAACATGCCTTGAATCACTTGGCCAGTCAGGTCCTGGAAATCCTGCGCCATAATAATTTCCATCAAATTTGCTTGTGTTTGCTGACTATTGTCCTGCACTTGCTGAAAAAAACCTAAAATGCGTTGCTGCAATGCGGGCTCAGGAAGCGCTCCCTCATGAGCCATCCAGTGTGTCCACTGTGCCTGCAAATCAGCGGCTTCTTTTTGAATATCTTGCTGCAATGGCTGAGTTTGCTCAGCAGCGGTCAGCACACGGTTTGCAGCCTGCTCAGTCATTCGACCGACATAACGTAACCGATCACGCGCATCAGGTATTGCCTCAGCCGCCTCTTTAATAGCCTCATCTAAACCTAATTCGCGCATGCTATCCCGCAGCATTCGCGTCAGGCGTGCTATTCTCTGCACAACCTCTTCAGACTGTCCAGGATTAGACTGTGTTGTCCCAGTAGGCACAATGGTAGCCGGCTCGGTACCAAATACCCCCGTACCCAGCGGCCTAGAATCAGGCTGCTCTTTAAAATCCTTGACACTCATTCATCCCTCCATTAAGCGAAACATTAAGCCATTTTTTCAAAAATGGCATTTAATTTCTCTTCGAGTGTGGCCGCAGTAAAGGGTTTTACTACATAACCATTAGCCCCAGCTTGGGCCGCAGCGATAATATTTTCCCGCTTTGCCTCTGCAGTCACCATTAATACAGGCAGATGACTCAGTTTCTCGTCCGCACGGATGGTTTTAAGCAATTCCAACCCATCCATATTGGGCATATTCCAATCGGACACTACAAAATTAAATTGCCCATTTCGCAATTTTTCCAAAGCCATTACACCGTCTTCGGCCTCATCTACATTCTCATAGCCTAAATCTTTTAATAAATTGCGAATGATGCGACGCATCGTAGGAAAATCATCCACAACCAAAATTTTGATATTTTTGGAACTCATATTTTGCTTATACTCCAATAAATCAGATCTGTATTGACTCTATAAGTATGCTGCTAGACGCGATGACCAAAGGCTCCCAGACAGGACAGGATTTTTTCGGTCATTTCATCAATGGGTACCGCCTGCTCAGCAGCACCAATAGCCAAGGCCTCACGAGGCATTCCAAACACCACACTCGTTTCTTCATCCTGGGCCAACGTGCGCGCCCCCGCCTCACGCATGGCAAGCAAACCCTGAGCACCGTCTTTGCCCATCCCAGTAAGCACTACTCCTACCGCATTTTTACCTGCTACTTTTGCCGCTGAAAAGAACAACACATCCACAGAAGGACGGTGCCTATTGACCGGCTCACTTTGCTCAAGCTCTATCACATAGTTTGCCCCAGAACGGGCTAATTTCATATGTGCCACACCACCTGGAGCAATATACACATGCCCCGGCAATACACGTTGACCATGCTCAGCCTCAAAGACACGTACAGAACATAAAGAATCCAAACGTTGCACAAATGAACGAGTAAATCCTGCCGGCATATGTTGGGTAATCAAAATCGCCGGGCTCTGAGCAGGTAAGGGCTCTAACACGCGGCGAATAGCCTCTGTTCCCCCAGTTGAAGCCCCTATCAGTACTAATTTCTCAGTACTGGCATAAGGGCGAATAGAAATAGGCCGGGGCGGTTTACGTGGGCGCTGAATCCCTTGGGTACGAATCCGCGTTCGTGCCATATAAGCCGCACGTATTTTGTCTGCGATCACATCGCTGTACTCTAATAACCCATCCCTAATGCCTAATTTGGGCTTGGTAACAAAATCTACTGCTCCTAATTCTAATGCACGCAGAGTAATCTCAGAATTACGCTCTGTAAGTGAAGACACCATGACCACGGGCATAGGCCTTAAACGCATTAAACGTTCTAAAAAATCCAAGCCATCCATGCGTGGCATTTCCACATCTAGGGTCAGCACATCCGGGTCATATTGCTTGATTAACTCTCGCGCAATTAATGGATCAGGCGCTGTGGCAACCACCTCCATGTCAGAATGACTATTTATGATTTCTGCCATTAAACTTCGTATTAAAGCAGAATCATCAACACATAAAACACGAATTTTTGTCATGCCTTAACTATTTCAATCACTGCGAATCAGCAGGGCGCTCATACACGGTTTGCCCTTTTAAGCGCAAAACCGAAGTCATAAAAGAAAAGTTTTCCGAGTGCCCTACAAAAAGTAAGCCGCCAGGCTTGAGTACCCGAGCAAAACGTTCTAATAGTTTTACCTGAGTATCTCGACTAAAATATATTAGGGTATTGCGGCAAAAAATCACATCCATTGATTCCACCCCAGGCCAATCTCGTTGCTCTACCAGATTGATTTTTTTAAATTCAATTAAATCGCGCACCGCAGGCTTGATTCGCACCAGCCCCTGATTAGGGCCACGCCCTCTAAGGAAAAACTGTCGCAATCGAATCATATCAAGCAACTCAACCCGCTCCTTGGCATAGACTCCGCGCCGAGCAACCTGTAAGGCTTGAGTATCAATATCGCTGGCTAAAATACGTACGTCACTATGTGCATGAGGCACATTCTCTATTGCCACTATAGCCATAGAATAGGCCTCCTCACCTGTAGAGGCTGCGGCAGACCATAAATTGAGTGGTCTGTTACGCTGCCGCAAATAAGTAGCTAATATGTCAAAGTGATGGGCTTCACGAAAAAAAGCAGTGTGGTTAATAGTGAAAACGTTAACGAAACGCTCCCATTCACTATCATCAGGGCGCTCTTGTAAATAATCTAAATACGCATCGATTCCTTCTAAGCCTAACCGCCGCGCAAAGGCACCGAGGTGCCTGTTAATCGTTTCTTTTTTATGCTCTCCTAACACTATTCCCGAACGCTGCTGCAGCAAGTGCGCTACCCGGGCCAAAGTTTGTGAAGAAAGCGTACTGCCTCTCTTCTCTCGTTCAATAAATTCCGCTAAATCATGCGTCATGAAAATACTAGTGCTCCAGCATTTCTAAACCATGAGAGGGGAGTTCCGCACGCGTTATCCGACCTTGATACTTGGATGCATCTTGAGACTCATCCATCACTAAACGCTTTGCAGCATCATCTGCATCAGGCTCATTCATGTCCAATGCACCATAATCCTGCTCCTGCTCTAACTCGCCAACATTAAATACACTGACTGCTTGGGTAAGCGCTCGGGCTTGCTCTTCAAGGGCTTCAAGTGCGTTCACGGTATTGTCGACCAGATCCGCATTAAGACGCACCGCCGTATCCATTTGTCCAACCGCCACATTTACTTGCTCAATCCCCAAGCTTTGCTCATTTGAAGCCATGGCAATTTCACTCATAAAGGTCGTGACGCGATGGACTGCAGCAACCACTTCGGCTACAACCTCCCCAGCCTGATCAACCTGTTGAGCACCGTGTTGCACATGACTTAAAGAACCCTCTATTAAAGATTTAATTTCTTGGGCTGCTTGGGCACTGCGCTGCGCCAAAGAGCGTACCTCACCGGCAACCACGGCAAAACCACGCCCATGCTCGCCTGCTCGAGCAGCCTCTACTGACGCATTCAAAGCCAAAATATTAGTTTGGAACGCAATCCCATCAATAACATTGACAATTTCACTAATCTCTTTGGAGCTCGCCGTAATTTGATGCATCACATCCACAACAGAGCGTACGGTTTCCCCAGCCCGCTCAGCAACAGTAGAGGCTTCACGTGCCACCCGATCAGCTTCTTGTGCATTCTCAGTATTTTGCCGTACAGTGCTCGATAGCTCCTCCATGCTCGCAGCCGTCTCTTGTAAGGCAGAAGCTTGCTGTTCAGTGCGACTGCTTAACTCTAACGCCCCAACATGAATACCATGGACTTCTTCTTCTGTACGCGCCACACCATCCCTGATGCTGTCTATGAGGCGAATCAACCCTGCTTGCATCTGCTTAACTGATTCATACAGCACACCGATTTCATTATTCGAAGGCGCCTCTATGACCTGAGTTAAATCGCCATTAGCAATGCGCTCAAAATGCTGCCCTGCTTCTCGCAATGGTCGCAACACCATTTTGTGTAAAAAGACATAAGCTAATACCGCAATTAAAATGCTCGCTAAAATCCCAATCGCAACAATGCGTACTATCCACAAAAATTGCTCTGACTCTTGGGTCGCTAATTCATTTACTGCTTTGATCTGGGTGCCTGCAATGTATTTGATCTGACTATAGAAAATATTTTCCAAACTTTCTGTATGGCCTGCCCGGTATTTTCTATACCCTTCTACATCCCCTTGACGCAACAATTCCACCTGCTCAGCAAAAGCCTGCTCAGTCAACTGCTCATAAAGCTTTAACATCCGCTCATAAGGGTTGCGCAAAGAACTGTCCTCTGTAACCAGCTCCCCTGCTGCCTTAAAGTGGGTCTGACTATCCCTTAAAGCGAACTCAGCCCTATCTAATAAATATTGAGACTGCCAAGATACTCCGACCGCACTGATTACATCATCACCCCATTCATTACCAAAGGTATAACGATTTTCTGAAATATAAACAGCTTGCTCTGAAGCGGCCTCCTCAACAAATAACTGCGCTGCTGTATATTCCTTACTGGCCTCATTCAAGAGGCGCACGAAATTTTGCTGTTCAACAATATTATGTAGGCCAAGATTTGCACCACGAAGCGATAAGACCCCCAATGCTGCGCCAGCAAAAACCATAAATAGAAAAAAGAATAAAACAAGCACTAAGCTTGTTCTGACCTTTAAATTTTTAAACTGAAACCAACGACGCATCATTATTCTCCTCTCTCGGCCATAAGCGTTACGGGAACTTCGGTACTACTTACATCCATTGTGTTAGCAACTCCCTATCAGACCTCATCAGGACAAGCTATCCATGAGCTCCATTTCTTCACTTGTAATTAATTTTTCTATATCAACTAAAATGAGCATCCGCTCATCAACCGTCCCTATCCCAGTTAAATACTCACTAGAAAAAGCACTATTGCCAAATTGAGGCGCATCACTGATTTGCTCATGAGCCAAGGTCAGTACATCTGATACCCCATCCACAACCACCCCGACCACCCTATCGGCTACATTCAAAATCACCACAACGGTCTGATTATCATATTTAATGTCAGGTAAATTAAATTTAATGCGCAGATCTACTATAGGCACAATAACGCCACGTAAATTAGTCACCCCCTTAATAAAAGGCGGCACATTAGCAATACGGGTCACACTTTGCTCTTGATAACCCCGAATCTCTTGAACCTTCAAGATATCAATGCCATATTCTTGTTTATCTAATACAAAGACCAAGAACTCTTGACCACAAGTAGTCATATCAGTTTTATCGTCTGCTGGCTGTGTCATGGTTTTTTCCTCAAAACTTTAGTACCTATTAATTTTTGCTCCTACATGACCTCACTGTGTGCTAATCGCTCCCCATAAGTGCCACTCGTGCGCTCTCTATTCATACGGTGCAAGGCAAATACATCCACAATTAGCGCAACACTGCCATCCCCCAAAATTGTTGCCGCTGAAATTCCCGGGATTTTTTTATAGTTGGTCTCTAAATTCTTCACGACCACCTGATGCTGTCCTAGCAATTGATCCACTAATAAAGCAAATCGTGTATCTTCAGCCTGTAACACGACAGCAATGGCACGAGTAGGCTCTTGCTCGTACTCTTCAACACTAAACACTGCTCCCAAAGACACCACAGGCAAATACTCACCACGCACATAAAGCACATGTTCGCCACCAGTCATAGTGCGTAATTGTGCGGCTTCGGGCTGCATCGACTCCATTACATGGCTTAAGGGCAAAATAAAGACCTCCTCGCCTACCTTGACCGACATCCCATCTAATATGGCCAAAGTCAACGGCAAAACAATGCGGGTTGCTGTGCCTTGCCCTTTTTGTGAAGTCACATAGACATGCCCTCCCATCCCTTGAATATTACGACGGACCACATCCATGCCTACGCCACGCCCTGAAATTTCCGTAACCTTTTCCGCTGTGGAAAAGCCCGGCGCAAATAATAACTGCCAAAGCTCCTCATCAGGAATGTTTTCATTGGTGACTAACCCTTGCTGCATCGCCTTTTTGAGAATCTTTTCTCTATTTAGGCCTGCCCCATCATCACTGACTTCGATAATGATGTGCCCTCCTTGATGCTGCGCTGATAATGTCAGCACCCCTTCGGCCTCCTTTCCAGCTGCGACGCGCTGCTCTGGCATTTCAATCCCATGGTCAATACTGTTACGTACCAAATGGGTTAATGGATCAATAATGCGTTCAATTAAACTTTTATCCAGCTCTGTCGCCTGACCCCGGGTCACCAACCGAATCTTTTTACCCAAGCGCTGCGCATTTTCACGTACCACACGAGGAAAGCGATTAAATACATAGTCCATGGGGACCATCCGAATAGCCATGACCGCTTCTTGCAAATCACGTGCATTACGCTCTAGCTGCTCTAAGCCATTGAGCAGCCGATCATGCACAACGGGGTCCAAATCGGCAGTAATTTGTACCAACATGGCCTGAGTAATAACCAGCTCACCGACCAAATTGATAATTTGATCTACCCGCTCCACCCCTACTCTCAGGGTACTCGACTCATTTCGGCGCGCACCTGTAGAACGGCGTGATGCACTCTTAGATGTGCCTGGGGCAGCCGCTTTGGATGGTGTCGCTGAGCTGCGCGCCGCATCGGATTGTGCTGCAGATGATGCTACGGACGCCTCTGGTGCAGAAACCGCAGAATCGTCTTGCTCTCTGTGCTCTGGTGCCTGTTCTGCCGCTGTGTCCGAGGCATCAGAAGATGCGGCCTGCCCCGATTTGGGAACAGCAGCCATTGAAGTAGTGATTTGATCTTCATTGACCACAAAGCAGCTCACAGCAATAATGTCTTCTGCTGATGTGGTCGTATCGAGCCAAAAACTTATGCTCTCTTCGGTACTTTCCTCATGGACTATATCGCCCATAATCGCCATCTCTTGACGGAGCGCCTGAGCGTCTTTAGGACGAATACGCTCAATGTGTACATGAAGATATTCTTTATCCGTTTTTTGAGTTGTTCCTGCGGCTTTTTTTTGCTGCCCCAAGGACATAAGGCGCGCACGTATTTCTTCACTAATTTCTGAGGGCAAAGATTCAGAATTACGATAAGCAGAAACCATGTCTGAGAGCACATCCTTGGTTTCCAAGAATAAATCTATCATCTCAGCGCTCAGACTCATCTCGCCATTTCGTACCGCATCCAACACGTTTTCTAAAACATGGGTGGTCTCGGCAAGATCTTCAAAGGTACCAAAAGTAGCAGCCCCTCCTTTTATTGAGTGTGCCGCCCTAAAAATAGCATTTAAATCATCTGCATCAGGGGCCTCTACATCAAGCTCCAGGAGCAAGCCCTCCATTTCGGCTAATAGCTCCTCTGCCTCATCAAAAAAAGTATCAAAAAATTGACTTAAATCTAACCCTGAACTCATCTTGCCCCCTAAAAAAACAGATTGTTACACTCAATAACCACTATTTTTAGTTGCCCATTGAGGAAGGGCGCTCTGCATGATTCGATGCTGCGTCATGAACAGCAGCATCAGATGTTCGAACATCAAGAGCAGGTTGAGAAGAAAAGTGGCGCTCGCGCTGGGCATCCATCTGCTCTTCAGCCTGACGACTAAGCGCAACAATACTGATACGTCTATTAACGGCAGCCTCAGGATTATCTTTAATAAGATTTACAGTTGAGGCCAACCCCGAGATCTGCTTGACTTTATTTTCAGCCAATCCCCCTGCCACCAACTCGCGCCGTGCAGCATTGGCTCGGTCAGAAGATAGCTCCCAGTTACTATACTCACGCTCCCCATGTGCATACTGATGCGCATCGGTATGCCCAGCAATTAACAATCGGTTTGGCAACTCATTTAATGACTTGCCTAAAGAGCGCAAAATATCCCGCATATAAGGCTGCACCTGAGCACTGCCCATAGCAAACATAGGGCGATTTTGCTGATCCACAATCTGAATACGCAGCCCCTCATGGGTCATATCGATTAACAACTGAGGCTGAAACTCCTTTAAAATGGGGTCAGACTCAATCAGCTGATCGAGCTTAGATCTCAGATCCTCTAAACGCTCTCGATCGCGCTGATACCCCTCTATTTGCTCGGGCGCAAGCGGATAATCATTAGGAATCACGCTGGGATGCCCCCCAGGAATAAGGCTGCGAGAATAATCAGTATTCAGCCCTCCACGTATGGCCTCTATTAAGGGCATACGAAAATATTCGGCAATGGTTCTTAGCTCTTCTCGAGGCAATAAAGACAACACCCACATAACCAAAAAAAATGCCATCATTGCCGTCATGAAATCAGCATAGGCAATTTTCCAGCTACTGGCGCGACGTGATGCAGAACGACGACGCGACCGACGTACAATAATAATGGGACGATTTCTACCTTTCATGCTCGCCTAACCCTGCCGTGCATCTGTTTGCGGGCGCCCCTCTTGCCGAATTCGCTCTTCCATTTCCACAAAAGTAGGCCGCTCAGAGCTTAATAACACCTTGCGCCCAAACTCAATAGCAATCTGTGCGGGATAACCGCTCATGCTCGCAATGAGGGTGACCTTGATGCTTTCGAGCATGGTAACAGCACGGTCATTTTTTCTTTCAATAACATTGGCAATGGGTGCAACAAAGCCATAAGCCAATAAAATCCCCAAGAAGGTTCCCACCATTGCTTTAGAGATCAAATCAGCTAATATCGCAGGCGGCTGATCAACTGAAGCCAATGCCTTGATCACTCCTAATACAGCCGCCACAATCCCAAAAGCAGGCAACGCATCTGCTACGGAAAATAACGCTGATGCGGGCACATTACGCTCGAGTAAAAAGGTCTCAATTTCTTGATCCATAATGGCCTCGACCTCATGTGGGCTCAGATTGCCGCTAATGATGACCCGCATATAATCACAAATAAATCCCACCAATAGGGGATCTTTGAGTACCGCGGGATAGGATTGAAAGATCACACTATTTTGGGGTTCCTCTATATCATTTTCTATTGCCATGAGCCCCTCGCGCCGAGCCTTATTGAGCAAAACGTACATCAAGCTCATTAACTCAAGAGCCATACTTTTGTTATAAGGGCTGGGCTTTAGAGCATCCACCAGAGCGCTCATCATCAAACGCACGGAGCGGCCATTGCTGGCGGCCAGATAAGCCCCAATCGCGGCCCCCCCTATCAGCGTAAATTCAAAAGGCTGATATAAAGCCCCTAAGTGGCCTCCTAAGGCCACAAAACTACCAAAAACCGCAACAAAAACTACAATATATCCAACGACTATAAACACAGGCTGCCTTTAATTTATCCACACTGCTTAATATGATCGTCTGCTTTGTGACAAAGATAAAAAGCTATTAACAGCATTTTTATCGGCTAATTAAAGCTTTAATAATAATTCGCATCATCTTTAAGCGTTTTCCACTCACAAATGACAAAAAAGGCCTCTCAAGAGGCCTAAGGGTAGTATCATGGTTCAATTCTGTAGGTAAAAATTGTTTATTTCTTTTTCTTTCTCATGGCTCGGCTCGCTCTCGTTTTACCTGCCCGCGGTGGGGGTTTACAAATCCCACAAATAAAACCCTGAGCTGGCTCATGGGCATGGGCAATAAAATGTCCCTGACAAGATTCGCAAGGAATCATTTGAAGCATCTCACTCTCAAAGAAACGCACCAATACCCAAGCGCGCGTAAAACTGAGCACCGGCTCCTCTCCAGATCCTTCGAACCGCCCCGCAGAGGACTGCTCTAAATACAGCTTATAACTTTCCACCAAAGCCTCGCCTTTTTCCATTGAGGCGCAGCGAATCATATAGTCATAAATACTATAAAAAACGGTGGAATGAATATTAGGCAACCAAGTCGTAAACCAATCTACAGAAAAAGGCAGCATCCCCTTTGGTGGAGACTCCTGACGCACTTCGCGATATAAACGAGCCAATCGCTCATAGCTCAAGGATGTTTCTGCCTGCAAGACCTGCAATCGCGCTCCCAGATGAATCATACTGGTTGCCAAATTAATGTCTTTGGCTTCTTGAGAAATGCTGCGAGTAGCCATGGCTCTAGGCCTCCGATCCATCTGCCGTCATCGCAGCAGTAGCCCGCTGAGCCAATAAAATAGTCGAATGCGCTTCTTGTAATACCCCACCTAAGACATCCTTGGATAAGGTTTTAAGCAATTCATAATCATTCAAACGAAAAGAGCACAATAATGAGCTAGAGCTGGCTAACCGTATTATTTGCGCTGTTGACAAGCTCAGCAAAGTATCCGCCACATCCTCCTGTATCCCCAGCCTATACATACCGACACTTTTGTTTTTCTTTAGTAACCTTTGCGCCAAAATCAGATAAGATAGGTTTACTTCCTGAATATCATCCAATAACTGATGCTCTGAGTTAGACATACATGCTCCAAATTCTTGCTGGCTTAGAAATACCAATGCCGAGAAAAACAACCTACTTGAATAAGGACCTGCTGGCTTAAAGCCACGAACTACAAGACAAAAACCACATTAACAAACATTTAATTTTGTATATATACTAACAAAATGTAGCTGAAACAAAATAAAAATCAACGCAGATAATGATAAATATCAAAGTTTTTAGGCAAGTGAATTGCCATTTTATGGGTTTACTTATTGATTCAAGTACAGGGCAGTCTCATCATATCCTCCTTTTATTCTTTATTTCTGGGTTCATATACCGCTTATTTTTTACCCTAAAGCTAAAAACAAGTAGGCAGAAATGCAAACATGTCAAACAGTTTCATATTTTGCCTTAATCTATCAGCTCTTAGCTTACCATAAAAAACTAATCGCTATAAAGCCATACATGTCTAAACAAAATATTACACCCACTCTAGCAGCTAGGTCAGCGCTTAGACGAATAAAAGCTTTTTGAAATAAAACGGAAGATATATCAATTTGCCAACCACTAAAAATTAGCTGGCGATTTACTTTTTGATACGGCCTATCTAGTAGGCTAAATCAAGTCTTGACCACTATACTGTTCGGCTTTTTCGAGGAAGCTTTCTAACTGAGGAGCCGTGATCCCCTCATCCTCCATAATGGCAGCCACCTGCGGGGCTACCTTCGCGGCTGCTGCCGCGTCTAAAAATAGCCAGCGACTCCGCCGTGCCAACACATCCTCAACCACGCGAGCATATTCAAAGCGCACCGCAAAACGAACCATTGCCTCAGTAAAACCCGGTAACAATTCATTGTCTTGACCAGTCATTGAACGCACCCAATCAGCTTCAGTACCATATTGCTCAAGATCCGCTGCCTGAGTTAAGAAACGCGTCGGCAAATCAACACTGGCACCCACTAACAGAGTCCGCGCTGTTTTAGAGCGTGGCAATCCAGAAGGCAGCAATCGGTGCTGCTGACAGCGCACCAATACATCTTCTGCCATAGTGCGATAAGTGGTCCACTTGCCTCCTGTTACGGTTACCAATCCCTCTGGATCTACTTGAATCACATGCTCTCGGCTTAACTGCTTGGTTTGAGCGCCACTCTGCTGTGCTTGCACGAGAGGACGCAGCCCCACCCAAACACTACGAATATCTTGGTAGGTCGGCGCTTTAGCTAAATAGCGCGCCGCTTCAGAAAGTATTAAGTCAACTTCATGCTTATAGGCATGGGGCTCTAGAGGCGTATCCTCACGCTCTGTATCAGTTGTGCCTAAAATAACCTTCCCTAGCCAAGGCACAGCAAACAGCACACGACCATCACTGGTCTTAGGGACAAGCATAGCCTGATCCGCACCGAGAAACTCATGATCCACTACAACATGCACCCCCTGACTGGGTTTAATCAAGGGTCTAAAGCGCGCCCCGCTTGCTTGAACACTTGGCAACATTTTGCGCATATTATCTCCCCAGACCCCTGTTGCATTGATGACGCAACGCGCTCGTAATTGATAGCTTTGTTGTGTTTCAGCGTCGGTACAACGCACACCTGCCACCCTATCATTCTCTATAATGAATGAACTGACCGGACAATAATTAATTAACAGCGCTGAATGGGCTGAGGCGGTACGCGCCAACGCCAATGCAAAACGCGCATCATCAAATTGTGCATCCCAATACATTACCCCGCCTTTTAGGCGTTTAGTATTCAAATTAGGCAAAGCAATTTGAGTGCGCATGGGGCTTAAAAACTGTGTTCTACCCAAGCTATTTGTCCCGGTCATGAGATCATAGGCTTTGAGGCCCGTCCCATAAAATGGGACTTCCCAGCACTTATAAGCGGGCATTACAAAAGGCAAAGGATGTGCTAAATGTGGAGCGATACTTAATAGCACTGAACGCTCGTGCAAGGCCTCTCGAACTAATGAAATATTGCCTTGGGCCAAGTAACGCACCCCTCCATGAAGCAATTTTGTTGCGCGCGAAGAAGTGCCTTGGGCAAAATCCTGAGCCTCTAACAATACTACTGAACATCCGCGCAGGGCTGCGTCCAGGGCAATGCCTAAACCGGTCGCCCCCCCGCCAATAACAATAATATCAACCTGCTCAAAACGCTCAAGCGCAGAAAATAGTTGTTTACGATCTGTGTGATGAGGGATATAACGAGGCATGAGAAAATTTTTGAAAAAATTGCAATCCCAACATGGAGCCGATTGGGTGAAGCAAAGAAATTATATAAAGAGGCGCAATGGTTTAAAACCATTATCGAACAGAACCCAATAAATGGTTTACACTGTGCTTGTTATATACCACACAACACATTGTTCTATGCAATACATTCTCGCTCTTGATCAAGGGACTACTAGCAGTCGCAGCCTTTTGTTCGACGTAGCAGGCAATGTTATTGCCCAAGCCCAACAAGAATTCCCCCAATCATACCCTCAATCTGGTTGGGTGGAACATGATGCGGAACACATTTGGCAATCACAACTCGCCACCCTATTACAAGTACTGAATAACACTAAACACCTCAAGCCAAAAATAGCAGCTATCGGCATTACCAATCAGCGTGAAACCACCCTGCTTTGGGATCGGACTACGGGAGCTCCAGTGCATGCCGCTATTGTATGGCAGGACCGCCGCTCTGAAGAGTTATGCGCAGCCTTACGTGCAGCAGGGCTTGAGGAGCCCATTCGCGCTAAAACAGGCCTAAGAGTGGACCCGTACTTTTCAGCCACCAAGCTCCAATGGATATTTCAACAACACCCTGATCTTTTACGCCAAGCACGTGCAGGCCAACTCGCTTTTGGTACAGTCGATAGCTGGTTGATCTGGAAATTAACTGGGGGCGCAGTCCATGCCACCGATGTGACCAATGCCAGTCGTACATTGCTCTTTAATGTTAGCCAAGGTCAATGGGATGAAGAGTTACTGGCAATCTTTAATATACCCCGTGCAATCCTGCCTCAAGTTAAGCCTTCAGTAGCATTTTTTGGTAACAGTGCCCATCCTGATTTGCCTTCAGGCCTCCCCATCACAGGAGTAGCTGGAGACCAGCAAAGTGCTCTATTTGGACAAGCATGCTTTACTCCAGGCATGGCTAAAAACACCTATGGAACAGGCTGTTTTATGCTCATGCATACTGGCAGCAAACTACCAATTTCTCACAATGGCCTCCTAAGCACCTGCGCCGCCCAGCAACAGCCCCATGATCACCAATATGC
Source organism: uncultured Alcaligenaceae bacterium (assembly GCA_937995985.1). Taxonomy (GTDB): domain Bacteria; phylum Pseudomonadota; class Gammaproteobacteria; order Burkholderiales; family Burkholderiaceae_B; genus Paenalcaligenes. Next base: position 58,028 of record CALKIR010000050.1, read on the forward strand.
ACTTGAAGGCAGTGTTTTTGTTGCTGGCGCTGTGGTGCAATGGCTACGAGATGGCCTAGGCATCATAAAAGACAGCAGCGAAATCGAGTCATTAGCACTTCAGGTGCCGGATACTGGTGGCGTCGTCGTCGTCCCCTCTTTTACTGGTCTTGGTGCCCCTTATTGGAAAGCCGATGCGCGAGGGACCATTACTGGCTTAAGCCGCGGTACCACAGCGGCGCATATTGCCCGCGCGGCCTTAGAAAGCATCGCTTATCAGAGCACAGCTGTCTTAGAGGCAATGAGCCGTGATGCCCTAAGGAACCAAGGGCAGCCCCTCCAAGAGCTCCGAGTGGATGGAGGAGCCAGTGCGAATGATTTACTTATGCAATTTCAAGCCGATTTACTGGGCATTCCTGTCGTACGCCCTAAACTTATAGAAACCACGGCATTAGGAGCCGCCTATTTAGCAGGATTAGGTTGCGGGATATATAAAAACACTCATGAGCTCAGCGCCCTGTGGCAGGCCGGTCGACGCTTTGAGCCCCAAATGCCCCGTGAGCAAGCCCAAGCACACATGCAACGCTGGGAGCGTGCAGTCAGGCAAACAACCACTCCATAACTACCACGGAGCATACTACTATGTTCAGAACTATCGGCCTTGCAGCCATTGTTTTTATTGCCCTGCTCATTGCCCTAAACATGGGCGAGGAAATTGGCTATTTTATTGCCTATCATATGGGGCATCTTTTTGATGGCATATGGGGCGTTATTCTTTTTATCAGCCATCAAAGCAAAGAGTTTTTACTCACACTGTGGAGCTATATCCAAGGCAATCGCCTCAAAGTATTCCTTGCCCTTGTCCTTACTGCCCCTATTACCTATTGGCTAACACGGCAAAAAGCACATACTCAAACCACCGGCCCAAGACGAGCCACTGCCATTCTCTTGGCACTCCTATTAGGCTGGCTGGGTGCACATCGTTTTTATGTAGGACAGATAGGCTGGGGGATTGCCTTTTTAATTAGTTGTTATTTCTTTCCCCCATTGGCGCTGCTAATAGGCTGGATTGATGCCCTGCGCTATGCATTAATGGATAAAGATGAGTTTACTCATCTTTATGCCCCACTTAGACGCCCAAACGCCCCCCCTCACAATCACAAGTGAGCAGCCGCATCAGCCTCCTCCTCGGAGTCAACCTGCTCATCTAAGAGCTCCTGCACATAAACCAAAGCATCAGGCACCTCGTCAATAAAATGCTCAATCCCTAATTTACGTACCAACCCCATACGCCCCAACATGCTCTTAACCGAAGTATTGACCTCAGTTAAGACCACCACAGTACCTAAATCGAGCAATTCAGTGATGACCTTATCTAAGGCTTGTAACGCAGTTCCATCAATAAAAGGCACATACCGCATGCGCATAATAACAGCCTTTCTGTCCCGCGCAGTGCTCGATAGCGCCTGCTCGAATGATTCTACTGCTGCAAAGAAAATAGGCCCCTCAACCAAAAAAACAGCTGTATGCTTGGGAAGAACCAACTCAGGGGCGTGGGCAAACTCACGCTTTAATACTTTTTCATTTTGAACCTTAACTGTAATGCTATCGGCCATTTTTTTAAGAAATAGCAACATGGCTACGATAACCCCTATATTGACAGCCACTACCAAGTCAGTGAATACCGTCAAGAAAAACGTCACCAATAAAATAAATACATCAGACTTTGGGGCTCGTCTTAGCGTGCGCAAAACAGCTAAGGGCTGACTCATATTCCAAGAAACAATAAATAAAATCGCAGCCAAAGTAGCCAGCGGAATATTCGTAGCCAAGGGCGCAAACACTAATAACACCAAAATCAATACAATTGCATGCACAATACCCGCAATAGGACTATTCCCTCCATTACGAATATTGGTTGCTGTACGTGCAATGGCCCCGGTTGCAGCTATCCCAGAAAACATGGGAGCAAGAATATTAGCCACCCCTTGACCAAATAATTCCTGGTTTGAATTATGCCGCGTACCACCTAAGTTATCGGCAACGACTGCTGATAATAATGACTCTATTGCCCCCAACATGGCAATAGTAAATGCCGGACCTATCAGTGTTAACATGGTTTCAAGCCTGAGATCAGGCATTGAAAAAGGCGGCAGCCCCCGGGGTATCTCACCAAATGTACTGCCAATAGTAGCAACCGTGGGAAACTGAAAAATAGACTGAATAATGGTCAATACAACTAGCGCAACCAATGGCCCAGGCACCCGCGACATACGCGGTATACGAGGCGCATAAATAACCAATAGCAACGAAGCCATGGCTAAAAAAGTGGTCATAAAATCCAGCTGGGGAAAATGCTTAATTAAAAAAATCAATTTTTCATGAAACTGCCGCCCCTCCACAGCAGGAAGACCAAAAAAGTCCTTCCATTGGCCTACCCAAATAATCACCCCGATTCCAGCAGTAAAACCTATAATTACAGGTGCAGGGATGAAACGAATAACGGCCCCTAAGCGCGCAATACCCATAATTAAGAGCATAACGCCCGCCATGAAGGTGGCTGTTTGTAAACCACTCACTCCATGATCCGCTACAATACCGGATAAAATAACAATGAAAGCCCCGGTAGGTCCTGCTATTTGGGCTCGTGTCCCCCCAAAAATGCTCACTGCCAGACCGGCAACAATCGCCGTGTATATGCCTTGCTCCGGGCTGACCCCTGATGCAATAGCAAAGGCCATGCCCAATGGCAAAGCCACCACTCCGACAATAATTCCCGCAATAATATTAGGGATCCAGGCATGTCGCGCAAACAAGCCTGCGCGCTTGGCTTCCAATAAAGCAATCATCCTTTTGAGCTGCTCAAAGAATAAGTGAAAAAGAAAGTGAAAATATACTGCACTCTATTATAAGTATTAATACTCCAACTTTTTTATCAACCTCAAAATGGGT
>CALKIR010000051.1 GCA_937995985.1 uncultured Alcaligenaceae bacterium
CGGAGTGGGTAGTTTTGGGGAAACAGAGATTAAGTCAGCGGGCAGAGGCATTGTTATTGATGGGGCAGCCCAACTTGATTTTGGCATGGGGGGCGCCACGATGATCCTTCAGCCGCCTATGGATGCCGGTTTGGCTATTGGTGCTGATGCGTCGATTCAGGCTGCTTCTACGGCAATTGTCTTTGCACAGCCTTTAAATTCTTATACTTTAATAAGAGACGGCGCCATCGTACGAGGACAGACTGCGTTGTATTCAGATGATGCGGGTGACGCGGTGCTGGAGGTTGAGGGGGGGGCCCAGCTCAGTGGCTCAATTTCCGGGGGCGATGGCTGTGATAAATTGATTTTGAACAGGAGTGTCGCACTGGGGGCGGTTCCCAGCATAGACGGGGGGGATGATTTGTCTGGGTTAGACGGGCAAATTGACACGCTTATTTTTAAAGACTATTCCTCTTCGGTATCCAGTGATAAGTTCACTAACTGGGAAAATGTGGTCGTTGATGGCGGAGTCTTATCCTTTTCAAATAAAGCATTAACTACGGCCACAGAATCAGACCTTGGTCTATTTATCACTAATAATGGCACCCTTGAAGCAGGGGATTTATTTACACTTACAGGTAATATGCATTTGGCCCCAACCGGAACATTTCAGGGCTTGGGCCAGGGTCACGGAGTTTATCAAATCAATGGTAATGTCCATAATGCCGGCATATTGAGTCTTAGTGATAATGGCGTTGGCGATCGGTTATTGATTGCGGGAGATTATGTGGGTGACAATGGGTTATTGGTTCTCAATACTCAATTGGGTGCCGATGATTCTCCTACAGATAAAGCCATTATCAGTGGTGATACCTCTGGGCAATCATTTCTGAAAGTGGTCAATAGGAATGGTTTGGGGGCACTGACAACTGCTGACGGTATTCAGGTCATTCAGGTGGGCGGGTTATCCGATGGCCTATTTACCCTAAGTGGCGATTATGACTACCAAGGATCGCCTGTCGTAGTAGGTGGGGCGTATGCCTATAGGTTGTATCAGGGTGGGGTCTCAGACGCAGATGATGGTCAGTGGTATTTGCGCTCTAATTTACTGCCTCCCGATGATTCGCCTCCAAAACCGTCAGAACCATCAAAGCCTTCAAAACCTTCAGAGCCCTTATATCAGGCAGGGGTGCCCGTATATGAAGCCTACCCATCTTTTTTGCAAGGCCTTAATGAACTACCGACTTGGCAGCGTCGTGTGGGCAACCGTTTCTGGAATAATGCCGATGGTATAGGGGAAAATCAGGGGACGTCTGTGGGCATGCTAAGTACAGCTGAACCCATGATTGAAGGCAGTGGAGTTTGGATGCGCACTGAAGGGCAGCACACCAAGATTAAGCCACGCTCATCTACCTCTAGAATGGATTATGACTACGATAGTTTCAAACTACAATTAGGTTACGACAGATTGTTGCATGAAGGAGAACGCGGAAAAACTGTTGGCGGGATCAACGCCCAATATATTTACGGTAAAGCAGATGTGGACTCTATCTATGGGCGCGGAAAAATAAAAAGCTCGGGTTATGGTATCGGGGGCACATTAACATGGTATGGAAATAACCATATTTATGTAGATAACCAGATTGCCTTAACTTGGTACGACAGCGATTTAAAATCTCGTACAGCAGGTTTGTCTTTAGTTGACGGGAACGATGGTTTCGGTTACGCCGTATCGACCGAGGTAGGCAAACGCTTTGCCCTTAATAATAACTGGTCCATTACCCCACAAATGCAGCTGACTTATTCCCACGTAAGCTTTGACTCTTTTAGGGATGCTTTTGATGCTCGAGTGTCCAGGAAAAAGACCGGCAGTTTGCAGGGAAGATTAGGCCTTAATTTAAACTACCAAAATGCTTGGGTGGGCTCAGATGGAAAAATGAGGCGCAACACTGTTTATGGCACTTTGGATCTCATTAATGAATTTATGGGTAAAAATAAGGTAACAGTCAGCGGTGTCCCTTTCTCTAATAAGGCCCGGCGCCAGTGGCTTAGTTTGGGGCTTGGCGGAACTTATAACTGGGATAATGACAAATTTTCATTATATGGTGAAGTCGCCGCACGGACAGCCTTGAGTCATTTTGGCAAAAGCCGTGGTTACCTTGGAGTAGTAGGC
>CALKIR010000052.1 GCA_937995985.1 uncultured Alcaligenaceae bacterium
TGGTGCCCAGAAGAGGATTTGAACCTCCACACCTTTCGGTACATGGACCTGAACCATGCGCGTCTACCAATTCCGCCATCTGGGCATATCCATACAAAATTGCAGTGTAAAAATTAAATATTAACTAATTTATTTAAAAAAACCAAGATGGTTCTGCTATAGTGGCATTTATGCAAAACAAAGAATAACAATTTTGCCGAACCGATTTAGCCGCTCTTTCAAGTGCGGTGTTATAATCATTTTAAAAACAATGATATAGGCATACATATTAATGACTACTGCCAACAATAAGGCATCAAAAATTTTTTTACGAGAACATTTACCCCCTGACTTTGATCCATCAACGCCTAGTCGAGAAGCCATTCTGGCTGTTTTAAGACAGGCAGCTACTGCGTTGAGTATGCAACAGCTTGCAGAATCTCTTGGTGTGGATTATCCGTTGTCTGTGGGCACGATGAGACGCATCAATGCGATGCAGCGTGATGGTCAACTCAATATTGACGCGCAACAGCGTATAACAGTGAATACAAAGACAAAGTTTATTTCAGGTCGTGTACAGGGCCACCGCGATGGTTTTGGCTTTCTAATTCGTGATGATGGTGGTCCTGATTTATATTTATCCCCACGTGAAATGTTACGAGTGCTGCATGGGGACCGTGTTTTGGTTCGTGGCGATCATCATTATAAAGGTCGTCCAGAAGGAATAATTGTTGAGGTTTTAGAAAGCCAAACCAATCGTTTAGTAGGTCGCTTTGTCAAAGAGGGGGGAATATGCAGTGTGATCCCTGAGGACAGGCGTATTAAGCACGATATTTTTGTGGTGCCACAGGACTCAGGTGGGGCCAAGAATGGACAAGTGGTGGTCGTTGAGATTACTCGTCAGCCTTCTGAGCACATGCAGCCAATGGGTCGAGTTGTAGAGGTGCTAGGTGCCATTGATGACCCAGGCATGGAAATAGAAATTGCAGTGCGCAAATTTGATGTGCCTCATGAATTCTCTTCGGCGGCATTGAAGCAGGCTAAATCATTGCCTCGTGAAGTGCGAAGTGACGAGTTTAAGGGCCGAGTAGACTTGCGAGCAGTGCCTTTTATAACCATAGATGGTGCCGATGCGCGTGATTTTGATGATGCTATTTATGTGCAAAAAACGGATATAGGACGGGGTAAGCGGTACCGTCCTGGCTGGCGTCTTCTAGTAGCTATTTCAGATGTGAGTCATTATGTGCGGCCTAATGATCCCATTGATATCGATGCTTTAGCGCGCGGGACGAGCGTATATTTTCCTCGCCGTGTCATACCGATGCTGCCAGAAGAGTTATCAAATGGTATTTGTTCTTTAAATCCCCATGTGGATAGGCTGGTGTTGGTCTGTGATATGGTGATTCCCGCTGATGGCGCTCGTAAAGGGGTGGTAACTGCTTATCAATTTTATCCAGCTGTAATCCGTTCTTGGGCGCGTACTACTTATGAGCAGGTATGGGATGCTTTGCAGCAGCCTAATGGTCCTGCTGCTGCGCAGCTAGGAACCGTGCTGCCAATGGTCGAAACTGCCTATGAGCTTTATCAGGCATTGGCTGAGCAACGGCGCGAACGGGGGGGAATCGAGTTCGAAACCGTAGAAACACAAATTGTCTGCAATGAGTTAGGGCGTATTGAGCGCATTGAGCCCTTAATACGTAATGATGCGCACCGCTTAATCGAAGAGTTTATGTTGGCCGCCAATACTTCTGCGGCAGATTTTATTGCGCGCAACAAGCGTACCGCCTTATACCGTGTGCACGAAGGGCCTACCCCTGAAAAACTAGAAGCATTGCGAGGCTTTCTAAAGACCTTGGGCTTGCATCTAGGGGGAGGAGATGAGCCTACTTATCATGATTATGCTCGCTTAATTCAGGTGGCACGAGCACGTGATGATTTCGAAATCATTCAAACTATGATTCTTAGGTCCATGCAGCAGGCTCTCTATAGCCCTGAGAATAGTGGTCACTTTGGTTTAGCCTATGACCGCTATATGCATTTTACTGCTCCTATACGCAGGTATCCTGATTTATTAACTCATCGCACCATCCATGCTATTTTAAATTCCAAAAAATACGTACCTCATATTGAATTAGATTTTGATACTGAGGGCTTAACAAAAAAAGAGTATGAGCAAGCAGTTTGGGAGCAGCTCGGAGTAGTGCTGTCAGCTCGAGAGCGGCGTGCCGACGATGCTTCGTACGATGTTATGGCATGGTTGAAATGCTACTTTGCCCAAGAGCATATTGGTGAGATTTTTAGTGGTCGCATTACTGGGGTTACACAGTTTGGCATTTTTGTAACCTTAGACAGTTTATACATAGAAGGACTGGTTCATATTTCAGAGCTAGGAACGGATTATTTTATTTTTAATGAGGCCACGCATGAGTTGGTAGGGGAGCGCACGGGTATCCGATACCGTTTAACGGATAGGGTTCAAGTACAAATTGCTAATGTCAGTTTAGAAGAACGTCAAATTGATTTTCATTTGGTTGAAGGGGTAGGAGTTTCAGCCACTCGTCCTCAAGCCCCGACAGCCAGTCGCGCAATGCGTAAGGCGGCGCCAGCTAAGCCTGCTTCCGTTCCTTCACGACGGCAGGCGAAAAAACGCAGCACTCCTCGATTATCAAAACGAAGCGGGAAAAGAAGTTAATTTATGACAACTCAGAATTTATTAGGTTTTCATGCGGTGCGTGCCCGTTTGCAGCAGGCGCCTGATACCTTAATACAAGTTTATTATGACGGTACACGCCGTGATAGGCGGACGCAGCAGCTGCTTGATCGCTTGCAGCAAGCCAAAGTAAAAGCTGTCGCCGCAGAAAAAAGTGCACTTGATCGGTTGGCTCAAGGGCGGCGCCATCAAGGGGTTGTAGCGGTAGCGCAACAGTTAAGCTTGGCTACGGACGTATTTACCTTACTTGATGAGTTGGCCACACAAAATATTGTGCCGTTTTTATTGATTTTAGATGGGGTAACTGACCCACATAACTTAGGGGCATGTTTGCGTACGGCTGATGCTGCTGGAGTGCATGCGGTGATTGCTCCTAAGGATGGTGCAGTGGGGCTGACTCCGGTGGTGCGACGGGTAGCCTGTGGCGCTGCAGAGACTGTTCCCTATATACAGGTCACGAATCTTGCTCGCACCATGCGAGCACTTAAAGAGCGGCAGATTTGGCTCTATGGCACAGATGATCAAGGTGAGCATGAATTGCATACGCTTGATCTCAAGGCTCAGCCCATGGCTTGGGTGATGGGGGCAGAAGGGGAGGGAATGCGCCGCCTGACTAGAGAGGCCTGCGATATGCTGGTTAAAATCCCGATGTTAGGGCAAGTAGAAAGCTTAAATGTAAGTGTTGCTACCGCTTTGTGTCTTTATGAGTATGTCCGCCAAAACAACTAGAGTTGTCCAGCCTACAGCACTGATATTTGCTAATGCCCCATATTTATAAGGCAGTATGCTAATAATGCTCAAGGTAGATGAGCGTCTCGTTCAGTATTAGACAACCTAGGGAAATAAATGGAAAAAGAGCAGATTAGCACGCGTATATTGCACCATGACAGGCGGCAAGGCTCTGAGGCCGGTGCAGTGCATCAGCCCATTCATGTCAGTGCAGAGTTTGCCTTTACGCGCGCGCAAGACCTAATAGATGTTTTTCAAGGGCGTCCTGGATTTACTTATGCGCGCCAGGCAACCCCTTCAATTGCACGCTTAGAGCATTTGATTAATGATATCGAGGGGGGGCAAGGAACAATTTGCTTTGCCTCTGGTATGGCTGCACTAAGCGCTGTTTTTTTTACTTTGTTACGCTCCGGCGACCATGTGATTAGCAGCCGCTATTTATTTGGTAATACTAATAGTCTGTATCAAACCTTGAAAAACTTCGGTGTTGAGGTGAGCTTGGTGGATGCCTGCGATTTGAACGCAGTAACTCAGGCATGGCGCCCAAACACCCGCATGGTTTTTTCAGAAAGCATTGCAAATCCAGGAACACAAATTGCTGATTTAACGGGTATTGGTGCCTTGTGTGCAGCGCGTAAGGTTCCTTTTGTCTTAGATAACACGCTTAGCACGCCTTGGTTGGCTCGCGGCAGTCAGTTTAAAGCAGCATTGGTTATTAACTCCTTATCTAAGGCTTTAGCGGGCCATGGCAATGTATTAGGAGGTGCCGTTACAGACACTGGCTGTTTTGATTGGGCAGATTATCCAAATATTTTTGCCAATTACCGTCAAGGCGCAACAGCAAATTGGGCGTTAACTCAAATACGTAAAAAGGGATTGCGGGATATGGGAGCTGCCCTTTCAGGGGAGTCTGCCCATAAAATAGCGGTAGGATTAGAAACGCTCGACTTGCGTATGCAGCATGTGTGCCACAGCGCATTACACATCGCACAGTTCTTAGAAGCTCATCCGCTCGTTGCCCAGGTGCATTACCCCGGCTTAGCTAATCATCCCCAGCATGAACGAGCTCGGGCCTATTTCCCACGAGGTTATGGAGGACTTTTGAGCTTTGTGCTTAGCTCTGAGGTTGATTTGTTGCGGTTTTTAGACCACTTAAAGGTTATTATATTATCTACCCACTTAGGAGATAGCCGCAGCCTGATTTTACCAGTGGCGCAGACTATTTATTATGAGATGGGTGCAGAAATGAGAAAGATCATGGGAGTTGATGATCGTCTATTGCGTCTTTCCGTCGGTTTAGAAGATCCTAATGATATACAAAAAGACCTCGAAAGAGCATTAATGTTTGCGTCTGAGGGTTGATTTTGCTTATCATACGGGGTGATTCTAGATCCTGTAGTTACGCCTTTGGGCAACATTGTTATAGTTTTTGGGCGATTGCTCCTTTGTCGCTAGAAAAGAGTCGATGAACATGTTAAAACTTAACAGTGTTGCGGTTGAGAGCAAGGTGGTGGTGTTGCTAATTTCCACTTGACATTGCCATCATTCAAAGGCTTAATAACTGCTTCTGTCTTCACAACATAGTTTATGGTAATTGCCGGCTATTTGTAATGACGGTTGCAGACCTAACAAGAAAACGAGTCAATCCATTTTTCAATGAGTGGTGCAACTCTTTTTAGAGTCGTTACCACCTCAATTTTCAGGGGTAATCCTCAAATGAATAAAACCGAGCTCATAGAATTCATTTCCACTAAGGCCGATTTATCCAAAGCTGATGCCGGACGTGCGTTAGATGCTTTCATCGATGCTGTGACAACTACCCTCAAAGAGAAAGAGTCGGTGACATTGGTTGGTTTCGGTACTTTCACTGTTACCGAGCGTGCAGCACGCACTGGTAGAAACCCACGCACTGGTGAGACCATTGAAATTAAAGAGGCTACCGTGCCACGCTTCCGTCCCGGAAAAGCGCTGCGTGATGCAGTTAATTCATAGGCTAAATTTGGTACTTGCATTTTTTTATTTTCTTATCTATAATAATTTTCTTTAAGCTTTCTTGTAAAAGATAGCGCATGTAAAGCTTATTGGGTGCTTAGCTCAGCTGGTAGAGCGCCGCCCTTACAAGGCGTAGGTCACTGGT
>CALKIR010000053.1 GCA_937995985.1 uncultured Alcaligenaceae bacterium
GCACAAATGGAGCTGCCTTTAGGTGTATTGACGGCATTAATTGGAGCGCCTTTTTTTTTGTATTTGCTTTTAAAAGGACCGCGTCGTGGCTAGTACGGTCATTATGCAGGCTCAGCAGTTGGCCATTGGCTATGGTACAAAAACCATCGGCTCATCCATTGATTTTAGCTTGCGAGCTGGTCAAACGCTGTGTGTGCTCGGCCCAAATGGGAGTGGAAAATCCACCTTGTTTAAAACCTTATTAGGGTTGCAACCGGCCTTGGCTGGGCAGATTCATATACTGGGTCGCCCTTTAGCGCGCTGGTCTAAACGAGAGCTGGCGCAACATATTGCCTATGTTCCTCAACAAACACAAAGCATTTTTGCCTTTGCTGTATTGGATATCGTGATGATGGGGCGCAGTGCTTATATTGGTCTATTTGCGAGTCCTTCAGCCAAGGATCGTGACTTGGCTTTGCAGTGTTTGGCGCGTCTGGGTATTGAACACTTAGCATCGCGCTCATTTTTGCAACTAAGCGGGGGCGAGCAGCAGTTAGTGCTGCTGGCGCGGGCATTGGTGCAAGAGCCCCAAGCACTGATTCTGGATGAGCCCACAGCTAGTTTAGACTTTGGTAATCAAATCCGAGTCTTAGAGCAAATACAAGTCTTACGCGAGCAAGGGCTAGCGATATTTTTATGTACGCATCAGCCTGAGCATGCTTATCGGGTTGCGGATCAGGTCTTGTTATTGAAAAAAGGCCAGGTGATGGCAGCCGGAGATACTGCCAACACCCTGACCTTAACCACACTTGCTCAACTGTATGATCTTCCCATCGCTGCAGTGAGCCAGCATGCTCAAAACGTCATTCCTAACGCTTAGAAATGATGTGTGAGCCCAATCGCAGCACGACGACTGCTGCTATTTGACGCATCAAAAACCTGATCTAAGTGGTAGTTTTTACCATAAGCACCAAAAGCATAGAGTTGGGTGCGTGCTGATAAATCATAGACATAGCCTAAGGAATACACTTGGACTTTGCGGGCTTTTTTCTGGGTTTCCTCCCAGTGCCAGTTAGGTTTAGCAAGACTCCATTGTGCAATAAGCTCCCCTTGGCCCAATGGCAGGGCGGCACCGACAAAAACGCTATCTACTTTACCACCTTGCAAAAACTCAGGTGCGCCATAGCCTTCTAATGCGTCAACTTCCCAGTATTCTGCGGCTTGCTCACCCCCATTTAAGCCAACAAAGCCATTTTTT
>CALKIR010000054.1 GCA_937995985.1 uncultured Alcaligenaceae bacterium
CTATTCTACTTAATTTAAATAGCGCTGAAACAAAAGTGCGGCATTATTGCCTCCCATCCCAAAAGAATTGCTCAAAGCTCGATGCATGTTGTGTACTGCCCTTGCTTTATTTGGTACATAATCCAAATCACAGTGCGCATCGGGAGTATAATGAATAGTGGGTGGGATGATCTGCTGCCTTAAGGCCATCAAAACACTGGCTGCTTCTACTGCTCCACAAGCACCTATTAAATGACCTATTGCTCCTTTAATGCTGCTCACAGGAAGTTGATAAGCATCTGCTCCAAAAACCTTTTTGATTGCTTCAGTTTCAATCCTATCGCCGATGGGGGTGCCGGTGGCATGGGCATTGATATACTGCACCTCTGTTGTACACACTCCCGCATCCTGCAGGGCACGGGTCATGGCTAATGCTTGAGCCGCGGCGCTGGGTCGTAAGGGATGTGTGCCATCATTACTGCTGCCATAGCCGATAATTTCTACTAATGGGAGAGCCCCCCGTTTCAATGCATGATCTAGGCTTTCCAGTACGAATACAGCAGCTCCTTCTCCTAGAGCAAATCCATTTCTTTTTGCGCTAAAGGGTCTGCACCCACCTAGACCGTGATTAGGTTGGGCGCATAATACATGCAATTGCTCCCAAGAGCGCAATAATTCTGGTTGTATCATGGCCTCGCTCCCCCCCGCTAAGGCACTATGTACATAGCCATCTCGAATACGCCTAAAGGCCTCACCAATAGCTACTGCGCCTGCACTACAGGCTGTCGCATAAGTCTGCGCTTCTTGAGTGGTCTGTATCAATTGAGCTATATGGGCCGTTGGAGCATTGGGCATGGCCGCGGGTATGACCAATTGGTTTTTTTTAGGAATTACCTCATAATACCCTGCAACGGCATCACATAAGGCCGTGACGCCTCCAATACCCGTCCCCATATAAACTCCAGTTTGTTTAAGCATATCAGGGGTCAGTACAGGCTCTTGTTGTAAGGCAGACTGAGCAGCAAACAAAGCCATTTTGGTTACTCTATCGAGCATCAATGCCTGATTGCCTCGTAACCCTTGATCTAAAGGAGCATCAACCCAGCCCACCCAATGAGATAAGTCCATCTCTGTATGGGCCCTGATCCCACTTTTACCTGCACATAAGGCCTCGAAAAATTGCTCTGCTGAATGGCCTAAAGGACTCACCACCCCAACAGCTGTCACCACTACCCGTCTTGTCATTCCACCCATGCTCCCCAATACAATTTGATTAAATTTGTCAGCGAGCATAAACCAAGCATGCTCATTTAAAAACACCCTTTCTATTGGGCGTTGATTGTTTGGGCCACGAAATAAATCTTATCTATTAATTCCACTAAATTTTTAGGAAATACCTCTGCCAGGTCCTCCTCAGATCTATAATCAGCAGGCAGCATAGCAGCAGTAGAGACGTCATACTGGGTCTCAATACCTAGCAATATCTCTAACATTGCCAAAGAATCATAATGCTCAATTACCTCCGCAAAAGGGCGCCCCTCTAAAAGAGCTTGTCTATCACAATGACACACTTCTGCGATAATATCCGCCACAGCACTTGTTAACTCTGCTCTTGCTGGCAGAATAATTTTTTTATGTTCCATAGTTAGACTTTATATGTTCTAAGGGTATTGCACTATCACCTCAACTCGGGCATGAATTTTACCCGTCGTGGCGGTAGTCTCTGTTTTAATATAGCTGGCCTGCATGGCTAATTGCCAATCCCTACAACTCACTCCACACTCTCCCCTATCTGTTAAATGATTAATGGCTGTCTGTCCTGACAAATCTACTGGGTGCGCCGTCCCACCCCCGGGCTCTTTATACTCTAAAAGTACCGATACCCCTTCGGCTCTATCAACTAGTGTGGGGTCATTTTGTAATACCCCTGGTTGATTACTGCTCGCTGCCACTCCATTAAACCGAACCAAGGGACTGGTTGCTCCGGAATGACACCTCAGCTGTATATCAAAGGCTTCGGTACCCACCGCTACATTGGCATCTAGAGCCTGTAAATTAATTGGTTTTAAATTGACCACTTTATTTTGTTCAGATAAAAAAGTACACGGTTCAGGTACAAACTCTATTGCAGAGGGTAAACGGTAACGCAGCAAAAGGTCTTTCCCCCACCCGGCCACTGTAGTAAATGCCATATAATCGTTAAACATCACTGTACTACCTGTTTCTGGCCAGTCTGCTGAAATTAAAACAAACTCTACTTTGACTACTCCTGCAGGAACATACAAAAAGCTATATGTTCCTGCTGAGCTATGGGTCACGGGATCACTGCTCAAATAATCTGGATAATAAGCTCTATAACCAATATTGGAAACATTTGTTCCATAAGTGGTTAAACCATTAATCATGCCTAGATTGGGCCCACTTGCTTGAAAGGTCTCGGTTGTGCCTGCAGGGCAGTTTGCTAATGCAATATACTGTCCCGCGATACGAGGATTATCTTGATGAGCCTGCGGATCGGGTAAAGAAAAATACTCCAAAGTCAAAAGCACATCCCCTACTGCTGCGCCTACTGGTATTTGCACACTGCTGCTGGGATAATTTACCCAATTACTGATTTCATACTGGGCACTGTTATAAGCCAAATAATGACTGGATTGACCATGATTGTACGAACACCCACTGGGAACCGCTGCCTTTGCTTGAGCAAACACAGATAACATGACTAAACCTCCCAGCCACACAAAAACTGCGGTCACATAGGTTCGCATGACATTTCCTTTTCTTCTTTATGGGACAAATCAGCTACTTCTTCCGGGCTGACAATAAAAGCACAAGAATAGTTTTGCTCTCCCTCACCCCACTTAATCACATAAGTGCTGGACTGCTCTAAGCCAGTTAACCAAAACCGACCAACTGGACCCACGACTCCCTTTTGCTCCCCCGTTTCTCCATACACTAAAGCACCAAAAGGCACATACCCTTCCTGATACCTGAGCTTGAATAAGAGGGAACGCCCCGTTTGTGTTTCAAATACCACGCGCACAATGGCTCCTTTTGTGGGAACCACCGATTGAATGGTTTGCTGCAGCGTAACATGATCATTAAAATACCCCGGTGCCAGAGCAATATTGTTTATTCTGTAGGGTGCTGCAAAAGGAATTAAGGCTCTGCCCGTACTATTGGTTTTAATTGTGGGATGACTCTGTAATTGAACATCACGAGCATGAGGCGTCTCCACAATAATAGCCGTATCACTTAAGTACTGCCCCAGTAACACTCCTTTTTCATCCACTACTACTGAGCCATTCATTTCCGCTTGCATTTGGTAGTTACGATGATCACGCGCCATACTGGCTGAAATTTGCCCAGCAGAATGCTTATAACTTGCGCTGCCATAAAAATTATTACCTGTACGCTGATTCTCTTTAGATAGTCCTGCCCTCAAACTATAAGTCAACGCATTATTCTCTAATGCTGTACCAGACAATTGTGCATCATGAGCATAATTACCATTATCCTGTCTAGAAAACCCGTAGCCCACGGAAAGCGCCTGACTGCCTAGCGGAAAAGTTAAATTAAGCATCACGCTATGGCTTTTTTTCTGCCACTGCGACTGCACCCTATTAAAAGACAAAAATACGCCCACCACTCCAATTTGATTGGAGTACCCCACATTAAATGTGTTAGAAGCTCCAATATTATTATGGTATTGAATACGTGCGTAACTTACAGACACTGCACCATAAGTCTTGCCCAAGGACTGGGAAAATAACATCTGATATTCATGGGATTTATTCCACCTAAAACGCTCATCCACCTGTTTGCGCAATAAGGCTTGATCCAAATCACGATACCCCCCTGAGCTATACCGATAGCCCATTAGGCGTACATGGGTACCTATGCCCGACAAGCTCTTAGCATATTGAATACGTAGGGCATGCCCCTTGCGTGTTTGTGATCGATAATCTTTGGAGCGTGACTGCACAATATCGGTAGAAGCCCCACCCAAACTACCAAGATTAAAAGCTAACCCTAACGAATGAGCCAAATATTTTTTAGCACCGAGCACACCACCATAAATTGTCACCCCCCATGGCAATCCATGTGCTACTGTTAATTGTCCCACCACAGGCTCTTCCGAATCACTGGCATAAGCTCTGTATTTACCCAGAGAAAAACTATATTGCCACCGCCCTTGACGCAGCATCCCGGGCAATACTGAATAAGGCTGCACATAGCGAATGACCTGTCCATTCGTTTCTGCAATTTCAACCTCTAAATCTCCCCCGCCTGGCACCGCATATAAGTCATTAATTACAAATGGGCCAGGAGCGACAAATGTAGAATAAACCACCGCTCCATTTTGTTTGATCGTGACTTGGGCACTGGAATGCGCAAACCCTTCTATTGTTGGGGCATAGCCCTGCTCTGCTGCGGCTAACATTGAATCATCCGACTCAATCTTGATGCCTCGAATACGATTAGAAATAAAAGCCCCTCTTGAGGAGGTAGTGCTGTCTCCTAAGCGAATAGTACTGCGCCAAGCTGGCAGGCCTCTTTCTATATAATTCTCTGTAAAATTCCATTGGCTCTTTCCACGACTATGATACAAGCTACCACTTGATCGAAAACGCCAGGCTCCATAATTAAACCCCGTTTTTAAGCCCGCAAAAGTAGTATGACTGTTTGACTGCACGGCTGTGCGTCGTATATGAGAACGAAAATGAGAGAATTGATACGAAGTCCAAAAAACGGTTTCTCCGTCATTCCACTGCTCAATCGGGATAGCACCGCGAATACTCCTATCTAAAGCTGCTTGTGGAATGGAAAAACTCAATACTGAACGCTGCGCCTTAAACTCGTAACTGGCCGATGGAATCACACTAATATCTAAACATTGCTCGGCACGGGCCGTTTCATATTCGATAAATGCCGCTGTTTTGACCCCCAGCTCCTCCAACAAAGCCTTAGTAAGACACACCACCGCGTCTTGGCTTGAGTGATCCGCAGGAGCGACAAAATCAATTACAAATATACCAACGGTTAAGCCATTGACCTCAACTGTGGCTTGATAAGCTCCCGGAAGCACCCTATTGGCGTGACTAAAAGCCGATAGATCTGAAGGCAGCGCCTGTCCTTCTGGCCTAAATAAAAAATTACTATCGAAGGTATCGCCCTCTTGTGCCTGAGCAACTCCTGTGCTTATCGTACTGAGCCCTAAAATAAATAGACTATAAAACCATTTATTTCTCATTGTGTCACCTAATCGGGACAGGAGATAAGCGTACCAAGGCTCCATAATCATTGATGACTGTTGCGTCGATGCGTAACGCTCCTGAGCAAGAGGGAAGTTCAATACTCTGCGCACTAAAAGGCATTGCCATAAAGCCTTTGCTTGATTCTAATAGCTCATCATTTATGTTTATGGCACTAAAATTAATAATAAAGGCAGATATATTATTAAGAGTTAATATGCAGTGGTTGGGATCGCTCAATGTCCACTCTAAATAATTCTCTACAGCCTCTGGATAACCAATTCCCTCGGGTCGATAAAAAACTTTTATTCGAGTTTTCACGGCAAACATTAATACATTAGTATTATTTTCATTCTCTCTAGGTATTTCTAAAACATTCAGCCAAAAATAAGACTCTCTGTCCTCAGGCAGCCCCCCAGCCACTTTCATAATATTTAGCAAAAACTCTTCTTTTGCATCCATCCTCAGTAATGGTGGCGTAACAAAAAACGGCGTCTCCATTTCCCCATTGGGACCTTCTATCCAACTTTGCACCACAAAAGGCTCACTACTTGGATTTTTAACCACTACCGTGCCAAAATCAGTCGCTCCAGGAACCACAACGCGCGTATTGTTGAGCTGCACAGCGAAACTGCTACTCGACCAAAATATGAACACCAACAGCCATACAGCCCATATCATCAGAGTCAAATTTTTTTTTACCATCCCCCCCTCCTTCCGCACCAATATCACGGACTCACCCTGCTGTCTTACTGCTTACAAAGGGGAGGCTCATTTATGAACCCATCCCCTGTAAACAGTGACTAACTATAGGTCACTATAAAAGTTGCTTGAGCATTTGCACGCCCTGCTGTTGGCGGGTTGTTGGCTACATCATAGGCCTCATAAAAAGCGTAGAGCTCAATGATATTAGTACCGACTTGGAGTTTTTCTAGCTTAACGCCCCCTGCCTCAGTGCCATTGAATAAAATTCTATTGCCTGTTAAATCAGAGAGATCATCGGTTTTTCGCGCAATACCAACCCCAACATTTTGGGCCTCATCACCACCATTGGAAACCAGTCTCAATAAGCTGTCCTGAGTCCCCGCTATGGTGCCTCCAGAAAATGAAAAAATAGCCGTATCTAATGAAGAGGGATCACAATTAGAAAGGGTAATGGTAAAACTGGCGGGGGTGGAGTAAATATTGCTACTCAGCGCGGCCACTGTAGGGGCCCCTAAATATACCTTTATATAGGCTGAGCTTGGCTCTAATGAACATGTATCACTCGTTACCTCACCAATGAAATCAATGGTTCCGGTAGCAGCTTGTGCCATGCTCACAGGTACAGCAAAGGCCGATAACGCTGCCAAACGAATTAAGCGCTTTTTCATAAAGTGTTCCTTTTAAATTTGTGCTGACTGGATAATAATTTATTACAAATAAAATAACGGCCTTTCAATGAAGTGATCAGTACAAAAAGTAAAGATATAGGATTAAATACTACATGGCGCAAGATAAGCCCCCTTAAATGAATCCTTTTTCTTAAGCCCTTTTTATACTTAATATCCTCAATTAACCACTGCGCCATTATAGAAATAACTCGTTCAAATAATTTACTCCTCCTCATAAAAAAAATAACTAATTTAGACCATATCTGATAACCATTTCTTATTTTTACTGGCGTATCGGTTAGGAAATAACTAATATCTATTATCCAATCATCATAAGAAATAATATTCTTACTCATTAAGGTTCTGCATATGCTTTTATACCCAGACTGAGTTTGCCAGTTATAAATATTCATTTGTGAGAAGCCTGTTAAATATAGTTCTAATACTGCTCATGGGCATATACTGCGAGCACATGCGCACCTCCCCAATCCCTAGGGATATCTTCAAAAAACGGGTACTTTAGGAGCTCAAGATCCCCCAAAATCGAGGGGACACATACAAGACAATAAAATAATAATCAGCTTTATTTTTATTTTAGTAATTAATAAAAAATAATTTTAGGGTCTCTACTTATAGAATATCGTGTTATCGCCCTCCTCTACCATCCATGCTGAACGGTTTGGGAGGGATCGTCAAGCAATTAAAGGTAAGCTTAATAATACTTAACTGTTCTGTTTTTTTACTTTTTATTTTTC
>CALKIR010000055.1 GCA_937995985.1 uncultured Alcaligenaceae bacterium
TGGGTTTTATCGCCAATTTCGGCAAGTGCAACAATACCGGTTGAAATGAAAAAAGCATTCATAGTGGATCCTTTAGATTTTCTTTTGAGCACATTAAACCTGATTTTGCGCACGCTGTCATATATTGTTGAAAATTCGAGAGGTTTTATTTGGCAGGTGCTGTGTAGTAAGCAGCGTTTGATTGAGGGTCATACTAAAGAAGCATTGGCAATAGGGGTGGGCTTTGGTTAACTGAAGTGAACAAGGCGCCACATTGTAGTGATTAGAGTGCAAAGTATAAAAAATAAGCACCGCAGTAGTGTTCTCGTCCCCTCAGGGTCGGGGGCACCCGCAAGGCATGCGCCTTGTTGGCTGAAACCTAGAAATAGCAGCCAAGATGCCTGCGGGTAGGACTACAACTACAAAACCAAAGGAGACTAGAGATGACTAATCAAGACTTTGTGCTAGATGAAGCAGCTTTTGCTCATTTACCTCAACAGCCCCATGGCGGCAAATTAGTCAATAGGGTAGCCACAGGAAAAGAACGCGAAGAAGGCTTAGAACGAGCAAAAGGCCTCCCTAAGATTATGGTGGATTTAGAGGCCGCTATTACTTTAGAGCTGATTGCGACCGGGGTTATGTCCCCTCATGAAGGGTTGATGATAGAGGAGGAGTACCTCTCTTCTTTAGAAACAGGGCGCTTAACAAATGGGCTGCCTTGGCCGGTGCCTTTGAGTTTTGCACCACGAGGTCAGCGAAATGAAGAAGTGGTTAAAAGCCTTTCCATAGGTGATGAGGTCGCGCTTATTGATAATTCAGAAACAGTGATTGCATTGTTACAGGTAGAGGACCTGTTCCAATATGATCGTGATCATCGGGCGCAGCATGTATTTGGTACGACAGACCGTACCCATCCTGGAGTCGACGCCATTTACCGTCGCATGGGAGATACGGCTATTGGCGGCAAGATTACTTTGCTGAATCGGCCAGATTGGGGACCTTTTGAGGAGATTCGTTTAGAGCCTAGAGACACTTGGCGCCTGTTCTACCATGAAAAGAAGTTTAAATCAGTAGCAGGCTTTGTGACTGGGGCTAATCCTCTTCATCGTGGCCATGAATACATGCACAAAAACCTGCTTGAGGAAGTGGATGGTTTATTGGTTTTGCCATTGGTGGAAATGGCAAAACGTGAATATACGCGCCATGAATTTCGTTTGCTCGCCTATCGTAGTGTACTCAAGCAGTATTATCCTCAAGAGCGCACTATTCTTTATCCCTTGAGAGTTACTTATGTGTTTGCTGGTCCTCGTGAGGCTGTGTTGCATGCTCTAATTTTAAAAAATCTTGGGTGTACACATAAAATTGTGGGCCGAGATTATGCGGGGGTAGGGGGCTTTTATGATATTTATGCCTCTCAAAATATTTTTGAACAATTCACTCCCGAAGAGTTAGGCATTGACATACGTACTTTTAATGAGGTTTTTTATTGTGTGCGCTGCAATCAGCCAACCACGGAAAAATCGTGTCCTCATGATAACAGTACACGTGTGCGTATCTCTGGCTCAGGGATTCGTGAAATGTTGCGTCACGGGTTTTTACCCCCCAAAGAAATTGCACGTCCTGAGTCGGCTCGGATCGCTATTCAAGGAGTACAACCTAAAGGCCTTAATCCTGAAGGTGAGTCAGTAACTCCAGCTGGAAAAATCATCGCTTCAATGTTCCCCTTTTATTTAACTCATAAAAGTATTGGGGGACACAAGCGTGAGACGCCCTTAGATCCAGAGCAGCTCACGCCAGCTGATTTATATGCATGTATTGAGGATGTGCGTAAAAATGGCGATTTGATTTATAAGCAAACCTATGAGGAGTATGCCCTAAGTGCAGATCTAAACCAAGAGGTTCGTCCTGCTTGGATCGATAGGGCGCGCTTGGCCATACAAGAAGAACAAGAACTTGTTATTGAAAATCTAAAGGCTAAGGTGGCCGCCGCAGATGAGGAGACCACAGATGAGTATATGTATCAGGATAAAGCCGAAGCTCAACGAGAATTAGAGGTGGCAAAGAAAATCCTTGAGGATCGGCCAAAGGCTGTGACTGCGGAAAAAGCTAAGGAGCGCATTTGGAATATAGCCTCCTATGACAAGTATTACTAAATAAAACTCATTAACTTTTAAACAATAACAAGCTGGGATGGGTACACCACATATAGTGGGCAGCTTGGGGTGTACCCTTTTTTTACTGAGGAGGCATGGTTTTGAATAGCATACAACAGAACAATTCACGCGCATGGATGGTAGCCATTTCGGGCACCATTATTAACCTATGTTTAGGAGTACTTTATGCATGGAGTGTATTCTCTAAAGCACTTCAGGATGAGTTAGGGTTTACTGCGACCGAGACGTCCTTACCCTATAGTGTAGCCGTTATTGTATTTGCCTTATTTATGGTACCAGCAGGGATTATGCTGGATCGTTTGGGACCACGGCTACTGCTTTTAATCTCCGGGGTAATGATTGGAATCGGGATGGTAGTAGCGGGACTTTTTCTTGATGTGACGGGCTTAGTTATTGGTTTTGGTTTAATTGCAGGTGCCGCTATGGGTTTTGGTTATGCAGCACCTACTCCCACTGCGACCAAATGGTTTAAGCCCCATATGCGAGGTACGATTACTGGAATTGTGGTAGCAGGTTATGGGTTGGCTCCTGTCTATGTATCCCCATTATCGAATAGCCTGATTGATAATTTTGGTATTGCTAAGGCATTCTTTTATCTAGGGGGCTTTTTCACTCTGTTGATTGTTTTGTCTTCCTTAGTGATGAAAAGTCCTCCCGAGGGATGGGTACCGGTAGGCAAGGAGCCTCCAGCACCTAAACAGCCACAAGAGTCTAAAGAGGAGGCGGTGCCGACGCGTTCTAATAATTATTCTCCAGCTGAGATGATGAAAACAGGTCAGTTTTGGTCTCTATGGTTTATGTATATGTTTTCTGCTTCCGCTGGGCTCATTATTATTGGACACGTGGCGACTATTGCGGCAGTACAAGGGGGGCTGCAGACTGGGTTTATATTTGCTGCATTGCTCGCAGTAGGTAATGCCGGTGGGCGAGTCATCACTGGGATTATCTCAGACAAAATAGGTCGAAACATGACTTTGATTTTGGTGTTTTTGCTGCAAGCAATCAATATGTTTGCTTTTTCTAGTTATGACACAGCTTTGACCTTAACTATTGGCTCTGTAGTAACTGGGGCGACTTATGGTGCTTTATTGGCCTTGTTCCCCGCAACGACCTGGGATTGGTTCGGGATCAAGCATGCGGGTACAAATTACGGGCTAATCTTTACTGCATGGGGGTTAGGTGGATTGATTGGGCCTATTGTGGCAGGTCGAATTATTGACAGTACAGGTACCTATGATATGGCCTATATATTATCAGCCATCTTACTGATCATCGCGGCAATTATGGCAGCTTTTACCAAGCGCCCAAAGCCTCGACCATTGGTAACCTAGCAGTTGTTACGCCATAGATAATACTTAATTTATTTTTAACAGTGAGGCAAGGGAAATTTTCCCTTGCTTTTTTTGTTTGATTAATTCACAGCTTTTGTGGATAACTTGAGCTTTTTTTTGTGCAAAGCAAGAGAGCAGGCGCCGATAGGTTCATTGGTTATTTTTTATACAAATAATTATTCAATCCCTATTACATGAATATTTTTCATGTTGTGTTGAGAAATAATCGCCATCTGTTCACTCTATAATGTCTATTATTTTATCGTTTGGTTGTACACCATGTTATTGATGGTGGTTTTTTAGAGGTATTACATGTCATTATTTCGTTCTGTCCCCCCTTTTCGAGCCGATGTGGTCGGTAGTTATTTGCGTCCAGAGGCCCTTAAAAAGGCTCGCAAAGAGTTTGAACAGGGGCTCATTTCAGCCCAGCAATTACGTGCCGAAGAAGATAAGGCAATACGCTATTCAGTTGAGCGTCAACGCGCGTGTGGTTTGCAAGTAGTAACAGATGGTGAGTTTCGCCGGGCATGGTGGCACTTTGATTTTTTTGATGGCTTAGAAGGGGTAGAGCGTTATGAGACTGAAGAGGGGATTCAGTTTTCAGGAGTGCAGACCCGTTCGCACAATGTTCGGGTAATAGGCAAGGTTCGCTTTGGAAACCACCCAATGCTTCAGGATTTTGAGTTTTTGCGTTCTATTGCAGGGGATGCAACACCTAAAATGACTATCCCCAGCCCCAGTGTGTTGCACTTTCGTGGGGGGCGCCATGTGGTGAGCCCCGAGGTGTATCCTAATTTGGATGATTTTTTTGATGATTTAGTGCAAACCTACCGTGATGCGTTAGCAGCATTTTATGCCGCTGGCTGTCGTTATCTACAGTTAGATGACACGGTTTGGGGGTATTTGTGCTCGGATGAGCAAAAGCAAATGGTGCGCGAGCGTGGTGAGGATCCAGATGAGTTGGCCCAAACTTATGCTAATGTATTGAATCGAATTTTGGCAGATAAGCCAGAGGATCTGGTGATTGGTTTGCACGTATGCCGTGGCAATTTCCGTTCGAAATGGATTTCCTCTGGGGGGTATGAGCCGGTTGCCGAGCTATTGTTTGGTTCTGTGAATGTGGATGCTTTTTTCCTTGAGTATGATAGTGATAGAGCTGGGGATTTTCGTCCACTCAGACATATTAAGCCGGGCCATCAGCAGGTTGTGTTAGGTCTGGTCACCACTAAGACAGGTGCTTTAGAGGATAAGTCTGTTATTAAAGAGCGTATCCAAGAAGCTACTCAGTACGTAGCGTTAGAGCAGATTTGTTTGAGCCCGCAGTGTGGTTTTTCTTCTACCGAAGAAGGGAATGAAATTACAGAGGCTGAGCAAGAGGCCAAACTGCGTTTAGTGGTTGAGGTTGCCCGTGAGGTATGGGGCGGACCACACACTTAAAAGTTTTGGATTATTCCAGAGCGTATTTTTAAAAGAGCTCTACAGAGCTCTTTTTATTTTGTGTTGGTGATTTAGTTTTTGGGCGATCTGATAATGAGCTCCTCTTTTTCTTCTGGCTTAAGTTTACGTCAATCTTTGGATGCCGCTTCAATGGGGCGGTTGCAGTGGCGTGCCGTTGCCTTGTGTTTTTTAATCAATGCTATTGACGGTATTGATGTATTGGTCATGGCATTTACAGCCTCTGCGGTCACCAAGGATTGGGGACTTAACTCAATTGTGCTGGGCTGGTTATTATCAGCAGGTATTATCGGCATGACTGTTGGGTCGGTATTTTTAACCCCGCTCTCGGATCGTTGGGGCCGACGTCCCATGGTTTTGGGTAGTTTGATTGCGGCGGGAGCCTTTATGGTGGCTACCGAGTGGGTTTATGATCCATGGACACTGGGACTATTGCGTTTTCTTACCGGGGTAGGTATAGGATGCAGTATTGTGAACGCTAATGTGTTAACCAGCGAGTATGCAAATGCGCGCTGGCGTGCTTTAGCAATAGGGCTGCAGTCCGTAGGCTTTGCGTTAGGAGCAACCTTGGGAGGGGTATTAGCAGCTTATTTGTTAGCAACTGGACCTTGGCAGAATGTTTTTGTTTGGGGGGGGATTCTTACTTGGGTGGCTGCTTTGTTGGTTGCACTGGGTTTACCTGAGTCGCTGGATCAATTACTTCAAGGACGGAGAAAAGGCGATCTGCAGCGAGCCCAAAAATTGTTGCGGCGCATGGGGCATGGGCATTTATCGGTGCAAGAGGTGTCGCCTAGTCCCGCCCCTAGTCCCTTGCAAGCATTACGGTTATTGTGGGCTCCGGGTGCTCTAAAAACATGGTTTTTAGGAGGGAGCTTTTTTGCTTTGATGTTTAGTTTTTATTTTGTTACGAGTTGGACGCCAAAATTGCTGGAGCAAGCAGGACTATCTGCCGAGCGAGGCCTAGCGGGAGGGGTGTTATTGCATGTAGGAGGCATGTTAGGGGCGTTGGCACTAGGGTTATTAGCCTCACGTTGGCCATTGCAACGCGTAGCACAATCATTAATGGTATTGGGGGCGGTGGCATTAGGTTTTGCTATTCCTGTCACCAGTTGGTCGTTGCCTGTAGCAGTGCTGTTGGGTATTGCAATAGGTTTTCTCATCAATGGGTCTATTGCAGGACTCTATGCGACTGCTCCACAAAGTTTTGAGACTTCGAAACGCAGTTCGGGGGTCGGTATAGTATTGGCCTTTGCACGTTTAGGTGGGATGGCGTCACCCGTAGTAGCAGGCCACTTATTAGAAATAGGATGGTCTGTATTGAGCTTGTATTTGTTTTATACCGTGGCGTTATTAATTTCTGCTGTATTTTTGCAGTTATTTTTGCAGCGTCGTGTATGAGAGCTCTATGATTAACTAAGTAAATGCCCACATGCTGCTTGAGAGCGAGGCATGTGGGCGTTACTGAATTAAAGAGTTGAGCTAATGGGCAGAAAGTTGTTGTAAATAATCCTGGGTGCTCATGACTGTGGCATAGCCAAATTCAAACGCAGCCATCATTGCTGTTTGCACAGCAGCTGCGGGTGCAGTGGTACCGTTAAACTCTAAGTCGCGAGTAGCACACGCATCATGGATAACAGTAACGCGATACCCATAATCAGCTGCAGCACGTACAGCAGCATCGATACACATATGGCTCATGGCTCCGATAATGGTAAGCTCAGTCACTCCTTGTGTATCTAAAAGGGATTTTAGTTGGGTTCCCTTAAAGGCGTTGACCTCATTTTTAACAATGACCGTCTCGCTTTCAAGAGGTGCGACGGCTTCTTGGATTTCAACGGCAGCGGTATTCGGTTTAAAAAAGGGAACGTTAGCGTCTATAAATTCGTGGCGGACATGAATGACGGTAATATTTTTCTTTCTCGCTTCAGCAAGTATCTGAGCTGCTTTATCAACGGCCTCATGAATACCGACTAAAGGTAATTTACCCGAGGGTAAATACTCATTTTGTAAGTCGATGATAAGTAGGGCTTGTTTAGCCATTAAAATCCTCCTTATTTAATTGATGATGCATTGCTCCTGTTATCCTAGCATTTTTTAAAAAGAACACTAATTGTATAAATCTTTGGTGCATAACCAATTAGCAGCGTCCCTTTTTGGCTTGTCCAGGGGGGCAATGCTTGCGTACAGACTGGCCATCAGGATCAATAATTACTGAACCTTTTGGGGTATGTACCGCACAGCCTATTAAGCATAGAGAAAGTATACCAACAATAATTTTTTTCATTAGGGACTCCTAAATTCCTACTATTATTTGTTGGTGATTATAGGTTTTATTTTGCCATTCTAAAGTTACATTTGTGTGCTTTTTTATTTAAATGTAATGAAGGATATTTACATTTAAAAATAAATAATAGTGCTAGAATGAAAACTAGGCCAATTATAAAAGGAGCGCCCAATGAATCGAATAAAGACGTGGCATTTTTTATCTTTGCTATGTGTTATTTCTACTTTGGCTGTGCTGTATGAAATACCTGCTCAAACATTATGGCACACTGCAACTTGGAGTTTGGTGGCAGGTGTGGTTGCGCTTGTTTACATGGGAGCGAGTTGTGTCTTAGCTACTCGTTGGAAGTGGGTGGAAGATTTATTTGGAGGGCTTGATAGGGTTTATGAGACCCATAAATGGCTAGGCATTTGGGCGTTGGTATTAGCTTCTTTTCATTTCTTATTTAAGGCTAAATTAAATATTTGGGATATAAGTCCTATTTTAGAAATAGAAAAAAATTGGGCGCGCTTTTTTAGGCAGTTGAGTTTTGTTGGTTTGGGAGCAATTATTTTATTGGCCTTAAATAGAAATATCAGATATAGCATTTGGCGTTGGTTGCATAAATTATCAGGCCCTGTGTTTTTAGTGGTAGTGCTGCATTGGTTGAGCCAGGCATCGCCTATTGCGTTGGGAAGCCCTGCTGGGATTTGGTTGGCAATAGTCAGTATTTTGGGTGTGTCAGGAGCCTTTTATAAGTTGTTTTTATATTTTTTCTTTGCTCCCGGAGGAATATATAGGATCGCCAGAATAGAGCGGGGGCCTCAAGCAATATATTTGACTTTAGAGCCCAAAGGGCGTGGAGCAAGGTTGCAATTTTCAGCTGGACAGTTTGGCTTTTTATCAGTGCTGTCTTCGGGGTTAAGGGAGCCACACCCATTCAGTATTGCAAGCGTAGAAAATGAAAAAGGTACTTTGCATTTTGTAATTCGCGTGCTCGGGGATTACACAAAAACCCTATACGAGCGAGCTGAAGTGGGGATGACAGCAAGTGTGCAGGCGCCGTATGGTCGTTTTACTCGGCCCTCTACAGCAAGCCAAGAGTTGTGGATAGGCGCTGGAGTAGGGATTACACCATTTATTTCTTGGTTACAGGATCAAGAAAATCGCAATTTCCATACTGTCTCATTAGTGTACTGTTTTGATCCAGAACGGGCTTTTCCTAGTTTTGAGACCATTCAAAATTTAAGTGAGCAGGCAGGTGTAACCTTAGTTCCCAATCCTAGTGGGGGGCAGGCATTAAAAGAATGTGTGAGGCAAGCTGCCCAGCAGCACGATCCCACTACTATTCATATTAGCTACTGTGGGCCTCAAGGATTATTACATAAGTTACAAGAATTAATGCAAGAGTTAGGTATTCCAGAGCAGAACATTCAGTTCGAGCTATTTGAGTTCCGGTGATTGACAGTCATGCTTGCTATTTATTAGTTTTATCTTTACTATTCGCTATGTACCCATGTATATAACGAATGGTAAAGGATAAAAAATGGTAAACAGCAAAAAAACTGTACTGGCGGCGATGTTGGGCGTGTTTGCAACAACAGCCTTAGCGGCAAGCAATTTATTTGCTGCCTCTACTCATGTGGCGGTAGCAGCTAATTTTACTGATGCGGCCAAAGAAATTAGCGAGCTTTTTGCTCAAGAGACAGGTCATGAGGCCGTTCTTTCCTTTGGGGCCACTGGACAGTTTTATACTCAAATTGCCAATGGGGCTCCTTTTGAAATTTTATTGGCAGCAGATAATAAACGTCCTACCTTGGCAGTAACAGAGGGGTATGGGGTAGAGGGCACTGTATTTACTTATGCTATTGGACAGTTGGTGCTCTATACCATTCAGGCTGATGAGGAGTTAGGGGTGGATTATTTAAAAGCAGGTGATTTTAATAAACTTGCTATTGCAAACCCGGAAACTGCTCCTTATGGGTTAGCTGCTGTTGAAACACTGAACAATTTAGACCTTTATGATGCACTACAAGATAAATTGATACAGGGTCAGAATATTGGCCAGACCTATCAATTTGTAGAAACAGGTAATGCCGAAGTCGGCTTTGTTGCTTTGGGTCAAGTGGCGCAGACTGATGAGGGCTCACGTTGGATTGTACCGGCTGATTTATATACTCCCATCGAGCAAGACGCTGTTCTTTTGGTAAAGGGTGAGGATAATCCTGCTGCTGTTGAGTTTTTGGAGTTTCTGCAAACAGATGCTGCCAAAGACATTATTACCAAATATGGTTATGCAGTGATGGATTAATGCTCGGGTATTAATATGCTTCACGCTGATCTTTGGCAACCAATACAGCTCACAGTTAAGCTAGCAACCATTACTACTTTGTTGTTATTAGTAATTGGCACCCCCATTGCTTGGTGGCTGGCGCATACACGCTCCCGCCTTAAAGAAATCATATCCACCATTGTGGCCCTGCCTCTGGTCCTGCCCCCTACCGTTTTAGGCTTTTATTTATTAATTGCTTTAGGTCCCAAAGGGTTGGGAGGTTTGGTGGGGGATTGGGTAGGGGTGCGTACTTTTGCTTTTACTTTTGGGGGGCTGGTATTTGGCTCAGTTATTTATTCTATGCCTTTTGTTGTGCAGCCTTTGAGGAATTCTTTTGAGGCCATTGGTCAGCGTCCTTTAGAGGTGGCGGCTACTTTACGTGCGTCGCCGTTTAATCGATTTATTACAGTGGTTTTGCCATTGGCCAAGCCAGGCTTTCTTACTGCAGCAGTTTTAGGGTTTGCAAATACAGTGGGAGAGTTTGGGGTGATTTTGATGATAGGCGGTAATATTCCTAATGAAACAAAAGTGCTATCCGTTGCTATTTATGA
The DNA here is from genome assembly GCA_937995985.1 of uncultured Alcaligenaceae bacterium. Lineage (GTDB taxonomy): Bacteria > Pseudomonadota > Gammaproteobacteria > Burkholderiales > Burkholderiaceae_B > Paenalcaligenes. The sequence goes on from CALKIR010000055.1 coordinate 10,086, forward strand.
TTATGTAGAAACATTGCAGTGGAAAGAAGCGCATATACTTTCAGCAGGATTATTGGTGTTTTCCTTTATCGTTATATTGTCCATGTCTGTGCTAGCACGGCGAACGGGTCAGCGAGCTTTGTAATTTTTAAATGATGAACTCACATAGCAAGATTGAGGTGCAGCTGCACGGGGCGCTTGGGCAGTTTCTTTTAGACGCTCAGTTTCAAGCACCAATGCAGGGAGTAACGGCTCTTTTTGGCCCATCGGGGTGTGGAAAAACATCGGTTTTGCGTTCTATTGCAGGGTTGCAAAAGGTGCCCGGTCGAATTGTAGTTGGGGGTGAGGTGTGGCAGGACAAACGGCTATTTGTGGCGCCTCATCGGCGTCCAGTTGGGTATGTTTTTCAAGAGTCGAGTTTGTTTCCACATTTATCAGTACAGGAAAATTTACTGTATGGCCACCGTCGAGCCAAGAACGTCGAGCATCGCATCCATGCTGATGAAGTGATTCAACTGCTTGGCTTAGAGCGCTTGATCGCACGTCGCCCTGAGCATTTATCAGGGGGGGAAAGGCAGCGGGTGGCAATTGGTCGTGCTTTGTTATCACAACCGAAATTGCTACTCATGGATGAGCCATTATCTGCTTTGGATACCCAATCTAAAGCAGAAATCCTCCCTTATTTTGAGCGTCTATCGAGCCATCTTTCTATTCCAATTATATTGGTTTCTCATGATCTTTCTGAGGTAGAGCGTTTAGCTGATTATTTAGTTGCCTTACGGCAGGGTAAGGTGATATCTAGTCGCCCTTTGTTTGAGGCTTTGATTGATCCTGAGCTACCGTTTACTCAAAGCTCCGAGAGCGCTGCAGTGTTACTCGGTGAGGTTAAGAAAGTAGAAAGTGATGGTATAGTAGTAGTTCGGGCACAGGGGCAAGAGCTCTTGTGTACGGCAGATTCTTTGAATGTAGGCGCTCAGGTGAGAATCCGGTTAGCGGCTCGAGATGTCAGTCTAAGTAAGGAGCCGCCATCGCAGAGCAGTATTTTAAATATTTTGCCTGCCGAAATCACCCATTTTCAAGAGTTGGGCTCTTCTGAGCTCAATGTGCATTTGATGCTCAAAGATAATGCTCAATTTAAATTTATGGCACGTATTACTCACCGCTCGGCGCAGCAGTTAAATTTAAAGGTGCATGACACAGTAATTGCTCAAATCAAAGGTGTTTCGGTGACTAAATTAGCCAGTCATGCTTAGGTGAGATGAAAATTGAATATAAAGAGGCCCCTGTTAAGGGGCCTGATTATTTATAGAGTGTTACTCAATGGAAATTGGTTATAACTGCGGCTATTTAGTCAGTTATTCATCATCATAGGATCGCGCTTTAGCGCTATTAACGCGACAGGTAGTGGTGATTTTTTGTGCCTCATCAAAGAGCAATTCGAGATCCATTTCTTCACCAACCTTAGGCATGGTGGTGGGCTCTTCAAACATAACATGGTAGCCCCCTGGTTCAAAATTAAGGCGTTGTCCAGCATCAATGGTAATGCCTGCTGTTTCCTTCATTTTAGCCATGCCTTCCTCTTCATAAGTTAAGTGCAGCATGGTGAGTTCAAAGTTATTGGTGCGAGCCGCCAATAATTCAATGGGTTCTTTTTGGTTGTTGGTTAGAGAGAAATACCCAGCTGAGGGCACATTAGCAGGCATCAAGCGGATCCAGCATTGTTCCACTAAAATATTTTGGGCGGGCTGGGCGGCAGCAAACTCTTTGCTGTAATCGATATGCTCGTGGTGGTGATGGTGGTGATGATGTTCAGAGTGGTCGGAATCAGCAGCGGCTACGGGTGTGGTAGCAAGAAGCGTAGCAAATAAAAAACCAACTGATGATTGAAGTTGAGACATGATGTACTTCCTTTGTTTGTCTAACGACAGGTGATCATGAAATAAAGGCTCTGTTGCGCCTTATAATAAGTCGCAGCAGAGCCTGAGTGATGCATGTTATTTATTTAACAGCTTAATGAGCATTTATAAACTAGTAATAAAAGAAAAGTTATAAATTTATTTGAGTATAGCAATTAATAATAATCGTTGTGCTTAACTCAGTTTTTTGATCATACTATTAAGGTGTGTGAGTTCGAATTCTTTATTTTTGGGAAGAACATAGAATAATACCCATGAAACGAGAAGAGGCACAAAAGCAGCCAATAAAAAGGACTCTAGTAAATAAGTTAATGGGGCATTGGGGGCGGGGAAAATCACTAACCCAGCTACTAATCCAGCCAAGGTGCTTAGTGCTGCATTGGTTCCACTATAGCGTTTACTAAATAAACCAAAAAAGACAGGGAAAGCCGCCGCGGAGCATAATAGGTCAGCGAGCAAAAAGAGATACAGTACACTGTATCCTTTAGCGGAAAAGAACCAAACTAAAGCCGCCAAGGGAAAGACTGTGCCGCGCGCTAAGCGCATCAACGTGTGGGCAGATAAATGGGGCATTAGACGGCGCATATCAACAACGATAAGGCTAGAGAAGGCATTAATAGCGGTATCCACACTACTCATTACCAGTGCCAGCCCTAAAGGAATGAGCAGCACTACAAACCAATAGGGTAAAGTAGGGAGCAGTATTTTAAATATAGCAACGGAGCTATCCCCCTGTTCACCCATTGCCACAAAAGCAAGGCCAAAAAGTCCCATAATAAAGATGATGGGTGCAACCAGTATGCCAGCTAGGATAAAGCCATTGCGCATGGCGCGAGTGGTTTGAGCAGCATAAATGCGTTGCCAGTTGCCCTGGTGAAATAATCCCGTTAAGAGCAATGCAATTAAGAAGGTTAGCCCCGCTTTTAAGCCCAGTGTGCTGGATACCGAGACTAGTTCTGGGGCCTTAGCTGATAATTCTGTAAAAATCGGCGTCACCCCATTAGTAGCATGCCAACCGAAAATTACTAACAGCACCAGGAGCGGAAAAATGACCAGCATTTGTACTTTGTCTGTAAATATAGAGGCTCGTAACCCGCCATAAGCGGTATAAGCCAAGGTCGCACACAGTACAATTAATGCGGTAAGCCAAAGGGGCACAGGGGCAATGAGGTTCACTAGTTTAGCCATGGCTGTAATCTCAGCTGTAATAGAAATAAACATATAAAACAGCATGATTAACAGGGTAATGGCATACATTGGCCGGCCATAGCGAGCCAGCACGTATTCAGTCAGGGTATGGCCACTCGGGATTAATTCACGCATACGCCGACCAAGCGGAACCATTAAAAAGCGTGGCGCCATGGCCCCTAAGCCGTATCCAATAATGGCCCATAAGCCCCCCCAAGTGGCGGCTTGAGCGGGGGCAAACAGTATCCAAGCACCTAAAGAGGAGGCCATTAAAGTCAACATCGTCGACCACCCACCTTGGGTGTTTCGAGCGACAATATAGGATTCTAAGGTTTCGGTGTGCCTACGGGCATAGAGCACTCCGGAGATAGAAAAGAATAGAGCAAAGACAAGCAGATAACTAAGTATTTCGCCGTAACTCACTGTATTTCTCCACACAGTAAAACGGCGCAAAGATGTATTGCAGCTATCCGAGATAACCTGAGAAGAAAGAAGCAAACATCCCTGCGCCGGCATTATCCGGATCAGGTTCAACGGGTGTTTTCTCAGCCTTTGAGCAATGCTCATTAAGTTAAGGCACCCCGTGTCGCAGATTTTGAAAGTTAACACATAAAAAATACTTGTGCAAATAGCATAGAAATTGCTGATTAGGGAAAAATGCTGCTTCTATGCTGCCGTTCATGATATAGAAATAGCATTGAATTTACAGTACTATAGGCGGTAAAAGAGCGCGCGCAGCACCGAAAATAACGCCGGTTTTGCTGCCCTGATGAAGAAGGTTTTTTTAAAGACAGTGATGAATCAAGAGCCTGAGGGTATGCATGTCAAGTGAGGTTGTCAGGGCAAAGCCGTTTGTAAAGTGGGTAGGAGGCAAGCGTCAGTTATTGCGAGAATTGCAACAGCGTATTCCAGCGCAATTTACAGGATATTTTGAGCCTTTTGTAGGGGGCGGGGCTTTATTTTGGCATTTGCATCACGATCCAGAGCGCTTCACATATACTCCTTGGATTGGAGATTTTAATGAGGAGCTTATCAATACTTATCGGGTAATTCGTGATCAGCCTGTTCCGCTGATAGAGCAGTTGAAACATTTTCGCAATGATAAAAAATTTTATTATGAGGTGCGGGCCTGGGATAGGTGTACCTCTTATGCAGCGCGCAGCCCAGTTGAACGTGCAGCCCGCTTTATTTATTTAAATAAGACAGGGTTTAATGGTTTGTATAGAGTGAACCAGAAAAACCAACACAATGTTCCTTTTGGGCGTTATAAAAACCCTAAAATAGTGGATGCAGAGAATTTGCTCGCTTGTTCACGCGTGTTGCAACATGTTCATGTCTATCAGGGGGATTTTACTAGAATCCTTGCTAAGGTCAGCAAAGGCGATTTTGTGTATTTAGATCCGCCTTATGTGCCATTAAATACTACTTCTAATTTTACTGGCTATACAAGTTTAGGCTTTGATCTGCAGATGCAGTATCGTTTACGCGATTTCTGTAATCAACTCACTAAACAAGGTGTGTTGTTCATGTTGTCTCATTCTTCTGCGGAATTGGTCTATGATCTTTATGCGGACTATTACATTGATGAAGTCGCTGCTGCACGAGTTATTAACTCTAATGGGGCGGGGCGGGGCAAAGTGACAGAATTAATAATTAGAAATTATATTTAGATACTGATTGAGTCAGGCAATATTCAGTGTGAGGGGTAGAAAGCTAGGAGGTTGTACGAGAAGATGATAAAGCGATTGGATCGCGTAAGCTAATAAGCGCACAACCCAGCGCTAAGAGTATGATGAATGCCCCTACAAAAGCATTATATCGAATCGAAGTCAGATCGATAACGAGACTGCCTACTAGACTACCGAAAGCGATACCTAAGTGTAATGCAGTAACATTAAGACCTTGCTGAATATCCGCTGTTTTTGGGGCAATGTGTATTAAATGACTTTGCATAGGAGGGCTAATAGACCAGCTTAAAATGCCCCATAATACCAACATGAGCCAAAACAGAGCTGTTATATGGGTACTAGAGGGAATAAGGAGTAAACAAATAAAAAGTAGCACAATAGCTATGATTAAGGTTGGTCGAGGGGAAAATCTGTCTGTACACAGACCGGCAACCCCACCACCGATAACAGCAGCAACACCATAGCTAAGATACATTAGGGTAATGAACGAGCCATCAAAGTGCAGGAGAGAAATTACAAAAGGAGTTAGAAAGCCATAAAGCGTGTAATGTCCAGCTAAGAAAAAGAAAGTTGTAAGGTGCGCAAACTGTACTTGTGTATTTTTTAATGCATGAAGCTGCGCGGAAAAAGGCGCAGGATCAGGAATAGTAATAGAGCCCATATATCTAGGTGCAATGAGCACAAGGAGAGCAGCTAATACGGCATTAAAAACAAAAGGACTGCGCCAGCCAAAAGCATGGCCAAGACTAACACCTAACGGCAATCCTAAAACTAATGAGGCACTAATCCCCATAATCACCCAACCTATTGCGCGGCCACGTTGAGAGGGGGGAGCAATGTGGGCTGCTAAGGCTAGGCAAAGTACCGTAAGTAATGCGCCGCTCATAGCTAAAATAATACGAGAAAAAATTAAAACCCCGTAGCTTTGCCCCAAAATAGTAAGTAAGTCGCCAAAAATAAAGATTAATAAAGCACAAAATATAACCTTTTTAGGATCAAAGCGGCGTGTGAAGAACATCAGTACTGGACCGCTGAGTCCAAACACTAAGGCAAATACAGTAATCAGTAAGCCTGCCCGCCCTAAGCTGATAGATAGATCAGATGAGACTAAATCTAAAATTCCGCCGATTAATAGTTCTACCATGCCAACCACAAAAGCAATGGCAGTCAGTAGATAAATACGTTTATCCATAAAAGGTTATGAGTAGTGAGGGAGGTAACGGTTAAGAGGAAAAAGACGACCGAAAGGCAGTCATTATAGCAAGCTCCACTGATGGGAATCGCTGCCTTAAGTTTACCGGGGCTAAATGTGCCAACAGGCTTGGTAGATAATCAGATTCCGGTTGGTGTGCAATTAGTTGCAGATAGATTTAGGGAGGATATTTGCTTAGCAGCAGGTGAAATTATTCAAGAAAAAGCAC
>CALKIR010000056.1 GCA_937995985.1 uncultured Alcaligenaceae bacterium
AGTTCCCAACTATTTTGTCCGTCTACAGCTAATGCATGATTCATGCTACGAATGGTAAAGTTGCACCGTCTAGCAGCACAATCTATCTATTTTTTCCTACTACACCAGTTAGTCTGGTAGCAATGAGCTTTTTAAATGGTGTGATTAAGTTGGCTGCTTGGAGCAAGGCCTGTCTGGGCAAACGTGCTTTGTCATTGGTATACAGGGCAACAATAAAATTAGTGGCTGCAAATAAGGGCAGTGTGCTGAGGCGGTGTTCACGGGTATAGGCGCGTAAGAGATGAGGAGCACTATAGTCGTGGCCATTACGGTAGGCTTGGATGACGCGATGAGCGAGATGTTTGACACTGAGCAGCCCGAGGTTAAAGCCGTGTGCTGTAACGGGGTGCATACCAACAGCGGCATCGCCGATGAGGGCAAAACGTTGCGCATGAAAGCGTGAAGCATAGGTGCCGACTAGGGGATAAACAGTACGTGGGCTGATGCATCGCATTGCTCCGAGACGGTATTCATAGCGTGCACTGATATTTTGGTTAAAGGCCTCGTCTTCTAAGGCATTGAGTTGTTGCATTTCATGATGGGGGAGGGTCAGTACGACTGAAGAGCGGTTGCCATTTAAGGGCAATAAGGCGCGGGTTTGTCCGTAGCCAAACCATTCCCAAGCAATATGATGATGGGGCTGGGTGTGCTCGGCTCTAAAGACCATCATGCTTTTGCCGTAGTCAATCATGGGTGAGGGGATGCCTAGGGCACGGCGTGTTTGAGAAAAGCGGCTGTCAGCGGCAACAAGAAGTCGGCTTTGAATGCGCTCTCCTCCTTTTAGGGTCACGGTGGCGTGTTGGGTGGATGTGGTGGTGGCGGTGATATGAGCTTCTGTGCGGAGTTGAACGCGGGGGTGCGTGGCAATTTGTAAATAGCCCGCTTTGCGAATGAGGTGGTTCGGGACAAACCAGCCAAGTTGGGTTTGTCCTCCTAAGGATGCGTCGATAAACATACCTTGGGTAAGGGAGCCATCCATTACTTGGGCATGACGTAAGTTAGAGATTTCCTCTGTTGGAATGTGCGCCCATAGGCCCCATTTTTGGAGTAGACGGCGCGATTCGTGGGTGAGTGCAATTTCTCGTCCATCAAAGGTAGGGTGTTGTAATTGTTCGAGAGGTTGGCGTTCGAGTAGGGTGACTTGTAATCCAGCTTCAGCTAAGGCATAGGCCAGACAAAGGCCAGTTGGGCCCGCACCAATAATTGTAACGTCGGTATTCATGGTGAGTGTGTAGTTGGGTTGAAAATAATAAGAAGGCAGCTTGGTATTGTAGTGAGAATTTGGAGCTGCGGTTTTGATTTATCTTAATATAAAAACGGGCTTACCTCTTAGTTTAACAAGGAGGCAAGCCCGTTGAGCGTATAGCCTGAGTGAGGCCATAGGCGCTTTGGCTTAGGATGGAGTATTGCAGGATGCAGAAGAATTAGCCAAAGACTTTGACGCGCTCTTCGTCTGCAATAAAGGTTTTGTCCATTGGCTCACCTTCAATAGAGCCAAAGGGCATTTGGGCGCGAAGCTTCCATTGGGTGGGGAGGCCCCATTGAGTGCGAATGGCTTCATCAGCAAAAGGAATATAGTGCTGTAAGCTGGCACCAATGCCTGCATCTGCTAAAGCGGTCCAAACAGCAAATTGAGCCATGCCATTGGCATGTTCAGACCAGATGGGGAAGTTGTCCGCATAGAGGGGGTAGCGTTCCTGTAAGTCGCGAACAGGATCCATATCTTCATAAAAAAGAATGGTGCCCACACCGGCAGCAAAGCTGCGGAGTTTTTCTTCGGTGGCGGCAAAATTATCCGCTGGGACCATCTCGCGAAGGTGATCTTCGATGAGTTTCCAGAGGGTGACACTTTCCTCGCCAAAGAGGATCACTGCACGAGAGCTTTGGGAGTGAAAAGCAGAAGGAGTGTGACGCATGGTTTCGGTCACCAAAGCTTGAATGTCCTGGTGGCTCTGGTTGATTTGTTTGCCTAAAGCATATTGGCTGCGTCTTTTTTTAAGTGCAGTAAGAAAGTGACTGGTCATAATATGTACTACCTATAATGTTAAATATGAAAAATTGCTAAATAGTTAGCATGCATGTGATTTATTTATGTGAGCGGAGGGGTGTGGTGCACCAGTGCAGGTGTGTCCACCAAAACAATTTCAGCCGGTGTTAAGGCCTGTATTTGAATGGTGGTTTCATCAGTGATGGCGGCCCCGTCACGGGGGTGGAGGGGGATTCCGTTTAAGGTGATACGGCCTGCTGCCAGTACCAGATAACCATGGCGCTCAGGATGGTCAAAGTGATAGGCAATGCGTTGCCCTGCGCTGAGGGTGGCTCCCAAGACCCGTGAGGGGCTGCGAATGGGTAGGGCGTTGGTATCAGTATCATAGCCACTGGCTAGGACAGTGAATTGCCCTGTGCGTTCGTGTTTGGGAAAGCGGCGGGTGCCCCAAGAGGGCGGTTGATTGAGGGTATCGGGCAGTATCCATATTTGAAAGAGTTGGGTGGCCTCGTTTTCATGGTTATATTCAGAGTGGATGATGCCAGAACCCGCGCTCATCACTTGGACATCACCGGCAGCGGTACGACCCTGGTTGCCTAGGCTATCACGGTGGCTGATGGCCCCTTTTTGGACATAGGTGATAATTTCCATATTGTCATGGGGGTGGGGGGTGAAGCCTTGGTGAGGTTGGATGATGTCATCATTCCAGACACGTAAGGCCCCCCAATGGTGGCGGGTCGGATCTGTATAACGGCCAAATGAGAAATGGTGGCGTGCATGCAGCCAACTGTTTTTGGTCTCGCCTAATTGATCAAAGGGTCTACGCTGTATCATGATGGGTCCCTATGGGTCGTGTTTATAGAGGGTGTAATTAAGTGTATGGGGTAGGCTGTAATTTGAGAAGATAAAAAAAGGAATACTACCCTTTCAATTTATTAATGACTATTTGGTGAGTACGCATATGAAGAAACTCCCGGATTTTGAAGCGTGGGCAATTTTTGCAACGGTGGCCAATGAGGGCTCGTTTGCGCGGGCTGCGCAGCGTCTCGGGGTGTCTCAGGCTACGGTATCTAAAGCCATTGCTCGTTTAGAGGAGCGTAGTGAGAGCACTCTATTTCATCGCACCTCACGGCAGATGACATTGACCAATACAGGTGAGGCGGTCTTGGAGCAGGCGCAGGCGTTATTCGATCAGGGGGTAGAAATAGAGTCCGAGATTGCTGAGCAGGTGGGGCAGTTATCGGGGGTGGTGCGGGTGTCTGCACCAATGTCTTTCGGTATTTCTTGTTTGGCACCGTTATTGCCTCCATTTATGGAGCAGCATCCCGAAGTGGAGTTAAATATTCATTTTGATGATAGTTTCGTGGATATCGTGGCTGAGCGCTTTGATTTAGCATTGCGTATCAGTAGGTTGGAGGATTCTACTTTATTGGCGCGGCATTGCTGTGAGATTCGTACGGTATTAGTGGCTGCGCCCAGTTATGTTGCTCGGTTTGGGCCGTTAGAGCATCCCAAAGATCTGTTGCAGCATCGGATTTTATTGTATGTGTATCATCGGCGGGGGATGCAGTGGCATTTTATGCATCGGGATAAAGGGCGTTATGTGCAAGCATTGCCTGAGCCGGTTATGCGGGTCAATAACGCCAATGGGATGTTGCCTGTATTGCGTGCTGGATTGGGGCTGACCATGCTGCCAGAGTTTTTGGTGGCTGATGATTTGCGTTCGGGGACGTTGGTGCCGCTGTTGTCTGATTGGCAGACAGAGCCTGCTGATTTATATATTGTGATGCCTCCTGGGCGGCGTCGGCCGGCCCGAGTCAATGCTTTGATTGAATATTTAGTAGCAGAGTTACGGCAGCAACCGTGGAAGCGGTGTATCATAAAGACTGATGACTATGGAGGACACCTATGACACACCCAAACAGTTTTAATGCTCGTCAAGAGCTTCAGGTAGGGGATAAGCGTTACGAGATTTATAGCCTAGAGGCGGTTCATGATGCGCACCATGATGTGCACTCGTTGCCTTATGGTCTTAAAGTCTTATTAGAGAATTTATTGCGTACCGAAGACGGGGTGAATGTTACCGCGGAGGATATTCGTTTTTTAGCAGGCTGGGAGCCCCGTTCGCAGCAGAGTTATGAAATTGCTTTTAGTCCTGCACGTGTATTATTACAAGACTTTACAGGGGTGCCTGCCGTCGTTGATCTCGCTGCCATGCGCGAGGCAATGGCTGCTTTGAATGGCGATCCCCAGCGTATTAATCCTTTAGTGCCTTCTGAGCTGGTTATTGACCACTCAGTAATTGTTGAGGATTTTGCTCATAATGAATCCTTTATGCGCAACGTAGAGATTGAGTATCGCCGCAATATCGAGCGTTATGAGTTTTTGCGCTGGGGGCAGGATGCATTTGATAATTTCAAGGTAGTGCCGCCAGGGACAGGGATTGTCCACCAAGTCAACTTGGAGCATTTGGCACGTGTGGTGTTTACCCGTGAAGAAGGGGACAAGGTTCTGGCTTATCCGGATACCTGTGTGGGGACCGATTCCCATACTCCAATGATTAATGGGCTTGGGGTGTTGGCATGGGGGGTAGGCGGCATTGAGGCTGAGGCCGCAATGTTAGGCCAGCCAGTGTCGATGTTGGTGCCTCGAGTGGTAGGGTTTAAGTTAACAGGCAAGTTGCCCGAAGGAGTAACGGCTACTGATTTGGTGCTCACCATTACTGAAAAAATGCGCAAGCATGGCGTAGTGGGCAAGTTTGTAGAGTTTTATGGTCCGGGCGTAAGCGAGGTACCTTTGGCCAACCGCGCAACCATCGGCAATATGAGCCCTGAGTACGGGTCCACGGTTTCTATTTTCCCTATTGATGACGAGACATTGCGTTATATGCGCTTAACTGGGCGCAGCGAGGAGCAGATAGCTTTGGTCGAGGCTTATGCCAAGGCGCAAGGGCTTTGGCATGATCCCAATCATGAGCCGCGCTATTCAGAGCATTTAGAGCTTGACCTGTCGAGTGTGGTGCCTTCTATTGCAGGGCCTAAGCGTCCTCAAGACCGGGTAGTGTTGAGTTCAGCACGTTCGGCATTTCGTAAAGAGTTGGCTTTATTGCAAAAAACCGAGTTGGCAGAGGAGCATGAGGATTTGGCGGAGCAAAGCTTTCCTGCTTCTGACGCCCCTTCGGGCTCACGCCCTGAAATTCCTTCCGCTCAGGCTCAGGTGACCTTTGCAGATGGCAGTCAGCATGAGTTAGACCATGGATTAATTGCTATAGCAGCTATTACCTCGTGTACCAATACGTCTAATCCCAGCGTCATGTTGGCGGCTGCCTTGTTGGCTAAAAATGCCGTTGAAAAAGGGCTGCAGCGCAAGCCTTGGGTTAAGACCAGCTTGGCACCGGGCTCTCGTGTGGTAACCGATTACTATGAAAAGGCAGGTCTTACCCCCTATTTAGATGCTCTGGGCTTTAATTTAGTAGGGTATGGGTGTACCACGTGTATTGGTAATTCCGGCCCATTAATTCCTGAAGTCAGTCAGGCTATTCGTGACCATGATTTGACTGCAGTATCGGTATTATCTGGAAACCGAAACTTTGAGGGGCGAATTCACCCTGAAGTCAAGATGAATTACTTGATGTCGCCGCCTTTGGTGGTTGCGTATGCTTTAGCAGGCAGTATGAATGTCAATTTGCTAGAGGATCCGCTTGGTACAGACAAAGAGGGCCAGCCGGTTTATCTTAAGGACATTTGGCCAAGCACGCAGCAAATCGAAGAGGCCATGGCACAAACCATTACTGCCAAGATGTACGCAGAGGGCTATGCCAATGTTTTTGAGGGAGATGAGCGCTGGAAGAGTCTGCCCACTCCTAAGAGTACGCAATTTGAGTGGGATGAGGAGTCTACTTATGTGCGCAATCCTCCCTACTTTGAAGGAATGACGCGTGAGCCCAGCCCTGTGACTGATATTATTGGGGCACGGGTATTGGCCAAATTGGGCGACTCGGTGACTACGGACCATATTAGCCCTGCTGGGGCAATTGTGCCTAATACGCCAGCGGCTAATTATTTAGTTGAGCATGGGGTTCAGCCCATTGATTTTAACTCTTATGGTTCACGCCGTGGTAATCATGAGGTAATGATTCGCGGAACTTTTGCCAATGTGCGCTTGCGCAACCAGCTGGCTCCTGGTACCGAGGGAGGGTATACCCGTGACTTTACTCAGCCTGAGGGACCAGTGACCACTATCTATGATGCATCGCGTAACTACCTCAAAAATAATATTCCCTTAGTTGTCTTAGCGGGAGCAGAATACGGTTCTGGTTCTTCACGAGATTGGGCAGCCAAGGGCACCTTATTGCTTGGGGTGCGTGCTGTGATTGCTCAGTCTTATGAGCGCATTCACCGTTCTAATTTGATTGGAATGGGTGTGTTGCCACTACAGTTCCCCGAGGGCCAGGATGCGGATAGTCTGGGTCTGATTGGCGATGAGGTGTTCTCTATTGAGGGTATTACGGCCTTAAATGAGGGGCGTATTCCTCAGACTGTGCGGGTGACAGCAGGAGCGGTCAGTTTTGACGCAGTGGTTCGTATCGATACTCCTACCGAGGCAGATTATTATCGCCATGGAGGGATTATGCAGTATGTGATCCGCCATTTACTCAAATAATTATTGCTCTGAGTTCGTGATTGCTACGGATGCAGTAGGCCACCTCTTCGGAGGTGGCTTTTTTTGCCGATGCGTAATAAATCTCTGTGCCTGTGTTTGTTTTACTGCGGTTCTTAGGCTACATTTATTTCTATTTACGAGTGCAGGGATGTCCTGTGCGTATCGTTATTGGTTTAACAAGAGGTTAAAAAAATGAGTGTTCACAAGCGTCTAAAGCGACGTACGGTGCCTGAGTTAAGGGCTTATAAGGGTGAAAAGAAAATTGTCGCCTTGACGGCTTATACCGCACCTTTTGCCCGTTTGCTGGATGGGGCCGTAGATATGATTTTGGTAGGGGATTCCACTGCCATGGTGGGTTATGCCATGGACGATACGTTGAGTATTACTGTGGAGCAAATGACTGCCCACGGGCAAGCAGTGGTGCGTGCGACACAACAAGCATGTGTGGTGATCGATATGCCTTTTGGCAGCTTTCAAGAGTCACCTCAGCAGGCGTTTCGTAATGCAGCTTATATGCTGGCTCATAGTGGAGCGGCTGCAGTGAAACTAGAAGGGGGAGCAGCTTTGGCAGAGACCACGCGTTTTTTGGTGGAGCGTGGGGTGCCTGTATTGGCCCATGTGGGGCTGATGCCGCAGTATGTTAATACAATGGGGGGCTTTAAGGCCCAAGGAATGAGTGATGAGGCGGCAGCGCTAATTGAGCGTGATGCGTTGGCGCACCAAGAGGCGGGTGCTTTTGCAGTGGTGCTCGAAGGGGTGGCTGAGCCCTTGGGGCGGCGTCTGACTCAAACACTGAGTATTCCCACTATTGGCATTGGCGCATCGCCTGCTTGTGATGGGCAAATTTTAGTCACCGAGGATATTTTGGGCTTGAGTGGGCCACGCATTCCGCGTTTTGCCCAACAGTTTGCTGATGTGGGCGCTGTTATTGAGCAGGCCGTACAGCAGTATGCCGATGAGGTACGTGCTGGGACCTTCCCCACTTTAGATCATTGTTTTGGGGTGAAGCGCTCCTAATTAAAGGGCTAAGATATGGGGAATGCGGGGCTGTTATGGGCTTTGGGGGGCGCCCTCATGGTGCTGGCTTGGATATGGGTCGGCGTGCGGTTAGCGCGCCGGACACAGCAGTGGATGGTTTTACAAGCCCGCTATGAGTATTTGCAGCAGCAACAGATTCAAGAGAAGGCGCAAGCCCAAGCCTTGGCTGAGGAAAATGAATTATTAACAGATCAGGTTGCAGAATTAGAGCGTGAGTTAATACGCCTGCAAAGCATTCAGCAGACACAGCATTTCAACCAACAAGGGCAAAAAAGTTTGGATGAGGTATTGCGTCCCTTACAAGAGCAGATAGAGCGGTTTCAGCAACGTTTGAATCAGGTGCATAGTGAGTCGGTTCGAGGACAAGCCGAATTAGGGGCAGAGCTGCGCCGGGTGATGGAGATCGGGCTGCAGATGAGCCAAGAGGCTGAGCAACTCAGCCAGGCATTAAAAGGTGATAATAAACGTATGGGGACCTGGGGGGAGTTATTACTTGCTCAGACCCTAGAGGCAATGGGGCTGGTAGCAGGACAGCATTATGTGGCTCAGCCTCGCTACAGAACTGCTCAAGGGCAATTATATATTCCTGATTTTGTGGTCCATTTACCCAATGACACACATATTATCTTAGATAGCAAAGCTGCTTTGGTCGATTATGATCGCGCGTTACGCGCTGAATCAAAGGAAGAGCAGACGCAGGCATTGAATAATCTGGTAAAAGCCTTTGAGCGTCATGTGGATGATTTAGCGAAAAAAAATTATGCTGCTTTAGAGCAGTTAAATAGTGCCGATTTTGTTTTAATGTTTGTGCCCATTGAGCCGGCTTATTTGGCTGCTTTGTCGCATCGGCCGCAATTATTTGAGTATGGATTACGTAAAAATGTGATTATCACATCGCATACGAGCTTGGTGCCTATTTTGCGTACGGTCGCTCAGGTGTGGCGTTTGGCTGAGTCCCATAAACATGCTCATGCTTTGGCTCAGCAGGCTGGGGCTATTTTTGATCAGCTAAATCTATTGGCTGAGCGTTTGCGGCGATTAGGGGAGGGCATTCATCAGCTCACACAGCACTATAATCAGAGCGTAATTGCCCTAACTGGGCAGCAGGGGGTGTATGCCAAATTAGAGCGCTTTGAGCAATTGGCTCCCAACCAGGCTCAGTCGCGTCCTGAGGTACAGACGGTGCATCCTCAAATAGAGCAGCACCGCTTAGAGACCTATCTGCACTCTGCATCGCAGCGGGATGGACAGCCTCAGCGTGCAGAAGAAGGGGGGGCTGATTAGAAATGCTCCCTTTGAGCCAGAAAGGCAGGCCATTTTTCTAAAGGGATAGGGCGAGAGAAATAAAAGCCTTGAACGGCATCAAAGCCCAGTTTTTTGAGGGTATCTAATTCTTTTTGCTGCTCTACCCCTTCCGCCAGACAGTGTAAGTTAAGGCTGTGGGCTAATGATGCTACCATTCTTGCTATGGTGTAGAGTCTGCGGTCTTGGGCAATGCCTGTTACGAGACTGCGATCAAGTTTGAGCCCATAGAGAGGAAAAGAGCTGATTGCCGAAAGATTAGAGTAGCCAGTCCCAAAATCATCAAGCACAAATCTATAGCCAAGCTGATTCAGGAGGATCATGATATGTTGGGCCTCTTGGACATTTTCCATAATGGTGCCTTCGGTCAGCTCAATAATTAATTTATCGCCCATGATGGAGCGTTGATTAACTAAAAGTTCAATAAATTCTGGGAAATAAATGGAGTGAAATTGAAGTGGGCTGACATTAATAGAGACGCTTAGGTTGGGAAGCTCGTTGTGTTGAATAAAATCTCGAGCCTGTTCCAAAGCCCACATACCAAGGGTGTGAATATAATTTTCTCTTTCTGCAATAGGGATAAATTGGGCAGGACTAATATTCCCTAAGGTGGGATGACGCCAGCGCAACAATAGTTCAACACCAATGAGTGTTCCCCCAAAGCAATGTTGGGGATGCAGCACTATTTTCATTTGATTTTTTTCAATGGCGCGGGGTAGATCGGCAGAGAGTTGTTGGGTTCTCTTGATTCGGTTTAAAAGGCGCGCATTAAAGCATTCTACACGCAGCCCGCGGTAATGATGGGTTTGATTTAAGGCCAATAAGGCACGTTGAATGATTTCTTGAGCACTCAGATGGGGCGAGTCTAGGCTGGCTACTCCAATAGAAATTTGTCCCTGTAGGGCAATTCCATCAATCAGATAGGGTGATTCAAGACTTTTTTGAATGTTGGTGGTGTATGTGCGCACAAAGTCATGGGCGCCATTTGCCGATTGAGGCAAACTTTTTACCAAGATAGCAAATTTTCTCTTATTTAGGCGCGCTAAGACATCATCCGGTCTGATGATGCGTTGTAATCGTTGCGCGACGTTTTGTAAAAACTCATCGCCTATAGTGCGGCCATAGGTATCGTTAACGCGATCGAGATTGTTGAGATCTAATACTAATAAGGCACTCGGCTGCGCTTGTGCGGTGCCATAAAGACGCAGTTGTTTCGTTAGGGCTGCCTCGATGACTCTGCGGTTAGGCAGTTGGGTCAGGGGGTCGAAAAAGCCTTGATGGTGTAGTGCTAAAGAGGCTGGGCCCATGCGCTGTTTGGAGCGTCTAGATGGTGAGGGAGGGAGCGAGCGATTATGGGGTGTGATTTGATCAAACTGCTGGAGCAGGCGGCTGAGTTCTTTTCGTGTACGCAGTAAGCGCGATACAAGGAGCGGCACAATTACAGCCAATACCAATAGCAAGGCGATAAGCAGCCAGAGTACACTTTGGGTAGGAGGTGCGGTGAGGCTGTTTAAATAGATGAGCAGTGATGTGCTTGCAGAATGGGTTAGCCAGTTGTATAAAAGATGCGACATAAAATTAAAGGTTGTGATGTACTGGGCACACGATCAGATCAATAGAGAAAGAGAAGAACAGTCCTATGAATGAAAATATGACAATGGTGCGGGCAACAGTGCATGGAAAGGTCCAAGGAGTAGGCTTTCGGGCAGCTACTGTGCAGCAAGCTCGTCTTAATGGGCTAACAGGTTGGGTTAGAAATGCCGCCGATGGAACGGTGGAGGTGTTAGCTCAAGGCAGTGCGGATGCAATAGACAATTTTTTATCCTGGCTACATAAGGGGCCACCCAGTGCACAAGTAGTGCAGGTGGATATAGCAGATGGATATATTACTGAGAGATATTTTAAGCATTTTGAATGGCGCTAGTATAGCAAGATTACAATTCTTGTAAGAGGGTTGTGAGGTTGCATAAAAGGCAGCGTGGACCAACTCAGTGAGTAAAAAAAATAGGAGCGTATCATGCAGGGTTTAGGGCGCGGCTGGGCTGCAGCAAAGGTGGGCATTTGGGTGAGCTGTTTGGCTTTGAGCGTAGGAGGAATGAGTGCGACGGCAGCGCCTGTTGAGGGAGTTAATGTTGCAACGGGCGGGGTGACAGGGGTGTATTATGCGGCGGGGGGAGCTCTGTGTCGATTAGTGAATAAAAATCGTGCGCAGCATAAGTTACGGTGCACGGCGGAGGCTACTGGGGGGTCTTTATTTAATATCAGTGCACTCTATACTGAGGATTTTGATATTGCAATCGTGCAGTCTGATATTGGCTACCATGCTTATCAGGGACAGGAGCAGTTTGATGAGCCATTTACTGATTTGCGGGCTTTGTTTTCTATTCATGCCGAGCCGCTTACTGCTGTGGTGCGTCCAGAGAGCACGATTCAGTCTTTTGCTGATTTACAAGGCAAGCGTGTCAATATTGGTCATCCAGGGTCAGGAACGCGGCAGTTAGTAGAGTTATTGCTTGAGACCAAGGGGGTGGATACGGATTTTTTTGGTCAGGCGATGGAATTGCGCCCAGATGAGCATGGACAGGCTTTATGTGCTGATAAGATTGATGGGTTTTTTTATGGAGTAGGGCATCCTACTGCTAATATACAAGAGCCTACTGCTACGTGTGGGGCGCAATTATTGTCTCTTGATGATGAGGCAGTTGAACAATTAGTAGCCGAGCGGCCCTATTATGCTAAGGCAGTGATTCCTGGAGGCACGTATGCAGATAATCCGCACGATACCGTGACCTATGGGCCGGTTGCAACGGTGTTGACTACTACCGCTTTGTCTGATGAGGCTGCGTATCAGGTGGTTAAAGCTGTTTTTGAGAATTTTGATGATTTTAAGCGTTTGCACCCTGCATGGGCCCATTTAAACAAACAGGACATGGTGTCTTTGGGGATGGTGGTGCCTTTGCATACCGGGGCAGAGCGTTATTTTCGTGAGGTTGGATTGCTGCCGTAATGTGCCCAAAGGGCCGTCTGGCATGGGCTGCGGTAGTGTGATGCAAAGGATGGTGGTTTGTCTCGTCAATTAGAACAGTTTCAACAGCATGTACAGGGTCCATTGCCTGGGCGTAATGGGGTGGCAGCCAGTCGAGTATGGTTGCCCGAGGGGCCGTGGCATTATGTAGGGGAGTTTTTATTAGAGCGTTTTCCCCATCTGGATGAGGCGCAGATGCGGCGGCGTCTTCACGCTGGAGATATTGTGACTGCTCAAGGGCAGGCGGTGCACTACTACACTCCTTATCGGGCGCAACAGTGGTTGTGGTATTACCGAGTTGTGGAAAATGAGGTGCCAATACCGTTTGAGCTATCTATTTTATATGTGGATGATTATTTAATTGCAGTAGATAAGCCGCATTTTTTGCCCAGTATTCCTAGCGGTCCTTATTTAGAACATACTGCGGTGGCTCGGGTGCGTAAGCATTTTAATAATTACGCTATTACTCCGTTGCATCGTTTGGATAGAGAAACGGCTGGGGTGATGTTATTTTGTGTGCAGCCGCGTTATAGAGGGGTGTATCAGGAGTTATTTCAGAGCCAAGCAATACAAAAAGAATACGAGGCGGTGGCGCCTGTGCCTGAGAAGCAGATCTTTCCCCTACATATTCAGCGGCGCATAACGGAGCGGCCAGGGCAGTTTTTGATGCAGTGTACGGAGGGAATTCCGAATAGTGATACTTATATCGAGTTGGTGACGCATTGGCAGGTGTCTAAACAGGGGGCGCATGCCATGCAGCAACAATTAGGGTATTATCGCCTGCATCCTGTGACGGGGCGCAAACATCAGCTGCGTGTGCATATGCAGTCTATCGGGGCGCCTATTATCAATGATGAGTGGTATGGCGGATTGAATGAGGAGAGTTTGAGGACAGCAGGGTCTTCTAAGAGCGCTCAAGGGGCGGATGAGGTAGAGGCAGCACAGCAGCAGGATGTCTTTGCTGCACCGTTGCAGTTATTGGCGCGCTCCATTTCTTTTATTGATCCGGTAACGCGGGCTTATCGTGAATTTAGAAGTAAGCGCGCCTTAAAGTGGGGGCCTAAACAACTCCAGCAGGGTTAATTAATAATGCCTAAAAACATGGTGCATGGCCTCTCTGTCAAGTTGGTGTAAAAGACATAGGCTGAGCACAATGCGTGCGCCATGGGGGCTCCACCAATGTGCCGGTAGGGTATGAAATTGCGTATCAAGCTGAGTGGGGACAACAGGGCCATGACTTACTTGGCTGGCACGGATGGTCGGGATGCCTGCTTGATGTAGTTTCAGAGCGCCTTGGCGTGCGGTTTGGCTCAGGTTGCCGTTGCCCTTGCCTGCAATAATGACCCCAGCGCGCTGTTGTGTGATGCAGCTGTGATAAAAATCTAATCCTGCACTTGGATGGTCGTAAATAATTTCTACTGCAGGGAGGTGATCGCCTTCATTGAGGCTAAAGCGACTGTGGGTGGTGTGAGGGCGGCGGGGGGTATTGCCAATATAGGCCATACCATTGCTGATCACGCCAAGAGGGCCAGTATCCGGGGCAGCAAAGGCATCTGGCATGTGGGTGTGGGTTTTACGCACAAACCGTGCGCTATAAATACGATCTTGGCTGACTACTAATACTCCTAAGCCGTGAGTATCTGTGTGGGTGGCCAGACGCACAGCTTGAAATAAGTTCATGGGACCGTCAGCACTCAGGGCACTGCCCGGGCGCATGGCGCCGACTACGATCACGGGCTTGCTGCTTTTGATGCACAGGTGTAAGAGTAATGCGGTTTCTTCTAAGGTGTCTGTGCCGTGTGTGACCACCACGCCATCAATAGAGGGATGAGCCAGTAGTTGATTGACTTTGAGCACAATGGCCACTTGCTGTGCACTGCTGATGGTGCTGCTATCGATTTGGAAGAGGTTATGGCATTCAATTTGGGCCAATTGTTTTAACTCTGGAATCGCATCCAATAGGGCCTGCCCATCTTGTGCGATCGCATAATTAGCAGTTGCGGTGTGATCGGCAGCAGTTCCAGCGATGGTGCCCCCAGTGCTTAAGAGAGCAATGCGTGAGAGTTGATTCATGGCAAGTACCTCAATGTTATTTAGTGCCAGAGCGTATGCCTAAGGCTTTTTCTAAGAGTTGAAGGAGAAGAAGTAAACTAAAATTAATAATGAGGTACAGCAGCCCAGCCACAACAAAGGTCTCAATGATGGCATAGTTTTGACTCATAACGCGGCGCGCCTGTCCCGTGATGTCTAGTACAGCAATAGTAGAGGCCAAGCTGGTGCCCTTAATGGCAATGACAATTTCATTGCTGTAGGCAGGTAAGGCTTGGCGTAAGGCGAGGGGAAAGATGACGCGGCTAAAGCGTGTGACAGGGGACATGCCAATGGCTTGGGCGGCCTCTATTTGGCCGCGGGGAATAGACTGTAAGCCCCCTCTAAAGACTTCACTGATGTAGGCGCCGCTATTGAGTGCAATGGCCAAGATGGCACAGCGTGAGCCATCACTAAATAGCCACCACAGGCTGGGGCTCTGGCGCACACTGTCTAGAGTT
Organism: uncultured Alcaligenaceae bacterium; assembly: GCA_937995985.1. Lineage (GTDB taxonomy): Bacteria > Pseudomonadota > Gammaproteobacteria > Burkholderiales > Burkholderiaceae_B > Paenalcaligenes. The sequence continues at coordinate 14,603 of CALKIR010000056.1, forward strand.
CCAATGCCATAGTAGAGTATAAATAGTTGGACTAAGAGAGGAGTGCCTCGAAATAGGGTGCTGTACCCTAAGGCCAGGCGGGCAAAGATAGGGTGTTTGGAAACACGCATCAAGGCCAAGCCAACTCCAATTAATAGGGACCAAAAGATACTGTATAGGCCGATTGAGAGGGTGATGCTTAGACCTTTGAATAAAGTTTCAATAGTATATTGGAATTGCTCGTAGGAAAAAATCATGGCAACAGGGGCGGCAGATATTAATGGGCGGTGCGCAGACCGTGGCCAGCATAGCGTTCGGCAAGTGAAAATACTGCTTGGCTGCCAACACCAATGGCAAAAAACAAGGCCCCAGCACAAATATAAAACAAGAGGGGATCGCGTGTTGCCGCAGCGCCAAGTTGCGCTGCGCGCATGATTTCTACCAAGCCTACCAAGGAAATCAAGGCAGTATCTTTGAGGGCTGTTTGCCAGACATTATTTGAGCCGGGCAAGGCATACCAAAATAGTTGGGGCAGGGTGATGCGATGAAAGCGTTGCCAGCGAGACATACCAATGGCTTGAGCTGCTTCTATTTGTCCTTTTGGGATGGCTAAAAAAGCGCCTCGGTATACTTCTACACTATAGGATCCGGCAATAACACCAATGGCTAAAATCCCGACCAGGGCAGGAAACCAGCGGTTAAATAGCTCGTCTATATCTAACCAATAAGCCAGATCAGTGGCTCCATGTACGGAACCAAAAAAAATGAGATAAATAATAAGCAGCTCAGGAATGCTGCGGGTTACAGTGGTATAGAGGCGTACTAGCCAGCCTAGGGGACGTGGTCCGTATAGGCGGATACTGGCACCGGCAATGCCGATTAGGGTGCCAAGTGCCATTCCAAAAATAGAAATAAATAGGGTCATGGAGGCCCCTTTTAGGAGCATCCAACCCCATCCTTCAAATAATATGGAAAGTATCCGCTCAAACATGATGGTGTGTCGTTGAATGAATGCTGTTAATTGTCCTCACATACCTCGTAGTTAGAGATATCAATTTGGAACCATTTTTCACTGGCTTCTTTGATGGTGCCGTTTTCAATGAGGGTGCAGAGGGCGGCATCAACTTGTTCCTTAAATTCGTCGTTATCAGGGTGAATGCCCACTGCAATCCCATAGCCGAGTGTTTCTGGATCAGAAGAGCCCTTGATGATGTACTGGGTTAGGGCAAACTCGGGATTATTCATTTTGTTGTAAAACTGTTGCTGGGAGGTTAAATCTGCAAAGGTGCCGTCTAAGCGACCGGCATCTAGATCAATTTGCATTTGATCGAGGGTTTCATAGTCTTTGACAGTGACCTCTGGGGCCATCTTGGTCAGATAGGCTCCGTGCGTGGTTCCTCCTTGGACGCCAATAGTTTTGCCCGTGAGGCCAGCAAAAATAGTATCACTATCAGTGGCTTCGATCAGTGCGCTGTTAGCAGGAAGGATAAAGATGGCGTCCTCTACGGCATAAGGAATGCTAAAGTTGACGCGTTTGGCCCGTTCGGGCGTATAAGACATCCCAGAAATGATCAGGTCAAAGCGTTTGGCATTGAGGGAGGGAATGAGGCTGTCAAAGGCTTGCACCACAAAACGGCACTCAGCGCCTAGTTCATCACAGAGTGCAGCAGCTACATCCGCATCAAAGCCAGTGACATTGCCTGAAGCATCTACCATACTCCATGGGGGATAGCCGCCTTCGGTGCCAATTTTGTACGAGGGAGCAGCCAAAACAGCGCTGCTGAGTAAGGTCGCAGCAGTGCCTAATAATAGTTGTCGAAAAGATTTCATTGTTTCAAGTCTCCTAAAAAATGTTTTGCGGGGGCTGGATGCGCCGAATAAAACACAAAGTTGAGTTATTGCAGTGGTTGTAAAAACTGTTTGAGACGTTCTGTTTGGGGGTGATCAAATAGCTGATGTGAGGGGCCAGCCTCGGCACACAGACCGTTATGCATGAAAATAGTATGGTTGGAAACCTCACGGGCAAATTTCATTTCATGAGTGACTAAAATCATGGTGCGACCTTCTTCGGCCAAGGCGCGAATGACGCGTAAGACCTCACCAACCATTTCAGGGTCTAGGGCAGAGGTAGGCTCATCAAAGAGTAATACCTCTGGGTTCATAGCGAGAGCACGGGCAATTGCCACCCGTTGTTGTTGACCGCCCGAGAGCTCGGAGGGATAGGCATGGGCTTTTTCCGCTAAACCAACCTTATTTAATAGTTCTAAGGCTTGTTGTTGAGCTTCGGTACGAGATTTTCGGAGTACGTGAATGGGTCCTTCGGTGACATTTTGTAGTGCCGTGCGGTGAGACCATAGGTTAAAGTTTTGAAATACCATGCCGAGGCGACATCGGACTTTTTCTAATAGGCGCGGATCACGTGTGACGGGCGTGCCATTGCGTTGAATACGGGTGCGCAACACATCAGTGCCGATGTGAATTTCCCCTTTGTCGGGGACGACCAGGTGATTGATGCAGCGTAGCAAAGTGCTTTTGCCTGATCCGGAAGCACCAATAATGCATAGCACCTCACCTTTTCGTGCGGTAAAGGAGATCCCCTTTAGCACTTGATGGGTGCCAAATGATTTGTGAATATTTTTTACCTGTACGGCATAATCGGAGGGTACAGCAGAAGCGTTCACGGCGGAAAAGGGCCCAAACAGTTAAAAAGCGAATTTATCATACGCAGTTTGACTGCGTGTTGCGATTCATGCAGTGGCTGATTGTACACTGTGTACAACGCACGTGGCTATTAGGGGGCTGTGCGCCCCCCTTAGTAGTGTTGTGTGCATGCGTTAGGGAAATAGACCGCGCAGCGCTTGGACTTCCAAGATGCGACGGCAGGCACAGATATAGGCAGCGGTTCGCATGCTAACCTGCTGCTCTTTAGCAATGGTAGAAATGGCATGGTAAGCAGCGCATAGCTGATGCTCTAGGCGTTCATAAATGGTGGGCTCATCCCAGAAATAATGACTTTGGTTTTGAACCCACTCAAAATAGCTCACGGTCACGCCTCCTGCATTAGCCAATACATCAGGCACAATGAAAACACCCTTGTCGGTAAGGATGTCATCAGCAGCAGGGGTAGTGGGCCCATTTGCTCCTTCGACTAGGATCTTGGTTTGAATGCGTGGGGCATTATGCTGATTAATTTGGTCTTCAAGAGCAGCAGGGATGAGTATGTCGCTGCTTATATCCCAGAATTGTTCAGTAGGAATCTGTTTGTCCTCACTATAGCCTGCTAATCCGCGGTGGGGATGAGCAGCGCAGTGGGCGCGTAAGGCGGGAATATCTAGACCATTCTCATCGTATAAAGTCGTGCTAAAGTCTTGCACGGCAATGACTTTGGCTCCCGCTGCATGGAAGCATTCAGCGGCGATGCCCCCAACATTGCCAAAGCCTTGGATGCTCACCCGAGCTCCTTTTAAATCTAGGCCGCATTCTCGAGCAGCCTCACGGGCAGTAATAAATACTCCTCGCCCGGTTGATTGTTCACGCCCCAAGCTGCCCCCTAAGATGATGGGTTTGCCCGTGACCACTCCCTGATCATGAGAGCTGTTGAGGGCGGCATAGGTGTCCATCATCCAGGCCATGATGCGACCATTGGTGTTGACATCAGGGGCCGGAATATCGTGATCGGGGCCAATAATGGGGCGTACTTCAGCAGTATAGCGGCGGGTAACGCGCTCAAGCTCACGCGCTGAATAGTGTTTGGGATCAATACGCACCCCCCCTTTGGCTCCACCAAAAGGGACGCCTACCGCTGCACATTTAATGGACATCCAGGCAGATAGGGCCATGACCTCACTTAAATGAACATCAGGATGAAAGCGTACCCCACCCTTGCCCGGGCCTAGCGCCACATTGTGCTGTACTCGGTAGCCCTCAAAATGGGCGATGTCACCGTTATCTAGCTCAACGGGAATATCGACAATGAGGATGCGCTTGGGGCGCTTGAGGGTATCGACCCACTTGGATAGATCGCCTAAGTATGGGGCGACCCTATCAACTTGTTCTAAAAAAATACCCCAAGGGCCAACGTCCTTGCTATTGAGATAGGACGGCAGTGAGTGTTTGGATTGTTCCATTGTTATTCCTCATAGCTAAAAGCCGAGGCACAGAAAGCAAAAAATCTTTGAACTTGTGCAGTCGGCACTGTGTCAATATACCGTTACTCGGCAAATTTTGTCATCTTTTAAGACTGTAAAAGCATATAAAAAGCATTTTTTTGGCGTCTGAAGCCATTTTTTTCTAAGATGTGTAAAGAAAAATCATATGAAATCACTTTAATAGTCAGGTAATTTATGACAGACACAACCATGGAGCAACGACTGGCTCAGGTCCAAGAGCGTATCAAACAAAGTTGTCAGGCAGTAGGCCGTAACCCAGATGAGGTACAGATATTGCCAGTAAGTAAAACCTTTGCTGATGAACTAATTGCGCAGGCACAAAGGTTAGGTTTGCGACGTTTTGGTGAAAATCGTGTGCAAGATTTACGTGCCCGCTTTGAGGCATTTGGCCCGTCTGAATTGCACTGGGTGATGATTGGTCATACCCAAACAAATAAGGCCCGTGATATTGCTCGTTATGCACATGAGCTGCAGTCATTGGATCGCTTATCCTTGGCAGAGGCACTTGAGCGGCGTCTACAGCGCGAAGGGCGGGCTTTGGATGTGCTAATACAGATCAAAACAGCTCGTGAAGAGAGCAAATTCGGGCTTGATCCGAAAGATTTACCAGATTTTTTACAACAGTTGAAAGGTTTTTCTACTCTGCGTGTCCGCGGGCTGATGACAATGGCTACTCAAACTACTGATCAAGAGGAAATTAGGCGATGTTTTGCAGTGGCGCGCCAATGGCGCGATAGGATGCAAGAGGCAGGCTATGAAGAGGTGCAGCGCTTATCGATGGGCATGAGTGGGGATTTTGAATTGGCTATTGCCGAAGGAGCGACTGAAATACGGTTAGGGTCTGCTATTTTTGGGCCGCGGGCGTAGTGTGACTGGAGCCCTCGGTCAGGGCAAGGGCGACCTTAGGTATTTGGGGTACAGGCCAAGGCGATGTGAGCAAAGGCAATTTCAAGCTCACGTTGGCCCGCATGAAAAATAATGGGGCGGCCCCGTTGAGGGAAGCAAATCAGACGCTTAGAAAAAAGAAGGGGGACAAATTTAACCATGCGAATTTCTGTCCAAGCAATGTGCCGTTTCATAATCCAGTCTTGTTCAATGCCCTGTTCAGTAATGGTGGTATGACCCACCCACATGTAGTAAGCGATGATGCCGAGACCCAGCAGGCAGGCCATAACACTAATGGTAAGAGGGCTATGCAGGGTGGGATCGAGAGCAGTATAAATAGCCTCTGCTCGCCACCCGAGCCAGCCTATGAGTCCTCCTAATAGTGCCCATGCGAGCAAAGCAATGGCACGGGGCCACGACCGCCCCTTAAGGGGTAGGGGGCCAAGGGTATCTAATAGGCGTTGTTGAGTGAGTGGACTCATTGTGTAGGTTCGTTATGTGAGGGTAAATCGGAAGGGGGGCGCTGTTGATAGCGGCCACCAGGGAGGCGTTGAATATATCCTAGCAGTTCTAGCTCAGTCAGTTGCACGCTAAGGGTGTTGAAGTCTTTGGCTGCACTGAGTTGTAAGAGCTGGTCAAAGCTCATGGGCTCAAAGCCCATTTGCTGTAGGAGTGGGTATTCCTGCCAATGTGTGGGAAGGGGGTCAGGAAGCGAGGGGCCCTGAGTAGAGGGAGAGCTCGCGCGGGATGGGGAGGAGGTGTGCAGCTCATTGAGTATATCCGCTCCGGATTCAACCAGTTTGGCGCCTTGTTTAATTAGAGCATGGCAGCCGCGTGAAAGAGGAGAGTGGATGGAACCGGGGATGGCAAAGACCTCGCGCCCTAGTTCAGTGGCCAATTTGGCGGTGATCAGCGAGCCACTGCGTTGAGCTGCCTCCACAATTAGTACTCCTTGGCTAAGGGCTGCCACAATACGGTTGCGCATGGGAAAGTGAAAGGTGCGAGCCCGTTGATGCAGACTAAATTCACTAAGGAGTAGACCTTGATCAGCGATTTGATGAGCGAGGTCGCGGTTTGCAGCGGGATATACAATATTCATCCCTGTTGCCAAGACAGCGATGGTGCTGCCATGGGGCGAGGGGGCAGATAGGGCGCCGGTGTGCGCAGCGGTATCAATACCTGCAGCCAGGCCACTGCAAATGCACCACCCGCGGGCACTCAGAAAACGTGCAAATTCTTGGGCATTATGCATACCAGCTGCAGTAGCATTGCGAGCGCCTACAATGGCGATAGTTGGGCGCTGTAAGAGCTCTAAATTGCCTTTGGCATAGAGCAGGAGCGGGGGGGTATGCAAGTGATACAAGGCAGATGGATAGTTCGCGTCTGCAATGGTGATGATGTGTTGATCGGGAGCTTGTGCCCATTGTAGGGTTTCTTCAATGAGTTGGGCGGTGGCCTCATCCGGCCCTTTTTTTAGGGTATGCGCCAGCTCCGTGCCGAGGTAACGACTCAGCTGTGTGAGGGAATGAGCCAAGATTTGTTGTGGCAGGCCCAATTCGGATAGCAGCATCAGGGCTTGAGCTGGGCCTAACTGCGGGGTCAGGGTTAATGTTAGCCAGGCACGAAGTTCGTCAGCAGATGCAGTTGCTTGTGTCATAGTGTAATGAGAGGGGGAATTAATTTACAGGTATAATGAAATGTTCCCTAAGCCTTTATCTTGTGCATAGTACAATATAAATGTTTCATTAGATTATTCATACAGCACTATGGCATTATTACCCATCCTCAAATATCCTGATCCCCGTTTGCACACGGTGGCTAAACCCGTAGAACAGGTTGATGATCGTATTCGTCAGCTGGTGGCAGATATGGCTGAGACCATGTACGCCGCACCAGGTATTGGGTTGGCTGCAACACAGGTTGATGTGCATGAGCGGGTGGTTGTGATTGATCTGAGCGAAGAAAAAAATGATTTGCTCGTATTAATTAACCCTGAAATATACTGGCGCAGCGAGGCGTGCGAGGTATTCGAAGAGGGTTGCTTGTCCGTTCCAGGCACTTATGAAAAGGTAGAGCGTGCTGCCGAGATCAAGGTGCGTGCTCTAAATGAGCAGGGGGAGCCTTTTGAGTTTCATGCTGATGGTTTATTGGCCGTGTGCGTGCAGCATGAGATTGATCACTTAGATGGCAAGGTATTCGTTGAGCATTTATCATTGCTAAAACAAAATCGTATCTTGACTCGGTTGCGAAAACAGCAGCGTGAAGCACGTCGTGCTGCAGAACAACAAAAATTGGTAGTGTAGCGTATGAGTGTGAGCGTTGTGTTTGCTGGCACGCCTGAGTTTGCAGAGCAGGCTTTGCGGGCAATCTTGGCAGCAGGTTATCGGGTGCCGTTAGTGTTAACTCAGCCTGATCGTCCTGCCGGGCGTGGGATGCGTTTGTTGCCAAGCCCAGTCAAGAAAACGGCCTTAGAGGCTGATATTCCTGTTATGCAACCGGTTCGATTGCGTCTTCAGGGCGAGCATGCCGAGCAGGCCCAGGCAGTGCGGGCGCAGTTGGAGCGTGTGGCTCCTGATGTCCTCGTGGTGGCTGCGTATGGTTTGATTTTGCCGCAGTGGGTACTTGATTTGCCCCGTTATGGTTGCCTCAATATTCATGCGAGTTTACTGCCTCGTTGGCGGGGGGCTGCTCCGATACAGCGAGCGATTGATGCGGGGGATGCGCACACTGGGATTACCATCATGCAAATGGATGCTGGTCTTGATACGGGTCCAATGCTATTGCAGCGGGCAATTCCAATTACTGAGCAGCATACGGCAGGTCAGTTACATGATGAGTTGGCCGAATTAGGGGCTCAGTGTATTGTTGAGGCACTGCAGCTGCTCTCAGCAGGGCGCTTAGTGGCCACGCCTCAGCCTACTGAAGGAATTACTTATGCTGAGAAATTACAACGCTCTGAGTCAGCCATCAATTACCACTGGTCGGCAGCGCGGATTGCGCGCCGTATTCGTGCGTTTAACCCTTTTCCAGGCAGTACCACTCAATTGCCCGATATAAAAGGAGCGGTCAAGGTTTGGGCTGCACACGCAGTGGATGAAGAGGTGCAGGGTGCGCCAGGGACTGTGGTGCGTGTGCATACAGATAGCATTGATATGGCAACCGGTGCGGGTATTTTGCGTATTACCGAGCTGCAGCGCCCCGGGGGGCGCCGTCAGTCGGCCGCGCAGTTTATCCCTGGGTGGTCTTATGCGCAACGTTTTTTGCGTTGCGCCACTCGATAATGCCAATGGTGATGCCGCTGCAGCAAATAATGAGAATGCCCACCCAAGTCAAAGCATCAGGAAATTGCCCCCAAATAAGCCAGCCCAAACCTGCAGCGCTCACTATCTGTAAGTAGACAAATGGAGCTAATAAAGAGGCCGGGGCTTGTTGGTAGGCTTGTATTTGAAGTAAATGGCCCAGTGCACCAAATACTCCGGTCGCAAATAGGGCCAGCCAATCAATAAGAGAAAAGTCCACTAAGACGGGCAGGGCCGCAGAGAATACCCAGGGCAGACTTAGGGTAGTGAGTACGGAGCCAACCAGCCCGCTCCAAATGAGGGTGGTCATGGCGTGATCAATGGCCACCTTGCGGGTCACAATAAATTGAGTAGCAAACATACAGGCAGTAATGAGCCCAAAGAGTACGCCTACCGGATGTAACCCTGAGTTGGGGCGGATGATAATGAGTACTCCAAGAAAACCTACAACGGCAGCAACCCAGCGAGACATGCGGGGGGGTTCATGGAGCACCCAAGGAGCAGCTGCCAGCATGAGTAACGGAGCGAGAAAATTAATAGCCGTGGCCTCAGCTTGGGGTAAATAGCTCAGGGCAGTAAAAAAAGAATAGGTAGCCAATAGCATGACTAAGCCTCGTAATAACTGCATGCCAGGCTGTTTGGCTTTAAGAATGCCCCAGCCCTTGATGGGCACGATCAGGGCCAAGACCAGTAAAAGATGAATGATATAGCGCACCCATACCATGAAAAATAATGACAGGCCAGCGGCCATGACCCATTTTCCAGAAGCATCAAGGGTAGAGAGTGCCCAAGTAGATAATATGAGAATGAGAATACCAGTAATAGGGTGCGTACTATTCATAAGTGAGTGGGTGTGGGTGATACAGATTGGGTGTGGGGGTTATGATTAGGCTTGTAACATAGGCTGTAAGAGCTGCTCTATGGTGTAGGCCACGCGCAGGAGATGAGCATCATGGTGCGCTGGAGCAGCCAGGGTTAGGCCAACAGGGGCTTCGCCTTTGGGATGGCATGGGAGGCTAATTGCGCAGCCATTGAGAAAGTTCACAATACTGGGATTACGCAAAATTAAGGCGTTGTAATTAAAGTATTGCTCCTCATCTTCAAGATCACGAATGCGAGGGGGCACAATGGGACATGTGGGCATGATAAAGGCATCATAGGGCTCCAGACGCTCTTCGACAGCACGAATCCACTGTTCACGCTCGGCAAGTAAATCAATGTAGTCTGCAGCACTTTGCTCTTTGCCAAGGAGGATGCGCTGGGCCACGCGGGGATCATAACGATCGGGGTACTCGGTGATGAGGTCGCGATGCAGGGCCCATGCCTCAGCGCACACCAAGCCACCTTTGCGGTTGATATAAGCGAGCTGATTAAATTCGGGTAGCTCAATACGTTCAACTTGGATGCCACTATTTGTGAGTGCCAAAATAGCAGCATTAATGCGTTGTGCCACTGTGTTGTCTAGGTTATTGAGTACTCTATCTTTGGGAACTGCAAGACGCAGATGCTGATAGGGAATAGGCTCTAAGGTGGGCATGGGATCGCCGCTGAGGATGCTATCGGTCAGAGCGCAACAAGTCACAGAGTGTCCAATGGGGCCCGTGGAATCCAGACTGAAAGATAAGGGCAAAACGCCTTGGGAAGGAATACGCTCGGCTGTGGGTTTAAATCCGGTGAGCCCACAAAAAGCAGCAGGGATGCGGACCGAGCCACCAGTATCGGTGCCAATAGCAACTGTACACATGCCATCAGCTACGGAGACGCCTGCGCCTGAAGATGAGCCGCCGGGAATATGGCCGTGTGCGCGGTTCCAAGGTGCCCGTGGAGTGCCGTAGTGTGGATTGATGCCCAAACCAGAAAAGGCAAACTCAGTCATATTGGTGCGGCCTATTAGAATGGCTCCTGCATCAATGAGGCGTTGAACCAAGAGTGCATTTTCTGTTGCGGGGGCTGCCTCATTGAGAACTGTAGATGCACCTCGGGTACGGTCCCCCACCACATCAAAGAGGTCTTTAATAGAAACAGGGATGCCCTCTAAGGGAGAACGTACATGGCCCAGGGCGCGTAATTGATCAGAGATTTGGGCAGCGGTGCGTGCAGCCTCATCGTAGACTTTTAAAAAGGTTTGGGCACCTTGACCATCAGGGTCATGAATACGCGCTAAAGCTGCCTCGGTCAGGGCTACTGCAGTGGTTGTGCCTTGTTCTAGTGCGGTTTGTAAGGCGGTAATGGTGTGTGTGTTGGATTGGGACATATTTATTTAATATTTAATCAACTAAGGGAAGGGTTTCAATAAAGTATTCGTGGCGTAGACTGCGCTCTAAATGCGGGTCATGGAGCTCCATGACAAAGGTTGGAGCCGTACGGATTTTGCCTACAGTGGTGACTGTGCCACAGGTAAGGGCGGTGCCATTGGGCAGCTCATCGGTGCCAAAATGCGCTTTAACGAGGTCCAGAGGGGCGATGAGACTGCTTAGCGGGCCTTCCTGATAGAGTTCAGGGTGACCATCGGTGACTAACCAAGCACGCATTTCCAGGTCATCCCAATGAGCGGCGACATCCTCAAAGCGCCAGGCGGTTCGAGCAATGGGCTTGATACAGACTTGCTTAGAAAGAGCGCTATTATGGATTTCAAGGGCTCGATCAGTATGATCAGAAATAAGGCTGACAAAAAGCTGATGGTTTTGTTTAAATAGCAGAACTTCAGCGGCACCTGTGCTGTGGGGCCCAACGACTTGGACGCGTTCTGATTGGGTGAGTTGATTATTTGCTACGGGATAAAATTTGGGGCTATGGCGCGGTGTGGCCAAACGTAACTCACTGCGTTCGTAGGAGGCACCGCGATCGTCGGTTTCACGACGCGCCCAGTCCGTAACAATTAAATATTCAATACCCGCGACGATGGTTTCGGGGGCGCCTTCTGTGTTGATCAGCTGAAACTTAAGTTGCATAAGCATTCCTTTGTTTGGCTTGGACAATTAGGCAGAGGCCAGGATGCGGCGTACAATACTGCCCGTGTCTGAATATGGTTTAAATGATAGTAGCCCAAGACGGTTGAAAAAACACCTTGTATAGGATAAGACCCAAAGGGGATTCTGACAAAAAATGATGGTTAAAAAAATTCTTATTGTGCGTACTTCCTCACTGGGTGATTTGGTACATATGTTGCCCGCAATCAGTGATATTGCCGCTCACCTGCCAGAGGCTCGTATTGATTGGGTCGTTGAGGAGGCATTTGCGGAAATTCCACAGTGGCATCCTCATATCAACCGCGTCTATACTGTGGCGCATCGACGTTGGCGCAAAGGATGGTGGCAGGCGCAGGTGCGGGCAGAGCGTCAGCAATTTAAGAAACAAATTAGTGCAGTGCACTATGATGTAATTTTAGATATGCAGGCCTTGATGAAGTCGGTATGGGTGGTGCGGCAAGCACGGGGACCCCGTCATGGGTTAAACTGGAAGTCTGCGCGAGAACCTTTGGCTTCATTGTTTTATCAACACAAATATGCCGTTGAGTTTTGGCAGCCAGCGGTGGTACGACAGCGGTTATTGGCTGCGCAGGTATTTGGTTATACGCCACAGGGGGCACCTAATTATGGGTTGCAGGCTTTTACCGAGCATCGGGCTGTGCAAGATTATGCTGCCATCATGCCTTCTGCGAGTCGTGATGATAAATTATGGGCACCGCAAAAGTGGCAAATAATATTCGACTATTTGCTCCAGCAGGGCTTGGCTTTGCATCTTTTTGCGGGCAATGACCGAGAAGCAGCGCGGGCGCAGGAGCTGATTCGTGATTATGCCGGACATGCCCAGGTGTTGCCCCGCATGAGTTTGACACAGGTTGCCGAACATATTGCCGCAGCACGTTTAATGGTGGGTTTAGATAGCGGTTTGACGCATCTTAGTGCAGCATTGGGGCGTCCTACAGTTGGAATTTACAAGGCCTCTACTCCTGTACGCACACCTTTGATTAGTTCCGCGTATACTGCTAGTTTGGGGGATAGGGGCCAAGATCCCAGTGCTGAGACTGTGCTGGCTGCTACTCGGGCGGCTTATGAGTCAGAAACTTAACTTGGGTCGGTTGTTTTTACGCGAATGAAAGCGTAACATTTACAGATGTTCTAACACACACACCCTACGCAAATAGGTATCTGTTGGTTAAGTAGTTGCAAGGCTCTATTCATCATCATGCGTGTCGATAGAGGGCTACTTGACCGTAGATGCGAAGGTTTATTGCTTTTGAATCGTTTTATCTACACGCTACTGTTGTATTTGTTATCCCCATTTTTATTGGGTTGGATGGCCCTGCGTGCTCGTCGCGTGGGCGGGCGCTGGCAGGTGTTTGGGCCCGCTCGTTTTGGTCACTATCGGCATCCGGCTCCCGATACTATTCATACATGGGTTCATGCAGCTAGCTTGGGGGAGATGCGCGCAGCGCAGCCGTTGATTCAGGCGTTGCTCGACGAGGGCAAGACCGTGTTATTGACACATCTGACTTATACGGGCCGTGCCGAAGGGGAGCGGTTATTTGCTGCGGCTATTTTACAAGGGCAGTTAATACAGCAGTGGCTGCCTTATGATTTTCCCGGTGCGGTGCGCCGCTTTTATCGCTATTATCGGCCGCAGGTTGGGGTATTGATTGAGCGTGAAGTATGGCCCAATTTATTACTGACCGCGCGCCGTATGCGCATTCCTATGGTATTGGCAAGTGCACGTTTTTCTGCACGCTCTTTGCGGCAGTCAATGCGCATTGGAGGGTTAATGCGCCGTGCATATCGGAGCTTTACTGCCGTGTATGCACAAAGTTTTAGAGATGCACAACGTCTCGAAATTATTGGTGCACGAGCTGTGCGGGTTTCTGGGAATTTTAAATTTGATGTGCATAGTCCAACCAAACAGGTTGAGGCAGGACGTTATTTTGCGCAGCAATTAGGGCGTAAGATTATTGTGCTGGCCAGTACCCGAGAGGGCGAAGAGGCCTTATTTGCACGATCTTTGCAGCGCTCTATTCAAGAAGAGCGTGAGCAGGATCTGAACCCTGAGCAACGCACTTTGTTTTATATTGTGCCCCGTCATCCCCAACGCTTTGATGAGGTGGAGGCGCTTATACACCAGCAGGGATGGTCCATGGTACGGCGTTCTGAGCTCTTGGCATTGGGCGATGGGACCCGCAGTAGTATTAAGCGCTGTCGAGAGGTTGAGGTGCTTTTAGGGGATACTTTGGGGGAGCTCCCTTGGTATTATGCGCAGGCTGCTATTGCTATTGTAGGAGGGGGCTTTGCGCCCTTAGGGGGACAAAATTTTATCGAGGCCTGTGCATTAGGGGTGCCTGTGATTGTTGGACCTCATATGCGTAATTTTGAACAGGCACTCCAAGATGCTTTGGCCGAGCAGGCTGTATTGCAGGTGCCTAATGCAGGGGCGGCCATCAAAGAGGCCAAGCGGTTATTGCATGAAACTGCTGAACGTAATCATTTGGCTGATTCGGGCCTGCATTGGATGCAAAAACATCGTGGCTCTGTGCAGCGTGTGTTGGCAGGGATTAATGAAATTTTGGCACAGCAAAAATAAATTTATGGAGTGTGTCAGGCTCTGTAGGTATTCATAAAAAAATAGCCCATCTGAGATGGGCTATTTTGTGAGCTATTCTTTCTGGGGCGTCCCCCAGCAAGATTAGATCTTTTGCACAGATTTAGCCTGGGGGCCTTTTTGACCTTGGGCTGCCTCGTATGAAACACGTTGGTTTTCATCGAGGGATTTGAAGCCTGTGCCAATAATATCTGAGTGGTGAACAAATAAATCTTTACCGCCGTTATCAGGGGCAATAAAACCAAAACCTTTTTCGTTGTTGAACCACTTAACAACGCCGTATTCTGTTTCCATGGTATTTAACCTTTTAAACCAAAACTAAAAATGAGCCCGAAAGCTCGGTGTACAGATTGCCAAGGTCCAAATTAGGGCAACGAGTATTGTTAAATACCGTGATGAACAAACTTCGACATTGATAATCTGGTTTGATAGTAACACGGTCAAGACCGTATACCAACCAAATCATATAAAAAATGTAGCCCTTGACATAATTACTACATTTTTTTGTCTGTGTTTGCTGGCTTCCTCTGCCCAACAAACAAGCCGTTGGTATTAGACCGAATATAACATGCTTTGTTTGGCTGTGGGCAAACGGAGCCAGCAAGAGACGTATTATGCTTTGAGATTGTGATATTTACGACCAAAATCAATGGTAGCGGCAAATAGTCCTTCTTTGCTCCCACAGTCATAGCGGGTGCCCTCATATTCATAGCCAAAGACTGGGCGTTCGGCTAGCATGCTGGCGATGGCGTCAGTTAGTTGTATTTCTCCACCGACTCCAGCTTGTGTTTTTTCTAGGTGCTCAAAAATTTCGGGCTCAAGGACATAACGGCCGACTACTGCTTGGTTGCTGGGTGCCTCTTTGGGGTGTGGTTTTTCTACAATACCGTCTAGGCGGGTGGTCACAGTATCTACTGCAGTGCCTGAAATTACCCCATATTTGTCGGTTTCACTGGGGTCGACGCGTTGGATGGCCAAGATGCTGCCGTTATGCTCGTGGGCTGCTTTGACTAATTGGCGAGCAACAGGAGTCTGGGCATCGAGCAGATCGTCAGCAAGTAGCACTAAAAAGGGCTCATCTCCGACAATAGGTGCTGCGCATAATACAGCATGGCCTAGACCCAAAGGAGCAGGCTGGCGGGTATAGATACAGTGAATGTGATCGGGGATTACTGTGCGTACTCGCTCAAGGAGTTCAATTTTGTGTTTGGCTTTGAGGTCTGCTTCTAACTCGGGCGCCCGATCAAAATGGTCTTCGATGGCACGCTTATTTCTGCCGGTCACAAAAATAAGCTCAGTGACTCCTGCAGCAATGGCCTCCTCAACCGCATATTGAATAAGCGGCTTGTCTACTACTGGGAGCATTTCTTTAGGCATAGCCTTGGTGGCAGGTAAAAAACGTGTCCCCATCCCTGCGACAGGAAATACAGCTTTGCGAATAGGTTTCATGGCAGTATGTAACAATTGTTCTATATTGGAATTATTGACGTACGCTGTGTATTTGTATTTTGGCGTTGTCTGTAGAAGGGGCTGGCTGTACTGTGCGGCCCTGTTCACTAGGGGGTAAACCAAAAAACCCTTGTCCCAAGGCAAAAAGCCAAATATTTATCAGAATAAATAGAGCTACCAAAATACGCATTAAGCTACTGATTACAGAATGCCCCCTCTCATAGTGGGGGCGTAGAAATAAAAAGCAGAATCTTAGCAAGTGTACCGATGTCAAGGGGGGAGATCAACGGGTGAGGGCAGGAGGCGGTGTGTCATCGGTAGATATGGGCATTGTGGCACTGCCCAAGCCCAGTAAGACGGCGTATTCGTAATAATGCAATTGTGGTTGAGGGCCTGTGTATAAGTGTGGCCATTGTGTAATTAAGCGTTCTATTGCTGCGGCGATCAGTGGCCAGCCTCCTCCAGAGCAGACTACGCGCACCGGGTGGTTGGGACAGTATTGTTGCGCTTGGCGAATTTGTTGGGCCAAGGCTCCGATCTGGGCGGCAGCGATGCCGCTGCTGATGGCGCTGCGGGTGTTGGTTGGAAAGTCTTGCACCTTTCCTTGTTCTGAGCGCAAGCGGGCGGTATGTTGATCTAAGGACTGATACATCAAGAAGGGGCCAGGCAAAATTAAACCACCTAGGTAGGTCCATGGCTTTGAAGAGGGGGGCGTGGGCAGTTGAGGCACGGCGGAGGTAGGCAGAAGGGTGTCAATGGTGGTGGCAGTGCCTAGGCTGCAGTAGATGAGCGCTTGGTGTGGGTGCGGCTTAAATTGATAAAAGGCACCCAAAGCGCCAAACCATCGATCAGCTCCTAATTGAGCAGGTTGTTCATAAGCGTTGTGTATTAAAGGGTTAGGGGTGCGGGCATCAAGCCAGTGGATCGGACAGTGAAAGGAACGTAGGCTATTTTCTACGTGCAGGCGCTGATTATCTGTGGCAACGCTAATACCTATGGCCTCAATGGGTGTCTGTGAATCATTTGGCAGGATATGCTGTAGCCAGTGCGTCCATGAATGATGGTGCTCATAGGCGACGGCAAAGGGGTGGGTCAGCTGTAGGCCCTGTGGGGTGGAGTGTAATAAAGCGGCCTTAAGCCGTGAATTGCCTAGATCCAATAAGATTTTCATAAATGAGTGGTTGCTTACTTTGTTGATGTGTGGGGGACGTTGGGGTCCAATCCGTCCGTTTGAGGGCGTACGGAAATTTCACCCACTGAGATAGATTGAGTGTGTTGGCCATCGCGCACTTGGAGTTGACCTTGGGCATTGATCCCAGCAGCAATGCCTTGGGCAGTAATAAGTCCGTCGTTGAGGATATGGATGGGCATTCCATATAAATAGTCAACAGTATGAAACTCTGCGCATAATTCGGTAAAACCCTTGTTAGTGATGTGATTGAGTTGTTGTTGCCAGCGATGGGCAATGACCGCAACCAGATGTTCAGGCGCGTGTTTGGCCGCTTGAGGGACGGTCTGGCATAGTTGGGCCCAGTCTGCAATAGGGCGTTGAAGTTGCTCACTGAGAAGGTCTGCTCGCGTGAGATTGATGCCAATCCCGACAACGACCACAAAATGATCGGTGCTCAGTCGTGAGGCACTGGCTCGGGTTACCTCGGTGAGGATGCCTGCCATTTTGGAATGGCCCCACATCAGATCATTAGGCCATTTTAGACTCAGATGTTCGGCGTGATGGGCGGGGAGCAATCCACGTAAAGCACGACAGGCTGCAACACCCATCGCCGGTGAGAGGGTGGGGAGTTGGTGGCTGGGTACAAATACATCAAAGGCACAAGAAAACATGAGTTGAGTGCCTGGGGTATTATCCCAGCGTTTGCCTCCCCGTCCCTGACCATGGGTTTGGTAGTGTGCACCAAGTAGCCAAGGGCGCACAATATGACCGCGTGGATCACGTGCTTGATCCATTAAATCTGCATTGGTAGAGGTCGTTTGCTGTACCCAGCGTATTTGGGCAAAACGCGGCAAAATACGCTCGAGGCGGGTGATCATATGTTTGGGATCAGGTAAGGTTAGGGGTATGGACATGGATAAAGAAATTTGCTGTAAGTGTATCTCGACAAGCTGCTAGGCAGTCACTAGAATAAAACTTTGTCTCATGAGTATGTAAAAAACATGCAAAAATTGAAAACTGTACAATTTCAAGGCGAGGCCGGAGTTATCGATTGCGCGTTGGATTGGCCACGCGAGGAGCCGTTAGGGTGGGCTTTAGTTTTGCACCCCTTGCCCATTGAGGGAGGGACCCGCGATAACAAGGTGGTCACTACGATTAGCCGTGCTTGTGCTGATTTGGGGCTCTTAGCAGTGCGCCCTAATTTTCGTGGGGTTGGGCTTTCAGAGGGTGAGTTTGATGCTGCCAAAGGGGAAACCCGTGATATGCATGCTTTGGTAGCACAATTTTACGATCAATTTCCACAATTTAGGACTCAGCCATGGGCGTTGGCTGGGTTTTCCTTTGGAACTGCTGTAGCAGCTCAATTATATTCTCTTTTAGCCCAAGAGCAGCAGCGCACTCCCGACGCATTATTATTATCTGGAACTGCAGTGCAGCGTTTTCGTCATTTAGAGGTACAGGTTCCTGCTCATACTTATTTAGTACATGGCGCAGAGGACGAGGTCGTACCTTTGGCTGAAGCAATGGAATTTGGTCAGGAGCATGGCTTACCCGTGACCGTTATTCCCGATTGCACCCATTTTTTTCATGGCAAACTCATTCTGTTGCGACAGTTGGTTAGCGATCAGATACAGCTGATGCTGCATCGGCAGTCCTGAGTTGTTAGCCTCGTTATAATTCAAGCTAGGCTTTTCTTTTTTAAGTAGGCGATTACACCGATGAAACAGCGTGTTGACCATTTTAATAGTGTTCCATCCCGTGCGCGCCGCTGGATGCGTGCCGTATGGGCTGTGCCCGTGTGTTGGGCAATGATGACTTCTGTGGCGGCAGAGGATACAGTGCCCCCCCAAGGAGCAGAGCAAGCTGTGGCTGCCCAAGCTCATTCAAATAATACTCAATTTTTTGTTAGTCAATTGAGTACTGTGCCTGCTCCCACTGTGGGGGCCAAAGCCTGGGCGAGCTATGATGTCAACAGTGGGCAATTTATTTCTGCTTTTAATCTTGATGCGCCCATTGAGCCTGCTTCTATTACCAAGCTCATGACTGCCTATTTAGTATTTGAGGCCTTAGAGAGCGGGCGTTTGCAGTTGGATCAAGAGATCCATGTCTCTGAAAATGCGTGGCGTACAGAAGGGTCTCGCATGTTTATTGATCCAAATTCGCGTGTCAAGGTCGATGATTTGCTGCAGGGCATGATTGTGCAATCAGGCAATGATGCAACAGTTGCTCTGGCTGAGGCTATTGCTGGCAGTGAAGATGCCTTTGTGGCGTTGATGAATGAGGAGGCGGCCCGACAAGGATTGCATCATACGCATTATCAAAATGCCAGTGGGTTGCCTCATGAGACACATATGACGACGGTGCGGGATATTGCTCTGCAGGCAGCCAATTTAGTAGAACGCTTCCCACAGTATCTGCATTATTACAATCAAAAAGAGTATACCTGGAATAATATTCGCCAAGCCAACCGCAATCGCCTGTTATGGTTAGATGATACGGTAGATGGCTTAAAAACAGGGCATACCAAATCTGCTGGGTATGGTTTGGTCAGTACAGCTTTGAGGGATGGGCGTCGCATTATCAGTGTGGTCGTTGGGACCAGTAGCGATGCGGCCCGCACTGAGGATAGTCTCAAAATACTCAATTGGAGTTTCCAGAACTTTGAGGATATTAAGCTCTATGAAGCCGGCGAGAGCATTGTTGATGCACGCGTCTGGGAGGGCGAAGAGAAATCTGTGGGTTTGGGACTTAATCATCCAGTATGGGTTACTGTGCCCCGTGGGATGGGAGAGCAGGTCAAGCCTGTTGCTCATTATGCCCAGCCATTAATTGCTCCTGTTGAAAAAGGGGTAGAGGTGGGGACCGTCACCTTTATGCTTGATGATCATGAGCTTGCCGAGGCGCCATTGACTACTTTGGCTGATGTGTCACAGGCGGGCTTTTTTGGCCGTATTATCGATAAGATACAGCGCATGTTTAATTAGATGTTGCGTGTATGATTAAAGAATCTCGTGTTTAGACTGATTAAGAGGCAACCATGATCACAGGTATTGATCCTGATAGCATAGTTTATTTAAATGGGGCTTATGTTCGTTTGGGAGAGGCCCAGATTTCCGTCCTTGATCGCGGCTTTATTTTTGGTGATGGCATCTATGATGTGGTGCCGTGCTATCAGGGCCGGCCATTTCGTATGGCGGAGCATTTGGCGCGTTTACAGCGTAACCTAGGGGTAATAGAAATAGATACCGGCTGGAGTACCCAAGACTGGGAGCAGTTGGTGTTGGATATGTTAGCGCGCTCAGGGCGCGGGGCTGATTGTATTGTGTATATACAGGTAACGCGTGGGCCAGCCAAGCGGGATCATGCTTTTCCTGCGCACAGTGAGCCAACAATCTTTTGTATGGTGACTCCTTTTAATCGTCCCACCGAGCAGCAGCGCCGCTCCGGGCTGAGTGTGGTCAGTATTGAGGACAAGCGTTGGCTGATGTGCCATATTAAATCCACTTCATTATTGGGCAATGTTTTGGCTCGCCAGCAGGCAGTTGCTGCAGGGGTAGATGAGGTGGCGCAGTTTCGTAATGAGTACCTTACCGAAGGGGCTTCCTGCAATATTTGGGTGGTACGTGAGGGAGTGTTGTTGGCCCCACCCCGTAATCATCTCATTTTAGAGGGGATTCGTTACGGTTTGATGGAGCAGCTAGCGGCACAATGTGGGATTGATTTTGAGGCGCGTCCGATTCATTTCGAAGAGGTGCAGACCGCTGATGAGTTGATGCTTACATCAGCCACCAAAGAGGTTTTACCCATTGTGCAGTTTAATGCTCAGCCGGTTGGGGCGGGGGTGCCTGGCCCTGTTTATCACAAGCTGCGCGCAGCCTACGATCAAGAAATTCTTAATTTGGAAGTATCGATATGAGTATAGATGATTCAAGCGCTGGC
Source organism: uncultured Alcaligenaceae bacterium (assembly GCA_937995985.1). GTDB lineage: Bacteria > Pseudomonadota > Gammaproteobacteria > Burkholderiales > Burkholderiaceae_B > Paenalcaligenes. Next base: position 35,083 of record CALKIR010000056.1, read on the forward strand.
TCTGTTGAGCGCACAGAACGGGAGACCGTAATAGAGTTTCCTTGTCGTTTTCCTATCAAGGTTATGGGGCGTGCGGTACCTGAGTTCACACAAACTATGGCTGAGGTGGTGCGTCCGCATGATCCTCAGTTTGATGCCGAGGAAATTATGGTGCGCCCAAGTCGTGCCGGCAATTATTTAGGTCTAACCTTGTATATTCACGCTACCTCACAGGAGCAGCTGGATAATATTTATCGAGCCTTGACCGCTCATCCTATGGTTTCTTATGTGCTCTGATGACACACAGAAGCATGGTGCCCCATTAGAGGTGCGTTGGCTCTCAGGGCAGCCTGATTATCGGTCTACCTGGGAGCATATGCGTCAGTACACGGCTGAGCGCAATGCAGACAGCGCCGATCAGCTTTGGCTGCTAGAGCACCCCCCTGTGTACACCTTAGGGCTGGCAGGTAAGACCGAACATATTTTAAATCCAGGCGCCATTCCTATAGTTAAGACCGATCGGGGTGGGCAGGTGACCTACCACGGTCCTGGCCAGTTAGTTGCTTATTGTCTTGTTGATTTGCGACGTTATGGCCTGTATGTAAAGTCTTATGTCGCTTTGTTGGAAAGGGTTATTATCGACACCTTGGGTGATTTTGGGGCACACTATGCATGTTTATTGCCTGGAGCTCCAGGAGTGTATGTACCAGCAAAAAACACCACTTTGCAGGGTAGTATTCCTGATGATGAACTGGTTAAAATAGCAGCTCTAGGGGTAAAAATTAACAAAGGGTGTGCGTATCACGGCATTGCCATCAATGTGGCTATGGACCTAAGCCCCTTTGAGGGCATCAACCCTTGTGGTTATGCCCATTTACGTACTATAGATTTAGCGCATTGCGGCATACAGACTACCCCGATAGCGGTTGGTCAGCGGTTGCAACTGCATATGCAGCAGGCGTTTTCAAACCTACTCGGCGCAACATAAAGACTTATACCATGACACAATCTCAGCCCAATCACCGCCCTACTGTTCGTCCTCGGACTGATTATGACCCCTCACGCCATCAGCGCGCGAAGGATAAGACTTCGCGTATTCCTATCAAGGTAGAGCGTACCACTAATCCACTCAAAAAGCCTGATTGGATTCGGGTCAAGGCTGCGGCTCCTAATTCCAAATTTAAAGATATTAAGCGCATTTTGCGTGAGACCAATCTGTTTACTGTGTGTGAAGAAGCGAGCTGTCCTAATATAGGAGAATGCTTTGGAAAGGGGACGGCGACGTTTATGATTATGGGGGACAAGTGTACGCGTCGTTGTCCGTTTTGTGATGTGGCGCATGGTCGCCCTGATCCTTTAGATCAAGATGAGCCTGCTAATCTTGCACGTGCCATCGGCAAAATGAAGCTCAGTTATGTGGTCATCACCTCGGTGGATCGAGATGATCTGCGGGATGGGGGAGCTGCTCATTTTGCTCAGTGTATTAGTGAGGTGCGCGCCCACGCTCCGGGGACTATTATCGAGGTATTGGTGCCTGATTTTCGTGGTCGTTTAGAGCGAGCTTTAGATATTTTTGAGCACACTCCTCCTGATGTGATGAATCATAACTTAGAAACTGTGCCGCGCTTATATCGCCAGGCTCGCCCGGGGGCGGACTATGAGCATTCATTAAAATTGCTTTCAGAGTTTAAAAAGCGCTGCCCCGAGGTGCCGACTAAATCAGGACTGATGGTGGGGCTGGGTGAGAGCGATGAGGAAATTATTCAGGTGATGCGGGATCTGCGTGCGCATGATGTCGATATGTTGACTATTGGGCAATATTTGCAGCCTACGGAGTATCATTTGCCGGTGCTGCGCTATGTGACGCCTGATAATTTTAAGCGCTTAGAGGAAATTGCCTACGAGTTGGGCTTTACTCATGCTGCCGTGGGGGCGATGGTGCGTTCCTCGTATCATGCAGACTTACAAGCCGAAGAGGCCGGTTTTGTCCGTGCTTAGCCGTTTTGGAGTGCGACAGCGCTGTGCGCTGTCGCTTTTTTAAGCTCATATTAGAAAAAGAGCTCTTTTAAGGCAGCGCCGGGATCCTCTGCTCGCATAAAGGCTTCGCCAACTAAAAATGCCCAGACATCATGTGATTGCATGAGTGTTACATCAGCTTTGCTTAAGATGCCGCTTTCAGTAACCACACAGCGGTCAGCAGGAATTTCGGCCAATAAGTCAATGGTTGTTTGGAGACGCGTTTCAAAAGTGCGCAGATCCCGGTTGTTGATTCCAATGAGCGGGGTATTGAGTTTGAGTGCCTCGTGTAATTCTTTTTGATCGTGAACCTCTACCAAAACATCCATTCCAAGCTCATTAGCTAACGACTCTAATTCAAGCATTTGCTCTGTGCTTAAGGCGGCAGCAATGAGTAAAATGCAGTCAGCACCGATGGCGCGGGCATGAATAATTTGGTAGGGATCGATGATGAAGTCTTTGCGCAAGACCGGTAAGGCACAGGCAGCACGGGCTTGACGCAAATGGTCGTACGCCCCTTGGAAAAATTGTACATCGGTGAGTACGGACAGGCAGGTAGCACCTTGGGCAGCGTAGGCAGCAGCTATTTCAGCAGGGTTAAATTGTGCGCGGATGATGCCTTTGGAGGGAGAGGCTTTTTTAATCTCCGCAATCACTGCTGGTTTTTTCTTGCGGGCTGTTTCTACAATTGCGTTGGCAAAACCGCGGACATCATTGCGGCTTTGGGCCTCCCGTAATAGATCGGATTCGCTGCGTAGTTTACGTGCTGCAGCGACTTCCTTTTTTTTAGTTTGTAGGATGGTTTCCAAAATATTGCTCATTTTGTTAGCTTCCGTGTTAATGCGCAGAATTCTTCAAGTTTGGCGCGTGCAGCACCTGTTTTTAGGGTTTCTTGGGCGATTTGGATGCCTTGGTGAATTGTATCTGCACCTTGGCCTGCATAAATAGCCAGCCCTGCGTTAAAGGCGACGATGTCACGAGCCGTACCGGTCTGGTTATCGAGGGCTTGCTTGATGAGCTCGGCTGATTCTTGGCTTGAGCGCGCTTGAATATTGCGGTGGGAGCTCATGGCAATGCCATAGTCCTCGGGATGGATCTCGTATTCTCGAACTACGTCATCTTTTAGCTCACCCACCATTGTAGCAGCGCCCGTGGTTGCTTCATCAAGACCATCTCTGCCATGCACAACCAGTACGTGTTTTGCGCCCAGACGTTGCATGACGCGTACCTGTATGCCTACTAAATCAGGGTGAAAGACTCCCATAAGTTGGTTGGCCGCATTGGCTGGGTTGGTGAGTGGGCCCAGAATATTAAAAATAGTGCGTACCCCTAGCTCTTTGCGAATGGCAGCAACATTTTTCATGGCACTATGATGTGCCGGGGCATACATAAAGCCAATGTTGGTGGTTTCCACACATTCTGCAACTTGCTCAGGGCTGAGGTCAAGTCGAGCGCCTAGGGTTTCTAATACATCCGCACTGCCCGAAGAAGAGGAGGCGCTGCGTCCGCCATGTTTGGCTACTTTGACGCCTGCGGCGGCCACTACAAACATGCTTGCGGTAGAAATATTAAAAGTATTTGAGGCATCGCCGCCAGTGCCACACATATCCAGTAATTGATCAGGGTTGGGAATGGGGACAGTGAGGCAAAACTCGCGCATTACAGAGGCGGCTGCAGCAATTTCACCAACGGTTTCTTTTTTGACGCGCAGCCCCATAAGCAGCGCTGCAGAGAGTACCGGGCTCAGCTCGCCGCGCATGAGCATGCGCATTAAATGGAGCATTTCATCATGGAAAATTTCGCGGTGCTCGATGCAGCGAACGAGGGCTTCAGTAGGGGTAATTTCATTGATGCGGCGGGCTTGAACGGGGCTCATGCTGTCTCCTGTGTGTGAATAAAGTTGTTCAGTAAGGTGGTGCCGTGCTCGCTAAAAAAGGAGTCCGGGTGGAATTGTACGCCGTGAATGGCGAATGTTTGATGACTTAAGGCCATGATGTCACCATTGTGGTCTGTGGCGGTAATCAATAGCTCATCGGGGAGGGTATTTTTATCCACTACATAGGAGTGGTAGCGCGTGGCATGAAATGGGGTAGGAAGGGTAGTGAATATGTCTTGTTGTTGATGGTGAACGGGGGCTACTTTACCATGCATAATTTCTTGGCTGGGTATTATTCGGGCCCCAAAGGCTACTGCAATGGCTAAGTGACCCAAATTAACACCTAAGATCGGGATTGTGCCAGCAAAATGTTGGATGCAGGCCAGGGAGAGGTCTGCTTGTTTTGGTAGTCCTGGGCCAGAGGCAATGCATAAGTGAGTGGGCTGTAGCGCCTCGATGTCGGCAAGAGTTATTTGGTCATTGCGCTGAACAACCACCTCTGTGCCCAGACTTTCAAAGCCTTGTACTAGGTTATAGGTAAATGAGTCGTAATTATCTAGTATGAATAGCATAGGTATTCCTTGTACTGGGTCTTAAGCAGGGGTTACATCGGCTCATCAAGGCCAAACTGTACTTGTTCTGCCGCACGGATAATGGCACGTGCTTTGGCTTCGGTTTCTTGCCATTCTGCTTCTGGGTCCGAGTCGGCAACGATGCCTGCGCCTGCTTGGGCATACAGCATGCCATTTTGTATGACACCAGTGCGAATGGCGATGGCAAGATCCATATCACCGCTATAGCTCAGATAGCCGACTGCACCGCCGTAGATGCCACGGCGTACTGGTTCGAGTTCATCAATAATTTCCATGGCGCGTACGCGGGGCGAGCCGGTTAGCGTGCCTGCAGGAAAGCTGGCTTTGAGGACGTCCATATTTGTGATTTCATCGCGAATCTCTCCACTCACATTAGATACAAGGTGTTGAACATGTGAGTAGCGTTCTATTTCCATAACTTCTGAGACTGTTACAGTACCTGCTTTGGCAATTTGACCAATATCATTGCGGGCCAGATCGATAAGCATGAGATGCTCGGCACGCTCTTTGGGATCATTGCGCAGCTCTTCGGCAAGTTGCGCATCTTCAAAGGGAGTTGTGCCACGTTTGCGGGTCCCTGCTAAGGGGCGAATGGTAGCGCGGCGAATGGCTTGGCCTTCTTGGAGGTGGTGCTCTTGGCGTACTAGGATTTCGGGGGAAGAACCAATGACCTGGAATGAGTCAAAATTCCAGAAGTACATATAGGGAGAAGGATTGAGAGAGCGTAAGGAACGATATAACGATAAAGGAGAGTCGCGGAAGGGCTTACGAATGACCTGGCCAATGACGACTTGCATGGCCTCGCCATTTTGAATGTACTGCTTGGTTTTTTCTACCGCCTTAAGGAAGTCTTCTTTTGCAAAATCTCTGTGCTCGGTAGTTTCCATGCTGGCATAGGCATAAGGAATGACTACGGGAGAACGCAGACGTTCACGAAGATGGCGGAGGCGACGCTGGGCCTTGCTATAGCTTTCCGGTTGATTGGGGTCAGCGTAGACAATAAGGTAGGTGCGCCCGGCTAGGTTGTCCACAATAACAAGTTCATCTATTTGTAGCAAGAGAATGTCTGGGGTGCCCTCTGAGCCGCGAGGAAAGGGTTTGTCTGTTGGGCCTAAGCGTGGTTCTATATGGCGAACGGTATCATAGCCAAAGTATCCGGCTAAGCCTCCAGCAAAGCGTGGCATGCCGGGCAGTAGGGCTACTTTAAAGCGTTGTTGATAGCGTTCTATGAAATCTAACGGGTTGCCTGTATCTGTTTCGATGACCTTGCCTTGGTGGACAACTTCGGTGTGGTTGCCGGTGGCACGAATTAAGGTTTTGGCAGGCAAGCCAATAAAAGAATAACGACCAAAACGTTCCCCACCCAGTACGGACTCCATCAAGCAGCTGTTGCGACCGCCTTCGGGACCATTGTGGGCAAGTTTTAGGTAAATAGATAAAGGAGTGTCTAGATCGGCGTAAGTTTCCGCAATAATTGGGATGCGGTTGTAGCCTTTGGCAGCTAGGGCGTTGAATTCTATTTCTGTCATGCGAAGCCTTTTTTATTGATGCACGGTTTTGGATCGTGCGGGTGGTTTGAGGAGTAGGTACCGCTTAAAGGCCGAGCATGAACATAAAAAACCCGGCAGCGTAAACGGTACCGGGTAGTTGCAAAATTTAAGCGTCAATAAGCTTAGACGAGTATGCGCATACCCGGAACACAACGCCACCAGCGCCAATAAGCGCCCTGAAGATAAGCGATGGTGTTTTGTTGGGTATGCATTATCGTCTGCTAAAGTCTGTTAACTGTACTTAAATAAGCGGTATTTACTAGAGCTGTTAAGCCTATAGTGTCTGACACAAATAGGCAGCCTTATTTATTTTTAAAAGAAAAACGCTGCTTTGTAAAGCCTTTTATAGATTGGCTGGAGTTAGGTGTTGTTTAGAGGCTGCCTGGTGTCAGGTGCGCTGTTGGGCCCAGTGAAAGGCTGCCATGAGGTCATCGACATGAGCGGTTGCGGGCAGTGTATGGGTGGGCTGTCCAGCATTATATCCATAGGGCAATACCAGCACATCGATGTGGGCCTCATTGGCTGCAGCGACATCATTGATAGAGTCCCCAATCATTAGGCTGCGTTGAGGCGGGCTGTCTAGTTCAGCGCAGGCAAATAATAAAGGTAAAGGGTGTGGTTTTTTCTCTTCGCAACTATCGCCGCCTACCACAGTTTGAAAATAAGAAGCCAAGCCTGTTTGTGCCAAAATAGTTTGAGTGTAGGCGATGGGTTTGTTTGTCACTACTGCTAATTTATAGCCAGCAGCTTGAAAGTGCTCTAAACCGGCTATTACCCCTTCATAGAGAGGGGTTGCAGTATGTTCTAGCTGATGCTGATAGTGTTGAGCAAAAAGACGACGCGCCTGTTGGTACTGTTGTGGATCGGGGGCGCTGTCATCAATATGCTCGAGTAAGCATTGCCAAATTAAAGCGTCAACGCCCCGTCCCACAAAGGCCGTAATGGTTTCTAAGGGCAGGGCTGAATAGCCTAAGTCTTGGAGGGTGTGGTTGGCAGCAGCGGCAATATTGTGGATGGAATCCACTAAGGTTCCATCCAGATCAAAGAGAATTGCTTGGTAATACATAGGTTTGCAGTAATAGGGATTAGATTTGCTGGTCGGCGCGGGAAATTTCCGCACGCATTTGTTGAATGACTTTGGCGTAGTCAGGCTGCCCAAAGATGGCGGAACCTGCTACAAAAGTATCCGCACCCGCTTGGCGAATGGCTGCAATATTATGCACCCCAATGCCGCCATCCACCTGTAGATGGATGGGATGGCCTCCCGCTTGTACCCATTGGTCGATGCGATTGCGGGTGTGACGTATTTTCTCTAGGGTAGAGGGGATAAAGCGCTGGCCCCCAAAGCCAGGGTTGACAGACATCAATAAAATTAGATCAATGTGATCCATGAGATGATCCAGCCAATGTAAAGGGGTGCCAGGATTCAGGACCAGTCCTGCTTTGCAGCCTGCGGCGCGAATGAGCCCCAAGGTACGATGAGGGTGGCGTGAGGCCTCAGGATGAAAACTGATTAAATCAGCGCCCGCTTCAGCAAAAGGCTGTACGATATTATCTACTGGCTCGACCATGAGATGTACATCTATAGGGGCTTGGGTTAATGGTCGTAGGGCGGCACAGACCATAGGGCCAAAGCTAAGATTAGGGACAAAGTGATTGTCCATGACATCAAAGTGGATCCAATCTGCACCCGCTTTGAGGACATCGTGCACCTCTTGACCAAGGCGCGTACAATCAGCAGCTAAGATACTGGGGGCAATAATTGCCTGTGCAGGAGAGTGTGAGGGCATGGTTATCGTGTACAAAAAATTGCATAAACAAAAAAGTTCTGTGCCATTATTATAGGTTTAATAGATAAATAGGCCACTTTTAGTGGCCAAAATTTACGGAGGTTTATATGACGGTAGGCAATGTGGTTGTAAAGGTGACTCCACAGTTCATCGCCGAGCAGTCTAGCCCAGAGGAGCAAAGGTATATTTTTGCTTATCGGGTCAATATAGAAAATAAAAGTACTCAGGCGATTCAGGTAATTAGCCGTCATTGGATTATTACGGATGGGGATGGGCAGGTCCAAGAGGTGCGGGGGCTGGGTGTGGTTGGCCAGCAGCCTTTGATTCCCCCTGGCCAAGGCTTTGAATATACTAGCGGTTGTCCTTTGCCAACGCCGGTCGGCACCATGGAGGGGACGTACTACTGTGTGGATGAGCAGGGGGTCCCTTTTGAATTGCCCATTGAGCGTTTTGTCTTATCAGTGCCACGGACTTTACACTAAGTAAGTTGGTGCATTGTGCTATTGGCACATCTGTGACAGTGTGTGTTCCAGCCTTTTTGTATTCATTCAAGGGTGTTATTTATGGGTCTAAGACATTGGATAGGGGTGGGGATAGTAGCGCTATTGGCTGCGTGTGCAAGTCAAATACCAGTCCACTCGCCTAAAGAAAAAAAAGATATTGTGTTTGAGCCGTTGCAGGTCCCTGCTTTGGATCAGATGAGGGATACGGCAGAGCGCCCTTTAAAAGGACGTTTTCAAGCGGTGACTTGGGCGGCGCTGCCTGGGTGGCAGGAGGATAATTTAGAGTCCGTATGGCAAGGATTGATAAATAACTGTAAGGGGTTAATGCGTCCTATTAGCGGAGGATTGCATCATCCTGCTCGGGCCACGCCCAAAGCTTGGCAGCCTGTATGTGCTGCAGCACAACAAAGTGGATTAAACGAGTATGCCAGTGCAGCACAGGTGCGGCAGTTTTTAGAAGAGCATTTACAGCCCTGGCGTTTATTAGATGAGCAGGGGCAGATTGCACGCAATACAGTGACTGGTTATTACGAGCCTGTGATTGAGGCAGCGCCTTATCGGCAGCCGGGTTATGAGTGGCCGTTATATGCCGTGCCAGAGGATTTATTAACCATTGATTTAGGGAGTGTGTATCCTGAGTTAGCAGGTAAGCGTATTCGCGGTAAGCTCGAGGGTAACCGAGTAGTGCCTTATGATACACGGGCTGAAATTGCTGCCAATCCGGAGCGTCAGCCACGCGCATTGGTATGGGCCAAGGATCCTGTGGAGGCTTTCTTTTTGCAAATACAGGGTTCAGGGCGGGCACGTTTTGAAAATGGCCAGTCCGTACGCTTAGCGTATGCGGATCATAATGGACATCCTTATACTTCTATTGGTAAGTGGTTAGCAGATAGAGGGGAAATGCCGTTGGCTCAGGCCTCCATGCAAAATATTAAATTATGGGCACAGCGCCATCCTCATCGTGTCCAAGAAATGCTCAATGCAAATGCTGCTATGGTATTTTTTGAGTTAGAGCAGATCAATGATGAGAAGCTTGGTCCCAAGGGGGCTTATGGTATTCCTTTGATTGCTGAGCGTGCCATTGCCGTTGATCCTGATTTTGTGCCTTTAGGCAGTTTGGTGTATATGGCCAGTACATATCCTGGGTCCTCGCAGCCATTACGGCGTGTAGTCTTTGCACAGGATACGGGTGCAGCCATTAAGGGCGCTGCACGGATGGACTTTTACTGGGGCAGTGGTGAGCAGGCGGGGGCGTTAGCCGGTAGAATGAAACAACCTGGTGAATTATGGGTGCTTTGGCCTAAACAAGCTGGTGCACCGACTGCGCGATGAAGCATAAACAAGAGAAAATCCTAATTTGCGGGGGCGGTTTGGCCGGCATGGCCGCCGCCCTTGGTTTGAAAAAAGCTGGCTTTGAGGTGGAGATTTTAGCTCCGCGTCATTCTCCCTTGAGTTTAGAGCCTGAGCAGTACCATCCTCGGGTCTATGCCCTGTCTGTGGCTAGTCAACAGTTTTTAGAACGCTTGGGGGTTTGGGGCTTAATGCCTGCCGAACGTAATACTCCAGTGCGGACCATGCAGGTATTTGGGGATGCATCAGGGACACTTACTCTAGAAGCCTGGCAGATTATGCGTGATGAGCTGGCCTGGATAGTTGAGTCCGGCACAATGGAGCACGCCTTGCTACAGGCTTTACAGGTGTTTGGGGTGCCTTGGCGAGAGGCTTTATTTGAGCGCTTTCATCAACAGGGAGCTGGGCAGCGTGGGGTACTGACAGCTTGCGGACAGTTTATTGCTGCTGATTTGGTTATCGGTGCTGATGGCGCACGTTCTAAGGTACGTGCAGCGGCCCATATTGCTCATGATTATTATGCCTATGGTGACAGTGGCATTGTGACGCATTTGAATGCAGCATTACCCCATCAAAACATTGCCCGTCAATGGTTTACGGGGGACAGTATTTTGGCTTTGTTGCCGATGCCAGAAACGAGTCAGGGGCCGCAGGTCTCGATGGTGTGGTCGGTGCGACAGGCAGTAGCGGATGCATTGATGGCGCTGCCTGCCGAAGCGCGAGCACAACAGCTGGAGCAACATTTATTAGCCATTAGCGAAGGGTGTTTGGGGGCCTTGAGCGTGCGGAGTTCAGTTCATGCTTTTCCACTGACTTTTGAGCGGTCTGCAATGGTGGCTCCTGGGGTTGCATTGGTTGGGGATGCGGCGCATCGAGTGCACCCGCTCGCTGGGCAGGGGCTCAATCTAGGGTTTGGGGATGTTGCGGAACTTATTCGCATTTTAAGTACCCAATCAAAATATCAAGGGGTGGGTGATTGTTCCGTCCTGAGTCGTTATCGGCGCAAACGGGCCGAGCCAATTTTTGCAATGCGTTGGGTGACCCATGGATTGCATCAGCTTTTTGGTTTGCCAGGGGTGCCAGCCATGGTTGCCCGAAATGTCGGCATGCGTTTAGTGAATCGGCTGCCCTTGGTTAAACGATTGCTCATCCAAGAGGCTGCGGGCATCACCTCTCAGTTGTTTTCTCATACAAAAAGGAGTTGACCTCGGTAAGGGCCGTGGGTCTTTGTTATCTATGAAATTCAGAGCACACAAGATTATTGCAAAAGTGTTGGTTGCTTGGGGGGTGTCTGCAGTAGCAGGGGGGGGAGCTTGGGCAGATGAGGCTGCGGTAGAGGCTACTCAGTCCGTGTCCTCTTCTGTGGTTGAGCAGATTAAGAGCAAGTTTGAACAAGTATTTGAGGGGATTGAGGTTGATGAGGTACGAGCCACCCCTTTCCCTGAGTTGTACGAGGTACGATTAGGTACGGATTTGTTGTACACCAATCAGGGGCTCGATTTTGTATTACAGGGGGCGTTGGTTGATGTGGCGACGCTGACAGATTTGACTGCCCAGCGAATCGAAGAGCTAAATAGGGTGGATTTTGCGCAGATGCCTTTGGATTGGGCTGTTAAGCAGGTCAAAGGAACGGGCAGTCGGCAGGTAGTGGTATTTGAGGATCCTAATTGCGTCTACTGCAAGCGTCTCCATGAAACCTTCGCAGAGCTGGATGATTTGACCGTCTATACTCTGATGTTTCCCATTCTGGCTCCCGATTCTCGGACCATTGCTGAGCATGTGTGGTGTGCTGATAATGCCGCCCAAGTCTGGTCTGATTGGATGCTCAAGGAACAACGTCCTGCCGAGCTAAGCTGTGAGCACCCTATTGATGAGTTGCTTAAATATGGTTTGAGTTTGGGGGTACAGGGTACACCAGCTATGTTTTTTGAGGATGGTTCGCGGGTAAACGGTTGGTTGCCTGCTGATAAGCTTGAGGCCAAACTACAAGCGGTAAGTGAACGGCTTCATGAGGCTGCGCAGTCGTCTGCTGTAGGCGATGATGGCCGTTGATTGAAACGACCAGGAGGGAAATATTAGCAATCGTCGTCTTCGTTTTATTCCCAGAGGCATTACTCCTACGTTTGAGCAGCAGCTCATTCAATTGTCTCAACAGCGCATTAGTTTAATTGAGGCCGGTGCAGGCACGGCTAAAACAACTACTTTGGCGTTGCGAGTAGGTGAGGCTTTGGCACGTGGTTTAGCTCCGGAGGAGATTTTAATCTGGGTGTTTACGGATGAGGCTGCCGCAGTATTTAAAGAGCGTTTGCGTGCACTGGGGGTGGCAAAACATTTAGTACGGCGTTTGCGCATTGATACAGTAGAGCGCTTTGCTCAGTCTGTATGGAGTGAGTTAGAGACGCGAGAGGTGCCTGTTTATGGTTCTTTGGCTGAGTTGCAGGCGCCTATTTTACAAGCTTTGGAGCAGTGTAGTGTTCGGTATGGGGAGCGTTATCCCTATTTGGAAATTCGTAGCCATGCCGCAGCGCTGAGCCAATTTTTTATGACGCAACTGCGTCTCAAGCTTCGTTTGTCATTGCTGGATGAGGAGGCGAGTCTGAGTCCAGAGGAGCGGGCAGAGTTACTTCAGGTCCCATTGAGTGAGTATTTATGGACCCTTTCTTATGAGCGGGTGCGGTTGAGTGCCTTTGGTGAGGCGCTTTTTAGGGGACCTTTTGATGCCAGTTACGATTTGGCACGTGAATTATCTTTATATCCCGATCGGGCTCAATGGTTGCCTTGTTTTAAGCTGATCATCGTTGATGAGCTGCACGATATGAATGCCACAGCGTTTGCTATTTTGCGGGCGTTATTACAGGTTGAGCATGCTTATTTAGTGGCAGCAGGTGATAGTGATCAGGTGATTTATTCCCATATGGGAGCGGATAAACGCTATTTGCATGAGCATTTTCAAATGTGTTTTGCAGAGGTGAGCCGGTATCAGCTCGGGCGCAGTTATCGCTATGGGCCTTGGTTAGCCTTAAGTATGGGGGTATTTAAACATAAAAAAATAGAATCAGGGCTGGCTCGAGAGACACCCATTGAGTTGTGCTTTTATGAGCAGAATCAACAGTCTGAGCAGTTGCTTCGTGCTGTGATTGCACGGGGAGGCAAAGAAAAGGATAAGGCGGGTCAGTGTGCGGTGATTATGCGCGCACAGCATCAGTCTGTATTACTAGAAAATGCGTTGTTAATGGAGCAGGTGCCTTATCAATGTGTGGGGTTTGTTCCGTATTTGAAGCGGGATGAAATTTTATTTATACGCGGCTTATTGGTTATTGCCTTACAGTCTTTTAATGATTTAAGTGCGCGTACCTTAGAAGGAATGGTGCGGGCGTTAAGTATATTTGGTGAGGCGCAGTTAGGACTAGATGAAATTGCCAAGGTGCAACAGGAAATTATTCAAGAGCCTACAATACTGCGTTATTTTTATGAGGTGCGTTTGCTAGAGTACAGCTCGGAGGCTTCTGGGCGTCGTAATCGTGCAGCCATTGAGTTAATACAGAGTTTTGGTGCGGATGCGCCGGCAGCGCCCATGCTTGATGCCTTGTATGCCTGTTTGGATATACAAGCGTTGGCGCGGCGTATTTATTTAGAAACAGAGCAGGCGCAGATTATTACTGAATCTATCTTGGGGCTGCGGCATTTTGCGCAGCAGCAAAAGTGCACGATTATGCAGCTGCATCAGTGGTTGACCCAGGCTGATTCTTTGGCTGAGCATGGGGCCTTTTATGTGCCTGAGGGGCATCGTGAGCAGCGCTCGGCAGGGAGGGTAACTTTATTATGTGCGGCTCAGGCCAAGGGAACAGAGTTTGATCATGTGTTTGTGCCTTTTTTGGCCCAAGGCGAGTTTCCTCGTGTGCAGCAGCCTTCTATAAATGAGGAAAATTTATTTTATGTGGCGTGTACCCGCGCCAAACAGTCGTTAACTTTATTTATGCCCAAGGAAGTGCATTTGCGCAGTCCTTTTGTGGAGCGAATGCACATAACAGAGGTGCAGGCAGCCGCACAGCAGCATTTGTATTGGATGGCACAGCGCCAAGAGCGGCTACAGCGGGCTGCACGAGCACCTCAGGCCCAAGGCCAGATTGAGCGTACTAAGGAGCGCAGTGCTCCGGTGTCTCAACGGATATATTTGCAGGTGCCTTATGTAGAGAAGGATGAGGCCAAGGCCTTGGGGGCACGCTGGGATCCACAGCGGCGGTTGTGGTATGTGCCGGCTGGGGTCGCAGCGGCACCGTTATTACAACGGTGGCCGCGTAGCCACTGATTACACCCCAAGGATTCGCTTGGCCAATGCAATGACTGGAGCATCCACCATTTTTCCATCAACAGAGAATGCTTCGCCTTGGTATTTTTCGTTGGCTTGTAGGACGCGTTGCGCCCAGTCGCGTTCGTGCTCAGTCGGCATAAAGCCCTGGTTGACTGTATCGACTTGGCGTGGGTGGATGCATAATTTGGCTCCAAACCCATAGGCACGTGCTTGGCGTACGGATTGTTCAAGCAGTTCCTTATCAGTTGTGGAGGCAATAACGCCATCGACTGGGGCCTCAAGACCTGCTAATCGGGACGCCAAGGCCAGCTCTGCCCTAAAGGCATTGAGTTGGGTTTCTAAGGGGTCGCATTTCATGCCCATATCAAGCTGAAAATCAATGGTCCCAAACATGAGACGGTGTACCCCTTCTAGGGCGCTGAGTAGCCGTGCATGCGCTAGGCCCGTGGCGGTTTCAATGAGCAGGGCCAATTGGGTCCGCTTGGGCTTGAGAGTAACTACTTGTTCGACATCATAGGTATGTTCTGCTTTGGGCAACACCCAGCCTGCAAGTTGAAACTTACTGAGAGCATTCATGTCATCATGCCCCCATGGACTATTGAGGGGGTTTATGCGTACCCAAATTCTTTTTAACAGACTGTCATCTTCTTTACTTTGTTCTGTGAGCCAGTCACATAATGCATCTCGAGCGGTTGCCTTGGCATCAATGGCCACAGCATCTTCGAGATCGATGATGACCGCATCAGCATTGGTATCAAGAGCCTTTTCAAAGCGATCCACGCGACTTGCTGGCACAAATAAAAAGGAACGAATGCTCGCCATGGTTATCCTTTATAAATAAAAGGGGTTGAGGTCGTTTAGATGACTGCTCGGTCCCGTAGTTGAGCAATGTCATCAGCGTGGTAGCCCAGTTGCTGGAGTATTGATTCGCTATGCTCTCCAAGGGCGGGGATGGGATCCATGCGGTATTCAAATGAGCTGTGTACCCCAGGAGGAAGTAGGGCAGGCAGGCTGCCTACAGGAGAGTCCACATGGGTCCAGCGTTGGCGAGCTTGTAGTTGGGGGTGCTGCCAGAGGTCATGCATGGTGTTGAGATGGCCATTAGCGATGCCTGCTTGCTCCAGCCGTTGGGTCAGCTCGGCAACATTCATGGTCGCAAAGACTTGATGGATGATTTCATCAAGTTGTGCTCGGTTTTGGCTGCGCTTGCTGTTGTCATCAAAACGCGGGTCGGTGCTAAGTTCAGGCTGCTCTAGTACAGCATCGCAAAATACCTTCCATTCACGTTCATTTTGTAAGCCCAAGATAACCGAGCGGCCATCGCCCGCGGTAAAAGGGCCGTAGGGGTAAATAGCAGCATGACTTGCACCCGAGCGTACTGGGGGCTCAGCTCCTTTGTAGGTATAGTACAAGGGAAAGCCCATCCATTCTGCCAAGGCCTCTAGCATAGAGACCTCGATGCGCTCGCCTTTATTGGTTTTATGACGCTGCAGTAAGGCGGCCAAGATAGAGTTATACGCGTATATGCCGGCTGCAATATCAGCGATGGAAATCCCTGCCTTAGAAGGAGTTTCAGGAGTGCCGGTTACCGATAAAAAGCCCGCCTCGCTTTGTACCAGTAAGTCATAAGCTTTTTTAGTTGTATAGGGACCTTTTTCTCCATAGCCGGAGATATCACACACAATAAGCTGTGGGTGCTGAGGGGCTAAGCTGTCATAATCAAGTCCGAGTCGTTTGGTGGCTCCAGGGGCCAAGTTTTGTACTAGTACATCAGCCTCGGCCAGCAGTTTTTGCATGATCTCCATTCCTGCTGGGTCTTTGAGGTTGAGGGTAAGACTTTCTTTTGAGCGGTTAATCCACACAAAATGTGAGGCCATGCCATCAACACGATCATCATATTGACGGGCAAAGTCGCCCTCTTTGGGGCGCTCTATTTTGATGACGCGTGCCCCTAAATCAGCCAAATGGCGCGTGCATAATGGGGCAGCCACGGCGTGTTCTAAGCTGATAACAGTGATTCCATCTAAGGGTCGCTGTGAGGGTGTCATGGATGATTCCTAAGCAAAATAATTAATTGAGGGATAAAAAAGAGGAGATGGTTTCATGTAACTAATCATAACCCAAGGGGCCTGATTAAGTGGTTTATGAAAGGTTAATTAAGCGGGGGCAAAGAAACCATTAAATTGGCTGCATTCGCTTAAGTGCCAGATTGTTTGAATGACTTGTGAGACCTCTGTTGGCGTTGCTGCGTGTGCAAAGGCGGCTAAGGTATGTACTTTGGTTTCTATTTCTGTACGACTTAGGGTGTTACCAGGATCGCCTTTGGGCTCGAGTACTTTGGCTTGGTAGGTGCGCCCATCTCGGGTGGTAACGCTGACTTTGCCAATCCATCGTTGCGGATAGGCGCCGTCTACTTCGGCATCGAGGTGCATATGCACGCGCCGACGGATATCTATGACTGCATCACTAAAAGCAGCTTCTTCAAAGTCTATTACTGAGGCGCTGCCACGGGTGGCAATTAGTCCCAATACGGTGCCCATGGAAAATTTTGCTTGATGAATGGTTTGAGGGTCTACGACAGGGCCAAGTACATCGATGGCTCCTTGGTGAACATAGGCATCAATACGCTCAATATCAGTAGCGTGCACTTGATGCTGTTGCATGATGTTGAGTAAGGCATCTGCAGCAGGATGGGTATGTCGGCAGGAGGCATGGAATTTAAAGGATACCTCTAGGGTGGCCCACCGTGTACCTAGATCCGCGCATAGTTTGTCTGGAAAGCTTTGTTGGGTCATGCCGGCGGCCATGCCTTGAGGGCCTTCAAGGATGCGCTGTGCACCTTTAAAGCCATCTTTGGCCAGATATGCAGCCATCATTCCTGCAGCTGCTGCATGTGCTGTGTGGAGCTGCTTAGAGTCGGCAGCATCACGCAAAAACTCCCATAATCCAGCGGCTTGTGTGCCTGCTGAGCCTATGGCATCCAAGCACTGAGTGGCATTTAGGCGCAATAGCTTGGCAACTGCGACAGCAGCAGCCACTGTGCCTACTGTGCCAGTGGTATGAAAGATAGTGTAATGATGGCGGCCAAGAAATTCGCCGATGCGAATGCCCGCCTCATAGCCGGCAACGCTAGCCAGAATGATTTCTTGACCCGTGCTGCCAAGATCTTGGGCAACGGCTAAAACAGGCGGAAAAATAACTGCTGCAGGGTGAAATACAGAGGCATTATGCACATCATCTTGTTCGATGAAATGGGATGAGGCCGCATTGACCATGGCCGCAAAATAAGGAGTGCTATGCTCTCGAGAAATCAATATTTCAGAGCGTCCACTTCCTCCGGCCATGCGGCGCGCAAAACGAGCGATGCTTTCTACAGGGCGTGCTCCTTTACCGGCTAAGGCTGAACCAAACCAATCCAAAAGTAACTCTTCGGTGCGGCGTACCACTTCGGTGGGGATGTCTTCATAGCGTAGCGTGGCAACAAATTGGGCCAATTGGGCGCTAGGATGGGTAGAATTTGGGTGACTCATGAATTCCTCGTTGATGGATGGGCCATTAGAATGAGCGGGGCAAGCCTAAAATATGTTCGGCTACATAAGATAAAATCAGGTTGGTTGAAATAGGTGCGACTTGATACAGGCGAGTTTCACGGAATTTGCGCTCCACATCGTACTCTGCAGCAAAACCAAAGCCGCCATGGAACTGTAAGCAGACATTGGCTGCTTCCCAAGACGCATCCGCAGCAAGCAGTTTGGCCATATTGGCTTCGGCACCGCAATGCTGCCCCGCATCAAAAAGGGCGCATGCTCGATAGCGCATTAAGTCTGCAGCCTGAGTATTGATATAGGCACGAGCAATGGGAAATTGAACCCCTTGGTTTTGGCCTATAGGGCGATTAAAGACAATACGCTCGTTGCTGTATTGGGTGACCTTATCGATAAACCAATAGGCATCGCCAATACATTCAGCGGCAATAAGGGCGCGTTCTGCATTAAGTCCGTCCAAAATATACCGAAAGCCCATCCCCTCTTCGCCAATGCGGTTTTCCACAGGAATTTCTAGGTTTTCAAAAAAGAGCTCATTGGTCTCGTGATTGACCATGTTCGGGATGGGGCGTACGTCCATACCTTTGCCTAGAGCCTCTTTGATGTCCACTATAAAAATAGACATTCCTTCGGTCTTTTTTTTGACCTCTGCTAGAGGGGTGGTACGCGCCAATAGAATCATGAGGTCAGAATTCATGACTCGTGAAATCCATACTTTTTGGCCATTAACAATATAGCGGTCGCCTTTGCGCACAGCGGTGGTTTTCAATTGTGTGGTGTCTGTGCCGGTTGTGGGCTCAGTAACGGCCATCGACTGTAAGCGCAGCTCCCCAGAGGCAATTTTGGGCAAATAGTATTTTTTTTGTGCTTCAGAGCCATGTCGCAGTAGTGTGCCCATGTTGTACATTTGGCCATGACAGACGCCAGAGTTGCCACCTGAGCGGTTAATCTCTTCGAGAATGACTGAGGCTTCCGTAAGACCGAGGCCTGAGCCACCATATTCTTCGGGAATCAGGGCCGCTAGCCAGCCTGCATCGGTTAAGGCCTTGATAAATTCTGTGGGATAGCCTCGTTCAGCATCAATTTTGCGAAAATATTCTGCAGGAAATTGCGCACATAGATCGCGTACCGCATCTCTAATGTCTTGGTATTGGTCTGTTGTGTGTTTCATGATGGATATCTATTATTCAGGTTAATTAGGGATTAAATTGTGGCTTGGGCGCTCATGATCAGGCCACCATTTTGGTGGGCTGCCCAGAGTTGTACCGTGGTGCCATCCGCATCAAGGCGTCCATGAATGCTAAATGTGTCAGGACAGAAAGTAGGACTGATGGCCCTAAATTGGTACTGCTTCACAGTGGCATGGGGCAAGTGCTCATGCAGCAAATCCAAGAGCAAGGTGGCGATTAACGGCCCGTGCACGACTAGCCCTGGATACCCTTCAACCTTTTGGGTGTAGGGCGCATCGTAGTGAATTCGATGGCTGTTGAAGGTCAAGGCAGAATAGCGGAATAATAAAACAGGGTCAGGAGTAATGCTGCGGGACCAATCCGCATTTGTAGGGGCTGCCGGTGGGGCAGGAGGGGGCACATCAGCATCAGGCAGGTTCCGGTAGACAATATGGTGCACCTCTTCAATACACAGGGTAGAGTCGCGGTGCATATGATGCATGACCGATACAAAGACCAAGTCCCCGCTGCGTCCTTTTTTATGGGTGACGGACTGGATTGTGGAGGTGCGCTGCAGGCGATCGCCGATGGCAATGGGCTCATGAAAAGACAGCTCGCTGCTTGCCCACATGCGACGTGGAAGGGGGACAGGGGGTAAAAAACCGCCGCGCTCTGGGTGCCCGTCAGGACCTGCTTCCGCTAAAGGGGACATTGGTAAAAAATATAACCAATGCCAGAGCGGGCGTAGAGGGGATGTGAGAATGGCTGCGTCATCTTGGTTCAGGCTGAGAGCCAAGGCGCGCACCGGGGTCGGGTAAATTTGATCGTGGGCACTTTCTTGTTTGCCCACCCATTGTTCTAAATAGGGTAGATCAATTGGCATGGTTGTACTCGCTTATTTACTATTATCTAATTTCTAGCATCGCTCATACTCTCCCAATTGACAATTCATTTTTCCTAAACAGCCCTTTCATTGCTGATTAACGTACTGATATCGTGCAAATAGGCGCTTTATTTTTTGGGGGGTTTAATATAGTTCTATGTCGTCCATACATTTTGATTTTGTTGATTTACGCTTGTTTGTGCATATCGCTGAGGAAAATAGTCTGACGCGAGGGGCGCAGCGCATCCATATTTCATTACCTGCTGCAAGTATGCGCATCAAAAAATTAGAGGAGTCTATTGGGATTCCTTTATTTGAGCGTACGGCGACAGGGATTAATTTGTTGCCTGCGGGCGAGGCCTTTTTGCATCATGCACAACAGGTGTTGGCGCAAGTAGAGCTGTTGCGTTCTGACTTACAAGAATATGCCAACGGCATTATTGGCCATGTGCGGATTTTTGCTAATACCACTGCGATGACCGAATTTCTGCCGGCTATTTTGTCGCGTTATCTGACGGAGCATCCGCAGGTTCATATTCATTTGAGCGAAAAGCCAAGTGCGGATATTACCCGTGCGGTGGCAGCGCGGACTGCAGACATTGGCATTGTGGCAGATACCGTTAGCACAGAGGGGTTGATGACCTTGCCTTTTGTCAGTGATGAGTTGGTGCTGGCGGTCAGTCCGCAGCATTTTTTGGCTCGCCATCAACGTGTGCATTTTGAGCAAACTCTGAGTGAAAATTATATTTCGCTGCATGAAGGCAGTGCTATTCATACTTTTTTGCAGCAGGCAGTGCAGCGCTTTAATCAACAAATTAAATTGCGCATTCAAGTAAATAGCTTTGAGACCTTATGTCGTATGGTGGCTGAAAATGTAGGCATTGGCTTATTACCTGATTCAGCCGCACAGCGTTATGCACAGTATATAGATTTCAAAAGAATTTATTTGCATGATGAATGGGCAAAAAGAAATCTCGTGATTTGTGTGCGTGATAAAGAAAGTTTGCCCCACTACACTAAGGAGCTCATTGAGTTTCTCACTCGTTAAGCATGGTTCTGTGCGGAATGATTGGGGTCTTGGACAGCGTTTTGAAAGAATAAAAAACCGCGCCGAAAGGCGCGGTCAAAAGAGAAATAGATGGAGTTGTTTGATCTAATGTGAAAATAGGTGCCTAATTATTTGATCTCGAGCTTGCGTACGTTAGACTGTTGAGCAAGCTTGGGCAGATTCAGGGTGAGCATCCCATCAGTAAAGTCTGCACTGGCTTTTTCGAGGTCAATTTCATTAGGCAGCTCAAAGCGACGTGCTACGGTGCCAAAGTATCGCTCACGACGGAGCATGCGCTCGTTTTCTACGCTCTCTTCTTGTTTGACCTCGGCCTTGATGGTGACCAGTCCGCCCTCAATTTCAACATGGATGTCTTCTTTTTTAACCCCTGCTAATTCGGCATGGACAATGTAGGCGTCATCGTTTTCCTTAATGTCCAAGGCGATGCGGCGGGGTAAAGAATCACCTTGTAGCGGCTTGACAAAAAAACCATCGGTGAGGTCATTAAATAGATCGTTGACGAAACGGCTGCTAATTGGAAAGTTGGTCATGATGTACCCCCTATGTGTATTCGTTCTATTACTGTGTTTTGTTACGGTATTGGATTAGGCAGGAGTGCTGCCTCTATCTTGATATATCGGGGCAGGATGAATAAATTCAAGGGGTAAGCGGTTGATTTTCCAGATGAAATTTAAATAATTGTAAATAACAAGGCCAGTCAGGGAAGCTGCGGAAAGGGCAGATAACTTGCATGGCCGAGGCACAATACTACACTATGAGACAACTATTGGAGGTTTTTAGTGACAAAACGTTCACTCCCTTTAAGCGGGATTAAGGTATTAGATTTATCCCGTATTTTGGCGGGACCCTGGTGTACCCAAAACCTTGCCGATTTGGGTGCTGATGTGATCAAGGTAGAGCGTCCTGGGGTGGGTGATGATACCCGTTCATGGGGGCCTCCGTACCTCAAAGATGAGCAGGGTAGGGAGACGAGTGAGAGCGCTTATTATTTGAGCGCAAACCGTAATAAGCGCTCCATTACTATTGATTTTTCACAGCCAGCAGGGGCTGAGCTGGTGCGCGAGATGGCCAAAAGCTGTGATATTTTAGTGGAAAATTTTAAGGTCGGTGGGCTCAAAAAATATGGCCTAGATTATGAGACCATGCGGCAAATTAATCCTGCTTTAATTTATTGTTCCATTACTGGTTTTGGTCAGACCGGGCCAATGGCTCCTTTGCCAGGCTATGATTTTATGATTCAAGGCATGGGCGGTTTGATGAGCATTACAGGGGAGCGAGATGATTTGCCTGGTGGTGGGCCACAAAAAGCAGGGGTGGCTGTCACCGATATTATTACTGGCATGTATGCAACAGTAGGTATTTTAGGTGCGTTACACGAACGAACCCGCAGTGGCAAAGGGCAGCATATTGATATTGCGCTGTTGGATTCACATGTGGCACTGTTGGCAAATCAAAATCTAAATTATATGACTACTGGGGTGCCGCCTAAGCGTTATGGTAATGCCCATCAAAATGTAGTGCCTTATCAAGTATTTGAAACCGCTGATGGTCATATGATTGTGGCTACCGGTAATGACAATCAGTATCGAGCCTATTGTCGGGCAATAGGTCGGGCAGATTTGGCTGAGCATCCGCGTTATGAGACCAATAGCAAACGCTTAAAGCATCGTGATGAGCTTATTGCTATCTTGGCTGAGGTGATGAAAACTGGTACCACTGATGAGTGGATTGACAAACTACGTGCTGTGGGGGTGCCTTCAGGTCCCATCAATAATCTAAAACAAGTTTTTGAAAACCCTCAGGTTCAAGCGCGTGGATTATGGCTAGAAATGGATCACCCATTAGCAGGTAAGGCACCTACAACCGCAAGCCCTATTCGTTATAGCGATACTCCCGTAACATACCGCCAAGCTCCGCCTTTGCTTGGGGAACATACTGAGGAGATAGTGGCAGAGTTTGGGCTAACTGATTTATATAAAAAGGCAGTGGAGAAATAAGATGGGAGTACAACATATACGCCGTCGTTTGCTTGGCGTGGCAGCAGCAGTAACTTTTGGGGTGGGGACTTTTTCTTGGGCCCCACAGATTCAGGCGGCAGAAGACTGGCCTAAGCGAGCAGTTAATTTAGTTGTGCCGTTTCCAGCCGGAGGTCCTGTGGACACCGCGGCTCGTTTTGTGGCAAAACCCCTTGGGGAGAAATGGGGGCAGCCCGCTATCATAGATAATCGGGCAGGGGCCGGGGGGATTGTTGCAGCACGTTATGTGGCCAATGAAAAGCCAGAGGGATACAGTTTTTTATTGCCAGCCATCCATCATGCTATTTTGCCTAGCTTAAGGCAGGATCTTGGGTATGACATCCAAGAGGATTTTGAGCCAGTTGGCACCATTGCCCGTTTTCCAATTATTTTAGTGGTTCATTCTGGTTTTGAGATTCAGTCAGTACAAGAGTTGATTGAGTATGCGCGTGCGCACCCAGGAGCAGTGACCTATGCCTCTTCTGGTATTGGCGGGGGCACACATTTGGCTGGGGAGCTGTTTAGCAAAATGGCCGGGGTAGAGATGCATCATATTCCTTATCGTGGGAGTGCTCCGGCGATTCAGGATGTGGCCAGTGGTCAGGTGCAGGTGATGTTTGCAGATGCGCCTTCTGCTTTTGCGTTTTTAGATAACGGTAACATTCGTGCTTTGGCCGTAGGTAATCCGGAGCGCTCTGATTTGATGCCTGATTTGCCGACTATTGCCGAGTCGGGTGTGGCCGGCTATGAGGCCTATTCTTGGTCGGGTATGTTGGCACCTAAAGGCACTCCTCAGGCCATTATCGAGCAAGTGAATGCGGATCTTCAAGAGGCATTAAATGATCCTCAGATTGCGCCGCTGATGGCTGCTGCCGGAGCCGAGCCCATGGCCAGTACCCCAGAGGGGTTTGCTGCGTTTTTAGATGAGGAAATCAATAAATGGGGGCAGATTATTCAAGAAGCTAATATTCAAGTAGAGTAATGGCTTTTCTTGTCTAAAAAGGGCACGGCTGTTTTTGCCGTGCCTTTTTTATTACTGTGTTTCTATGCCAGCGACTTTAATGACCTCATCCCAGAGCTGATATTCTCTGTGAACAATTTCTTGTAAGCCCGCTCCATCTGTTAGAGCAATTTCATAACCCGCCTGGGCAATGGCAGTTTGGTAGTCTGTATTATCGGCAATAGCGGTAAGGGCATTGTGGAGGGTGGTAACTATGGCAGGAGGCAGTTGTTTGGGGCCGGCTAGGGCGTACCAGCCTTTTACTTCGTACTCATCCACACCCGCTTCTTCCATGGAGGGAACATCGGGTAAAGTGCTGTGACGCTCTCTAGAGGTAACGGCCAAAGGACGTACTTTGCCGCCTTCAATATAATTGGTGGCGGTGCTGATAATATCAAACATAAACAGTACATTGCCGCTCATTACATCGACCATGGCGGGGGCATTGCCTCTATAGGGCACATGATTCATGGGGGTATGCGTGCGTTGACTGAGCAATTCTGCAGAGAGATGATTAGAGGCACCAACACCTGCAGAAGCATATGACACCTCGCCGGGATGGGCTTTGGCATAGTCAATGAGTTCGCCCACTGTGGTGATGCCACTGTCATTATTGATCACCAACACATTGGTGTAATCCACTAATTTACCAATATAGGTGAGGTCATTATTCAGATCGAGGTCTTGTGTACCTTGGATAATAGGGGTTATGGTCAGGGTTGGGCTGGCCACAAAACTAATAGTATAGCCATCAGGGCGCGCTCGGTTAACGTATTGGGTGGCTATCATGCCACTGGCGCCCGGGCGGTTTTCTACAACCACAGATGTATTTAATTCATCACCTAGATATTTAGCAAAGATACGGGCAGTGGTATCCACTGGTCCTCCAGGGGCATAGCCCACTACAAGGTGGATAGGACGATTAGCTGGCCAAGGGTCTTGGGCCAAAGCGCCGGGGCTGCTGAGGCATAAAGAAAGGGCTGCGAGTGAATATATAGATTTCATGGTGTCTCCTCCTCAAAGGGGTTACTGGGCGTTGGCCTGTTGAGACAGGCAGGTTGCCAGATAGTGATCGCGTAATATTCTTTTTTGGATTTTTCCACTTAATGTGGTGGGAAAGCTATCCATAGCAAAATATTGGGCAGGAATTTTATATGGGGCTAATTGGGTACGTAAAAATGCATCCAGAGCGGATTGCTCAATAAAGGGGAGGGAAGCAGGTTGGTAAAAGGCAATAATATGTTCGTTGCCTTCTGATGCCGGAACGCCTATCACTGCTGATGAGCGAATATTCGGGTGGCTATTTAGGACCGTTTCTATTTCCTGTGGATAGACATTAAAGCCTGAACGAATAATGACTTCTTTGGAGCGGCCTGTAATATAGAGTGCACCTGTGGCGCAGAGATAGCCAAGATCCCCTGTTTTGAGCCATCCTCCTGCCAAAATAGTTTCTGCGGTTTGTTGAGGGTCTTTGTAGTAACCCAACATAAGGCCTGGGCCACGGACGTGAATATCCCCAACTATCCCAGGTGGTAAGGGAGGCTGCTCGAGGCAGCCGATATGAACTTCTAAGTCTGCTACCGCATAACCAGCAGTGCAGTCGGTAGCAGGATGTTCTTGACTGGTAAGAAAAAGTGATCCGGCATATTCGGTGATGCCATAGCCGTGATGTAAGGGCAGTTGGAACAGTTCCTCGACTTGATGTTTGAGGGTGCGATCCAAGGCGGCTCCGCCGGTGTAAATATAACGCAGGTGGGGGGCATCATAAGCGCCATGTGCGGCCGCTTCTGTGAGTAAGCGTGAGAACATCATCGGCACCCCTTGTAAGGTTGTGAGGCCTAAATGGGTGAGAGCATAGCGTACCTCAGCAGGCTCAAAGCGTGAGCGTACAATAATGGCTCCGCCAGCATATAAAGTAGAGAGCATGACCGTGGCCAAGCCAAAAATATGGGACAGAGGCAATGCAGCATAGGCGCGATCGTGAGGGCATAGTCCTCTTGATTGACCTGAAATGCGCGCAAAATGCAAAAGTCCTCGATGAGGGACCATCACTCCTTTGGGGGCACCGGTAGTGCCTGAGGTATAGATAAGTGCCGCAACTTGTTGGGCGGCAGGCAATGAGGCCGAGCAAGGCGCAGATGAGGGGGGATGCGTGCTAGCGTGCCCACTATGAGGGAGAAAGGGCAGATCAATTTCTGGGGCGAACAGGGTTTGGGCATGTTTGGCTGCTGTAGCGGAGATACGGCTGGTATAAATGCTGACGCGTGGGAGGGCGTGGGAGCGAATCACTTCGATCTCACGCGGGCTCAGGCGCGCATTAATGGCAACGGGCCAAGCGTGTAGCTGACTGCAAGCAAAATATAACGTGATCATATCCAAGCAGTTTTCGCCAACTATTAGAACGCGATCGCCTGCTTGCACGCCTTGTTGCTGTAAATATTGGCTGCATTGCGTGATTTGAGACCACAATGCGCCATACGTAATGGCTTGATTATTGATATCGATAACACACAGTTGTTCAGGTCGCTTGTGGGCGTGATACTGTGGGATATGATGAATGGCCGTGGCCAGCTTCAGGTCCCTGATGCTCATTATGTCTCCTACACCTAGAGTGATATTCGTTATTAGGTTTTTTCATTGATATGAACTATTCTAGGCAAAAATGAGCATGAAATACTTCTTAGTTTTGTAAGGTAGGCTTCAATAAAGTTGAAGGGGGGGCTGTGTTGGTGCTTGGGTGCGGTGGTGCATTTGTTGTGCTTTTTCAAAGAGATAATCAATACATGCGCGTATGGCCCGGGTTTGATGACGATTGGGCATATAGAGCATAAACATTTGACGGCCAAATATGCTCAGAGTGTAGTCATCGAGTGTGGTGCGCACTTGTCCAGTGTTGAGCTCATCAAGTACCACATAGTCCGGCATGATGCCCACGCCTAAGCCAGCAAGCATGGCTTCACGAATAAAGGGAAAGTGTTCAGAGCTCACGCTGGGATCGAGGTAAACCTCCTCCATGTGGTCATTTTTATAGGCACGTAATCGTAATCGCTTGCCGACTACACTGGAGGTAATAATAGGCACCTGGGCCAGCTCTTGAGGGTTGGAAGGTAAGCCATGTTGTGCAACATAGTCTGCAGAGGCGCAGGCAATATAACGAATGGTGCCCAGGTTGCGGGCAATAAGGTTTTCAGGAGGGTCGCTCATGATGCGTATAGCAATATCGATGCCCTCGCGAATCATATTATCAATACGGTTTTCAAACATGACATCGAGGTGAATGTCTGGGTAGCGCTGTTTAAACTCGATGAGCCAATGCATCATGAACATTTGTCCAAAGCCACTTGGCACACTGATGCCTACTCGTCCTTGAAGGCTTTGGCCCAGGGTGGTGATGCTTTCCCGAGCGGTCATTAATTCATTCAGAATATTGCGACCGTGTTCATAGAGCCGCTCCCCAGCTTCGGTAGGCTCAACGCTGAGGGTAGAGCGTCTCACTAGCTGTACGCCTACTTCTTTTTCCAGGAGGTTGAGGTGATAGCTAATATTTGCGCGGGTCATTTTTAGTTTACGCGCGGCTTTGCTGAGGTTTCCAGCATCCAGTATTTCCACCAGGATAGTCAAACGTTGTAGATTCATGGCTGTTAAATAAATTTTGACGTGGTGTCAATAAAAAGGAATATTGTAAAGTTTAATTTGGCAACTTACACTGAACCCTTGAGAGTTTTATCATTGGAGAGTGCAATGAGCGTTGATCAGGAGTCTTTTGACATTTTGTTAGATAGTTTGCGTCGCTATGTACGCGAGCGTTTGGTACCTCTTGAGGACTACGTTGAGGAAAATGATGAGGTTCCTAACGAAGTCGTCGAAGAGATGAAAGAAATGGGCCTTTTTGGCATGACCATTCCTGAGGAATATGGCGGTATTGGATTGAGCCTCAGTCAGGAATGTGCTGTGAATTATGAGTTTTGTCAGACCTCCCTGGCATTTCGCTCAGCCTTTGGCACTAACGTAGGTATTGGTTCTCAAGGGATTTTAATTGATGGCACCGAAGAGCAAAAGCAGTACTATTTGCCCAAGGTGGCTACGGGTGAGCTCATCATGGCGTTTGCATTGACTGAGCCCGAAGCTGGTTCCGATGCGCAGTCCATTAAGACGTACGGTACGCTCGATGGGGATCATTATGTGTTAAATGGGACCAAGCGTTTTATTACCAATGCTCCTCGTGCAGGTGCCTTGACTTTGATGGCACGTACCAGTGACGAGCCGCGCAATAATATTTCTGCATTTATTGTGCCTACCGATTTACCTGGGTTGTCTTTAGGTAAAATTGACGAAAAAATGGGACAGCGGGGCACCCAAACGTGTGATGTGATCTTAGAAAATGTTCGTGTGCCGGCCAAAAATATTATCGGTGGAGTACCCGGGCAAGGCTTTAGAACAGCGATGAAGGTGTTGGACCGTGGTCGCATTCACTTGGCTGCTGTTGCTTGTGGTTTGGCACAACGTATTTTGAATGAATCAGTTGCTTATGCACGTGATCGCAAGCAGTTTGGTCAGCCCATTGGTGAGTTCCAATTGATTCAGGCAATGTTAGCTGATAGTCAAGCAGAGCTGTTAGCGGCTTGGGCGTTGGTGCGTGAAACAGCCAAGCTGTACGACGAGGTTTATACCCCTGACAAGAAAAACCCAGACCTTAGCCTGCGTGCATCTAGCGCCAAGATGTTTGCAACCGAAATGCTTGGGCGCGTGGCAGATCGTGGGGTGCAGATTCATGGGGGCTCTGGCTATATGCGTGAGTACAAGGTAGAACGTTTCTATCGTGATGCCCGCTTGTTGCGCTTATACGAGGGAACCACCCAAATTCAGCAAATTATTATTGGCCGTACTTTAGTGCGCGACAATTAATGATTGAGATACGGCAGTGTCATAATACACTGCCGTTTTTCTATGGTTGTATAGTGTGATGCACTGCGTGCAGATATTTTTCATGGGAAGGGAATAATGAATCAAGCTCACAATCAAATAGTACAGACCCGGTTTACTGAGCTTTTTGGCGTGCGTTTGCCTATTGTGGCAGGGGGTCTGATGTGGTTGGCCAATGCAGACTATGTGGCAGCTGCTGCACACAGTGGAATTTTAGGCTTTATAACTGCAGCGAGCTTTTCCTCCCTTGATGAGCTGCGTGATGAAATACAAAAATGCCGCGATCTGAGTGAGGGCAAACCCTTTGGGGTTAATGTGTCCATGCTGCCGCACCGCGTTACAGGTGAGCAAACAGATGAGGTTTTTGAGCTCATTGCCAAAGAAGGCATTGCTTATGTGGAAACTTCAGGACGCAGTCCCGAACCCTATATGCCTTTGATTAAAGAGGCGGGGATGAAAATTTTACACAAGGTCTCTACTGTTCGTCATGCGGTTTCTGCGCAGCGCTTAGGGGTCGATGCCGTAGCAATTGTGGGCGCAGAGTGTGGGGGGCATCCTGGTGTAGAGATGGTTGGTACGATGGTGAATACCGCCTGGGCCGCACGTGAATTGCATATCCCGTATCTTGTTGGGGGCGGCATTGGTTGTGGCTCACAAATTGTTGCCGCACTCGGGATGGGGGCGGCTGGTGTGGTCATCGGGACTAAATTTCTCACTGCCGATGAAATTTGGGCACACGATGATTATAAACAGTATCTTATTGATGCACGTCCTACTGATACAGCTTTGTGTATGCACACGGTACGGAACACCGTGAGGGTGTTGCGCAATGAAACTGTAGAGCAGGTTCAGGAAATAGAGCGCACTAAAGAGCAGGTCACTATTGATGATATTTTGCCTTTGGTGCGTGGTGTGTTTGCTCGTGAGGCTTATGCCACTGGAGACCTGCGGCGTGGCCTGTTATCTGCCGGGCAGTCGCTGGCATTTGTCGACAAGCAGCAGCCTTTATCTGCCTTGGTTCAAGAGCTTGAGGCAGGGATGCAGCAGGCATTTGCTCGCTTAGATCAAATAAGAAAATAACGAGTTTCGGCCTCAGCGCCGAACTCATACCATTGATGAGGAAGGTTGAGATGACTGATTTAGTCAAGGATAAAGTCGCCGTTGTTACTGGCGCAGGAGGGGGCATTGGCAAGGGCATAGCGTTATTATTGGCCCAATATGGCGCTAAAGTGGTTGTCAATGATATCGGTATCAATCAGCATGGCCAAGGTTCTGCGGAGGCAGTAGTAGCGGAAATTCGTGCTGCGGGCGGGCAGGCTGTCGCCAACACTGATTCCGTATCTGAGGCAGGTCGGCAGATTGTGCAGCAAGCAATGGATGAATATGGGCGTATTGACTTGGTAGTCAATAATGCAGGTAATTTGCGCGATCGCTTATTTCATCGAATGAGTCAGGAAGAGTGGGATGCCGTCATTGATGTGCATCTTAATGGCACATTTAAAGTGAGCCAAGAGGCTGCGCGGTATTTTCGCCAGCAAGAGTCGGGATGTTTTGTCCATATGACTTCAACTTCTGGGCTGATTGGCAATTTAGGGCAGTCTAATTATTCTGCTGCCAAGCTAGGGATTGCGGCGCTGTCTAAATCTATTGCCATTGATATGGCGCGTTTTCATGTGCGTTCAAATTGCATTGCGCCCTTTGCCTGGAGTCAAATGACCAGTTCTATTCCTGTGGATTCTCCTGAGGCAGAGGCGCGTGTAGCCAAGCTAAAACGTATGGAGGCCCACAAGATTGCACCATTAGTGGTGTATTTAGCAAGTGATGCCGCGCAGGCAATTACAGGGCAGATTTTTGCGGTACGTGCCAATGAAATTATGGTCTTTAGTCAGCCTCGCCCTGTACGTTCCGTGCATCACGCTGAGGGGTGGACCCCAGAGACCATTGGTGATATAGCCATTCCAGCATTAAGTGCAGCCTTTTATCCTTTAGAGCGTTCCCCTGATGTAATCAATTGGGATCCCATTTAATTGGGCCGCGTGTGGAATCACTTTGGAGGGGTATGCAATTTTTGGGAGGAGGCCCATGGCATTTGATTATCATCATTTAAAAAATTGGCAGTTTGAGCCTTTATATAATTCCATAACTGTTAAGGATACCATTCTGTATGCCTTAGGGGTGGGGCTCGGACACGACCCTATGGATGCGCAGCAGTTGCGTTTTGTTTATGAAGCAGGCTTACAGGCTCTGCCCAGTATGGCAGTGGTGCTGGGGTATCCTGGCTTTTGGATGAGCGATCCTGCAACGGGCGTAGACTGGGTCAAGGTGTTGCATGGTGAACAGCGGCTGCAGATTATTAGGCCTTTGCCTGCAACGGGGCATTTTGTCGGGCATAACAAAGTAGTCAGAATTATTGACAAAGGCGTGGGCAAGGGAGCTTTGGTTGTGACTGAGCGAGAGATTCGAGATGCTCAATCGCAGTTACTGTATGCGCGTTTGCACAATGTGAGTTTTTGTCGCGGTGATGGGGGGTTGAGTCATTCTGATGAGCCCCTTGAGGCCTTGCCCCCGGTGCCAGAGCGCGCAGCTGATGCCGTCTGTGTACTCGAAAGTATGCCCCAGGCTGCTTTGCTTTATCGTTTAAATGGTGATCATAATCCGTTGCATGCGGATCCCAAGGTGGCGCAGCAAGCAGGATTCAAGCAGCCGATACTGCATGGGTTATGTACTTATGGAATGGCTTGTCATGCCTTAATCAAACAGTGTGTCGATTATGAGGCGCAGCGCTTGCGTCGTTTGGATGCGCGTTTTAGTGCTCCTGTTTATCCGGGGGAGCGATTAGCTTTTGAGATGTGGCATGCTGAGCAAGCAGGACATTATTTTTTTCAAGCGCGTGCGCTAGAGCGTAATGTGGTGGTGCTTAGCCACGGTGTGGCTGAGTTCGCCTGAATCATAGAATAATTAAGGAGTGCTACACAATGGAGGTTGATCAAAAAACATTGGCCCAACCCGTTGGGATAGGGGCCGAGCAGTACTACCATCAGCTTTTGGCTGAAGGGGTATTGGCGATACAGCAGTGCACAGAATGTGAGCGATTTATTTTTTATCCACGCATGATTTGTCCTCATTGCGGTGGGGACACCTTGCGTTGGCAGAGGGCGCGTGGGACAGGCACAGTCTATTCGACAACCATTGTACGGCGTCGGCCAGATAGAGGAGGGGATTATAATGTGGCCCTGATTGATCTGGATGAGGGGGTGCGTATGATGAGTCGGGTCGAAGGGGTTGCCCCTGAGGCGGTGACTATTGGGATGCGGGTGCACAGTCGGATTATTGAAGGGGATGAGGGGCCGATGGTTGTCTTTACCCCTGCTAAGGAGGAATAATGAGCATTGATTTGCGTGGAAAGGCTGCTATTGTTGGGGTAGGGCAGGCTGGTTTAGGAACGGCTGAGGGCTTTACCGAGATGGAGATTTTGGTGCAAGCAGCGCAGCGAGCGGTTGCGGATGCAGGTCTGCGTATGCAGGATATAGACGGCATTGCAACAGCCAGTGTCAGCGCGACGATGTGGGCCATGCCAGTGATTGAGCATTTGGGTATTACGCCTACTTTCATTGAGAGCACCATGCTGGGGGGCTCGAGTTTTGTGGCTCATCTGCAGGCTGCTGCTCAGGCACTGCATAGCGGCCAATGTCAGGCTGTGTTGGTATGTTACGGCAGCACGCAGCGAACATCTACCTTGAATCGGGCTGAGATTGCTGCAGCACGGAGGAAATTAGACCCGCAGCCTTATGAGAGTCCTTATGATCCATTGAGCCCTATTTCTTCTTATGCGTTGGCAGCAGCGCGTCATATGTATCAATATGGGACTACCCGGGAGCAGTTAGCTGAGGTAGCAGTAGCAGCAAGAAAATGGGCGCAGCTCAATCCACTGGCGTTTAGGCAAGAGCCGTTAACCATCGAAGAGGTGCTTGCCTCGCGGATGGTTTCTGATCCGTTATCCGTGTTGGATTGCTGTTTAGTTACAGATGGGGCGGGCGCCTATGTAATGGTACGGGCAGATCGGGCCAAGGATTTTCCACATAAGCCGGTTTATCTATTGGGTAATTCTACTGCAGTATGGAATCGTCAAATTTCATCGATGCAGGATGTTACAGTAACGGCAGCGGCACAATCTGGTCGTTTGGCTTATGAAATGGCTCAAGTTGGTCCCCAAGATATTGACGTGGTTGAGCTGTACGATGCGTTTACCATTAATACCATTCTCTTTTTAGAGGATCTAGGGTTTTGTGCGAAGGGTGAGGGGGGCGCTTTTGTTTCGCATGGAAATATTGCCCCAGGGGGGCAACTCCCGGTCAATACTAATGGAGGGGGGTTATCCTGCGTGCATCCGGGCATGTACGGTATATTTATTACTATAGAGGCTATTGAGCAGCTTCGCGGCACGGCTGGGGCACGTCAGGTAGAGGGAGCCGAATTGGCTTTGGTGCATGGTAATGGGGGCACTTTATCAAGTCAATCTACGGCTATTTTTGGTACTGAAAGTACGCTGTAACTCGAGTGTAAAGTAGGATTGCTGAGTCAATAGCCCCTAAGTCTAAGTAGTGCATAAATAAGCCCGCTTTGATGAGTGCCATCAAGCGGGCTTTATAGTGTGTGTAAGAATTGCTTTTATAGGATAATGCAGCTATTTATTAGTTAAGGAAGGGGAACGATGGCTCTTTTGGTCACGGGTGGAGCGGGATTTATTGGGTCCGCTTTGGTGCGTTATTTAATTCGCAATACAACGCATACGGTGATTAATGTCGATAAGCTGACTTATGCGGGCAATGTCCAAGCGCTTAGAGCGGTGCATCAGCATCCGCGTTATGTGTTTTATCGCGCTAATATTTGTGATGCGGCCCAGTTGCAGAGGATTATTGCCCGTCATAAGCCGCGTGCTGTCTTTCATTTGGCTGCTGAATCTCATGTGGATCGGTCCATTGCGGGCCCTGAACCCTTTATTCAGAGCAATATTGTCGGGACTTTTACTTTATTAGAGACGCTGCGCGATTATTGGCTCACTTTATCCGCTCAAGAGCAGCTTGAGTTTCGCTTGATTCATGTTTCTACAGATGAGGTATATGGTGATTTGGGGCTTAATGAGCGCCCGCCTATTGCTGAGGGGGCCCCATATTGGCCTAGTTCACCGTATTCAGCTAGCAAGGCCAGTAGTGATCATTTAGTACAGGCTTGGTACCGTACCTATGGGTTGCCGAGTATTGTGACGCATTGTGTGAATAACTATGGTCCGTTCCAGTACCCAGAAAAACTAATTCCTTTTATGATTCGCCAGGCTTTACAGGCTCATCCATTGACCATTTATGGACAGGGGGAGCAGATCCGCGATTGGTTGCATGTCAGCGATCATGTGCGGGCATTGTATCTTATCTTGAGACGGGGACGGGTGGGCCAAAACTACCATATTAGTGCTCATGAGCAGCTCAGTAATCTTGAGTTGGTGCACCGTATTTGTGCGTATTTAGATGAGTTATGTGGTGCTGAGTTATGTGCTTTGCTGAGGGAGCGGGGGAGGCGTCGATTTGCCGATTTAATTGTGCATGTTGCGGATAGGCCAGGACATGATCAACGGTATGCTTTGGATGCCTCAAAGCTGAGGCAGGAGTTGGGCTGGCAACCAGAAATTTCACTGTCCACAGGGCTTAAAGATACAGTGCGGTGGTATGTGGATTATTTTCAGCAACAGGCTCAGACGCATAAAAAAACCCCCCAATCCTGATTTTGGGTTGGGGGGATAATAGTGAGGCAGAGGAGTACAGTAAGAGTATTCAGTGTAAGTGCGGTGCCCTAGGCTTGTTGATCAAGCTTGGGCATGGTTCTGCCTGCAGTTAAGCGTTTGTAGATAACAAAGCCCACAATGATGGCAGCAATTAACATGCACGCACCACTAATAGGACGGGTGATAAATACGGTGAGATCACCTCGAGATAGGAGTAGGGCCCGGCGGAAGTTTTCTTCGACCATGGGGCCTAGGACCAACCCCAGTAATAGAGGAGCGGGCTCATATCCCAAGCGTGACGCCGCATAGCCAAATATCCCAATAAACAGTACGACAGCCACATCAAAGAGGTTGTTGTTTGCGCTGTACACGCCAATACAAATAAAGAGCAGAACCGCCGGGTAAATAATGCGATAGGGGATGGAGAGCATTCTTACCCACATACTGATTAGAGGAATATTCAGGATAAGCAGTAAGAAGTTGCCAATCCAGAAGCTCATGATCAGCCCCCAGAATACAGTGGGGTGCTCGACCATTAATTGTGGGCCAGGTTGGATGTTATGAATCATCATTGCCCCAAGCATTAAGGCCATGACTGCATCCCCAGGAATACCCAAGCTTAAAGTAGGAATAAAGGCAGTGATGGCCGCAGAGCTGTTGGCTGATTCAGGAGAGGCCACCCCTTCTATCGCTCCCTTACCAAAGTTTTTGCGGTTGCGGTTTACTTTTTTCTCGAGGGCATAGCTCATAAATGAGGCGATGGTGCCTCCGGTACCGGGTAATATTCCAAAGAATGACCCAACTCCAGCTCCTCGGCCAATGGTGCCCAGGGAGCTTTTAAACTCACCTTTATTCAGGCGCAGGGCTCGTAATCCAATGCGACCTTTGGAAATAATGCTGCCTGAACCCAGTCGGTTCGCATTTGCGATCACATCAGCAACCCCAAACAAACCCATTGCCACTGCGATTAAGGCCAAGCCATCTTGAAGCTCGGGAATGCCAAATGTAAAGCGTGCCACTCCGGTGTTGACGTCCGTACCTACGGCCCCAAAAATCAGGCCGACGAGAACCATAGCGATGCCTTTGAGTGGGGAGCCGCTGCTGAGGGTAGAGGCTGCCAGCAACCCTAAGAACATTAAGGAGAAGTACTCAGCCGGACCAAATTGGAAGGCTACTTCGACCAGCAAGGGGCCGAAAATAGTCAACATAATAATTCCAATGGTGGCACCAATAAAGGAGGAGAGCATGGCCATTAGCAAAGCGGGCCCTCCTCGGCCTTGACGTGCCATTGGGTGACCATCAAGACAGACCACCGCGTGCGTAGCGGTACCTGGGAGATTCAGCAAAATCGTTGTGGTCGCCCCTCCATAGCTTGTCCCATAATACAGACCGGCAAGCATCATTAATGCTCCTGCAGGGTCAAGACCATAGGTGATGGGTAACAGCATTGAGATCGCGGCGAGGGCTCCAATGCCGGGTAAGACGCCAATGAGGTTACCAACAAATACCCCAATAAAGGAGTACATCAAATTATTTAAAGTTAAAGCTGTCTGGAACCCCATGATGACATTATCAAGAATCATGGAAACCCCCTCTTAGCCCCAAGTAAACATGGGAAATTGAATCTGCAGACCATAGACAAAGAGAGCCGCAGAAACGATGCTCATAACAATGCCAATGATGACGGCTGTTTTCCAGGTATTGCCTTTATCACCAAGTGCAGCAAGTGTACACATAACAAAGGTTGCTGGAATCAGGCCACCATATTTACCAATAATAATGAACAGAATTACGGAACCAATGACTAAGGCCCAAGTAGTGATCTGTTCGCCTAGGGTTAATACTATTTCGTCTTCGGCATCCCCGTCATCGGTGAGTGATTCTGGACTAAATAGAATTAATACCGCAATAGCGGTGAGCAAGATGCCCAGCATGAAGGGGAAATACCCAGGTCCCATGCGCACCAAGCTACCCATTTGATAGTTTTGGCTTCCAATAATTGTGGCGATGCCAATAAATAGCATCAAAAAGGAAGCCCAAAACTCTTTGCGATTAAATTTAAATTTCATTTTGCTATGACCTCCTTAGTTGTCGCAAAATGACAAAAAGTACGACAAAGCCGTTTCAGAACGCTTTTATAAAGTTTTCAGAAAAAGGAAAAAGCCTTGAATACCAGGCACCAAGAAATCTGTCGACCCTAAATTTACCCAGAGATGATAACGGAGAACATTACAGTTTGGTAACAAAGCCCCCTCAAGACCCTTTTAAAAGGGTATAAATATATCTGGGAAAGACCCTCTTGGTGACTCTATGTTCTTGATTATCAATGAGATTTGTTGTTTTTTGTAGGCGCCTTGGAGGGGCTGCCCTATCGTTTTCCCTAGGTGCATTACAGGTTGAGTAACTGAGCATCAATAAAGTAGTTTTGGTGGGGTTTCTTTATATAATGGTTTTCACTAGTATCGATGTGGTGTGTCCGTGCACCCTGTTATTTTTTAACCACCAATTGATGACATAGGAGGACAGGATGTCCCAACAAGCTGGCTCTGTTTTGGTTCAAGAGCAAGATAATGTATTGATTTTGACGATGAGCAATCCAAGCAAGCGTAATGCTATTTTCCCCACCCTGTATGCAGAGCTGACCCAAGCTTTGAATGCAGCTGAGGATAATGCAGCGATTGGTGCCGTAGTACTTAAGGGTGCAGAGGGTTATTTTTGCTCTGGGGGCGATTTAGAGGGCATTAAGGAGCGGCGCAAATTGCCGCGAGCTGAGCGCCGTAACAGGCTTGAGGGCTTACATGATTTAGTGCGATATATGCGTCGCTTTCCCAAGCCGTTGATTGCAGCAGTAGAAGGTGGGGCAGCTGGCGCAGGCATGTCCTTGGCCTTTGCTTGTGATTTACTTGTAGTGGATGAGCAGGCGCGTTTTTCTGTTGCGTATGTGCGGGTCGGTTTGACTCCCGATGGGGGCGCCACAGCAAGTTTGGGTGCCTTATTGCCCAAGCCGTTATTGATGGAGTTATGTTTGACAGGAACGCCTATTGAGGCGCAGCGTCTCTATCAACTTGGGGCGATTAATAGATTAACGCCTAAAGAGGAGGTACATAATACCGCTTTGGAAATGGCGACTCAGTTGGCTGCTGGGCCACAACAAGCCATTGCGCGTATTAAGGAGCTATGTCAGCAGGCTGGGCAGGTCAGTTTCAATGCTCAGCTAGACAAAGAAGCCGAGTATATGGTGATGGCTCAAGAAGGGGCCGAAGCAGCAGAAGGAATAGCGGCATTTTTTGAAAAAAGGCGCCCGAATTTCCGTGCTGTGTGATGTTTCATTAACTACAGTAGGTAAAACATGAGTAGTCAAAGTACTAAGGGGTTACCTTTACATGGGGTCAAGGTGCTTGACCTGTCACGAGTAATGGCGGGGCCATTTTGTACCCAAGCGTTAGGAGATCTTGGCGCTGATGTGATCAAAGTAGAGCATCCTGTGCGTGGAGACGATACCCGTGATTGGGGGCAGTCTACCAGTACAACGAGCACGACCTACTACAACAGTATTAACCGTAATAAACGATCTATAGCAATTGATCTAAAGACGGAAAAGGGACGGCAACTCACCTTAGAGCTGGCCAAGAAAAGCGACATAGTCATTCATAACTTTAAGCACGGCGGCATTGAGCGCTTGGGTTTGGGTTATGAGGATATTAAAAAGGTCAATCCGCGCATTATTTTCTGCTCTATCACGGGTTATAACACCACCGGTCCAGAAGCAGAGCGTCCCGGCTATGATTTGGTTATTCAAGGCGAAGCTGGGCTGATGGCAATGAATGGTGAGCCCGGCCAAGGGCCGCTTAAATTTGGAGTGGCCATTGTTGATATGTTTACTGGCATGTTTGCTTCTCAGGCAATTTTAGCTGCTCTCTATGCGCGTGAGCAGACCGGAGAGGGCAGACAGATAGATATGTGCCTGTTTGATAGCGGTATCATGGTACAGTCGTACTATGGCTTAGAGGCTTTACAAAGTGGTCGTGATCCTGAGAAAGTTGGTAATGATCATCCTACTGTAGTGCCTTATGGGGTATTTGATACTCTGGATGGTCCCATTGTTTTAGCAGTGGGCAATAATGCCCAGTTTGAGCGGTTCTGCCACGATGTGATTCAACGTCCTGATATTGGGGAGCACCCAGACTTTAAAACCAATCAGTTGCGTTCCGTCAATAGAGATCAGCTCATTCCTCAGTTAAAACAAGAGTTGCTAAAGCATCGTCGTGCTGATTTGTTGCAGCGCCTACATGAGGCACAAATTCCTTGTGGTGAGGTGCTGGGGATGCATGAGGCATTACTATCCGAGCGCAGTAAGCAGTCTGAAATGGTTGTGCGTTACGATAGCGATCAAGGTACAGATAGTTATTGCCTGGCTCCTCCTTATCGGATTAATGGGCAACGGATGCCGATTCGTTTTACCCCGCCAGAATTAGCACAGGATACAAGCGCGGTCCTCAAAGAGGTTCTGGGTTTGGATGCACAAAGCATCGAGGATTTAACTCAAGAGCGAGTTATTCGATAGTGGAGACTATAGGTTGAGATTAGGGCTTGTTTTGGCTTATTCCAAGACTGGTTTTTAGTTAAGATCTGGGGTCAAAACTTGGTGTAGACCGTTATAGGGAATTAATATGAAAAAGGTATTTAAAATTGTTGCCGTTACAGCGATGGCTGCATTCCCCATGTTTGGCGCTGCGGCAGATTATCCTTCTCGCACCTTAACCTTTGTGGTACCTTATCCTCCCGGTGGTCCTACGGATATTACTGGTCGCCTGTTGGCTGAGGCACTCGGCAAAGAGCTGGGTCAAACAGTAGTGGTTGAAAACCGCAGCGGCGCCTCAGGCAGCATTGGGGTGTCCTATGTCATTCGTAGCAAACCGGATGGCTATACCTTTGGTGCAGTGGCTGCGCCAAGTTTAGTCGCGCCGTTTATGCTTGATACAAAGCCCTATGATCTCACTACTGATATACAAACAGTGGGGATGGCCTATGTCACACCGTTGGTCGTGCTCGTT
Source organism: uncultured Alcaligenaceae bacterium (assembly GCA_937995985.1). Classification (GTDB taxonomy): domain Bacteria; phylum Pseudomonadota; class Gammaproteobacteria; order Burkholderiales; family Burkholderiaceae_B; genus Paenalcaligenes. The sequence goes on from CALKIR010000056.1 coordinate 74,486, forward strand.
AACCCCGAGCTGACTCCCGAGGTGACCGATATGCAGTCACTCATTGATTACGTTAAAAATGAGGGCGCTGGCGTTAATTACACCACTGCAGGTATTGGTAGCACTGCTCACTTAGCGATGGAAATGATCCGTAGTGAAAATGATTTGGATATGCTGCATATTCCTTATCAAGGCAGTGCTCCAGCAATTAATGCCTTACTTGCTGGTGACGTTAACATGATGTATTCGGACTTAGTTGCAGCAATGCCTCAAATCACCTCAGGTAAGTTACGAGCCATCGCTATTAATACGAATGAGCGCCTTGATGAGCTCCCTGATGTGCCTACTCTGGTTGAGCAGGGCGTTGAGGCTGCCAAAGCAGTTTCTTGGGGCGGGCTCGTGCTGCCAAAGGGGACCCCTCAAGAAGCAGTTGATGTGCTGAGCGCTGCTTTGGAAAGCGTGTTACAAGATGAGGCATTGCAAGAGAAAATGCGCCGTGTAGGAGCCCTTGCGACCTATCAAAACCCAGAAGAGCTGGCTCAAACCATTCGCGTAGATTCTGAGATTTGGGCTAATGCCATCAAAGAGTTCAACATCAAGGATGAATTCTAAGTCGTGTTGCGACAGGCATAGTCTAAAGGGCATTGTGTTACACAATGCCCTTTTTTAGTGGGTCAGAAATAATTGCCAGGTCCTCTCGGTAGAAAAGAGGTGCGGCAGTGCGCTCTTGTAAAGCCTCGCGACTGAGGTGCTCAATCATCGCTTCAACCACAAATTGGTTGTTTTCTATAGCAATAATAGCAAGATCAGTATAGACCTTGGTGACGACACCCGCGCCAGTGATGGGGTAGTCACATTGGGATACTAGTTTGGGGTGACCGTCGCGGGTGGTGTGCGTCATGGTAATGATGACATTTTTTGCGCCCACCGCTAAATCCATGGCTCCCCCTACCGCGGGAATAGCTTTTTCTTCTTTGGTGATCCAGTTGGCCAGATCCCCATTTTGGGCCACTTGAAAGCCGCCCATAATACTGTAGTCTAGGTGACCACCACGCATGATGGCAAAGGAGATGCTGTGGTCTGAAATAGAGGCGCCCTGAAGTAGTGAAATGGGCTGACGGCTGGCATTAATTAAGTCGGGATCTGGAGTATCTGGGGTGGGCCCCATACCCAAAATACCATTTTCACTATGAAGAATAATTTCTCGTTCAGGGGGTAGGTACTCCCCGACCAAGGTGGGAATGCCAATGCCTAAATTCACTACTGCACCATTAGGAATACTTTCTGCAACTAAAGCAGCAATTTGTGCCCTGCTTAATGGTGTCCATTTATTTGTCATGGTTGGTTCTCCCCACAGTGACTAGATGCGTGACAAAGACCCCAGGGGTCATGACATGCAAAGGGTCAAAAGTACCAAGAGGGACTATTTCATCCACTTGGGCAATGGTATGTCGAGCGGCCATGGCCATTAAGGGATTAAAGTTTCTGGCTGCCCCTCGGTACATCAAATTCCCCCAGCGATCTCCTTGGTGGGCCCGTATCAATGCAAAATCGGCTGATAAGGGGTCTTCGCGGATCATTTTGACCCCGTTATACAGAATGCTTTCTTTGCCTGCTTCTAAAGCGGTATTGGCCCCGGTAGGAGTGTAAAAGGGGCCAAGTCCTGAGCCAGCATGGCGGATGCGTTCGGCAAGAGTGCCTTGAGGCACCAGCTCAAGCTCTATTGCTCCGGCCTTAAAGGCTTGGGCAAATACTTCAGAGTGTGGGGGGCGGGGATGGGAGCAAATAATTTTTTTTACTTGCTTATTAAGGATGAGCGCAGCAATGCCGCGCTCAAAAGTGCCGGCATTGTTGCTAATAATGGTGAGATCAGTGGCACCATGGGCTACTAAGGCATCTAAAAGCTCAAATGGGATACCTGCATCCCCAAATCCACCCACCATAACAGTGGCGCCGTCTGTGATGGGCGCCACTGCGGTGGCAAGATCGGGTACTTGTTTATCAATCACATCAAGACCTCTCTATACCTGCGGCATCAATGGTTTCTGCCCATAAGTCAATTTGGTCATTAATAAAGGCTTCAAAGCTCTCGGGAGTGGTCCATTCTTGAACATCAATGCCGCCCATTGCTTTGATTTTTTCTTTAAATTCATCATTTTGCATGGCAGTTTGAACGCTTTGGCTGAGGCGATTGATAATTGCTTCGGGAGTGCCTTGGGGCGCAAGCAAACCAAACCAAGCAGTTACGCTCATTTCAATGCCTTCTTCGGTGAGGGTGGGGACATCAGGCAGTTGTTCAAGTCGCTCGTTGCTGGTAACTGCCAAGGCTTTAAAATCCCCTGATTGAATATGGGCAATGGAGCTTGGAAGATTATCAATCATAAAAAGGAATTGTTGACCCAATAGTGCTGTTGCAGCTGGCCCCGCTCCTTTAAAGGGAACATGAATGGCCTCGGTATCGGTACGAAGTAAAAATAATTCTGCAGATAAGTGAGGAGATTGACCAAAGCCCGATGAACCAAAGGCATGGGCATCTGGCTCGGCTTGGAGCAGTTCAATCAGCTCTTGAACATTGTTGACCTCGGTGTTTTTATTGACCACAAGGACATTGGGGACAGCCAGCACCATAGAAATAGGCGCAAAATCATCCCGTGTATACGGTAAGTCGTCATACATGCTGTAGTTAATGGCATTGGGGCCAATATTACCCATGATTAAGGTGTAGCCATCTGCTTTGGCGCGAGCAAGTTGTTGTGAGCCAATAATACCTGCTGCACCAGCTCTATTTTCAACGATAAAGGTTTGTCCCAGGTCATTTTGTAGCTGCTCGGCCAATAGGCGCGCCACAATATCAGTGGTGCCTCCTGGTGCAGCAGGCACAATAATAGTGACGGCTTTGTCCGGCCAGTGTTGTGCAGTAGCTGCAGTAGGGGCAAGTGCTAGAGCTGATAGCAGAGCGGCGCCGCCAATCATTATTGATTTTATTTTTTGAAAAAAACTTGCCATGAGTAAGCTCCTTAAGGTTATTTCATGGAGTTCTGTATTTATGATTACGTTATCACTATTTAAATGTCTATTCACTTTTTCTTATCATGGGCTTCAATCATATTGAACACTTGGGCGAGGGGGGCTATGTGTGAGACGTATCATTAGTGTTGCGCATCACTAT
>CALKIR010000057.1 GCA_937995985.1 uncultured Alcaligenaceae bacterium
TCTCGGCGCCAGAACCTAAATCTGGTGCGTCTACCAATTCCGCCACGTTCGCAAAAAAGATGATTATAAGGGTATTGATGCATAAATGCAAGTAAAGGGTAAAATACCACAGTTTGTGTTATGGTTTGGTGTTTTTGGCGGTTATGCCGAGTTGACTAGGTTTTTTGCCTCGTTTTTCGGTAAAATAGTCAGTTAATCTAATTTTTTTACAGAAAAAGGTCACACATACACATGCAGCCCGAGGTTGAAGTTTTAGACGGTTTAGGGCGCCGAATCAATCTACAGATTTCGGTTGCCGATGTAGAAAAGGAAGTGCAAGCACAATTACGACAGGTTGCGCGCACTGCAAAGATTCAAGGTTTTCGTCCAGGTAAGGCTCCGATCTCTGTGATTGAGCGCCGTCATGGTCCTGGCATCCGCTACGATGTCATTAACAATGAGCTAGCCAAGGCTTTTGATGAGGCCGCACGAGAAACTGGTTTGCGCATTGCAGGTGCTCCTAGCATTGAAAGCAATGAAGAAGGGAGCAATGAGGAAACCTTGGCGTTTTTTGCTACTTTCGAGGTGTATCCTGAAATAGAATTGCCCGATTTAGCAGAGCTCGAGGTCACTCGCTCAGTGACTGAGGTAGGGGATGCTGAGTTAGAGAAAACCATCGATGTGTTACGCCAGCAGCGTGCTGAATACGAGCCACGTGAGGGTCGTGCCGCCCAAGACGGTGACCGCGTGACTTTGGACTTTGTGGGGCGTATTGATGGTGAGGCTTTTGATGGTGGCAGTGCCGAGGGTTTTTCCTTTGTATTAGGTCAAGGCCGCATGCTGCCCGAATTCGAAGAGGCCGCCAAAGGCATGAAAGCTGGCGAAGAAAAGACCTTTGAGCTTAAGTTCCCAGAGGACTACGGTGGTCAAGAGGTAGCTGGCAAGACTGCTGAGTTTGAGATCAAGGTGAATGAGGTTGCTGAGGTCAAGCTGCCTGAGTTTGACGCAGAAATGGCCAAGCAGCTCGGTCAAGAAGATGGAGATGTTGAGAAGCTCAAGCAGGAAATTCTTGAAAACGTTAAGCGAGAAGTTAAGGCGCGAACACAAAACCTTACCAAAAGAAGTGTGATGGATGCCTTGCTAAAGGCTGCTGAATTTGATGTGCCTAGTGCTCTCGTTGATCGTGAGGTACAACAGCGTATTGCTGCTGCACGTATGGAGCTGCAACAACGCGGGGTGCCAAATGCGGAAAATATGGATCTGCCTGCTGAGATTTTCAAAGCTGAGGCTGAGCGCCGCGTTCGTTTAGGTTTGCTGATTGCAGAGCTGGTCGAGCAAGCTAAATTAGAGGCAACTGAGGATCAGGTGCGCGCACGGGTTGAGGAGTTTGCTCAAAACTACGAGCAGCCCGATGAGGTGGTGCGTTACTATCTGTCTGAGCCCCAGCGTCGTGCTGAGGTTGAGGCCATCGTGTTAGAGGACAATGTTGTTCAGCATGTGCTAGAGCATGCTAAAGTAAGCGATGAGCAGATAGCATTCGACCAACTCATGGAGAGGAACTAATGTCTTCTCGTTTCATTGATTTTTATGCATCAATGTACGGTGGGCAGTCCGTAACGCCGAGTAATCTCGGCTATGTGCCCATCGTCATTGAGCAGTCCGGTCGTGGAGAGCGCTCCTACGACATTTACTCGCGCTTGTTACGCGAGCGAGTTATTTTTCTTGTGGGCCCAGTAACAGACCATAGTGCCAATTTGATTGTGGCGCAATTATTGTTTTTAGAGTCTGAAAACCCTGAGAAAGATATTTCTCTTTATATTAATTCGCCAGGTGGTTCTGTCTATGCAGGTATGGCGATTTACGATACCATGCAATTCGTACAACCAGACGTATCAACGCTGTGTACGGGGATGGCAGCAAGTATGGGAGCATTCCTGCTGGCAGCAGGTACCAAAGAAAAACGTTATGCATTACCCAATTCCCGCATAATGATTCATCAGCCTTCTGGGGGTGCTCAGGGACAGGCGTCTGATATTGAAATCCATGCTCGCGAGATCCTCGAGTTGCGTGAGCGTTTAAACAAAATCCTGGCAGACAATACCAATCAAACGGTTGAGCAAATTGCTCTGGATACTGAGCGCGACCGTTTTATGTCCGCCGATCAAGCTGTAGAATACGGGTTGATCGATAAGGTTCTGACACACCGCTCAGATGGCGCTTAATTGTACACTGCGCTTGGATGTTATAGACATCTGAGCGCAGTACAAAAATGCTCAAGCCTGCAGATAGGCTGTGTTCTGGTGGTGTGGTTGATATTAAAAGAGTATTATGACTGAAAAAACGGCTGCCGATAAAATCCTACACTGTTCCTTTTGCAATAAGTCAAAAGATGAGGTAAGAAAACTTATTGCGGGTTCCGGTGAGGTATATATTTGCGATGAGTGTGTCAACTTATGTGCGGACATCATTCAGGAGCAAAACCTGGAGGAGGCGCGTGACACCTTAAAGAAAGAGCTGCCTACTCCAAAAGAGATTAAAGCTTTTCTTGATGATTATGTGATTGGTCAGGAAGAGCCCAAGCGCAATCTCTCTGTTGCAGTGTACAATCATTACAAGCGCATTCAGTTTTTAGAATTTGAGGACGATGAGGTTGAGCTGGCTAAGAGCAATATTTTGCTCATTGGCCCTACTGGATCAGGTAAGACCTTGTTGGCTCAAACATTGGCGCGTTTGCTCGATGTGCCTTTTGTGATGGCTGATGCGACCACCTTAACTGAGGCTGGTTATGTAGGTGAGGATGTAGAAAACATCATACAAAAGTTGCTTCAAGCATGTGAATATGATGTGGAAAAGGCACAGCGTGCAATAGTTTTCATTGATGAAATAGATAAGATTGCTCGCAAAGGCGATAACCCTTCCATTACCCGTGATGTATCGGGTGAGGGGGTACAACAAGCGTTGCTCAAGCTCATTGAGGGCACCATTGCATCTGTACCTCCACAAGGAGGGAGAAAGCATCCGAACCAAGACTTTGTGCAGATTGATACCACTAACATACTTTTTGTTGTGGGCGGCGCTTTTGCTGGGCTAGAAAAGATTATTCAAGAGCGTACGGAAAAATCAGGTATTGGTTTTTCAGCGGCGGTGCATTCTAAGTCCGATCGTGGGGTTGGCGAATTGTTTGCAGAAGTTGAGCCCGAGGATTTGATTAAATTTGGATTGATCCCTGAGTTAGTAGGGCGCTTGCCTGTTATTGCGACCCTCGAAGAGCTTGATGAGCAGGCTTTAGTACGTATACTAAGTGAGCCTAAAAATGCATTAGTCAAGCAGTTCCAAAAGCTATTCTCTCTCGAAGATGTTGAGTTAGAGGTCGAGCAAGGGGCGTTGCAGGCTATGGCTCGCGCAGCAATTTCACGGCGCACAGGGGCCCGAGGATTACGTTCTATTATTGAAAAAGCATTATTAGAAACAATGTATGAGCTGCCTTCTCTTGAAGGAGTGGTCAAAGTAGTCCTGACAGAACAAGCGGTTAAAGGCGAAGAGTCTCCTCGATTGGTTTACCATGATGGGAGACAAGAGCCAGCCCCTTCGGGTGCTATCAATGCGGCTTAAAATTTAGCCCTTGAAATTTTCACATTCGCCACAATCTGTATACTAGAAGCTTGAACTACAAGGGGAAGCTAATCACGCTTCCCCTTGCAGTCTACAGATTATATATAAGGAATGAGTTATGTCTGCGAACCAGATCTTATCTAAGGAACCCATGGAGCTACCTTTATTGCCATTGCGTGATGTGGTAGTGTTTCCGCACATGGTGATTCCACTATTTGTAGGGCGGCCACGCTCGATCAAAGCACTCGAGTTGGCCATGGAAAATGGAAATACCATCCTCCTGGTTGCGCAAAAAACTGCCAGCAAGGAAGACCCTACGCCTGAAGATATGTACGAGATTGGCTGTGCAGCAAGTATTTTGCAAATGCTCAAACTACCTGATGGCACAGTCAAAGTGTTGGTTGAAGGGGTCGAGCGAGCAAAAATTCAACAGGTTATTGAGACTGAAGACCATTTCAGCGGTTTAGCCGTAGCGGTACAGGATACAGAGGTCAGTGCGGCTGAGGCCGAGGCATTACGCCGTGCAGTGATGGCACAGTTTGAGCAGTACGTTAAACTGAATAAAAAAATACCTCAAGAGATTTTGACCTCGTTAACAGGCATTGATGAGCCCAGTCGTTTAGCGGATACTATTGCGGCGCATTTGCCTTTAAAGTTAGAGCAAAAGCAAGAAATGCTCGAGCAGTTCAATACTGTTGAGCGTCTAGAGGCTTTGCTTGAACAGCTTGAAACAGAGATTGATATTTTACAAGTTGAGAAGAGAATTCGCGGCCGTGTCAAAAAACAAATGGAAAAAAGCCAGCGTGATTACTATCTCAACGAGCAGGTGAAGGCGATACAGCGCGAATTAGGCGAGGGCGATGAGAATGCTGAGCTCGAGGAGCTCGAAGAGCGCATCAAAAATACCAAACTGCCTAAAGAAGCGCGTAAAAAGGCCGAGGCCGAGCTAAAAAAACTTAAGCTGATGTCACCAATGTCTGCCGAGGCAACGGTGGTGCGCAATTATCTAGACACTCTATTAAGCTTGCCCTGGAACAAGCGCAGCCGCATCAGTCGGCAGCTTGATAAAGCCCAGGCAATTTTGGACGAGGATCACTATGGGCTCGAAAAGGTCAAAGAGCGCATAATTGAATATTTAGCCGTTCAGAGTCGTGTCAGCAAAGTCAAGGCTCCTATTTTATGTTTGGTTGGGCCTCCAGGAGTGGGTAAAACTTCTTTGGGACAATCCATTGCTCGAGCAACCAACCGCAAATATGTCCGGATGGCTTTAGGCGGGGTACGGGATGAGGCCGAGATTCGTGGTCATCGACGCACCTATATCGGCTCAATGCCTGGCAAAATCTTACAAAATATGGCGCGTGTTGGGGTGCGCAATCCGTTATTCTTGCTTGACGAAATTGACAAGATGGGGACGGATTTTCGAGGGGATCCCGCCTCTGCCTTGCTAGAGGTCTTAGATCCGGAGCAAAATCATACTTTCCAAGATCATTATCTAGAGGTGGATTTTGATCTTTCGGATGTGATGTTCGTAGCCACCAGCAACACTTTAAATATTCCTCCTGCTTTGCTTGATAGGATGGAGGTGATTCGTCTCTCTGGTTACACCGAGGATGAAAAACTCAATATTGCTATTAAGCATTTAATTCCTAAGCAGATGGAAAATAACGGGGTGCGCTCAGGGGAGTTAGTTATCCAAGAGGATGCCATTCGCGATATAGTTCGGTATTACACCCGTGAGGCGGGGGTCCGTTCTTTAGAGCGTGAAATAGGTAAAATCTGCAGAAAGGTCGTTCATCGAGCCTTACTCGAAGGCAGCAAAACAGATACCAAGGATCGCAAAAAGAGCACTGAAAAACGTTTTTCAGTCACAGTAACCCGAGATAATCTTAATGATTTCTTGGGTGTGCGTCGCTATACTTTTGGCGAAGCTAAGACTGAAAACAAAGTAGGTCAGGTGACCGGATTGGCTTGGACTGAAGTGGGCGGGGATTTACTGACCATTGAGGTGGCCGATATGCCGGGTAAAGGCCGGGTACAGCGTACAGGTTCTATTGGCGATGTAATGAAGGAGTCTGTAGAGGCGGCCCGTACTGTAGTGCGTGCACGTGCACAGCAGTGGGGGATTGCTGATCCGGTATTTGAGAAACGGGATATTCACGTTCACTTTCCTGATGGGGCTACGCCCAAAGATGGTCCTTCAGCAGGAATTGCGGTAACCACAGCAATTGTTTCTTCTATGACGGGTATTCCTATTCGTGCAGATGTAGCCATGACGGGTGAGATTACGCTGCGTGGCGAGGTCTTAGAAATAGGGGGCCTAAAAGAGAAACTCTTGGCTGCTCAACGTGGGGGAATTAAAACGGTATTAATTCCTGAGCAAAATGTGAAGGATTTGGCTGAAATCCCCGATAATGTAAAAAATGCTCTAGAAATTATTCCTGTGCGTTGGATAGAAAAGGTACTGGAGGTAGCTTTGGAAAAGATGCCCACCCCTTTATCTGATGAGGAGTTAGAGCGCATTACGGCTGAGGCAGTAGCTGCCAGTGCTGCTAATCGTCCTGATTCAGCAGGGGGGGTGACCAAGCATTAGCAAGAGCTATGCGAGGTGATTACAGTACTTAAGTGAGCAGTTAGAGGGCAGCCTCTAACTGCTCACTTTTTATCATGTCGGCCCCCAATCACGAATGAGTCCTACAGCAATGCCTTCAATTTCAAAATCATCGCCTGCTTTGATGGTGATAGGAGCATAGTCCGGATGCTCGGATTGCAGTTGTATGTCTTGAGTAGTTTCATCTATATGTAGTCTTTTGACTGTTACGTCATCACCAAGACGAGCGACAACAATTTGACCGTGATGGGCCTCTGAGGTTTTTTTGATAGCAAGCAAATCACCTTCGAGGATCCCTGCATCGCGCATACTCAACCCCCGTACCCTAAGTAAGTAATCGGGCTTGTTTTGAAACATATGTGCGCCAAAGCTGAGTTCTTTTTCTATATGTTCTGCGGCTAAGATGGGGCTGCCAGCAGCGACCCGTCCAATGACTGCGAGATTCAGTATGGAGTCAGACTCTGTAGTAGGATGGGTGGAGGGTGAGACGGCTTTGTTTTGTGCAGGTGCTGCATCATCAATTAAACGAATCCCTCGTGAAGTGCCTGCTATTAGCTCAATAGCTCCTTTACGGGCTAAAGCCTTGAGATGATCCTCTGCTGCATTAGGAGAGCGAAAGCCTAATTTGCGTGCAATTTCAGCACGTGTTGGTGGGTAACCATAAGCAGCGATTTTATCTTTGATAAGATCGAGTACCTGTTGCTGTCTTTGGGTAAGTTTGACGGTCATGTCGGTGTATTGCCCAGTTACTGTTTATAATTACAGTTATTGTCCCTGAATTTAAATGATAAAGCAAGAAGCAACCGATTGGTTTTATTGGGTTTTAGAGATTTTCAATGATTGTCTCTTAGGACGCAGTTAAAACTGCCATAATAAAAGCAAGTATTTAATTAATTAGTAAGCAGGCATTCCATAAGCATATCTATGAAAGATTTTAAAAAAGGTTTTAAGCAGTTTCCTAACAGTCCTTTCCGCCTGTATCAACCTTATCCGCCTGCGGGTGATCAGCCTAAAGCAATTGATGAGTTGGTTCAGGGTATTGATGACGGCTTGATGCGTCAAACCCTTTTAGGAGTGACGGGTTCAGGAAAGACTTATACGATGGCTAATGTGATTGCGCGCACGGGTCGACCAGCGATCATATTAGCACCAAACAAAACCCTAGCTGCTCAGCTTTATGCGGAAATGCGCGAGTTTTTTCCTGAAAATGCAGTTGAGTACTTTGTTTCCTACTATGATTATTATCAGCCTGAGGCGTATGTACCGGCGCGCGATCTATTTATAGAAAAAGACTCATCTATTAATGAGCATATAGAACAGATGCGTCTTTCCGCTACTAAAAGCTTATTGGAGCGTCCGGATACCATTATTGTTGGCTCGGTGTCTTGTATTTACGGCATTGGTAATCCCAGTGATTATCACGCTATGGTGCTGACCTTGCGAGAAGGGGATAGGATAGACCGCCAAGAGATTCTGGCGCGTTTGGTTGCAATGCAGTATGAGCGTGATGATGCGGATTTGGTACGGGGTGGTTTTAGGGTGCGTGGTGAAGTGATTGATGTGTTTCCAGCAGAACATGCTGACTATGCGCTGCGCATCACCATGTTTGATGATGAAATAGAAAGTTTAGAGCTGTTTGATCCTTTAACTGGACAGGTACAGCAAAAAATACCGCGCTTTACGGTGTTTCCAGGTTCTCATTTTGTGACTCCGCGCGAGACGGTGCTCAAGGCAATAGAAACCATCAAAGAAGAGTTAAGAGAGCGTTTAGATGAGTTATATCAGTCGGGGAGACATGTTGAGGCGCAGCGTCTGGAGCAGCGTACGCGTTTTGATTTAGAAATGCTCAATGAACTGGGGTTTTGCAAGGGGATTGAAAACTACTCTCGGCATTTTTCAGGTGCCGCACCTGGTGAACCCCCTCCTACTCTTATTGATTATTTACCAGCCCATGCATTGATGTTTATTGATGAAAGCCATGTCACGATGGGGCAACTTGGGGGCATGTATAGAGGAGATCGCTCACGTAAAGAAACTCTAGTAGAACATGGTTTTAGATTGCCGTCTGCCTTAGATAATCGACCCTTAAAACTGCAAGAATTTGAGGCGCGGATGCGACAAACGGTGTTTGTCTCCGCTACACCAGGCCCGTATGAACTGGAACGTTCTGACCAAATTGTTGAGCAAGTTGTACGGCCAACAGGGTTGGTCGATCCAGCAGTTGAGGTGCGCCCTGCAGCCACGCAAGTTGATGATTTATACGAGCAATGCGTGCAGCGCATTGAGCGTCAAGAGCGGGTTTTAGTGACTACTTTGACAAAGCGCATGGCAGAGGATCTGACAGAGTATTTAAGTGAAAATGGTCTAAAAGTCCGTTATTTACACTCGGATATTGATACGGTAGAGCGCGTGGAAATTATTCGTGATTTACGTATAGGCACCTTTGATGTGTTGGTGGGGATTAATTTATTACGTGAGGGATTAGATATTCCTGAGGTCTCATTAGTGGCCATTTTGGATGCTGATAAAGAAGGTTTTTTACGCTCTGAGCGCAGTCTTATTCAAACCATTGGTCGTGCTGCACGCAATATTCACGGACAAGCCATTTTATATGCGGACCACATTACAGAATCAATGCGTCGTGCCATAGAGGAAACAGAACGCCGCCGGGACAAACAATTACGCTTTAATCAAGAGCATGGAATTACGGCGCGAGGAGTGACCAAAGAGGTTCGCGATCTGATTGATGGTGTCATGCAACGAGCGGATATACAAGATGCTGCAAAGCAGGTTGAGTTTTCGTCTGAACTGCTTCGGGATGAGAGAAAATTGGCCCAAGAGTTACAAAAGCTTGAGAAAAAAATGCTGGAACATGCAAAAAATCTGGAGTTTGAACAAGCTGCCCAGGTACGTGACACACTCAATCAGCTAAAGGAGCAGGCTTTACTAAGATAAAAACTTTTCGGAGTATCCAAAGTTTTTGTTATACTGGACTAAATTAGTCTTAATTCTTTCTCAGTGATGAGCTTGAGAAAGTACGGAATGGGTTTGCAGTAGGTTTAAAAGCAATGGTATTTGCTTTGATTGAAGGGAATTATCATGCGTTTAACGACTAAAGGCCGTTTTGCTGTCACTGCAATGATCGATTTGGCGCTACGCCAGCATAGTGGTCCAGTTACTTTGGCAACTATTAGTGAGCGGCAGAATATTTCACTCTCTTATTTGGAGCAGCTGTTTAGCAAATTGCGCCGACATAAGTTAGTCGATAGCACGCGCGGACCAGGGGGAGGATATAGCCTAGCTCGGTTGGCGCGTCATATTACCGTTGCTGATATTATTTTTGCTGTTGATGAGCCTGTTGATTCCACATATTGTGGGGGGTTGGGCAATTGTAATGTAGGTTCTGATGGCGAGCGGAGTCAGTGCATGACTCATGATTTATGGGCTACATTGAGTCGCAAAATGGTGGATTTTTTAGACTCTGTTTCTTTGCAGGATTTAGTAGATAAGCAGCGTATGCGTTTGCTCGAAGAGTCTGTGCGCAATCAAAAAAAGTCTAACAGGCAGCCTATTACGGGGGTAGAAGCCATTCAAAAGCGTTCGAGCACCTCTGTTTAAATAGATGGTTGTGGAGAGTGCTCTCCCTGTTTAATCTCTTTTCTTTTCCGTATAAAATGAATCACTTGATGCAATGCAAGTACAGGCTCTATGAACACTATGAAATCAGTTCCAATTAGCGATGTTATTTATTTAGATTATGCAGCGACTTGTCCTGTTGATGAGCGCGTATTAGCTCAAATGTTGCCTTGGTTGCAAGGGTGTTTTGGTAATCCTGCTTCGAGCAGCCATGCTTTTGGCTGGCAGGCCGAAGAGGCCGTTGAGGCGGCGCGTGCTCAGGTTGCCGCAGTGATTGGGGCACAGCCACGAGAGATTATTTGGACTTCGGGTGCCACTGAGTCTAATAATTTGGCCATCAAGGGTTATGCCCGCGCGCATGCGCATCTGGGCAAGCATATCATTACGGTACAAACCGAACACAAAGCGGTGCTTGACACCTGCCTGGCATTGCAAGATGAGGGCTTTGAAATTACTTTTTTGCCTGTGCAAGAAAATGGCTTGATTTGCCTTGAACAATTAGAGCAGGCTTTTCGCCCAGATACCTTATTGGTATCAGTGATGGCTGTCAATAATGAAATTGGGGTCATACAGCCACTCATGCAAATTGCACAGATGTGCCAAGAGCGTGGGATAGCCTATCATATGGATGCTGCACAAGCAGTAGGGAAAATCAACATTGACGTTAATGAGCTGCCCGTAGATTTGATTTCTTTTTCCGCGCACAAGGTATATGGCCCCAAGGGCATCGGTGCATTATATGTGCGCCGCCGTCCCAAGATGCGTTTAGAGCCACTGATACATGGAGGAGGGCATGAGCGAGGGTTTCGATCCGGGACATTGGCCACGCATCAAATCGTTGGTATGGGGGCTGCTTTTGAGTTGGCGCATCAAGTACAGGCAGAGGAGTTAACACGTATTAAAGGACTACAAAAGCGCTTATTAGAAGGTTTAGCATCGCTGCCAGCAGTATACTTGAATGGTTCTTTGACAGAGCGTGTGCCGCATAATATCAATATTAGTGTCGATTATGTTCAGGGCGAAGCTCTTTTGCTTGCCTTGCAGGGGATTGCAATATCTAGTGGTTCCGCCTGTTCTTCTGCCGTGATGGAGCCATCACATGTAATACGAGCTTTAGGCCGTCCAGATCATTTAGCATTTAGTTCTTTGCGCTTGAGTTTAGGGCGGTTTACTACGGAGGCGCAGGTGGATGCAGCGGTGCAAGAACTGTGCACACAGGTTGGTCGGTTGCGTGCGCTTTCTCCTTTATGGCATGAGGCGCGCGCTGCGCAAAAGCCAATGGCTCATTTAACATTTTCTGCAGCGAGTAAGGCATGAGCAATTATTCTGAAATTCAACGTCGCTTTCTGCAGCCAACCTATGGGCTATGCGCGGATCAGGATAAGCAGTCCCCTAGGCTGAGAGCGGGGGGGTTAGAGCAAGGAGCGGTTGTAGAGCTTTATTTCTCAGTAGAGGGCTCTTGCTTAATAGATGTTCGCTTTCGCGCCTATGGCAGTCCTACCTTAATTGCCTTTGCCGATGCTTTTTGCGAGGCTTTAGAGGGGCAACCCGTCTCTTTTTTGACAGATTATGAGCTTGGAGCCATTCAGCAGCAATTACAGGTTCCCAATACTCAAATTCACGTAGTGATGTTATTTAATGAGTTGCTGCATCATTTGCGCCAAACTCTGGTACCGAGTACATCATATGAGTTGCGCTAGGCTAGGCTTGCATCCTAAGCAGACAGTCCATATGATAGTTATTAAATGATTTAAATGTGAGGGTTTTTATGTCTATTCAACTGACTGCTAAAGCTGCAGAGCATATACACAATCACCTAAAGAAACGTGGTTCTGGGATTGGCATGCGTTTAGGTGTGCGATTAACAGGTTGCTCTGGTTTGGCTTACGAAGTAGATTTTGTTGATGAATATAACCAAGAGGACCATGTATTTGAAGACCATGGTATCAAGGTATTTGTCGATCCCAAGAGCTTGCCTTTTGTTGATGGCACAGAGATTGATTATGCGGTAGAGGGGATGAGCTCAGGGTTGCGTTTTAAAAACCCAAATGAAAAGGCATCTTGTGGTTGCGGCGAGTCGTTTACCGTATAAGTCAGTCGCGCTCTTATAACCAACTAAGTGCGCGCTCTAGAGCTTTGCTTAGAATGCTAAACAAAGCAATGAGGCGCTCAAAAAAGATAGCAACCAGCTGTATAAAATCGCTAAAGGCGGTCATGATATACAGCTGGTTTTTTTATTAAAAGGTAGGGGGTAAAGCGCATGTGCTGCCTCCTAAATGACGAGTAGGGGTCTGATGGACAGAGCATGCGCTTTATTGGATTAATCCTCTTTACGCAAATGAGGAAAGAGGATGACATCGCGAATGCTTGGGCTATCGGTAAAGAGCATGACCAGTCTGTCAATGCCGATGCCACATCCCCCAGTAGGTGCCATTCCGTACTCAAGCGCACGAATGTAGTCTGCATCATAGTACATGGCCTCTTCGTCACCAGCGTCCTTGGCCTCTACTTGAGCTTTAAAGCGTGCTGCTTGATCCTCTGGGTCATTTAATTCAGAAAAGCCATTGGCCAATTCGCGACCAGCAATAAACAGCTCAAAGCGTTCTGTAATGGCAGGATTCTGATCAGAAGCCCGAGCCAAGGGAGAGACCTCTGTGGGATAGTCAACAATAAATGTTGGTTGCCACAGTTTAGTTTCTACTGTTTCTTCAAATAATGCGAGTTGTAAGGCACCAAGGCCTGCATGCATAAATTCAGGGGCGTTGAGATCCACCTTAAATTTAGCCAGTTCAGCGCGTAAAAAAGCCTCGTCTTGGAGTTGCTCGAGTGAATAGTTGGGAGCATATTTACAAATAGCTTCTGCGATGGTCAGTCGATCAAAGGGCACATCTAGGTCTAAGCGTTGACCTTGATATTCGAGGGAGGCAGTGCCACACGTACGAATGGCAGTATCACGGATAAGGCGCTCTGTAAATTCCATAATCCAATGATAATCAGTGTACGCAGCATAAAACTCCATCATAGTGAATTCTGGATTATGTCTGGGACTCACTCCCTCATTGCGGAAGTTTCGGTTGATTTCAAAAACGCGCTCAAACCCACCAACTATCAGTCTTTTTAGATAAAGTTCCGGTGCAACCCGTAGATACATATCCATATCTAGAGCATTATGGTGAGTAATAAAGGGCTTGGCTGCTGCCCCGCCTGGAATAGGGTGGAGCATAGGCGTTTCAACCTCTAAAAAACCATGCTCTGTCATGAGTTGGCGTAGGTGCATCATTGTTTGGCTGCGGCGTAAAAAGGTGTGGCGCACCTCTTCGTTCATGATGAGATCAACATAACGTTGGCGATAACGAAGCTCTTGATCAGCCAAGCCATGAAATTTGTCAGGTAATGGCCGCAGTGATTTAGAGAGAAGCTCAATGCTATTGACTTGAAGCGTAAGTTCACCACGGTTGGTTTTAAAGAGACTGCCTTGAACGCCCAAGATGTCCCCAATATCCCAGCTCTTGAATTGCTCGTAACATTCTTCACCAACCTTTTTTTTATCTAGGTAGATCTGAATGCGTCCCGTGCTGTCCTGAAGGGTTGCAAAGCTTGCCCGCCCCATGACGCGTTTGAGCATCATGCGGCCAGCAATAGTTGCGGTTAGGTTAAGCTTTTCAAGCTCATCTTTTTCTGTATCAGCATAGTTTTCTTGTAGCGTCTGAGCGCGGTCAGTAGGCCGAAAATGGTTTGGATAAGCAATTGGCTGCTGATTGCGAATGTGATTGAGTTTTTCGCGGCGCTCAGCAATGAGTTTATTTTCGCTGATTGGGGGAGTATCGTTTTGGGTGCTCATAAGGATAAAACTAAAACTGATTAAGTATAGTGACGAATATCATCAATGACTTGAGAGCCGAAGCGGTCACTGAGTAAATAATTAACAATATGAACTGCGGTGTGCGCAGGAGATTGTAGCTGCTGTTGCGCGTGAAGTTGCAGAAACCGTTGGATTGGTGGGAATTTGTCTGCACTATGGCCTCTGATTGTGGCTTGCATGTCAGTATCCACTACCCCTGGAGCCAGAGACACGCAGCGTATTTCTGGGCGCTCTTGTGCTAAAACTTGGGCATAGTAGTCCAGAGCAGCTTTGGTGGCCCCATAGACCGCCCAGCCTGGCACTGGACCGCGTCCTGCGCCAGAGGATATTAAGACAATGCGTGTATCAATGGCATCAGTAACCTCATCTAAAAGGCTCGCATTGATGGCCATGACACTGCTGATATTTAAGCGAAAAGCTTGGTCTATTTGGGTGACATCACTGATTTGTGAGCATAGTCCAATGGGAGTAACTTGCCCGGCATTGTGAATAATAAATAGCTCAGCAGGCTGATGCTGTTGAAGCAAAGCCTTGAGTTCTTGCTGTATGGTGGTGATGGCAGCAGGAGAGTGTAGATCAGCACGTAAGGTGATGAGCTGATTATGCTGGTCTTGATTGGCTTGAATGGGGCAATCACGCCGTGCAATATTAACCAAGAGTTGATTATGATGCTGGGTGTTAAAGGTATCAAGCAGGGCCAAGCCTAATCCTGCAGAGCCCCCAGTAACAATAACTAAACGAGAATAGGACATAGTTATAACCCTTGTTTTAGGCTGGCTTCTATGAATGGGTCGAGATCGCCATCGAGTACTTTTTGGGTATTAGATATCTCAACCTCTGTGCGTAAGTCTTTAATGCGACTTTGATCTAATACGTAGGAGCGTATTTGGTGGCCCCAGGCAACATCGCTTTTGGCATCCTCCAGTTTTTGCTGTTCGGCCATGCGCTCACGCATCTCTAATTCATATAGGCGTGATTTCAACATTTGCATGGCTTCAGCACGGTTACGGTGCTGAGAGCGGTCGTTTTGACATTGCACTACAATACCTGAAGGAATGTGCGTAATGCGTACTGCTGAATCCGTTTTGTTGACGTGCTGGCCGCCTGCTCCACTGGCCCGATAGGTGTCAATCCTAAGATCTGCTGGATTAATTTCTATTTCAAAACTATCGTCAATTTCTGGGTATACAAAGACACTGCTAAAAGAAGTGTGCCGACCCTGGCCAGAATCAAAGGGACTTTTACGAACCAGACGATGGACTCCTGTCTCGGTGCGTAATAGTCCATAAGCGTACTCACCCTCAATCTTGATGGTCGCTGATTTGATACCCGCAACTTCGCCTTCAGAGTATTCTAAGATCTCTGTTTTAAAATTTTTATGCTCTGCATAGCGTAAGTATTGGCGCAGCAGCATAGCAGCCCAGTCTTGCGCTTCGGTGCCGCCTGCTCCTGCTTGAATATCAACAAAGCAGTTAAGAGGGTCTGCTGGATTAGAAAACATACGGCGAAACTCCAAGGCGGCAAGGCGTTTGTCTAGCGCCTGAAGGTCTTGGGCAACCGCCACCAATATTTCGCCATCATTTTCCATCTCACCGAGCTCAAATAGCTCTGCTGCCTCATCAAGGCCTTGCTGTATTTCATCTAACTCGATGACTACATTTTCAAGGCTTTTTTTCTCTCGGCCTAATTCCTGTGCTAATTCGGGATTATTCCAGAGCTCGGGGTTTTCAAACTCAACTAAAATGACCTGTAAGCGATTTCTTTTTTGGTCGTAGTCAAAGATACCTCCGTAAGTCAGTGCACCGCTCTTGGTACTCTTGGAGGTGGGTTTTAATTTGGTTGCTGCTTTCTAGTTCCATAGCGCTTATGTGGAGTAAGTAAATAATTGAGCACAAAATAAAAGTTTAAAACGGACAAAAACATAAGCGCAAGTCAGGCTTATGTTTTTGTATCAAAGGAGAAAAAAGGGGG
Organism: uncultured Alcaligenaceae bacterium; assembly: GCA_937995985.1. Lineage (GTDB taxonomy): Bacteria > Pseudomonadota > Gammaproteobacteria > Burkholderiales > Burkholderiaceae_B > Paenalcaligenes. The sequence goes on from CALKIR010000057.1 coordinate 15,669, forward strand.
AGGGGAGGGCAGGCTTAGCTGCGACGTGCTCTATCGTTAGATTGATTGCGCTTGGGCAAATGACGGTAGGTAATACGGCCTTTGGTGAGATCATAGGGGGACATTTCTAAGGTGACTTTGTCACCGGCAAGAATGCGGATATGGTGTTTACGCATCCGACCACCAGAATAAGCAATGACTGGATGACCGTTGTCCAATACCACTCGATAGCGTGAATCAGGCAAAACCTCGGTAACCGAACCTTGCATTTCAATTAAGTCTTTAGACATAGGCAAAATCCTCATGAAGTGAAACAAAAAACCATCATCGGTGCGTGCATAAGCCCGATAGGTGCCGTTTCGAAACCGCAATAGTGGTTGTTATTGGCAGCGACTTTGGAAAGCGGATGGTGTGGGTAGTGATATAGGCGCGTACGCCAAGCGGCGTAGCTATGCGGGCAAGTATAGATGGCAAACTATGGCTGCACAGGCACCATAAGGCCAGTCACTGAAACTATATCGGGCAATTATATCCACTGCACACGATTATCTGTCTGATATTAGCAAAAAAAGGACATTTTGTCTAGGTTCATGGGGGAGATACCTTGTGTTTTTTTGTGTTGGTGTTAGTTTGGTTTTTATTGCTGATCAACTATTAGATGCAACGATGAATCAAAGATTAACCCCCGCCACTGTGGCGTTGCTCGTAATACCGACTTTTTTATGGGCTGGCAATGCTGTTGTCGGCCGTTTAATTTATGCGGCAATACCTCCTATTACTTTGAATTTTTTGCGTTGGACCCTAGCTTTTTTCATACTGGCCTTTTTAGCTCGAGAGGTCTTGGCTCCTAAAAGTGTCCTGTGGAAGCACTGGCGCTATTATTCAGTGTTGGGGTTATTGGGGGTGGGCCTATACAATGCATTACAGTATATGGCTTTGCATAGTTCTGGGCCGATTAATGTTACCCTAGTGGGCTCGAGCATGCCTATTTGGATGCTGCTAATTGGCCGTTTGTTTTTTCATGCAGGTATTAGCGTGCATCAGCTCTTTGGCGCCTTGCTCTCCTTGTTTGGGGTGCTTGTTATTTTGACTCGAGGAGATTTTGGGCAGCTTTTAGCTTTGCAGTTTGTGCCCGGGGATTTATATATGCTGTTGGCAACCATTGCGTGGGCGTTTTATAGTTGGTTGCTGAGTTTGGCCAAGGACCCTCCCAGTATTAAAGGCGATTGGGCTCGTACCTTATTAGCGCAGGTGGTATTTGGTGTGTTTTGGTCCGGGCTGTTTGCGGCAGGAGAGTGGTTGGTTGTCGATACACATATAGATTGGAGTCCCAGTTTAATTTTAGCCATCATTTATGTAGCTGTTGGACCTGCAATTATTGCTTTTCGTTGTTGGGGCGAAGGGGTGCGTCGGATTGGTCCTGCTATGGCTGGTTTTTTTGCGAACTTAATCCCCTTGTTTGCGGCATTATTATCCACATTGTTTTTAGGAGAAAGTCCGCAGTTGTATCATGCTCTGGCATTTATTCTCATTGTAGGCGGAATTGTTTATTCCTCACGTTTCTCCCCTCGCGCTGAGTAAAAGCACAGAGCTATAGACTATGCCCGTATTCCACCACCAGTTGCAGTCGGGAGCGTCCATTCCAATGGTTTTCATCTAAGCGATAGGCCAGCTCAACCTGTTCGCCAACTGGATTGGGCTGGTTAAACCATATGGCTTCAAAATGAGCCCCTTCGCGATACAGCATCAGTTTAAGGTGTTTATCTTTGAGCACCCGCTGGTTGATTACTTGAAACTGGTCTTGAAATATTGGGGCAGCAAAGCCCGTGCCCCAAACAAATTTTTGTAATAATTGAGCCGTCTCTAGGGTGCAATACTCTATTTCTAACGAGTGATCGGTCTCAATGACGGGGTCAAATTCGGTCCGTCCCGTAAACTCAATCACGGCTGCTTCAAAGGCAGCTTGGAACTGTTCAAATTTATCGGGGTGAATGCTTAGCCCTGCCGCCATAGCATGGCCACCGAATTTCTGTATGAGTTCAGGGTGACGTTTGGCAATCAAGTCTAAGGTATCGCGCATGTGTACATCTGGGATAGAGCGCGCTGAGCCTTTGAGCTCCTGTTCAGAGGCTTGGGCAAAAGCAATAGTAGGGCGCCAGTACTTTTCTTTTAAGCGGCCTGCGACGAGCCCGACTACACCTTGATGCCATCCGGGCTCATATACACATACAGTTGCTGTAGGATGCAATTCGTCCTGTTGCTGAAGGGCTTGCAGGGCTTGCTCGTGCATGTTTTGTTCGATGTTGCGGCGCTCTTTGTTTATGGCGTCTAGTTCATGGGCTAGGGCCAATGCCTCGTCTTGGTCATCCGTGCATAAACAGCGGATGCCTAGACTCATGTCTGCTAATCTACCTGCTGCATTGATGCGTGGCCCTACGGCAAACCCTAAATCAAAACTATGAGCACGTGCGGTGTCGCGTCCCGCAACTTGGAATAAAGCTGCAATACCTGCAGTCATCTGCCCACTCCGTATTTGGTGTAATCCTTGAGCGACTAAAATACGGTTGTTGCTATCTAAAGGCACGACGTCTGCAACGGTGCCCAAAGCAACTAAGTCGGCCAGTCGTTCCAAGCGGGGCTGTGAATCTAAGTCAAAGGCTCCACGGCGTCTTAGCTCGGCACGTAAAGCAAGCATTTGGTAAAAGATCACCCCAACTCCTGCTAGGTTTTTAGAGGGAAAATTGCAGTCTGGCTGGTTGGGGTTCACAATAGCTGCTGCAGCCGGCAATTGATCCGCAGGCAAGTGATGATCGGTAATAATTACTCGAATGCCTGCAGCATTTGCTGCCGCCACACCGCTAACACTGGCAATGCCATTATCAACGGTGACAATAAGATCGGGTTTGCCGTTTGGGTGGTGCAGGGCTAATTCAACGACCTCTGGAGAGAGTCCATATCCTGTTTTAAATCTATCGGGCACCAGGAAATCAACATCAGCACCCATCGCATTTAAAGCACGCATTCCAACAGCACAGGCTGTGGCGCCATCACAATCATAATCGGCAACGATGAGTATGCGCTCTTGGTTTTCTATGGCGTCAGCAAGCAGTGTGGCCGCATGCTGACAGTGATGCAGGTGTGTGGGAGCATGCATGTTGGCCCAGCGAAACTGTACTTCTTTAGCTTGGGTAATGCCACGAGCTGCAAATAAGCGCGCTAATAATGGATGTACTCCTTGCTTGATGAGTGTAGCGGTTGCTTGAGAATCTGCAGTACGAGGTTTTAATTTGGGTTGAGCCAGCATAGGTGTCCTGTTTTATGTTTAGTGAAAAAACGATGTAGCCAAGAGCGGGGCGTAGCTGATTCGCACACGAGAAAACCAGATTCGCCAGTAAAAACAATTTGATCGGGGAATTGTTTGTGCCATTGTTGGTCAAGTTGAGCCAATTGTTGCAACCAAGCTCCCCAGTCTTGTTCACGATAACTTTGCTCTAGGCTGTAGTTGATATGAGGCCAATGACGGATAGGGTGAGTAAGCTGCTGAGTGTGCGCCCCGCCCATGAGCCATAAACTATTGAGCACAGGAGCTCCTTGAGCATGACGCTGATGATTGACAGGGTGTTGAAACCAAATCATTTGAATTTCATTGACCCATTGACGCCACGCGCGCCCTTGATCTGAAGTATCCCACCAGTCTTGAACCGTACTATTAAAGGCCAGTTCTACTGTTGCTTTGTGTAGAGGCAAAGGCTCGGAGCTGTGCACCAGCCAGTGGGTAGGGGTTAAGGGCGTAAAATCAAAAGGAGTGTCTTGAATGTAGTCTTGTAAGCTATATAGCAAGTCCTGGGACTCTTGGCTGTGAATCTCTAATAAACGGGCAGGCAGAAGATTGGCTCCTTCGCGACCTGGGGCTAAATGGATTAGTTCAGCTATCCAAACATGCTTTTTTTCTTTATTGATCTGCCCAAAACCTGCACGCAGTGCTAAGATCAGCGCCATACCCGCGCCTAATGGCTGCTGAGGTAGAGGTTTAAAGCCAATGTGTTGTAATAAATAGTGTTCATGAGCAGCACAACGATGCTTTAGGGCATCATGGGCGTACCATTGCCCCTGGCTACGAATAAGCCAGCGGCTGAGGCGGGGTGCATGCTCTTGAATAGCAGGCCATAGCGCCTGAGCATGTTGTGCAGGAAATAAACTTCCTACTAGAACTTCTATATAGGGTGCGGTTTTATCGTTACTCATTACGGTCGATTATATTATGCGGTATGAATTTTGGGTGGGTGTGCGCTATGCTGGTTTGGGCAGAATGCGCCGTAAAGCAGGTAGTGGGGATAGATTTGTATCCTTTATTGCCAGCTCATCAATGGTGGGCATTGCCCTAGGGGTAGCGGCCCTTATTGTAGTGCTTTCTGTGGTCAATGGCTTTCAAACACAGGTACGGGATAAGATGCTCTCCGTTTTACCTCATATAGAGCTTTTTTTGCGCAATAACGCACAGCATCAGGCTTTGGAGCATTGGCCAATGATTGCAAAACAAGCTAAGGAGCAGCCCCATGTCTTGGGGGCGGCTCCCTTTGTGTCCGCCCAAGCAATGATTTTACGTGGTAATCATTTACGGGGGGTTCAGGTACGCGGAATTGATCCTGATTTTGAGCATGAGGTGTCGGATTTACCTGCACAAATGTTAGATGATGGTTTGATGCGTTTGCAACCAAATAGTTATGGCATTGTGCTGGGGGCCCAGTTAGCTCATGCGCTTGGAGTACGCCAGGGTGATCGTTTAATGCTCCTTGCCCCTCAGGGTGCAGTGAGCCCAGCAGGGTTTAGTCCTCGGATGCGTCAATTTACGGTAGTGGGCATTTATTCTTCAGGGCACTATGAATATGACTCATCATTAGTATTTATTAATGTTGATGATGCCGCGCGTTTATTTAGGGACAATGCTCAAAGTGGCTTGCGTTTGCGTATTGATAATATGCATGAGGCGCCTCATCAGGCGGCTGTGTTAGGGCACAAGCTCTCTACCTATGGGGTGCTACGCGATTGGACCCAAAACAATAGGACTTGGTTTGCTGCGGTACAAACAGAAAAAAGAATGCTGTTTTTGATTTTATTGTTGATTGTCACCGTAGCTGCCTTTAACTTGCTTTCTTCTTTAGTGATGACCGTTAAAGATAAGCAAAGTGATATTGCTATATTGCGCAGTTTAGGGGCAACGCCGCGTTCCATAGCATGGATATTCCTGATTCAGGGAGCCATTATAGGGGTTATTGGAACGGGTTTAGGTGTTTTGTTCGGGACGCTGTTGGCGTTTAATATAGAAACTGTTGTACCTTGGATAGAAGGGATTTTAGGCATTCATTTTTTGGATCCTCAGGTTTATTTCATTAGCACCTTACCCTCTAATCCTCAGTGGGCGGATATATTGTTTATTGCTGTAGTGGCATTATGCTTGTCACTATTGGCTACTCTTTACCCCAGTTGGCGTGCTTCGCGGTTACAGCCAGCCCAGGTGTTGCGTTATGACTAAGAGGATGAATATGCAGAGTCAATTGGGAACTACTCAGAAGCCGCCCCAAAATTCTACGGTTGTGTTGCAGGCTCAAGGAGTAGGTAAAGACTTTATTGATGCTGGTCAAACATTAACCGTGATTGATCATGTTGATTTAAAAGTGCATCGAGGTGAAATGATTGCCATCATGGGGGCTTCTGGGTCAGGAAAGAGCACTTTGCTTCATATACTGGGATTGTTAGATCGGCCCACTCGGGGCAGTGTGTGGGTGCAGGGTCAAAACACTGCTCAATTGACCGAGCGGGTTCTAAGTGCGTTGCGTAACCAGCATTTTGGTTTTGTGTATCAATTTCATCATTTATTGGCAGAGTTTCATGCTTTAGATAATGTCGCCATGCCTTTGATTATTCGGGGGCAATCTCGGCAGAGGGCGCGACAGGCTGCTCATGAGTTATTGGGCGCAGTTGGTTTGGAGCACCGTCGGTTGCATTATCCTAATCAATTATCTGGGGGCGAGCGGCAACGAGTAGCCATTGCTCGAGCTCTAGTAACCCAGCCTTCATGTGTGCTTGCAGATGAGCCAACAGGTAATTTAGATGTGGATACGGCTCAAGAGGTATTTGGTGTGCTGCAAACAATGAATGAGCAATTGGGCACGGCTTTTTTATTAGTGACTCATGATCGCAGTTTGGCTCAACGCGCCCAGCGCCAATATATTATGAAACAAGGAGCATTGGTGCAGATTTAGGCTGTTTCTTTGTTACACTGCTTCTATGGTTACTTCATTGATAGATACCCATTGTCATTTAGATGATCCTGTTTTTGCCGATGATTTTCAGGAGGTCTTGCACCGTGCTCAGCAGGCCTCTGTGGGCCCCATTGTGATTCCTGCCGTCGAGGTTCGTAGTTTTGACAGGACCATAGCCTGCGCCCATTCTTTTGAAGACGGTTTTTATGCACTGGGTATTCATCCTCTCTATGTTCCTCAGGCACAGCCCAATGATCTGCAAATTTTAGAAGAGTATTTGCGCAATTATCAGGATGATCCTCGTTTGGTCGCTGTGGGTGAGATTGGTCTTGATTTTTTTGTCCCCGAGTTGAATCAGGAGCCACTTAAAGCCAAACAGCTTCGTTTTTACCATGAGCAGTTAAAGTTGGCTCAACGCTATAAATTGCCTGTTTTACTGCATGTGCGGCGGGCTCAAGATCTGATTCTTAAATACGCCCGTCGATTCCCTCAGGTAGTGGGAATTGCGCATGCCTTTAATGGTAGTTTTCAACAAGCTGAGCGGTTTTTGGCAGCAGGGTTTAAATTAGGAGTAGGTGGGGCAATGACCTTTACGCGAGCACGTCAGATTCGTCGCTTGGTAACCCAATTACCAATGGAGTCTTTTGTGTTGGAGACCGATGCCCCTGATATCCCCCCTGCCTGGCTGTCAGCGGACATAGGTCAGGTGCCTCGTAATGAGCCTTTTCATTTGGAAAGAATAGCCATGACTTTGGCTGAGCTGCGCGCGCAGCCACTTGCACAAATTATTCAACGCACCACTGAAAACGCACTTACTGTCTTACCTCGTTTACAAACTGCTTCTTGTTTGTAAAAGCATGCATACTCTTGCCTGTATTGATGTACAGGTTATTTGCTTCCTATAGTAAATAAAGCACTAACGCTCCTAAGGCACGTGCTCTGCGTTAAGCTGAGAGCATGACAAAGGGAGCATTTTTTTATGCATTCGGATTGGGAATATTAATTGGCATCGCCACCTTACATCATTTGGCTCAGGTAAATTGGGTTGTGATGGGGGCGGGAGGGATGCTTATGCTGTGTGCAGCCATGCTGCTTTGGCTGCGCGTGTTATCAGCTCCTATTGGGCAATGGGGAGCGATGTTAGGGTGTGGCATAGGTTTGGCTGTGCTCGTAGGAGGGGGGCAAATCAATTATAAAATGCGGCAACAGGTGCCGCTTAGTGAAGAAAATAGAGTATTTAGGTTACAAGTACAGGTACAAACCTTGCCGGAAGTACGGGCACGGAGCATGCAATTTGTAGGCCGAGTAATTGCTGCTCGACCGAATCATGTCCCAGAAACAGTTCAGGTGCGTTGGTTTGCGCCTGATTGGGCTGGGCCCTATCAGATGCCTAAAGCCTATGATTTTCCTCGCGTGCAGCCAGGGGAAATATGGCAAATGACGGTGGTGCTGAGAACTCCTTATGGTTCGCAAAACCCTTATGGCTTTGATGTCGAGCAGTTTGCTTTTGCTCAAGGCGTGCGAGCATGGGCAACAGTGCGTGGCACACCAATTCGACTCTATGACCCTAAGTCATCATTGGATGCGGCAGCTGCACAATTATGGTTGGATGAGGATTCCAAAGTGGCGGGTGTAGGGCAGGGGTTTTCTTGGTTTTTGTGGACCCAGCAATTGCGTGCTCGCATCAAAGAAGCCATGAGCCCTTTATTAGCTGATCACTATTGGGGAAAAGTAATTCTCGCTTTAACCATCGGTGATCGTTCCGAGTTTACCGATGAGGATTGGGAGCTTTTTAATCGTGCTGGCTTAACTCATCTAATCTCTATTAGTGGCACGCATATTACCCTTGTGGCTGGCAGTATGGGGGCTTTGGTTCTGTTTGGGTTGAGGTATATACCTATGCTCCGGGATTGGCTTTTGATTCGTCAGCCCGCTGCAGTATGGGCCGGTATGGTTACTTTATTTGTGGCTGCTTTATATAGTGCTTTAGCAGGTTGGGGGGTTCCTGCGCGGCGCAGTTTTTTTATGCTTAGTTTGATTATTGTTGGACATGGGTGCCGACTATCCTTAAGCATTAGCCAGTTGTTGTTAGCTGCTGCGGTGGTGATTGTATTAATAGATCCTTGGGCGTTATTGTCCACAGGTTTTTGGTTGTCTTTCGGGGCGGTGGCGACTTTATTGGCATGTGCCGCTTGGTCGGGAGAGTCTCTGGTTCAAATTTCAGTGTGGCGGCGACGGTGGCAGCAATGCTATCGTTTTATCGTTTGGCAGGTTGTTATCACTGTTTTATTATGGCCGCCTTTGATTTGGTTCTTTGCGGAGTTTTCCATTGCTTCAGTGCTATCTAATCTATACGCCATCACTTTATTAGGGACTTTGGCAACGCCTCTTGCTCTTTTATTTGGACTGGCTGCAATGATTTGGGGAGCTGCTTGGGGGACGCAGTGGCTCATGCACGCTACTTTGTGGCTAATAGAGTGGACCATGCGCCCCACTCAATGGCTGGTTGCTGGTGAATGGGCGGCTCTAACAGCAGCACGTCCTCCGACTTGGGTGTTGGTAGGCAGTTTGCTTGGTTTAATGGTTGCTATTGCACCTAGGTTTTGGTCGGGGCAGCGTTGGTTTTGGCTGGCTGTTTTGCCAGTCATGTTTTGGCCGCAGCCGCGTTTACAGGCCGGTGAATGGGCTTTAGATGTGTTGGATGTAGGCCAAGGGTTAGCCACCATAATTCGCACCCGAGAGCATGTATTTATTTATGATACGGGGCGTCGTACCAGTCCTATCCATGACGAGGGGAAACGTACTATAGTGCCTTATTTACAGGCACTGGGGGTGAAAGAGCTAGATGCCGTGATTATTTCACATGCTGATTTAGATCATATTGGTGGTCTGCGCAGCATTTTGAAAACAGTTCCCGTCAAGAAATTATATGGTAGCTTTCCTTTTTTAGCTTGGTGGCAATTGGAGAATCAGCGATTAGGTGCAGAAATAGAGTTTGCTGCTCAGCCGCCCAAACTAGAGTTTTGCCGTCAACATTTAGAGTGGGAGGTAGACGGGGTGGTGTTTCGCTTTTTGTGGCCAGAAACACCTTTAGATCAGGTGGGGGCCAATAGCACACAGCGTAATGAGGCGAGCTGCGTCTTAGAAATTCGGGGTGCTTATGATAGTGTGCTCTTACTGGCTGATATTAATGCAGAGCAAGAGCGCATATTGCATCAAGAAAATTTATTAAGCCCCCAGTCAGTAGTTGTCGTTGCCCATCATGGATCACGTTATGCTTCTAGCGCGGAGCTGGTTGCCGCTACTGAACCATGCTATGCCGTAGCATCGACCGGATGGTGGAATCGTTTTGGGCACCCGCATCCTGATACTGTTTTACGTTGGGTTCAGGGAGGCAGTGCTTGGCTTACTACAAAGGAGTGGGGAGCTGTACATTTTAAGTCGCGAGAAAAAGGATTAGGCTGGCACGCTCAGCGTTGGCATGCACGTCGATATTGGCATCATCCCCAAAGTATTCGTCGGGACACTCAGACTCAAATGCAGCTTATTCAAGCGCAGGCACGTTGTGCCAGATAGCCGTACCAGAGAGAGGACCAATGAAAACTGCTAGAGTGCGTTACAATGACTACTTTTAAACTTATGGAGCGTATTATGGTCAATATCAGCACGTCTAGCAAAGAGCCTCGATTGGATTATGTGTTATGCACCAACCCTAAAGGGTGGCACCGGCTTGCTTTTTGGGAGTGGGGGGAGGCTAAAAATGACCATATTATGCTCTGTGTACATGGTTTAACGCGTAATGGTCGGGATTTTGATGCCTTGGCTCAGCGCTTTAGTGATCGTTATCGTGTGATTTGTCCTGATATGGCAGGTCGTGGGCAATCCGATTGGTTTGATGACCCTGATTTATATAATTTTGCGCAATATGTAGGAGACATTGCAACATTAATTGCGCGGCTACAACCTCGTCGAATCACTTGGGTCGGAACATCAATGGGAGGATTGGTTTCCCTCTCTTTTATCTACATGTTGATGCAAGTAGCGCGGGGGCCGTTGGCACATACTCAAGTACAGGCTCAGGCTGCTGAGTGGCTATGTCAGAAAACCTTACCCTTAGATCGCCTTGTGCTCAATGATATTGGTCCTGAGTTAGCTCTAGAGGGGATGAAAAATATTGCCTCGTATGTAGACCAAGTTCCTACTTTTAAGTCTTTTGAGCAGGCCAAAGAGTTCGCACGCACCCATTGGGGCGGGTTTGGGCTAGAAACTGAGGCGCAATGGGATGCCTATACCCGGCACTATTTTGTTGCTACTGAAGAAGGTTGGCAAGCGCATTATGACCCAGCTATTATTCGTGCTTTTGTGCGTGGTTTAAAATATCCTATGGAAGAAAGCCAAAAGTTTTTATGGTCCGTTTATGCTGGCTTAAACATCCCCGTACTGGTATTGCGTGGACAACATTCTGACTTATTAACGGAATCAGTGTATCAGCGTATGCTAAAGGACCAAACGCGTGCTCAGGGGCATGAAATTGCTCGTGCAGGTCATGCTCCTAGTTTGCTCTTTGATGATGAGTTGCAGCTCATTGATGATTTTCTGACCTCCTAGGCAGGCGGCTGCAGGCTGCCCATCAAATAAACGCTCCATTCACACATGTATTGGGCAGTCAATTTGTCCTTGACGAGAGTTTCTATGCTAAATGTTGATTTGCATTCTCATTCCACCATTTCCGATGGCACCTTATCTCCTCAAGAGGTTGCACAGCGTGCGCATGCTCATGGCGTGGATATATGGGCGCTTACAGACCATGACGAGGTAGAGGGTCTGGAACAGGCTCAAAATGCTGCCCAAGCCCTTGGTATGCACTTTATTCCAGGAGTGGAAATTTCTGTTACTTGGCTTGAACGCACCGTACATATTGTGGGCTTAGGCATTGATTATTCTTGTCCTCAGTTGCAGCAAGCGTTGGCCAATGTGCGGCAGGGGCGCATTGTGCGGGCACAGCGTATGGCCGCCCGTTTACAGGATTTGGGTATAGAGGGGGCTTATGAGGGAGCGGTAGCCTATGTTACGAATCCAGAACTCATCAGTCGGACCCATTTTGCTCGGTTTTTAGTTGATACGGGCCATTGCAAAGATATGAAAGAGGTTTTTCAACGCTACTTAGGGGATGGCAAGGTTGCGGATGTACCCATGCAATGGGCGACACTAGAAGAGTCTGTGCAATGGATTAATCATGCCGGTGGCAAGGCGGTAATAGCCCATCCTGGTCGGTATAAGTTTTCAAAACAGCAGTTTGAGCTGTTATATGGGCAGTTCAAAGATCTGGGGGGCATCGGTATTGAGGTTGTCACAGGCAGTCATCCTGAGCATGAGTATGATCATTTTGCAGCTGTAGCACGTCGTTTTGGTTTTGAGGCTTCTTGTGGTTCAGACTTTCACTGGCCACGACAGGGGCGAATGGATATAGGAAAGGTGCCCCCACTCCCACGGGGGCTTACACCTATTTGGCATGATTGGGAGCTTTAAGCGGAGCAGAGCAATGAGTAAGGCTTTTGTTAATGAGGATGCTCAAGAATATGATGATGACATTGAGGTTGAAGCCATTCAGTTACCTAAAGGCATGAAAAACTACATGACCATTCAGGGCTATCATCGCTTGCGCACTGAATTACACCATTTATTGGATGCAGAGCGCCCACAAGTGGTGGAAACAGTGAGTTGGGCCGCATCGAATGGGGATCGCTCTGAAAATGGCGATTATATTTATGGGAAAAAACGCCTCCGTGAGATCGATCGGCGGGTTCGTTTTTTGACTAAACGGTTAGCAATCGCAGAGGTCGTTGATCCAGCCTTACAACCTAATCGCGATCAGGTTTTTTTTGGAGCAACGGTTACTTTTGTGAATGCTAAAGATGAAGAACGCACGGTTACGATTGTAGGTGTTGATGAAGCCGACCCCTTACAGGGCAAGATTAGCTGGATTTCGCCTGCTGCCCGTGCCTTGTTGGGCGCCCATGAGGGTGATTGTGTGACGGTGCGCACGCCTGCTGGAGTAGAGGAGCTTGAGATTATCGAAGTTGTGTATCCCGACAAGCCCTTTGAACCCGAGCAAAACTAAAAACTGACTTTTTAGCAACATACACTCACTAAAGAACTGGGCTTTAGCGCTAAAATGCACCCTAAGCGTAGCTCTTTTAAGAGTGGTTCATTCGTTTTATTATTTTAGACCTTTTCTTCATTCAATATCGTGACCAGCATCAAAATTATCCCCGGCACTATTCAGTATCTTCCTGCTCAAACCCAACGTATTATGACCCACTGCCAAGCACTGGGTGTTCCTGTAACGGATATCAAGGTTTTTGCAGAATATTTTGTTCAAACGACCCAAGGCGAACTCGATGCATCGCAGCAGCAGCGCTTACTTGATTTGCTCAATCAGGGCGAGCCTGGTTTTGATGTACAGCAATTTAAAGCAAATGATGTGCAGCTACGTGTCATACCGCGTTTGGGCAGCATTTCACCTTGGTCTAGCAAAGCAACAGCAATCATACATAATTGCGGCTTAGAACAAATCAAGCGGGTAGAGCGTGGATTGCGTTTTGTATTGAGTTTAGAAAGGGGATGGTTAAAAACTGCGCGTTTGAGTGCGCAGCAGCAAAAACAGGTGGCAGCGCTCATTCATGATCGGATGACAGAAACAGTGGTCGATATCGATTTTGATGGGACGGCTTTATTTATCAATCGAGAGCGCCCAGAAATGTTGAGCATTGATATTCTGGGGGCAGGGCAACAGGCGTTGGTACAAGCGAATGAAGAATTAGGCTTGGCGTTATCAGAGGATGAAATAGAGTATTTATACACTGCCTTTACTAAAAAGGGGCGCAATCCTCATGATATAGAGTTAATTATGTTTGCTCAGGCCAATAGTGAGCATTGTCGCCACAAAATTTTTAATGCGCGATGGATTATTGATGGGCAGCCCCAAGAAAAATCTTTGTTTGACATGATTCGCGACACTCATGCGGCGCAGCCTGAGCGTACGATCGTTGCCTATGCTGATAATGCAGCCATTATGCAAGGCGGACCGGCCACAGTTTTTTATCCAACCTTAGAGCGCACGCATTGGGCTGAATATCAAAAAGAACAACGCGTGATGCATACCCTCATGAAAGTAGAAACGCATAACCATCCTACAGCTATTTCTCCTTTCCCAGGGGCCGCTACGGGTGCTGGGGGGGAAATTAGAGATGAGGGCGCTACAGGGAAGGGGGCGCGTCCCAAGGCTGGATTAACAGGTTTTACCGTATCTCATGTTTCCATACCTGATGCCGAGCAACCTTGGGAGAAAAATGCCATCGGTTTTCCTTCACGAATGGCGAATTCCTATCAAGTGCTTCATGAGGGCCCGTTGGGAGGGGCGAGTTTTAATAATGAATTTGGCCGAGCCAATGTCTTGGGCTATTTGCGTAGTTTTGAGCAGCAGATAGCCGGAGTGCATTGGGGGTATCACAAACCTATCATGATAGCCGGTGGCTTAGGGGCTATTGATGAACAACAAACGCACAAAGATCCTTTGCCTGTAGGTGCGTTGCTCATACAGCTTGGTGGGCCAGGCATGCGTATCGGTATGGGGGGCGGGGCCACCTCAAGTATTAGCGCAGGGGTAAGCGCAGAAGAATTAGATTTTGACTCTGTGCAGCGTGGTAATCCAGAAATGCAACGTCGGGCACAAGAGGTCATTGATCGGTGCTGGCAGCTTGGTGCAGAAAACCCTATTTTAGCCATTCATGATGTGGGTGCAGGAGGCTTATCGAATGCCTTTCCTGAGCTTGTAGACGATGCAGAACGGGGCGCTATTTTTGATTTATCTTTGGTGCCTGTGGATGAGGAAGGGCTTTCATTTGCTGAGATTTGGTGTAATGAGTCTCAGGAGCGCTATGTATTGGCAATATTGCCCGAGGATTTAGAACGCTTCAAAGCCATTGCTGAGCGTGAGCGCTGCCCCTGGGCAGTAGTAGGGGTGGCAACTAAAGAGCGCCAACTCAAGGTGACCTGGGGGCAAGGCTTACCTGAGGGAGCAGCGGCTGCCCGAGCCGATGCTTGGGAGCAACCTGCAGTAGATATGTCCTTAGACCTGCTGCTAGGAAAAGCTCCTGGGATGGTGCGTGATGTGGAGCATGCCAAGCCCATTCATGAGCAACCAGATTGGACATCCATAGAGCTTACTGAAGCAATGGAGCGTGTTTTGAGTCATCCAACAGTGGCAAGTAAGAGCTTTGCCATTACTATTGGTGATAGAAGTGCTGGCGGGCTTATTGCTCAAGACCAAATGGTTGGGCCGTGGCAAGTCCCCGTAGCGGATTGTGCGGTCACCTTGGCTGATTTTGAATCAGTGCGAGGAGAAGCGATGTCAATGGGTGAGCGCAGCCCCGTAGCAATTTACAATCCACCAGCATCAGGACGTTTAGCTGTGGCCGAAGCATTAACTAATTTAATTGCTAGCGATGTAAAAGATTTTCGGGACATCAAGTTATCGGCTAATTGGATGGCTGCTTGCGGGGACAATGGGCAGGATGCTGCCTTATATGACACAGTTCAGGCGGTTAGCCAGTGGTGTCAGCAATTAGGAGTGTCCATTCCGGTGGGCAAAGACTCTTTGTCCATGCGCACCAACTGGACTCAAGACAATCAAGATTTTGAGGTGGTGTCGCCCGTTTCCTTGGTGGTGACGGCCTTTGCGCAGGTAGAGGATGTGCGCCAAACATTGACTCCGGCATTGCGCACCGATCGGGGCGATAGTGTCCTAATTCTTATTGATTTAGGTTTGGGCAAACAAAGAATGGCAGGCTCAGTACTCAGCCTGGTATTTGATCAGCCCGGAGGTGAAACTCCAGATATTGATGACCCACAGTTATTAATTAATTATTGTCGGGCTATTCGTGCATTAAATGAACAAGGGCTTATCTGGGCTTATCATGATCGCTCGGATGGAGGGCTGTTGGCTACAGTAGCGGAAATGGCATTTGCCGGCCGTACCGGAGTGGCGCTCAATATTGATATGCTGACCATCGACCCCTATACCCAAGATTGGGGGGATTATAAAATTCGCCCCGAGCAGGTAGCGGTGCAGCGAGATGAGCACACATTAACTGCTTTATTTAATGAAGAGTTGGGTGGGGTTATACAGGTTCCTGCTGAACAACGTGATTATGTCATGCAGCAATTGCGTGAGTGGGGGCTGTCTAAGCATAGCCATGTAATAGGGGCTCATAGTGATAGTGAGTTGTTTACTATTTTCCGCGATGGCAGCTTCATATATAGAAAACCCTGGACAGAATTAGCCCAGCATTGGGCTCGTTTTAGCTATGAAATGGCCAGTCGCCGTGATAACCCTGTCACTGCACAAGCTGAATATGAGTTATGGCGAGATCCCGATTTGCCAGGGCTATCTGCTCACGTTACTTTTAATCCTCAGGAAAATATCGTTGCTCCCTATATCAATCAAGGAGCTCGGCCTCGTATCGCTGTTCTTAGAGAACAGGGGAGCAATAGCCAAATAGAAATGGCCTGGGCTTTTGATCAAGCAGGCTTTTTAGCTGTTGATGTGCCAATGACTGACTTATTATCAGGCCGACAGCAATTATCTGACTTTAATGGTCTGGTAGCAGCCGGGGGCTTTAGCTATGGGGACGTTTTAGGAGCAGGGCAAGGATGGGCTAAGACCATTCTTTATAATTCATTATTAGCCGATCAGTTTGAGGCTTTCTTTCATCGCCAGGATACATTTGCTCTTGGGGTTTGCAATGGCTGCCAAATGCTTTCAGCGTTGACCTCTCTCATTCCTGGATCGGCACATTGGCCCGCTTTTGCTCCAAATGAGTCGCAGGCTTATGAAGCACGTTTGGTCATGGTCAATGTTGAGGATTCTCCTTCTATTTTCTTGCAAGGTTTTGAAGGTGCTCGTTTACCAGTAGTGGTTTCTCATGCTGAAGGGCGGGCAGATTTCAGCAAGCAAGGTGATATCAACCAGGTATCGGTGGCGTTGCGTTATGCAGATGGGCATGGGCAGGCTACAGAAGCGTATCCTTTTAACCCTAATGGCAGCCCTCAAGGAATAGCAGGGGTTAGCAGTGATGATGGGCGTGTCACCTTATTGATGCCTCATCCTGAACGCAGTATCCGTAATGTGATGTTATCTTGGGCGCCCGAGCGTTGGGGGGCAGCAGATAAGGGAGCAGAGCAGCGCCCTGATGGGGGGCTCACACCTTGGATGCGCTTCTTTTACAACGCGCGGGTCTGGATTGATTAGTCGTTTTCGCGTATAATTTTGTTTTGGCTGGAGCGAATACAATGCACTTAGTACAGAAAGCACTTACATTCGACGATGTCTTGTTGGTGCCTGCCTATTCTGAAATCCTTCCACGCGAAACCAACCTTCAGTCCCAATTTACGCGCGATATTCAGCTTAATATCCCCCTAGTTTCTGCTGCTATGGACACGGTTACCGAGTCCCAGCTTGCTATTGCTATGGCAAGAGAGGGCGGTATAGGGGTGATTCATAAAAATATGAGTATCGAGCGCCAGGCCCAAGAGGTCTCTCGTGTCAAACGTCACGAATTTGGTATTGTGATTGATCCCGTTACTGTGTCTCCTGATATGACCGTGCGTGATGCAATAGAATTGCAAAAACAGTACGGGATTTCTGGATTGCCAGTAATAGATGGGGATCAGTTAGTTGGTATTGTGACCAACCGGGACTTGCGCTTCGAAGAGCGCCTAGAATTACCCATTCGAGAGGTGATGACTCCTAAAGAGCGCTTGGTTACCATGCGCGAGGGAGCCACACTAGAGCAAGCTCAGGCATTGATGCATCAGCATCGATTAGAACGAGTTTTAATCGTTAATGATGATTTTCAATTACGCGGTTTAGCTACTGTAAAGGATATACTTAAAAGCACGGAGCACCCCTTTGCCTCCAAGGATGAATTTGGACAGTTGCGAGTTGCCGCAGCGGTCGGAGTGGGGGGAGATACTGATGCTCGGGTTGAGGCTTTAGTTAAAGTAGGTGTGGATGCCATCGTAGTTGATACAGCACATGGTCATACCAAAGGGGTGCTGGATCGCGTCCGTTGGATCAAACACAACTACCCCTCTGTGCAGGTAATTGGCGGTAATATTGCCACTGGCGAGGCAGCACGAGCACTATACGAGGCAGGTGCCGACGCGGTAAAAGTAGGCATTGGGCCTGGCTCGATCTGCACAACGCGAGTTATCGCTGGGGTAGGTATGCCTCAGATCACAGCTATTAGCGAAGTATCCAAAGCACTTAAAGGCACTGGAGTACCGTTGATTGCTGATGGTGGTATTCGCTTTTCTGGGGATGTTGCCAAGGCCTTGGCTGCAGGAGCCTTTACCTGCATGATGGGAGGGATGTTTGCTGGGACCGAAGAGGCACCGGGCGAAGTAGTCCTATACAAGGGACGCTCTTATAAAGCCTATCGAGGTATGGGAAGCATTGGCGCTATGGTGGATGGTTCTGCGGATCGCTATTTCCAGGACTCAGGCAGCAATGCAGATAAATTGGTTCCTGAAGGCATCGAAGGTCGGGTTCCTTACAAGGGCAGTGTGATTGCCATCATCCATCAACTAACGGGTGGGGTACGCGCAGCAATGGGATATTGCGGTGTACCAGATATCCCTACCTGGCATACAAAAGCTAAATTTATAGAGGTTACTGATGCAGGATACCGCGAGTCTCATGTGCATGATGTCCAAATCAGTAAAGAGGCTCCCAATTACCGTGTAGGCTAATCATAGAGCCATCTCAATGAGACGAGGGGACTGGCAACGAGGTGATGAGGTTTTAGCCCCATGCTTTGTTGCCGGTCCTTTTTATTTAGCCCATTCAGGGTAATGAACTAAGAAGTATGAGGCAATAAGATGGCAAAAGAGCATCAATGCATTGCAATTTTAGATTTTGGCTCTCAGTTTACTCAGTTAATAGCGCGTCGAATACGTGAATCTGGTGTATATTGCCAGATTTTTCCTGGCACCATTCAAGCAGAAAAAATAAAATCACTACCAAAACTACGTGGCATTATTCTTTCAGGAAGTCATGCCTCGGTCTATGATATCGATGCTCCAAAAATAGATGCGCAAATATTTGAGTTGGGTGTGCCCATTTTAGGAATATGCTATGGCATGCAAATGATTGCTCAGCATTTTGGAGGTCGTTGTGAGCAAAGTGAACGACGTGAGTTTGGGGCAGCATTAGTACGAGCGCATGGTCATACTCCTTTGCTAAATGAAATAGAGGATGAGCGCAATCAAGATGGGCATGGATTATTACATGTATGGATGAGTCATGGAGACCATGTAGTTGAGATGCCCCAAAATTTTATTTTAATGGCCTCCACAGAAAACTGCCCAATCGCAGGGTTTGCTGATATTAAGCGCCATATTTATGGTATCCAATTTCATCCTGAGGTGACTCATACTATTCAAGGAGCTACTATTTTACGGCGCTTTGCCTTGGATATTTGTGGCTGTAGGGGCGATTGGACAATGCCTAATTTTGTACAAGAAAGCATTGAGCGTATTCGTACCCAAGTAGGAGATGAGCAAGTAATTTTAGGGCTTTCAGGGGGGGTTGATTCATCGGTTGCTGCCTTATTGATTCATCAAGCCATAGGCGAACAGCTAACCTGTGTCTTTGTAGATCATGGTTTGTTGCGACTTAATGAAGCGCAGCAAGTCATGGAACAGTTTGGCCAGCATTTCGGCATGAATATTATTCATGTTGATGCCAGTGAGCGGTTATTTGAGCAGTTAAAAGGGGTGACCGATCCAGAAGAAAAGCGTAAGGTTATTGGTAAGTTATTTGTTGATGTCTTCCAAGAAGAAGCCAAAAAACTGACTGATGCACGATGGCTGGCACAAGGAACAATTTATCCTGATGTCATTGAATCGGTAAACACTCAAACAGGAAAAGGTGGGATCAAGTCTCATCATAATGTGGGCGGATTGCCTGAAACACTGAATTTAAAATTACTTGAACCATTACGGCAGCTATTTAAAGATGAAGTGCGCCATTTAGGCATCGAGTTAGGGCTGCCGCGAGAAATGGTTTACAGGCACCCATTCCCCGGCCCTGGACTGGGAGTTCGGATACTTGGTGAAGTCAAACGCTCTTATGCTGACTTGCTGCGTCGTGCTGATGCTATTTTTATAGAGGAGTTGCGCGCCACCATAGATACCGAAAGTGGCCGCAGTTGGTATGACTTAACCTCTCAGGCATTTACTGTTTTTTTACCGGTAAAGAGTGTTGGCGTAATGGGGGATGCCCGTACCTATGAGTACGTGGTATCGCTACGAGCAGTGCAAACAATAGATTTTATGACAGCAGATTGGGCTCCTTTACCGCATGAGCTTTTAAAGAAAGTATCAAGCCGAATCATTAATGAAGTGCGGGGTATTAATAGAGTGGTTTATGATGTTTCGAGCAAACCGCCCGCAACAATAGAGTGGGAATAACCCCCCATCCCGAATAGTCCAGCAGTACATGGCATAAAAAGCCGCTAAGCCCGCGTAATTGCGGGCTTTTTTGTGCTTATAAAAGCAGTGCGGACAGAACCCCTCCTACTCCGAAGTAAAAAGCAACAATGAAGACAATGGCTAGGCCAATTACCAAAATATTATGAATAATTTTGAAGAGTATTTTTTTAAAGATAATCATCGATATTGTGCATCAAAATAGGATGGCTCCAGTATATAGCACCAGCATGAGTAAACAACGATATTAAGTTGTTATACGCACGGTATGGGAGGTTTTACATCCACCCTAACCAGTCCCAGTAAGTAAGGCTAAATAAAAGCATAAGAGCATAGCCAAGGATAGTAATGACAATTCCTGTTTTGGCAAATTGCCGAGCAGTAAAGGTGTTCGTGCCTAAGCAAACCATATTTTGTGGCGCGTTAATAGGTAAAATAAAGCCATAGCTCATTACAAAGCCTAATAACATGCTCATGCCAACTGTATTTACTCCATTGTCTAAACCAATAAGTAAAGCAATTAGGATGGGCATCATTGCAGAGGTAAGGGCGGTGGCACTTGCAAAGCCTAGGTGAATCACAATTAAAAATAATGCCAGACTAGCAAAAACAGCGAAAGGGCCAAATTGGTCTAGTCCAGTATAGAGAATAACTTGCCCCGCAAGCCATTGCCCTGCTTGGGTGGTAAGTAATGTGGTTCCAAGGCTAATCCCCACTCCGAAGACAATAATGGTGCCCCAAGGGATTCTTTTTTGAATTTCACTCCAGGGCATTACTCCCCAGTTGGGCAACAGTAAATACACCAAACCGGCATAAGTAATTGTGGTGGTGTCAAAAGGATGGAATTTGCCGCCTGTGGCCCATAAAATGAGCAAAATGATGGATAAGCTCAACAGTTTCTTTTGAGC
Organism: uncultured Alcaligenaceae bacterium; assembly: GCA_937995985.1. GTDB lineage: Bacteria > Pseudomonadota > Gammaproteobacteria > Burkholderiales > Burkholderiaceae_B > Paenalcaligenes. The sequence continues at coordinate 36,373 of CALKIR010000057.1, forward strand.
GGTAGTCATGGGACCGAGTTCTTGTAGCGACTTTTGAACGGCCTCTTTACCATCAGCTAGGGCGGAGGTATCTGGAGGAAGCATTTTATAAACAACAAAAACTACAACAAAGGACATCAAAACAGACCATGGTGCTCCAGCAAGTAGCCAGTCTCCCCAGCTGACTTTCTCATTGAGCATGCGCTCCATAAAGCCTAAAGTAAGCAGGTTTTGGGCTGCTGCCGTTTGGATGCCAACATTCCAGACACTGGTTGCTTGAGCCACAATAATCATGAGACCGGCAGCAAAGTTAGAGTTTTTATTGATATTAAAAGCTGCGATAACCCCCATCATAATGGGGACAACTGCAGCGCTTCTTGCCGTAGCGCTCGGTACGAGTAGGCTAAGGATAATAGTGACTATAATTGCACCGAGATAGATGCGGCGGGCACTGGTGCCTATTTTATTTAAGGTATATAGTGCGATACGTTTGTCTAATCCGGTGTAGGTCATTGCTGCCGCTAAAAATAATGCGCCTGCAACCAAGGCTAAAGCAGAGTTTGCAAACCCACTTAAAGCCATTGACATTGCTTTGCTGGTGCCGATCATGACATCCGGATTTTCGATGGAGGGGGCTAATCCAATAAGGATGGCAATAAGAGCTGTGATCGTAATTGCGCTTGCTTCATAAGAGAAGGCTTCTGTGACCCACACAATAATGGCAAACACTAATATTCCGAGCATGCGCTGCCCGGCCACAGGTAACGAATCAGGAGTGGGTAGGGCAATAATCACAAGCATGATTATTGTGGCGAGAATAATTGGGATTGAAGCTACAGGTTTACGCATACGGCCCCCTGAAAACTAGGTTCTTATAAAAAAGATAAAAAATTATGGCTTACAATGACCTGAATTCATTGAAAATGTTTTTAGAAAATAGTAAGGGAATAACGCGATGCCTATGCAACAACGTTTGCTCACTATGCTTGAACAAGGTCATGATAACCTATTGTTGCGCTTTGGATTAGGCAAGGCGCTTGTAGAAGATAATAAATCAGCCGCAGCAATTGCACATCTGCAAAAGGCAGTAGAGTTTGATAAAAGTCATGCAAGTTCTTGGTTTTGGTTGGGCAGGGCTTATTTTCAGGAGGGCAATTATGCGCTGGCGCAACATGCTTTTGAGCAAGCTCGACAGCATGCACGAGCAAAGGGTGAGCAACAAATTATCAAAATGGTGGAGGTTTTTGAACGTCGGTTAGAAAAAGCCCAAAAAAAGCATTAGTAATATAAAAAGCCAGCACCATATTTTTGTGCTGGCTTTTAAAAAATGAGTACAGGGGGTTGAATGTTTAAGAAGGGGAGCTTTGAATCAGATCGGAGACCATTTCTGCTGTTATGGCAGATAAAGTCCATCCAAGGTGGCCATGCCCTGTGTTATAAAAGACCCCTGGTTTACTGCCTCGCTGTACACGCGGCATCATATCAGGCATCATGGGGCGTAGCCCAGCCCAGGGAACCACACGGTAGGTCCCTACTTGATGGAAGTTACGGCGACACCAATCAATTAAAGGTTGTATTCTGTCAGCACGAATATCGCGATTAATGCCGTTATATTCAGCAGTGCCTGCAATGCGAAAACGCCCTGTGCCTAGGCGGCTAGTGACTATTTTGGCCTCTTCGTCTAATAAGCTGACCCAAGGGGTGGCTTGTTGGCTTTCCTCGTCATCTAAGTAAACGGTGATAGAGTATCCTTTAACTGGATACACATTCATCCGATCGCCTAATAATTTAGCAATATGGCGGCTCCCAACACCTGCGCAAACCACTAGTTTATCGACAGTCAGGCTCCCTTGTGCTTGGGGGTCTTGAGTGGATTGATAATGAATGATTTGCTTGCCTTGTTGCTGGCCAATGCTGTGAATCTCAGCGTCAAAAATAAAATTGACCCCGTGCTTTTCACATGCCTTAGCAAGGCCACGGGTATATTTATGAATATCACCTGTAGAGTCTGAGGGGGTAAAAAAGCCTCCGTAGTATTTTCCTTTTAGGGTAGGCTCAATTTCAGGGATTTGATCTGGGCTAACTGTATCACGCTCTAGGCCGGCTTGAGCTAATAGCTTGCTCACTTTGAGTCCGGATTCAAAGCCTTCTTTACTCTGATAGACATGCAAGATACCGCGCTCTACCCAATCAAAATCGATATTTTCATCTCGTGCCCACTGAAATAAATGCTCCCGTGCAGCAATGGCCATACGAGCAGTTTTGATGGTGTTACTTTCGTAGTTGCGTATTTGACCAACAAACTCTGCCATCCAAGAGTACTTATGCCAGCTGGGTGCAGGATTAAATAATAGGGGAGCATCTTTGCGCAGCATCCAGCGCATCCCCTTCATAATGGTGGAAATATTATTCCAGACCTCAGCGTTACATGCGGATAATTGACCCCCATTGGCAAAAGAAGTATCCATGGCGGGGTAGCGCAAGCGATCAATTACCGTTACCTCAAAGCCGCGTTTGCGCAGCGCGTAAGCTGTGGTCACACCGGTAATTCCGGCGCCAATTACAGCAATATGAGTCATGGTACATGGCTCCGTAAAAAATGCAGATAAGACGTTGAAAGACTTACCCCATCTGTACGGTTACCTGAGAGCTTATTCTTGCGGTGCACGCAAGATCCCCTTCGGTGGACAATTTAATGTCTCTCTCCAGATTCGCCTAGGGGCCAGGCCCCAGCTATTAGGATCCTTTTGCCTGAGAGTTTCCGGGGTGGTTGCTCCGTCGGCGCTGGTTTTTAACCAGTCTCTTTCCAAATAGCAAATTCGGCTGCTTATACCATAGTCAACAATAATACCAATAAGCAAGTTTTTTATAAATAGGTTACCCAAATCTTGTGCATATGGGATGTAGTGGCTTGTTTTTAAACCTATTAGGGAAAGTCAGCACGATAAAAACCACATAATTTGTTATAACCAGTTAAGCTTTGGTTGGTTTCTACCCTTTTACGTTTTCTCATCCTGACGAGGGAAATATGAGTGCTATTTTTTTAGTAGTCGTAGGGCTAGGAGCAATGGCTCTAGGGTATATTTTTTACTCGCGTTTTATCGCTCAAAAAATATACCAATTAGATGATTCTCGTCCCACCCCAGCTCATGAGTTTGAGGATGGTGTGGATTTTGTTCCCACTAATAAATATGTACTTTGGGGGCACCATTTCACTTCTGTGGCCGGTGCGGCACCTATTGTTGGGCCGGCAATTGCTGTAATTTGGGGGTGGTTGCCTGCTTTTTTATGGGTGGTGTTAGGAACCATCTTCTTTGCAGGGGTCCATGACTTTGGAGCGGTGTGGGCCAGCGTACGCAATAAAGCCAAATCTGTCGGTGCATTAACAGGTGATGTGGTAGGGCATCGGGCACGGTCTATTTTTATGATCGTCATTTTCTTGGTTTTGCTAATGGTTAATGCTGTCTTTGGGGTAGTCATTGCAGGGCTATTAATCAATAACCCAAGTTCAGTGGTACCTGTGTGGGGCGCCATTGTAGTCGCTCTAATTATTGGGCAGCTAATATACAAAACCAAGGCTAATCTCCCCTTAGTTTCGCTTTTAGGGGTTGTGGTTTTATATGCTTTGATATGGGTAGGGCCGGAGGTCCCCCTATCATTACCTGACTCAGTGGCAGGGCTTAATCCTAGTGCGACCTGGATTATTTTGCTATTTGTTTATGCGGCCATAGCCTCTTTATTACCTGTCTGGATGTTATTGCAGCCAAGAGACTATATCAATGGCTTACAGTTATTTGTTGGCTTGGGCCTGTTATATCTTGCTGTATTTATCGCTAATCCTACGGTAGTGGCCCCTGCAATTAATGCTGAGGTGCCTGCAGGGACGCCCTCAATGATCCCCTTGTTATTTGTCACTATTGCTTGTGGTGCAATTTCAGGTTTCCACGGTTTAGTCTCATCAGGAACAACGTCCAAGCAGCTAAATAAAGAAAGTGATGCACGCTTTGTGGGTTATTTTGGTGCCGTAGGCGAGGGCTCTTTGGCATTGGCAGCTATTATTGCCGCCTCTGCTGGGTTTGCGACCTTGGCAGATTGGCAAGCGCTCTATCATTCCTTTGGTCAAGGCGGCGTTAATGCCTTTGTTCAGGGTGGGGCAGCGATTATTCAGTCTGGCATAGGTATTGATGCTGAAGTATCCGCCACTTTATTAACTGTGATGGCGGCTTTATTTGCTGGTACCACCATGGATACTGGATTACGTTTGCAACGTTATATTTTCCAAGAGTGGGGTGAGATCTATCATATTGAAACCTTTAAAAAACCGGTGCCGGCTACTTTACTTGCGGTAGGGACATGTTTATTACTGGCCTTTGGCGCGGGAGGTGCGAGCGGCTCGGGGGGGTTGCTTATTTGGCCGTTGTTCGGGACTACTAACCAATTATTAGCGGGACTGACTTTGCTGGTTATTGCTGTCATGTTGGTTCGTCGACGGGTCAGTGCAGCTTATGTAGTCTGGCCATTAACCTTTTTGTTAATTATGACCTTAGCCGCATTGCTTTTACAATTGGTTGAGTTTTACCAAAAAGGTGATTGGTTCCTTTTTGTGCTTGATTTGGTGGTGTTAATTGCGGCCATTTTGGTGACTCTTGAGTGTGTCAGCGCTTTACGTCGAGAAAAGGCTAAGGCTCAACAAGAGGCTGCTATTTAATTACCTACTTCTCTTTGCTGGTAGTTATCGGGCCGTATACCATGTGGTGTACGGCCGTTTTAGTCTTGGAGTACATCATGTCATCACTATGGGAAAAGCTCAGAGATTTTGGTCACAAGGTTACTGAGCTTAGTACGCAGTTTTATTATGCGCCTTATCGTGCAGCCATTGCACGGGCTAAACGAGAAGAGGACGATCTCTTTATGCTGCTAGTATTTGCTGAAATGATGGGGGTGCCGAATCCTGTTTCTTGGTATACCTTAGAATTGCAGCCAATATTATTAGAGCGCTTTCACGATTGGCATACCCGAATGGGCATGGAACGTTCACCATTAGATCATTTCAGGTGCTGCTGATGTCTAACCTATTAACCCAATCTATCAAAGAAAAAAGAGTATTACTGGTAGGAGGCAAAGGAGGGGTCGGTAAGACTACTATTTCCTCCTCATTAGCTGCTCGAGCCGCACAAAATGGGCGGCGAGTACTATTGGTATCTACCGATCCCGCACATAGTTTGAGTGATATTTTTGGGCGCCCCATTGGCCCCAAAGAAGTCCATATGAGTCCTAATTTGTATGCCTGTGAAATTGACCCAGAGCAAGAGGTAGATGCTTATTTAGAGCGCGTGCTGAATCAAATGAGGCGTTTTGCTGGTTATGATCAGGTGCACGAATTACAGCGTCATTTGCGCTTATCTAGACTTTCTCCAGGTGCACAGGAGGCAGCCTTGCTTGAGCGGCTCGCAAAGCTCTTGGTAGAGGGGTTGGAGCAATACGACTTAATAGTCTTGGATACTGCGCCAACAGGGCATACTTTGCGCCTATTAAGTTTGCCTGAGGTCATTGCTGCTTGGACAGACGGATTGTTGCATCATAATCGGCGTTCTGAACAATTGGGCAAAGTCTTGGCACATCTTACTCCTGGTCGCGATGTTGATAATGTGCTCAAAGGTCCTGAAAACCCCACAACTCAAGGCTTAGATGAGCGCAGCAAAGAGCTCGTCCATACACTGCAGGCGCGTCAAACTTTATTCCATCGCACTCGTCGTTTGTTGCATGATTCTGAACATACAGCTTTTTATTTTGTCTTAACGCCAGAGCGGTTACCCATATTAGAAACCCAGCGCGCAGTAGAAGCTTTGCTTGATGTGGGTATGAATGTAGAGGGTATTATCATTAATCGTATTTTGCCCGAAACCATTCAGCAAGGGTTTTGGGCGCAGCATCAGCTGCGCCAACAAGAGTATTTAGCAACTATTGAGCAGCTGTTTCAGCACATGCAGCGCTATAAAGTATATTTACAAGAGGATGAAATTATTGGCTTGGAAAAAATACAGGCCTTAGCTGTCGAGCTGGTCGACGCGGGCCCGTAGAAAAAATGGCTGTTATCAACTAGTCGGCCAGAGCTAATAGCACAATACCAGTTAAGCCAAGAAAAATGAAAATCCACGGAAGATAATCAACTAAGCTGTGCATTGACATAGGGTTGTCTCCATCGTTACGGAATTTACCATCAGTAACTAATAATTATCTTTGTTTTATATCTAAAATAATATCTATTGTACTGCATATTGAGACATTGTTACTCTTATTGAGAATTTGTATAAGGAAAAAAGTGTCAAGGATGGATAAGGATTTTCTCTCTGCCCTATGGTCCTGATTTTAAACCAGTTATTAGGTGTTGGTAGTGAGAATAGCAGGCTATTCTGAGCGTAATTTTTGGTCTTTATGAGAACAGTCTACCCATTTAGGTACCAATACATACAAACTCTATAACACCAATACATCATTTCTTTGTATCATTGGGGTCTTTATGACTGCTTAAAGAACAAGTATATGTTTTATGTATTCACGACCGCTCAAGATATTGCTCGCTTTGTGAGTGCGCAAATGCTTCAGCTCATTAGCAGCCGTGAGCATTTGGTTTTGGGTTTAGCGACTGGCAGTACCATGAAGCCCGTATACGAGCAATTAATTCAAGATTACCTGCATCACAGGCCGCGTTTAGAGCATGTGCATTGTTTTAACTTAGATGAGTATATAGGTTTGGCGGCGGCTCATCCTCAATCCTATGCCTCGTACATGCAGCAGCATTTATATGATCACGTGCCTTTTGAGCCCTCACAGTTACATGTACCTTGTGGTGAGGACTGGCCTACAGATGAGCAGTGTCTGGATTTTTCCTTAAAAATACAAAAACTAGGGGGGATTGATCTGCAGCTATTGGGCATTGGTACCAATGGTCATATCGGTTTTAATGAGCCAGGCACTTCTTTTGAGCAGCGTACGCATGTAGTGGCCCTTTCGGAACAAACGCGTCGTGATAATAGTAGGTTTTTTACTCACAAAGAAGAAATGCCTACTCATGCTGTCACCTTAGGGCTTAAGGATATTATCGAGGCCAAACAGATTTTTTTATTAGCTACGGGAGAGCAAAAGGCTGAGATTATGGGTAAATTGCAACGCAGTGTCGTGACCGAGGAGTTGCCAGCGAGTATTCTTAAAACCCATGCTAACACAGTAATTTTAGTTGACCGCGCTGCAGCCCAAGATTTGGATCCTGAGTTGTGCAAAGAGGGTAGTGCGCTATTTGAGCGAGTGGGTGCGCTTTAACTGGTTGATTGAAGTCATTCAATCACGCGATCCCGAAGATAGAAAAAAAATGGGTCGGTGTGTACACCGACCCATTTAGAATTCTGGTAGGCAGTACTGGATTCGAACCAGCGACCTCTACGATGTCAACGTAGCGCTCTAACCAACTGAGCTAACCGCCTAGAGAAAATAAATATAACAAAACCAAAACTAAATAGCAAGCTTGGTGTTTGTTAAAAATAAATTTGTTGTATATTTGCCTATAGGATTGATTTTGCGGTTGCCTTTCTTTGTTGCGTGCTTTTTTTGCTGCGCACATATCATGAGGCTGTTATAATGATTGTTCACAGATTAATCAAGTGGGCGACCAATATTTTATTCATGTATATGGTGGTAGCAGTGACTCAGACGCGAACTACTAGCAGCTAGATCTATTTAAAAATGCCGCTAGGTGTCTTCGCGCATGCTTTATATGATGCTTCAGATTAAATACCATTAACGCGGCCTTGGAGCCGCGTTTTTAGTTTGGAAATAGATAATGGTTCAAATTACTTTACCTGATGGTTCTAAACGTTCTTTCGATGGGCCAGTTACTGTTGCTGAGGTAGCGGAATCAATTGGTCCAGGCTTAGCTCGTGCTGCCTTGGCCGGGCGTATTGTAGATGGTGATAATAAAGAGTTAGTAGATACCAGTTATGTGATTAACGAGGATACAACTCTAGAGATTGTCACAGCAAAAGACAAAGATGGCCTAGACATATTGCGTCACTCTACTGCGCACTTAATGGCTTATGCAGTCAAGGAGCTGTTTCCTGAGGCTCAAGTTACCATTGGTCCCGTCATTGAGAATGGCTTCTATTACGATTTTTCATATAAGCGTCCTTTTACGCCTGAGGACTTAGAGGCTATTGAAAAGAAAATGGTTGAAATCGCGCGCCGCGACGAAAAGGTATATCGCGAAGAGTGGGATCGTGATGAGGCGATTAAGCTTTTCAAGGAGATGGGCGAGGATTACAAGGCTGAGATCATAGCCTCTATACCAGCTGAGGAAACAATTACTTTATATCGTGAGGGCGATTTTATTGATTTATGTCGTGGACCTCATGTGCCCTCTACTGGCAAGCTCAAAGTATTTAAGCTCATGAATGTTGCAGGTGCCTTTTGGCGTGGGGACAGCAACAATGAAATGCTGCAGCGCATTTATGGTACGGCTTGGGCCACCAAAGAAGAGCAGGATGCCTACTTGCATATGCTCGAAGAAGCTGAAAAGCGCGATCATCGTCGTTTGGGCAAAGAGCTAAAATTGTTTCATTTCAGCGAGCAAGCGCCAGGACTGGTGTATTGGCATCCGCGAGGGTGGGTGATATGGCAGCAGGTTGAGCAATATATGCGCCGCTTGTATCAAGAGGGAGGCTACCAAGAGGTTCGCGCCCCACAGATTTTAGACCTTGACTTATGGAAACAAACCGGTCATTGGGATAATTACGCTGAAAATATGTTTGTGACCGAATCGGAAAAGCGTGTGTATGGTCTCAAGCCGATGAATTGTCCCGGTCACGTGCAAATCTTTAACCAAGGACTCCATTCTTATAGAGAGCTCCCTATACGGTATGGTGAGTTTGGCTCTTGTCATCGCAATGAGCCTTCTGGATCCTTGCACGGTTTATTGCGAGTACGAGGCTTTACTCAAGATGATGGGCATATCTTTTGTACTGAAGATCAGCTGCTTGATGAGTGCAAAGCCTTTACTCGTCTTTTGCAAAAAGTGTATGCAGAATTTGGTTTTGATGAAATACTCTACAAAATTGCCACGCGACCCGAAAAGAGAATAGGCTCTGAGGAGGTTTGGGACAAGGCAGAGCAGGCACTCATAGACAGCCTTAAGGATAGTGGCTGCGCGTTTGAAATTGCTGAAGGCGAGGGAGCCTTTTATGGGCCTAAAATAGAGTATACCCTCAAAGATGCCATTGGTAGAGAGTGGCAGTGCGGCACGATACAGGTTGACTTTTCAATGCCAGAGCGCTTAGGTGCTGAATATGTTGATGCCAATGATCAGCGACGCACTCCTGTGATGCTGCATCGAGCCATTTTGGGATCGTTTGAGCGTTTCATTGGCATGCTTATTGAGCATTATGCTGGAGCACTGCCTGTCTGGTTGTCACCAGAGCATGCGGTAGTATGCTGCATTTCAGAAAGTTCTGCGGAATATGCCCAAAGTGTTGCTGATTCTCTACGGGCGCGCGGCTTTAGAGTGATTAGTGATTTGCGTGGTGAAAAGATCACTCGTAAAATCCGTGAACATAGTATGCAGAAACTCCCCTATATACTTGTGGTGGGAGACAAGGAAAAAGACGCCGGCACTGTTGCCGTGCGCGCACGTGGTGGGCGAGATTTAGGGGTAATGCCAGTAGATCAATTTGCCCAACACCTGCAAAATGATATTGATCAGCGTAAATAGTTGCTGACTTTATCGTATTCAATCAACTAACTTAGGAGTTCTAGACATCGCAACTGAAAAAAAACATCGCATTAATGGGGAAATTCGTGCCCAAGAGGTTCGTCTCATTGATGTAGACGGCGAACAGATTGGTATTCGAAGCTTGGACGAGGCATTGGCCTTGGCCCAAGAGCACGATATTGATCTCGTAGAGATTGCACCACAGGCCAAACCGCCAGTTTGCCGCTTGATGGATTACGGCAAGTTCCGTTATCAAGAGCAAAAGCGTCTTCAGGAGGCGCGGGCAAGGCAAAAAGTTGTTCAGGTCAAAGAGGTTAAATTCCGACCTGCAACAGATGAGGGGGACTTTAATGTAAAATTGCGTAATGTACGTCGCTTTATTGGTGATGGTGACAAGGTTAAAGTCTCTCTGCGGTTTAGAGGGCGTGAGATGGCGCATCAAGAGCTCGGTATGCGGGTACTTGAACGTGTTCGCGATGAGGTCGAGGAGATCGCACAGGTTGAATCGATGCCCAAATTAGAAGGGCGGCAGATGGTAATGGTGCTCGCCCCAAGAACAAAATAATATTGACTGTTTTGGCCCCACCCTAGATTGCTAGGGTGGGGCTAATTTTAGGAAGCTCTATGCATATATTGTTCATCGTTGACCCATTGGAAGATCTCGCTGCCTATAAAGATACTTCGGTATCCATGATGCGTGCCTTAATTGCTCGTGGGCATCAGATCAGCGCATGTCAGAGGGCAGATTTATTTGTACGTGATGGGCAGGTACGCACACACAGCCAGATGGTGCACATTCCGCAGGATGCTGATCTGCACGGCAAGCAATGGTGGCACATCACACAAGAGCGATCAGAGCAGGCGTTGAGTGAATTTAGCGCGGTCATAATGCGCACCGATCCTCCTTTTGATCTCGAATATATGTATGCCACGCACTTGCTTGATCGTGCACAGGCCCAAGGGGCTCAGGTATTTAATCGCGGCAGTGCCATTCGTAATCATCCGGAAAAGCTGTCTATACTTGAGTTTCCTCAGTTTACCGCACCCACTCTGGTGAGCAGCCGTATAGAGCATTTGCAGCGCTTTTACGAAGAACACAATGATGTGGTGATCAAGCCCTTAGATGGCATGGGAGGGGAGCGGGTATTTCGGATTCGTCCGAATGAGGTTAATAGGAACGTAATTTTTGAAACCCTTACGCGGCATGAAACTGAAACGGTCATGATCCAGCGCTACTTGCCTGCTATTGAGCAAGGAGATAAGCGGGTTTTGATCATTAATGGCAAGGTGGTGCCTTATAGTCTGGCGCGAATCCCCCTTGCTGGTGAAACACGTGGTAATTTAGCAGCAGGTGGACGCGGAGTGGCCCAGCCTTTAACAGACAGTGATCGTGCCATTGCTGAAACGCTGGCTCCTATACTGTCTGCGCGCGGCCTATTTTTGGTTGGTTTGGACATTATTGGTGATAAGTTAACCGAGATAAATGTCACAAGCCCTACGTGTTTTGTGGAAATTGCTGAACAAACAGATTTCCATGTTCCCAATTTCTTTGCAGAGGAATTAGAACGAGTTGTCTCAAAGCAAGGTTAGCCCCAGCTTGGTGCTTATTATGCACACGCCCATGGCCGCAGCATTAAAACAGTGCGCGGCCCATGTGCTCGGCAATCAGATGGCCAATGAGCGGTTGCTTTGTTTTGATATTGATGCAGATGTAGAGGTAGAGCTCGAAATACAGCGACTGTATGACATCATTGGCGCACACTGTGCAGAGCAAATCATTTTGTTAAATGATTTGTATGGGGCAACGCCTTATAGGATTGCGCAGCATGTGCATCAGCGTTTGCGTGAGCAAAACAGACAAACCTATTTGGTTACTGGGTTAAGTTTGCCTATGTTGCTTAAGGCGATGACTGATATACCAACTAATGGTTTGGCTGCTTATGCACAGCGCATTGCCAGCACCGCTGATAGGGCCGCTATCATAGAATAACTTAATTAGAGAATAGTACTTATTTATGGCCTCAATTAATCTTGTTATTACAAATAAACTTGGTTTGCACGCTCGTGCAGCGGCTAAGCTAACTCAGTTGGCTGCCCAGTTTAAGAGTGATATTTTTATTGCTCGAGATGATCAAAAGGTTAATGCAAAGAGCATAATGGGTGTGATGATGCTGGCTGCGGGTTTAGGGGTGGAGGTCACCATAGAGGCGCATGGGGACGACGAACAAGAGGCCCTACAAGCCATCCAAGCTCTTTTTGAAAATAAATTTGGTGAAGAACAATAAATAGAACAGAGACTTATGAGTACTCCCCCTTTAGGCCCACAAGAGTTTTTTGAGCACACTGATGCCGCAGCAATGTTTACCGTGCACGGGGTAGGGGTTGTAAATGGCGTGGCCATTGGTCGTGCTGTGGTGATGGGGACAACTGCTCTTGAGGCGCCCCATTATTACATAGATGCTGCCGATGCAGATGCTGAGGTAGCACGCTTAAAGCGTGCCGTCGCTGCAGTTCAGGCTGATTTGGATACGCAAATCAAGCATTTGCCTGCTGATGCGCCGCGCGAATTAGGTCCTTTGTTGACGGTGCATCGGTTGCTCCTAGATGATCCGATGCTAATTGAACATGCTCAAAATTTAATTAGAACACGTCGCTATAACGCTGAGTGGGCGATTACTACGCAGGGTCAGCAGCTCATTGAGCAGTTTAATAATATGGTTGATCCTTATTTGCGCGAGCGACAAGCTGATGTTCGACAAGTCATTGAGCGTGTCCTGCTGGTACTGACAGGCAACGGTTTGGGCTTACAGCAAGACTGGCCCGATTTAAAAGACGATCATGATTTGATTGTAATTGCTCGTGATATCGCGCCAGGGGATATGCTGCGTTTACGTCAATCAAAATTTGCTGCCTTTGTAACGGATCTCGGTGGAGCCACCTCGCATACCGCAATTATTGCACGCAGCATGGGGATTCCGGCCGTAGTTGGGGTAGGCAACTTACGGCGTGCGGTCCAAGACGGTGATGTGGTTGTGGTGGATGCTCAGGCAGGCGTGGTAATTATTAACCCAGCTGCCCATGTTTTAGAGGAATATGTTCAAAAACAAGCGAATTATATTCAGCTTCGTCAGCGCCTCGAGGAGTTAAGAGATGCTCCGGCAGAGACTTTGGATGGCATAAAAATTACTCTGGAAACAAATATTGAGCTACCCGAAGAGGCCAAAATGGCCTATGAGGCAGGAGCTGATGGGATTGGATTGTTTCGCAGTGAGTTTTTGTTTTTGGGACGGGCTACCTTGCCTACTGAGGAAGAACAGTATCAGGCCTATGCTCAAGCAATAGAGGCCATGCATGGCAAACCCGTTACTATTCGGACCTTAGATATTGGTGCCGACAAAACCCTAGATGCCGATCAAGCTGTTGCCACCAACCCTGCTCTTGGTTTGCGGGCAATACGGTACTGTTTGGCGCATCCCGAGTTATTTCACACCCAGCTTCGAGCCTTATTACGTGCTGCCCAGCACGGGCCCTTGCGCATTTTATTGCCTATGGTGACCAGCATGGCTGAGATAGAGGCCACTAAGAATGCCTTGCAGCGCGCTAAGGACTCTTTGCTTGCAGAGGGCTTCTCCTTAGAGCGTGATGTGCAGTTAGGGGCGATGGTTGAGGTGCCTGCCATTGCAATTGCTTTGGAGCCTTTTGCTGAGGCCCTGGATTTTTTATCTATTGGTACCAATGATTTAATTCAGTATGTATTAGCTGTGGACCGCATAGATAGTGATGTGGCGCACTTATATGATCCATTACATCCTGCTGTCATGCGATTGTTGGCACAAATTATCAATGTGGCGGATAGGTACAACACCCCAATATCTATGTGTGGTGAATTAGCTGGTCAAGAAGAGTTGACTCCTGTATTGTTAGGTTTAGGGCTAACAAGTTTTTCAGTATCCATTAATCAATTACTAACTATAAAAAATAAGGTTATTCATTCACATAGCAATGACTTGCGCCGGCGCGTGGCTACTGCGATTAATCGTGCACAGCCCATTGATTTGGATCGTTTGAGTGAGGGACAGTTATACCGCCATTCAGCTTTGAAAGGGAAAGGCTGCTAAAGCTTTAAATGGTTGTTTTTTTTAAAATTGAAATTAGGACTTACACTGATTAACAGTTTTCAATTTAAGCTCCCTATAGAATATAGTTCAGCAGTTGTATGTGCTGTGCCTTGCTATTGTTTTTTTAGATAGAGTCACCATATATAAAAAGACCAATACTATTCCACCACAGCGTCATTGAGCTTGTTTTTGCTAATTTAATTATTTTCATAAAGGAATGTTATGAAATTGAATCGCCTATATTTATCTATTTTGGCCGCTGTTACCTCGGTTGCAGTATTATCCGCTTGCTCTGATGATAAAAAAGAAGCTGCACCTGCTGCACCCGCTGCAAGCAGCCAAAAACAAACTGCCCCTGTAGCCAAAGACGCTAAAGAAAAAGCCGCAGAGGCTGCAGACCAAGCCAAAGAAAAGGCTGAGGACGTCAAAGACAAGGCAAAAGAAGTAGCCGAGGATGCAAAGGAAAAGTCTGCAGAGGCTAAGGAAAAAATCGATGAAAAAGCTAAGGAAACTCAGGATAAAGCTG
>CALKIR010000058.1 GCA_937995985.1 uncultured Alcaligenaceae bacterium
TTCAGGGTGTTTTTCAGGCTTGGCATGGTGATTTCACCCATGTGAGCATCTAGCATTTTTCCTTGCGCGTCAAAAAACAAGGTTGTGGGCAATCCGCGTGAGCCGACCTCTCGCATCATGGCCGACGAAGGGTCAAGCAGCACATGCTCCAGCTCCAAACCTTCTGACTTCAGGAAAGCGTTAATAGCCTGAATACTTTCCCCCTGATTTATCATGACTACAGCCAGGTCGGGGTAATCCGCTTGAGCCTGCACGAACACGGGCATCTCGCGTCGACAGGGCGGACACCATGTGGCCCACAGGTTCACTACAACGGGTTTCCCGACAAAGCTTGTAAGGCTTACGGGCTCGGAGTCTATCGTGCTCAGTTCAAGTGCGGGCAGCGACGGGGCTGCTTCATGCAGCAGGACAAGCGCACCGCCTGCCCCGCCCCAGGCCATTAACCCGGCCAAAACGCCCGCATAGACTGGTTTGCGCAGGGACTGCTCATGCCGGGTTCTCCACCAAATCCAGGCAACGGCTACCGGGACACCTGCAGCGGGGTAAAAACCGCCGTCACCTACCGCCAGAATGGACCATGGTGCAGCGATATAGTCGCTCCACCATATCAGAACGAAGGTGAGACGCCCCGTAACGAGACCGACCATCAACGCATCGAAGATCAAGCTGCTTGCATGCTTTGCCCCCGACCCTATCAAACGCCGAGCAACGAGCCGCGAAGCCACCCACGCCACGATGGCTGCAAGCACGATAATGACAACTCGAATCGAGAAAGGACCTACGCTAATCATGGCACTCCTGCTGTATCCAGATGCGCAATGAATTGCTGCGCGTTAATTTCACCTACCGTACGCTGCCCTGAACAGCACCATCTTCATGGACGGCGAGGTCGGCCATCCAGATGACAGTGCTTAACTTGGAACTTGTCTAAGATAAGCATTAAGCATGGCTAGATCACTTCAAGATTTGCCATCATGCCTAAATCTTCATGTTCCAGAATATGGCAATGGAACATGCGAATGCCTGGCAGCTGCTGCTTCACATGAAAGACAACGGTTTCATAAGGCCTTAAGTTAACGGTATCCCGCCACGCTTTGAACGGCTCTAGGGTAACGACGCCATTTTGTTCTCGTTGGGTCACCTGGAACTGCGTTCCGTGCAGATGAAATGGGTGATCCATATGCGAATTATTAAAAACGCGCCATTCTTCTACCTCGCCCACGCGACTGGTAACGTCTATGCGGTCCATATCAAACACCTTTCCATTAACCATAAACATTGATTGCAGCATGCTCATTGTCATGGGTTCATGGTGCTCGTGATCCATTTCTGTTTCACTAAATTCAATGGCTTTGAATGCCACGGGTTCCCCTAAATCAGGCAGGGTATTTAATGTATCTGGTATCAACGGTGTCCCGCTTGCTTTGACGGACATATGAGCGATGACCTGATCGGTCTGTGGCTCTTGAACCATCATCTTCTCGCGATCATAATAGCGGTTGAGCAGTTCTCCTTGTAGGTCTCCTTCGGTCAGCACCATGACCTCAACGCGTTCTGCTGGTGCCAAAAACACCTCGCCCATGGGTGCTTGGGCTTGTTCTAATAGCCCGCCATCAGTACCTAGCAGGACCCATTGGCAGCCTGGCATGGCCAAACGCAAATACCGCGCCGCGCAATTATTCCAAATCCGAACGCGTGTGCCTGTGGTCAGCGTTATGCGTGGCTGTAACTGACCGTTGATCAATACAAATTGACCTTCTCGGCCATTCATCCAATCCATCATGGTGTTGTCTGGTATTTGCGTCTGGGGGTCCAAGCGCAGGTCCGTAATCATCCAGTGTTGCTCAGGCAGTTCGGCCAGCGGGTCATCCTTTGCCCGCACAATCAAGGTGCCTGCCAACCCTCGTGCTACCTGCATTGCGGTTAATCCATGCGGATGGGGGTGATACCAGTATGTGCCGGCACTGCCTTTGGGCAGAGTGAATCGGTAGATGCGTTCTTCGCCCGCAGGCACGCTGTCCTGTGGGTTGCCGTCTTGATCGGAGGGTACCGGCAGACCATGCCAGTGCACGGTCGTGGGCTCAGGCAATTGATTTTTGAAGAGGATTTCGACCTCATCACCCTCGAACACCTCAATTTGTGGCCCTGGCAACTGGTTGTTATAAAGCCAAAACTCTGTTGGCGTACGGTTAGCGACGGTTTTTTGTGCGGGGGCAGCGACCAATGTAGCCTTGAACTGGCCTGCCTGGGTACTGGCGTTTTTCAAGCGCGGTAATGCCTCGAGCGGACGTTGGGACGGCATGCGATCGAAGGGCAGCAAGGCCTCTCCCATATCGGCGTGTGCTCCGTGCGCACCGCCCCCCATCATGTCATGATGACCGGCCATTGATGTGCCATGCTCGGCGTGCGCCTGAGCACGTAATACCGTTGGCCCGAACAATAAGGCCGCGGCGCTCGCTTTCAAAATTTGTCTGCGTTCCATTATTTATAATCCTCATAAAAAACATGTATCATCAAGCATCCCGCCCTTGCCCGACCTATCGGTCAGTCATGAAGCTGGAGCCTCCCTGGCCGGCGAGCTATCGTTAATACTCGCGACCCTTTGAACGACAAAAACCAATCACGGGGACCTGAACCTTAAAGGTCGTTCCCTTTCTGTCAGACTGCACGCTGATGCTCCCGCCATGCGCTTCGATAATGGACCTGGTGATCGCCAAACCCAGCCCAGCCCCTTCACTGCTGCGCTGTCGTGACGCATCCGGTCGATAGAAGCGATCAAAAATGTGGGGCAAGTGTTCCGCAGGTATGGGCTCGCCAGCGTTGAAAATATTGATGCAGGCACTCGTCCCGTCGATGCTGAGAGTCGCTATGACACGGCTACCCACTGGCGTGTAGCGGATGGCATTAGATAAAAGGTTGCTTAGCCCACGACGCATCATCAGCCTGTCCCCCGTCATCCAGACTGGCTCCCCCTCGAGTTCCAAACGCACATTTTTTTCCTCTGCCCAGGCGCTGAAATAATCAAAGAGGATGCGCATCTCAGCGTCAAGATCAATTTTGACCCGCTCAGGCTTTAAGAGCTTGTTGTCTGCTTGGGCCAAAAACAGCATGTCTCCGATCATATGTGCCATGCGCTCATACTCCTCTAGGTTGGAATACAAAACTTCCTGGTACTGTTCGACGCTGCGGGCATGCGAAAGTGCGACTTCCGTCTGGGTTTTCAGGTTTGTGATTGGCGTACGGAGTTCATGTGCGATATCTCCTGAGAAGGCTGAAAGGCGCTGAAAAGCATCTTCCAGTCGGCCTAGCATTTCATTAAATGACACGGCCAGCTCGACAAGCTCGCGCGGCACGGCATCCGGGTCTAGACGCGTATGCAGCTGATCTGAGCCAATACGACGTATTTCTCGGCTAATGCGTCGAATCGGGGCATGGCCCTGATAGACTGCGAACCATATCGCTAAAATGGCAATCAAACATGCGGCCATCGTCACCAGCCGAAGGTAATTGCGAAAATCATCCAAATAATACAGGTGGAAATCGATGTTGGTGGCCACCGTCAGTTTTAAAGCATCGGTACCACCAAGGCCATTGGACTCGAGCGCCACAACCGCACCACGAAGTGTTTCACCGTGGTTTTTCCATATGCCAACCGTATCAATAGCAACCTTATCCACCGGAGGGGCAAGACGAGAAAATCGTTGCAGGTCCGAGCCCGGTGACTGGTAAATTCGCTGGCCTGCATCATCGGAGATGTAGTAATGGGCATTA
>CALKIR010000059.1 GCA_937995985.1 uncultured Alcaligenaceae bacterium
CCACCTATTCCACCGTAACGCTTTTGGCCAGATTACGCGGTTTATCCACATCAGTCTGCCGGGCTAAGGCAGTATGATAAGCCAGCAACTGCAATGGAATGGCATACAAAATAGGCGATAATTGCGCATAATGTTTGGGCATCTGTATGACATGCACCTGCTCTGTGGGACTAATTTGGGTGTCGGCATCAGCAAAAACATATAACTCCCCCCCACGCGTGCGCACCTCTTCTATATTTGCCTTGAGCTTTTCTAGCAGCTCATCATTGGGTGCAATAGTCACTACAGGCATGGCCTCTGTTACCAATGCTAACGGGCCATGTTTTAACTCGCCAGCAGGATAACCCTCAGCATGAATATAGCTGATTTCTTTAAGCTTTAAGGCCCCCTCTAAAGCAATGGGATAATGCATACCCCGCCCTAAAAAAAGCGCATGCTCCTTAGAAGCAAAGCGCTGCGCCCACGCCATAATTTGTGGCTCCAAAGCAAGCACCGCCTTTAATGCAGCCGGTAAATGCCGCAGACGCTGCACATGCTCGGCTATCGCTGTTTTATCTAACCGACCTCTTAGCTGAGCCAAGACCAAAGCCAACAAAAACAAAGCCGTTAACTGAGTAGTAAAGGCCTTAGTGGAGGCCACTCCTATCTCCACTCCTGCACGTGTGATAAAAGCAAGCTGACAATCCCGTACCATAGCACTGCTGGCCACATTACAAATTGCTAAGGTACGATGCATACCCAGAGACTGCGCGTGTTGAAGCGCTGCTAACGTATCCGCGGTTTCCCCGGACTGAGACACCACCACTACTAAAGTACGTGGATCAGGCACACTATGCCGATATCGGTACTCACTTGCTATTTCCACTGCAGTAGGTAAGGCAGCCAACTCTTCAATCCAATATTTTGCTGTTAAGCCCGCGTAAAAACTGGTCCCACATGCTAATACCAACACCCTATCTACATCAGCAAACACAGACTCTGCCTCTGGACCAAACAGGGATGCACTGATCGCTTCAATATCTTGCACAGTATCCGCAACCGCGCGCGGTTGTTCAAAGATTTCTTTTTGCATATAGTGACGATACGGACCGAGCTCTGCCTCCCCTACCGCTTGAGGCATGGGCTGCACATCACGATGTCGCACGGCACCATGCACATCACTAATGAAATAGCCATTCTTACGCAATACTGCAATATCCCCATCCTGCATATACAAAAGCTGCTCTGCTTGTCCCGCTATGGCCAAAGCATCCGAAGCTAAAAAATAGCCCTGCTCCCCTATAGCCAAAACCAACGGGGACCCTTTACGCGCACCCACCAAACAATCTGGCTCCTGATCGCATACAACCCCCAAAGCATACGCGCCTTGTACACGCTGACAGGCTGCCTGCACCGCCGCAATGATATCTCCCGCATATAAAGAATGAATTAGATGGGCGACTACTTCAGTATCAGTTTGGCTCTCAAACACATAACCTTGATTCACCAAATCTGCCCGCAATGCTTCATAATTCTCAATAATGCCATTGTGAACCAAGGCAATTTGGTAACCTGCTCCGCGTGATACATGAGGATGAGCATTCATTGGAGTGGGACTCCCATGCGTAGCCCAGCGAGTATGTGCTATCCCTATGGACCCAATTAACTGCTGCTGCGCCACCTCTTGAGCCAGTTGTGCCACCCGCTGCGTGCTGCGCACTCGTCTTAGTTGCCCTTCATTTATAGTTGCTAAGCCACACGAGTCATACCCACGATACTCAAGACGGCTCAACCCTTCGATTAATATGGGCACACAATTTCCCTCGGTAGATAAAATAGCCCCCACGATTCCGCACATACCCTACTCCTTTATCCTACATGCTGTCCATACACCTGCTCATAACGATCCAACATCTGCGCCACACCATGCGTCTCACGCACCCAACGATAGGCTATTTGCGCCTTTTCTTGAGCCACATCAGGGCGCGACAAAACCTCTTGACACGCCTTGGCTATAGCCTGAGCATCGCCTATGGGACACAACCATCCACGCTCTGTTCCCACTACCTCTGTAACCCCTCCCGCTGCAGTAGCCACGACAGGAACCCCATACATAAAAGCCTCCAATACACTCCCCCCTAGCGCCTCCATCCGTGAACTCAAAACAAATACATCCAACACTCGATACACATCTTCTATATGAGGATTAAAGCCCATAAAGCGGTATACCCCCTCTAGGCCGAGCTCCTTTACTAACTGCCGTGCTTCATCTGCTTGATCCCCTGATGCACCAAAATGCAAAAAAACCAACTCCCCGTACCGCTCTCTCAACAAGCAAATAGCACGAATCAACGTTAACGGATCCTTTTCTTGACTCAAAGCCGCACATGTTCCCAACACCGGCACCTCTTTGGGCAACTGAGCCTGTAACGCCTGCAGACGCTGCGGATCGGCTTCAACATATTCCAATGCCGAAGGAATAATAATCGGCTCAAAGCCTAAATAATGAGGCACCTTAGCAGCGGCCTGGCTTACTGCTGCAAATACCTGCACCTGCCTCCACTTGCGCTGTGTTTTCCAACGCTGTAACCACCGAGCTCCATGACCTCGATATAAAGGAAAAGAAGTACGTCGTGTAAAGGCCACCACACCGTGAATCACAGGACGCATCAATGTTAATAGGGTCAGGGTATTGACAGTCTGCGCATGCCATATATCAAAATATTTTCTATACCTAAACAAACAATACAATAAATGCAACCGATTACGAGCGGCAATAATACGCACCTTGCCCGAGTCTAATCGCTGACTTAAAGGCTCCCCTGCCCGGACTATCACAGACACTTGATGCCCCCGTTCTGCCATTCCATGGGCCATCAATAAGGTTTGGCGCTCCCCACCGCGCCATCCCTTTTCAAAATTGAGATAGGCAATACGCATAAAAAATCCGCTATACAAGAATAGGATCAGAAGCTGGATTCAAATGGCGCAAAATATTTACGACCACCGAACCCAAAGCACAAATAACAGCAATACCGATGCCCAGCACCGGCCCCCACTCGCCGCCTACCGCAAAGACAATGGCCACCAAAGCGGTTCCAAAACTTTGCCCATACACACGCGTGGTTGCTTGCATCCCCCCAGCCGCTGCTGCCCGATGACGAGGAACCCCAGCCAATAACGCTCGATTATTAGGCGTTTGGAATAACCCGAAACCAGCACCCGCCAAAATCATGGAAGCCAACACCCAACCAAAATGGCTCTGTGCATCTAAGAACATCAGCCAAGCCATCCCCACGGCCATGGCCAAGGCTCCCACAGCACACATCTTAGCAATAGAAATACGCCCAGATAAATAACCAGCTACAGGAGCCATCACCCCGACTCCTAAAGACCAAGCTCCTAAATACAAACCAAGCTGACTGTAACTTAACCCCATTACCTGTTGAAAATAAAAAGGCATGGCTACCAATCCAGCCATCTGCGACGCAAAAGAAAAAGCAGAAGCTACCACTGCATACGCCACAGGAGTAATGCGCAATAAATCCACAGGCACCAACGGAGCGACTTGGCGCTTAGAACGACGTAACAAAACCCGCGCACTTAATATAGCCACAATAAAACACAATACGGATACCCCAGGCCGTGACACAATCAAATCAAGTCCCAAAATTGACAGCCCAAAGACCGGAGCAACCAATAGACCCGCCCACCAATCAAAGGGACGAGTACTGCGCTGCCCAGCGGGTAAAAAACGAGCCCCTAAGACTAACAGCGCGGACACAGGTACCGTCACCCAAAAAATCCAACGCCAATTTCCCACCCCTAAAATAAATGCACCAATGGAAGGGGCGAGCACTGCAGTCATAGAAACAGCCATGGCATTTAGACTCAGCCCCATCCCTAACAGCCTAAGAGGATAAATATTGCGCACCAACCCACCAAACAGGCACATTAACATCGATGAACCTAGACCTTGAGCCATACGTGCGCCCAGCAGCATAGGAAAATCGACCGCCATAGAAGCTGCTAACGAGGCCACCATGAACAAAAAAGCCCCCATTGCAAACATTCGCCCCAACCCAACCCGCTCTGCCATTGCGGATAAGGGCAGCAATGTAATCACAATAGTTAGGCTATACGCAATAGTGATCCAAACCACCAATGCCGCATCAATATTGAGCTCTTGAGCAATAGTGGGCAATGCCACATTAGCCATACTGGCATCTAAAACAGAAGCAATAATAGCTAATAATAAAACGGCGGCAGCAGGGATTAAGCGTGCCCGAGGCAATCCATCAGGCTCATCCTTAGGAGCTGCGTGAGCAGGCTGTTGAGTAGCCCGTGCAGGCTGTGGCGCACTGCCCTGATTTGGCGCCCAATCAGGCGCCTTTGAGAGTACAGGGTCAATCGCCTCAGCCCAAGGTGCAGAAGCAGAAGAAGAAGTATTGTCTGTATTTGAAAATTGACTATGCTTGACTTTATGTTTACTCACTAGATATTTCGTTATCCATTACTTTTTTGTAGGACGCTTCCATTGGGTGATTGTTTTTTGTTCCGCCCGCGACAAGGTGAGCGCGTCTGCAGGTGCATCACGAGTCAACGTCGTCCCTGCGCCAATGGTTGCTCCGGCTCCAACTGTAACCGGAGCAATCAACTGTGAATCAGAACCGATAAAGGCATCATCCTCAATCACAGTCAGATGCTTATAAGCTCCATCGTAGTTACAGGTGATAGTGCCCGCACCTATATTGACACGCTGACCAATCTGAGCATCTCCTAAATAACTCAAATGACTGGCTTGGGCACGATGACCTAAACGACTATTTTTAATTTCGACAAAATTACCAATTCGCACTTCGGGGCCGAGCTGAGTCCCTGGCCGCAGACGCGCAAAAGGCCCGACCTGACCCTGCTGCTGTAACTGAGCCCCATCAATATGCGTAAACGGATGAACCACCACCCCCGCCTCTATAGTAGCGTTGCGAATATAAGTATGAGGGCCAATATGCACCCCATCACCCAAATGGACCACTCCCTCAAACACACAACCCACATCAATAAATACATCTTGGCCGCAGTGCAATACACCACGCAAATCAAAACGATCGGGATCAGCCATGCTAACGCCACGCTCCAAGAGTGCCTGTGCTTGAGCACGCTGCCATGCTCGCTCACACTGCGCCTGCTGCACGCGGCTGTTCACGCCCAGCGTTTCCCATGCATGCAGCGGATGGGAGGCATAAATGGGCACCCCGTCCGCCCGCGCAAACCCAACAATATCAGTTAAATAATATTCCTTTTGCGCATTATCATTACTCAAACGCCCCAACCACCCTGTTAGCGCAGCGGTAGGCGCAACCAAAATGCCTGTATTCACCTCATTAATCTGTAGTTGCTCAGCAGTAGCATCTTTGTGCTCAACAATAGCTGTGATATAGCCCTGAGCATCGCGCACAATGCGTCCATAACCACTTGGGTCATCAAGCAACTCAGTTAAAATAGCCATCCCATCCTGACTCGCCTCGAGCAACAGACGCATCGTTTCTGGCTGCACCAAAGGCACATCACCATATAGCACCAATGTTTTAGCCTGTGCCGAGCCATCATCCAGCAACTTTGGCACAGCCTGCTGTACCGCGTGCCCTGTCCCCTCTTGAGGAGTTTGGAGCACAAAGTGCAAATCACTCTGATCGGCAAAATGAGCCTGTACCCGCTCAGCATCATGCCCAACTACCACAATAATACGCGCAGGCGCCAACTGCCGCGCAGCTGAAATAACATGCGCTAGCATGGGCTGCCCCCCAATAGTATGTAACACCTTGGGCAGGGCGGAATTCATCCGAGTCCCTTTGCCAGCTGCTAAAACAACTACATTAAGCATAAAAAAATTACCCCGTTTTTTTCTTATCAGCCTGAGTGGCAGCTGTTTTTGCAGTCTTTTTAGTAGCCTTTTTAGCTGCCTTTTTA
The DNA here is from genome assembly GCA_937995985.1 of uncultured Alcaligenaceae bacterium. GTDB lineage: Bacteria > Pseudomonadota > Gammaproteobacteria > Burkholderiales > Burkholderiaceae_B > Paenalcaligenes. The sequence continues at coordinate 5,950 of CALKIR010000059.1, forward strand.
CCCGCTGTAGAAGTGCTAGGCTTGGCCTCTTCATCTACTGATGCGGTCTTTTTATCAAAGGTACTATCTGCAGATGCACGCGGGCTGTGTTCTGATTGATAGTGCTCGGCGGCATTTTGAGCAGCCTGCATAGACGATTGCGTTGTCTGCACTAAAGTTTGGAACTGTTGCTGCATCAACGTCCACCACGCCTGCCCTGCTTGTAATAACGCCTGCTCATCAACCCCAGACACAGTGCCTGCCGCCTCATCAGACTCCTTTGTCTGCGCACTGCTTGCAGCCTGCGCGGTACTTGAAGTCGCCGGCCCAGTCTCCTCAGCTCCTGAAGGACGCGGCCATTGTGTTTGTGCAAACGCCTGAAAAGCACTCAAAGTAGAGCGCTGAATTTCTAACGCCTGTATGGTATTGCGCAGCATGGATAGATTAAGCGCCAACCAATTTTCTACAGCCTGTAACTCTGTAATGCGCTTATTGAGCTCCTCGGTCGATTGCGCATGCAAAGGATTCATCGAAGTCATTGGATGATTAGGCATACTTGCCCACGCCTTGCGTAAGGACTCCATGCTACTGAGCAGAGGATTATTATCCGATCCAATAGTAAATTGCTGAAATGGATTATGTGGCATGTCACCTCCCGATTAAATAAATAAAGGCGCCCGAAACCAAGAGCTCGGGCCTGTGAGGGGGTGCAACATGCTAAGCGGCCTGGGTACTAGTAGAAAAACGCGTGCGAATACTGTCAATAATGATCAGCTGCGACTCCAGAGTAAATTGACCCGCTTGTGCCATCTGCCACCACTCGGGCACAGAGACCAAACGAATCTCACTGACCTCACCATCCTGATTGACAGGCTGCACAGTATCAGCCAATTGACAATGGCTCACAATCACATTTTCAACCAAATACCCCTCAGGTAAGCGCCGATGCATGCGTAATAAGGTACGTATCGGCCCCCTCTCTTGGATCTGCTCAGGGCTAAGACCAGCTTCCTCTTGGGTTTCTCTCAATAGGGTAGTTTCTAAATCCTCTCCGGCAGCTGCCAACCCCCCCACCAAAGTATCCCATAAATTAGGATCACTATTTTTATGAGCAGCGCGCTTAGCCACCCACAAATGGTCATCAGGCCCCCAGGCATTTAAATGTACGGCTTGGGTAAGAAAGCCCAAAGGGCGCATCACACCACGCTCAATAGCTCCGACCACCTGCCCCTCACCAATAACCTCGAGCAACTCATTACGCCAGCTCTTGACCAGCCCTTGTTCATTGAGCACTTGAGCAATATGAGCCAGTAAATGGTCTACCCGCGTCGACGGCTCATCCGCCCAGGCCACATGCACTGCCTCATCAGTAATCTTGACTCCAGATAACTCGGCCAAGCACTCTAATGCAGCAGCACTCACCCAACCACATAATCGACCACAGACAGTGATGGGACGGCTTCCATGAGGCGGGAACTCTTGGGTACGCGCAACGAGCTCATCATAATGACGCTCAAACCGCGGTAACAACTCTTTGATTTGTGCTTTTTTCATAACATTATTGTAATCCAGAACGCCGTCAACAAACTTTATCGAGTGCCAACAAATTTACACTCATTGTAAAGTCTGAGACCAAAGGCCTCTATACGATGCTCTGAAACCCAAACCAACCAATCAGAATGAAACAATAAAAAGCCCCCAAATACATATAACTATGGGGGCTGAAAAAACTTAAATCCTAATTAATTAAACAGTGGCCTCTTGAAGATAGTGGCGCATTTTCTTAAGGGCCGCCGCCTCAATTTGACGAATACGCTCTGCAGATACACCGAACTCTTCACCCAGCTCTTGAAGCGTTTTTGCGCGCCCCTCCTGCAACCAGCGTGCCCGAATAATACTCTGAGAACGCTCATCAAGCTGACTGATGGCCTGCTCCAGACCGGGACCTTGTAATTGCAATTGCTCGGCCTGCTCAAGCATATTAGAAGGCTCAAGCGCCCCTTCATCAGACAAATAAGTCACTGGGGCAAAAAAGCCCTCCTCATCATCCTCCTGATTTGGCGCATCAAAACCTATCTCGCCCCCTGACATGCGAATCTCCATCTCGCTCACATCCTCAGGGCGCACATCTAGCTCACGCGCTATTCTCTCAATTTCTTCGGGCTCAAGCGTCTCCATATGCTCGGGCCGTAAGCGCCGCAAATTAAAAAACAACTTACGTTGCGCCTTGGTAGTGGCAATGCGCACCAAGCGCCAATTACGAATAATATACTCGTGGATCTCTGCCTTGATCCAATGAATAGCAAAAGAAACCAAACGCACACCACGTGCAGGATCAAAACGGCGAACAGCCTTCATCAGGCCGACATTGCCCTCTTGGATCAAATCAGCATGAGGCAAACCATACCCCAGGTACTGTCGAGCCGTAGACACTACCAAACGTAAATGCGACATAATCAATCGACGAGCCGCATCCAAATCACCGTGTTTTTGCAAACGTTCGCCTAGGTCGCGCTCCTCTTCGGCACTCAAAATGGGCTGCTGATTAACAGCCGCAATATAGGCCTCCAACGTGCCTAGGGCACCCGGATTGGATACTGCAACAGCTAAAGACTGTGCAGGGGCGGCTACCAAACTTTGCGAACTCTGGTTCATAGACGTTCCTTTGTTAGACAAACAGCTCAATAAAACTCCTTGAGTCTATTTATAATTCTACCTCATTTATTTTAGCAGTCTCATACCGAGAGTGCTAATCTCTATATGATTAGAGTTATTAATAACAGTAAAGTTCCCTATGTACTCACTGCTCCAGGCTGCACACTGTCATCATCACGCTGCTTTTGCAAAAACCACACTGCACCCAATAAGAGCAGCCCAACCAAGCTAATCAATACATCAGGAATAATTAAACATACCCCCGCCACAAACAGAATGAGCCGTTCATAAACACGTGAATTGCGAATATAAAAACCTATCATGGCACTGCTAACCGCAATCATCCCTAATATAGAGGTCACTACTGCCCCTATCAGCGGCACAGCATGTACATTTTCCATTACTAAAATGGGACTGTACACAAAAATATACGGAATAATAAATGCCGCAATAGCCAACTTGACTGCAGTTACCCCGCTCTTAAAAGGATTGGCGCGCGCAATCCCTGCCCCTGCATAAGCAGCCAAACACACTGGTGGCGTAATATCGGCCACAATCCCAAAATAAAATACGAACATATGTACCGCTATTGGAGCCAAATCAAACCCATTGATTAAGGCAGGAGCCGCCACGGTAGCGGTTACTACATAGTTTGCTGTAGTCGGCAAGCCCATCCCCAAAACCAAACAAGCAATCATGGTAAAAAACAAAGCAAGGAACAAATAGCCCCCAGATAGAGCAATAATACTGGCAGCAAATTTGGCTCCTAAACCAGTCATGCTCACTACCCCAGCAATAATTCCTGCAGTCGCAACTGCAGCAATCACAGGCAATGCCACCCGCGCCCCTTGCTCGAGCACATAAATAATCTTGCGCAGCCCCATTCTGGTTTCCGCACGCACCAAGCTCACAGCAAAAGCCGTCACAATACCCATAATGGCAGCCCGCTGTGGGGTATAACCGATCATTACAGTGCCCACAATCACAAACAACGGCAACAACATATACCCGTATCGCTTCAGAAGCTGCCTGACATGAGGCAACTCAGAAGCTGGCAAGCCTAAAATACGTAACCGCTTGGCCTCAAAATGCGTACCAATAAATATTCCTAGAAAATACAAGGTAGCAGGAATCAATGCCGCAGCCATGATGGTGGCATAAGATACCCCCAAATACTCCATCATAATAAATGCCGCAGCCCCCATGATTGGCGGCATAATTTGCCCCCCAGTCGAAGCCGATGCCTCTGTACCGGCTGCAAACTCAGGCTTAAACCCCGCATTTTTCATCATGGGAATGGTAAAAGAACCTGACGCTACGGTATTGCCTACCGAACTCCCCGATACCATTCCCTGCAAAGCACTCGCCACTACAGCAGCCTTGGCCGTCCCTCCTGTAAAACGCCCCGTCAGACCAAAAGCCAAATCATTAAAAAACTGTCCAATTCGGGTGTGCACCAAAATCACCCCAAAAAACAAAAACAAGAAAATATATTTGGCTGAAATTTGTAATGGTGTCCCAAAAACACCGCTATCGCGATACCACAAACGAGTGGCCACCTCAAAAAAATCATATCCTTGATGAGACAACATACGGGTAGGAATATAATTGCCAAACAGGGCATACGACATCATCACTAAGGCCACAATTACAATAGGAATCCCTACAGTACGACGAGTTGCCTCAAGCAATAACAAAATACCGGCCACGGAAAGATAAGTATCTACCTCAGAATAACCCCACGTCACCCCACGCAGGAGATCATCAAAATAAATCACCTTGTAATAGGTGATATACATCGAACCAAATGCCAAAACCAGGTCATACCATGGCACGGTTTTTTGAAAAAGCTGCTGCCCTTTTTTCATGGGAAACAGCAAAAAAATCAGCCCCAAAGCAGTACCCAAATGAATGGCCCCCTGCTTTTGCGACTGCAATGTCCCGTAATACCCCGTATAAATATGAAAAACAGTTAGCGAGACCCCTAAAAAGGTAACCACCCATGCCCATACCCCGATCTCCTCACGAAAATTACTCTCACGATCATATTTCTGTAACAAGGCCTTAGCATCTTGTTCTGCTTGCTGTGCCTGCTTTGCAGGGGTGTGAGTGTTCTCCTTAACCATAATTGCAAATCCTCTTTTGGGGTAATATGGGGGAACTTATTCTTTGTATTGCTTACAAAATGAAAAGCAAAAAGGACACCACTGGTCCTTTTTGCTTTGGCTTATTGATTATTTTTTAGCAATATCATCCAGACTGCTAATCCCCGTTGCTTTACGGGTTACAATCTGTACCACCTCGGGATAAACATGACCAATAAAGGCCACATTAGTCACCTGATTGCCCTCAAACTCACCCTCGCCATTCACCGCATCGAGAGCAGGCACATGCACCGTCATCCCGACATCCATGCGCCCTCGGTGAATGCTCGCTAAATTTTCTAATGAGGCCCCTGTTTCAACGTTGGTGAAATTCCCCTCTACATAATTGTTCCAAACATTAGCAATCTCACCCCCAAGTGGATAGTACGTCCCTCCTTGGCTCCCTGTCCCAAGAGTAAACTCAGCCTTACGATTATCCGCAGTAGCACTCACCTCAGCCACAGGCGCATCAATAGTCAGCCCCTGCTCCTCATAATAACGCTTGGCACCAGGATGAATAGGCAGCCCTTCGAGCCCATTTAAGGCATTTTCTAGGGTCAAATGAGCCCCCTGGGCATGAGTAATCTCATTTGAATGCTCCACCATTGCCTTAGCCAGCTGATAACCCAACTCTTCATCAATAGTGTCAGTATTTGCCACCATAATGGCAAACGCTGCAATGGTCGGCACATCAGCATCTAAGAATGGATAAGCATCCTGAGGAATCTCATAACGTTGATAACCACTGCCCTCCTCAGCAATCTGAATGACCTCATCGGATAGCCCAAGCATCACCACATCACCGGTTGAAGCATGCAAGCTTTCAATACTTCCTGCGGGCACTCCTAAAATACCAAAAGAAATATCGATATTCCCATCTTGCACTAAATCGGCTGCATTACCAAAGCTTTCCTGAAAAGCATCATAATCTCCATCCTTGAGTCCATATGCCTCAAGAATGACCCGAGTCACCGAATTGGTCTCACTAGCTGGGGGACCAATGGCAATCCGTGCCGCCTCAGCACTGCTAAAAATGGCAAACGTAGAAGCAACGCTAGCGAGGGTACAACGCAATAGCGTCTTTTTTGCTGTTTTGACTTTCATTATTGAGTCTCCTTTATTAAATGTTTAATCTGTTTGAATAAACATTTATATCGATTATGAATCAATTATTAATGTACAGCCTAATTAGCTGGAACAGATGGGTGACCAAGACTGAAACTAATAAAAACCCGCAATTTATTTATTAATTTATAGAATAATTAAAGTTGTTTATTTATCTAAGTAGCCACCAAAATACAGCTTGAGTATAGGTAAACGATATTTCATCCGTCAAGATAAAACAACCCTTTTAAGTAGTAATACGGATGCGGGCCCCAACAAAAAACCGCATCGTAAAATGATGCGGTCGACTAAGGTAATTCAAGCTCAGCAAACAAAGGGGCATGATCTGATATCTGTCGCCACGGACTGCCCTGTAGTACTCGTGCCGTACGCACAGCAAACCCGCGCTGATAAATACGATCCAAACGCAGCCATGGAAAAATACTTGGAAAGGTGCGCGGAGGAGGAGTCACACGTGCCCCGCGCCCGACCCCTAACTCAGGTATTTTTTTATCTCCTCCCTCCTCTACAGAGGGCTGCCACCAGCGCAACGCCCGATGACGGAAGGTTTTCGGTTGGGGAGCGCGATGAGCAAAAGAAAATACCTCATAGAGATCAAGCTGCTCGATTAAAATGGGACTCAGCTTGTTTTGCCAGTCGTTAAAATCGCCAGCAATAATTAAAGGCTCCCTATCGGGAACCACACTCTTGATACGCTCCACTAGAGCCTGCGCTTGACGCTCACGCCCCCCGGCAAATAACCCTAGATGCACTACAATGCAGTGCACCTCGCGACCATGAATATCCACCACCGCATGCAGCAACCCACGCTGCTCAAGACGGTGATCGGACACATCCTGATTTTCATACTGCAAAATAGGAAAGCGCGACAACAAAGCATTGCCATGATCTGTATGCTGACGCATGGCATTACACCCATAAGCGGTGTACATGCCCAGCACAGCTGCCAAAGACTCATGCTGGGCATCCAGCGTCGCCGCACGCTCGTTACGCCCCTGCACCTCTTGTAAAAAAAGCAAATCAGGAGCCAAGTTATACAAGCTTAGCCGCAATCCATCGAGCGACTCGCGCGCACCAGTGGCCGAGCGCCCTTTATGAATGTTGTAGCTTACGACGCGTATGGTCGACACTATTCCTCCTGCTTAGTGAGGGGCCTTGTCTACAGGACGCAACCGCAGATGCAGCTCTTGGAGCTGTTTGCTCTCTACCGCGGCCGGCGCATGGGTCAATAAACATTGTGCCCGCTGCGTCTTGGGGAATGCAATAACATCACGTATAGAAGCCGCATCGGCCAGTAATGCGACCAAACGATCCAACCCAAAAGCAATCCCACCATGAGGAGGCGCCCCATATTGCAAAGCATCTAATAGGAAGCCAAACTTCTCCTCGGCCTGCTCCGCATCAATATTTAATGCCTCAAAGACCTTGGTCTGCACCTCAGCACGATGAATACGGATGGAACCGCCCCCAACCTCCCAGCCATTAATAACCATATCATAAGCACGAGCCAATGCCTTTTCTGGCGCAGTATCCAAATACTGCTCATGCCCTTCTTTAGGACTGGTAAAGGGGTGATGCGCAGCCACATAGCGCTTTTCTTCGGCATCATATTCAAACATGGGGAAGTCGACCACCCATAACGGACGCCAACCTGGAGTAAATAACCCCTGTTCTCGGCCAAACTCACTTTGCCCTAACTTGATACGCAAAGCGCCCATGGCATCATTCACTATATTTGCCTTGTCTGCCCCAAAGAAAATGAGATCCCCATCCTGAGCCCCAGTGCGCTCAATTAACTGAGTCAATGCCTCTTGATGGATATTTTTCACAATGGGTGACTGCAAACCACCGGGAATATCTGCGGCCTGATTGACACGAATATAAGCCAACCCCTTGGCTCCATAGATGCCCACAAATTTAGTATAAGCATCTATCTCACCGCGACTTAACTGACAGCCATTGGGCACCCGCATGGCCACAACCCGACTCTCAGCGTCATTTGCGGGACCAGAAAACACCTTGAACTGCACATCGCGCATCAAATCATCCACATCAACCAGTTCAAGAGAAACACGCAAATCGGGGCGGTCAGAGCCAAAACGGCGCATAGCCTCAGCCCAACTCATGGTTGGAAAAGATTCGGGCAACTCAATACCCTTGGCCTCGCGAAAGACCACCCGAATCATATCCTCAAAAATTGCGCAGATCTCCTCCTCATTTAAAAAAGAAACCTCGCAATCAATTTGCGTAAACTCGGGCTGGCGATCGGCGCGCAAATCCTCATCACGAAAACACTTAGTGATCTGATAATAACGGTCAAAACCCGCAATCATCAGCATCTGCTTAAACAACTGAGGAGACTGCGGCAAAGCAAAAAACTGCCCTGCATGAACACGTGAAGGCACCAAATAATCGCGGGCCCCTTCAGGCGTACTTTTGGTCAGCATCGGGGTTTCAATATCAATAAAACCCAAATTATCTAAATAATTACGAACTGCTCGAGTCACCCGATGACGCATCATTAAATTATTCTGCATATAGGGACGCCGCAGATCCAATACCCGATGAGTTAATCGGGTCGTTTCAGATAGATTATCATCATCTAACTGAAAGGCAGGCGTTAAAGAAGGGTTTAGGATTTCAATTTCCTCACATAACACCTCTACCTCGCCTGAAGGCAAATCGGGGTTCACAGTCCCCTCGGGACGCTCGCGCACCACCCCTTTTACTCGTAAACAAAACTCATTACGAATACGCTCAGCAACAGCAAAGGTCTCCTGAGCCTCGGGGGCCGCTACAATCTGAGCAATACCCGTGCGATCACGCAAATCAATAAAAATCACACCACCGTGATCCCGACGACGGTGCACCCAACCATATAAAGTAACCGTTTGGCCCAAATGTTGGGCATTGACCTCACCGGTATAGCAAGTACGCATTGAGGTAGACTCCGAAAATCTCTAATTTTTATACAAAAAGCCATTGGGACGATAAACCAATGACCCCGTAGGCTGAACACGCCTTTAAGCGGTCACTCAACCGAGCCACCGCTTGGCGTCATCTCTAAACAGGCAGCAAAAACAGCCCCGCTGCAATCAAAGTGGGCACAGCTGCCGAAAGCAACAAGCGCAAGGGAGAAATGGCCCCATCTGGGAAGGTCCCCTTGAGAATAGAGAACCCGGCTGGGTTCGGTGCGTTCGCAATAACAGTCAGCCCCCCACCGGTCACGGAACCAGCCACCAACATATACCGCCATACCTCACTGGTACCTTCTACCAAAGAACCCAGATAAGTCAACGCAGCATTATCGGTAATAGCGGTCAAAGCAGTAGAGCCCCAGAACAAGACAAATGGTGGCAATCCCCCTAACAGGCTCTGTAACCACCACTTTTGCAGCCCCCCTAAAATTACCAAACCGGCCAAGAAAAAGCCTACCATTAACCCCTCGCGAATCAGCAAAGGATTTTGGTGTTTGGAATAGGCATGAGCATAGCCCACAAACATCATCAGCATGCCTAAAAACATCACCGGATGATGAGCAGAAAGCACAATCCCAACCAAAAAGGCCACGTGAATTAACATCACCACAGGAGGCACAGGAGGACGCTCACGACGGGTAGTAGGGGGGGTACTGTCCGCATCCTCTCGCAAGGCACTGCGTACCACCAAAGTCAATAATGTGGCATTAATAAATACTGCAATGGCGGCACGCCACCCAAAATTTTGCAGCATATATAACGTATCCCACTCAAAGGTAGCCGCCACCATCAATACGGGCGGAGCAGCATAAGAAGTCAACACCCCACCAATAGAAATATTGACAAAAAGCACGCCAATAGTCAGATACTTAAAGCCGGCCCGCCCAGAATGCTGAAAATAGGCATCCCGCAACAATAAAGCTGCCAAAGTCATGGCCGCAGGCTCTGTAATAAAAGAGCCCAACAAAGGCACCACCGACATAATAATGAAATACATACTGTATTCACGACGAATAGGCAGCGCCCGTGCTAAAAACTTCACCAAGGTTGTGACTAACTCAAGGATAGGACGACTTGCAGCCACCACCATAATGGCAAAAACAAATGCCGGCTCAGTAAAGTTACGCGTATTCATGTACTCCACTGCCGGCTCTATCCCAATAAACAGAGCGATAAAGCAGATCAGTACAAAGGCCCAAACACCAAATACAGCCTCTACCTCAGATAACATATTCCATAGGCCTGAGTGAGGACCGCCGCGGTTAGCTAAACGCGCAAAGACCGGAACAGAAAACGTATGAATAATTGCGATTGCAAACAATAATGTTGCAACTAATTCCATCGTTGTTGGCATGCATCAACCTTTTTAGTTTTGATTCACGGCTACGTGGCCATTAAGAAAGAAGTGCTAAAGAATAACAAAAATAAACATTGCCTGCTTAAATTTAAACAGCGACTATTTTACACCTCTGAACGAAGACTGGCAGTATAATCACTCATAGTTTGCCCTAATAGCATTGTCCTTAGCGACGCCTAACCAACTAGAGCACGGTCCCCGCTAAAGCAGCTAATAACAACAAGACCCCTACCGTCATATTGGCTCGAAACAGCCCCAAACCAAACTCTGGACGCTTGGGATCAAAACGGTGAATTTGCCAGGCAAAATGCACAGCAATGGCGGCCATCAAAATAAAATAACCTATCCCCAGCCCCATGCCATAGCCTGCCCAAACCCACAACACAACAGTTGCCGCATAAAACCCTCCAATCCATTGCTTACCCCGATCACCAAAACGAATCGGTGCGGATTTGAGGCCTAAACGTAAATCATCTTCGATATCGATATAGCCATAAATAGCGTCATAACCAATTTGCCAAGTGACTGCCCCAAGCCACATAAGCACTGCAGTCCACGGCACCATATTTTGGGTGTCGGACCATGCCATCAGCATCCCCCAATTAAAGGCGATGCCTAACACGGCTTGAGGCCAATGCGTAAACCGCTTGCACAATGGATACACAATGACAAAGGGCAATAACGCCACAGCCAGCCACCGGCTATAAGAATTAATTGCAAACAACAGCAACGCAGCCACCCCTAACTGCGCCACCGTAAACCATAGCGCATTTTTAAGACTCAGCTGCCCACTGGTTAAAGGACGAAAACGGGTGCGCTCAACCCGATGATCAAAATCACGATCAAAAATATCATTAAAACAGCAGCCAATGCCACGCATCAGCAAAGCACCCAAAGCAAATACCAACACGCGCCATAGACTAGGCCAGCCGCCCGCTGCTTGCACTAAAGCAGCCATACATGGCAACAGCGTTAGCCATGTGCCCACAGGACGATCCAGCCGACACAAACGCGCATAAGGCCGCCATGACGCGGGCAAATAACGCTGCACCCAATCGTCATGACGGATATCGGACAAATCAGGGCGCACAGCAGCGCGCCCTGACGAAGAATCAACGGAATTACGCACTGATCTTTACAACCTGCTCTGCCTGTTCACGAATCAAACGCCCGAGAATGGCAATACCTTCGCGAATGCGATCCTCGCTTACTGTGACAAAACTCAAGCGCAAGGTATTAGGCTTGCCATCAGCCGTGGCATAGAAAGGAGTACCGGGTACAAAAGCCACATGCTCATCAATGGCCTTAAGCAACAACTGCTCAGAGTCAATGCCCTCGGGCAAAGTCACCCAAATAAACATCCCCCCTTCAGGACGGGTCCACACTGCTTCTTTGGGAAAATGCTCCTCCATGGCATCCAACATATACTGACATTGCTGTTGGTATAAATCGCGTACAGCGGGCAAATGCTGCTGAATAAAGCCATCCTTGATCGCCTCATACACAGCCATTTGTGCCAGCGTATTGGAATGCAAATCCGTAGCCTGCTTTATTTGTACCAACTTATCAATGATCGCGCGCGGCGCCACAATATATCCTAACCGCAGACCTGGAGCGAGCACCTTGGAAAATGAACCCAAATGCACCACTGCAGCCCCATGCTGTCGTCCTAAACTTAATAAGGTTGGTTGGGGCGTACCGAGATAACGCAACTCGCCATACGGATCATCCTCAACAATAAGGATATTTTCTTGCGCACAACGCTCAACGAGCTCTTGACGACGCTCACGATTCAACGTCAGGCCTGTAGGATTATGAAAATTGGGCAGCGCATAAATAAACCGTGCCCCTTTGGCCTTGGGCTCCGAAACCTCAGCAGGAATGAGCCCCCACTCATCCGTTTCCACAGCCACATACTCAGGCTCAAATACAGAAAAGGACTGCAAGGCCCCCAAATAAGTAGGAGACTCAACCAGCACCTTACTGCCGGGATCAATAAATAATTTGCCCAACATATCTAAAGCCTGCTGTGAGCCTGACACAATCAGCACTTCATCTGCAGACACTGCTGCGCCGGGGCGGCTCATATGCGCGGCCACCCACTCACGCAATGGCTGATACCCCTCGGTTGGCCCGTATTGCAACGCTGCCTGCCCCTGCGTGGCCAGCACACGGTCAAAGGCCTGACGCAACTGCTCTACCGGAAACCCTTCGGGAGACGGCAACCCACCGGCAAATGAAATGACCTCGGGGCGTGTTGTCACCTTCAGAATCTCACGAATGGCCGAGCTCGTAAGCCGAAGCGCACGCTGAGAAAACTGAAAAGAAAATTGTTGAGAATCCATGATGCGATGAAGAACCTGATATAAATACGAATATTAAACCAACCCAGTGCGCCTATGCCTGCCGCTTAGCTTGCTCGGCACGAATACGCTCTTGGGTACGCTTGCGAAAACGCAATGCAGCGGCATCAGAAGGCAAGCTCAACCGAGCCCCGTAAGCATCCATCCCCTTCTGTACTGCCTCGAGTACCGCCTTGTCCTCTAAAAAGGCCGCACGCACATCTTTGTTGAACAGCTGCGATACCTCTTGATCTTGGGGACTGAAATTACGCAACTGAAACCAGAAATACCGCGTATTTTTCTCGTCTATAGGGGTAAGAAAATTGTAAGAATCCATCAAAAACACATCAGGATGAAAGGGTGGCTCATCCGTAGCTGTGCCGGCAGGGGTAAAAATAGCCCGAATCACAGCATGTGCAGGATAACGCATCTCGTATTGCTGCTTGCGATCGCAGTTGCCCTGAAAACGAACAAACTGCTGATAAAAAGGCGCAACCTCGATATTGTGCAACCAACGATAAGCGGTCACCCCGAGATCGTCCTCAGTCACCTCTAAGGGTACTCCTATGAGGTCATCACTGCCAAATGAAGTCTGATGCACCCAAGAAACATGCGTGGGGTCAAGCAAATTATCTGTAATAAACAAATAATTACAGGCCACATCCATTGCGTCACCGCTGTTTACCCCCCACTCGGGATCATCCCACTCGGCAATCTCAATAATATCATTGTCATCCGCCAAAGTGGGATCACCCATCCAAACCCAGATAAGCCCATACCGTTCCACACAGGGATACTGCCGCACTGTGGCACGTGCTGGAATCTCGGCACAGGCAGGAGCCTGTACACACTGCCCCTGCCCATTAAAAGCCAACCCATGATAGCCACACTCCACCACATCCCCAATCAAACGCCCCATAGATAAGGGCAAACGGCGGTGGGGACATGAATCATGTAACGCAACGGGCTGCCCATCCTGCTGCCGATAAAGCACTAAATCTTGGGACAACATCCGCACGGGCAGCAAATGCCGTCCCACTTCATTTGCAATTGCTGCCACATACCACGCATTATAAATAAACATACAACCACTACAGAAAATAACTTAGACAACCTGTGCCAAAGACTGGGCAAAATACGCTACATTTTTGCTATTTAGCCCAGGGACACTAACCCGCCCAGAGGCCAACAAATAAATACCAAACTCATCGCGCAATCGCTCGATTTGCTCGGTATTAAGTCCGGTATAGCTAAACATCCCATTTTGCTCTAACCAATACGACGCATCATACTGGGGCGCATAATGAGCCAACTGCTCCGTTACGGCTTGACGCATAGCACGAATACGCGCACGCATCCCTGCTACCTCGGCCTCCCATTGTGCGCGCCACTCAGGCTGTGACAACACTGCTGCAATCACCTGCGCCCCATGCGCGGGCGGATTGGAGTACAAACGACGCACAATAGCCTCTAACACGCCACGTACATGCTGTGCCTCCTGAGCGGTTGCGCATACTACAGACAACGCCCCACAACGCTCACTGTAGTAAGAAAAATTCTTAGAAAACGAATTAGCCACTAAAAAGCTCAGCTGCGCATCATACATGGCCCGCAACACATAGACATCCTCTTCGACGCCCTGCGCAAAGCCCTGATAAGCCAAATCCAAGAAAGGGATCAGCTGTCGCTCTTTAAGCACCATAATTAACTGCTGCCACTGAGCCTGATTTAAATCCACACCTGTTGGGTTGTGACAACAAGGGTGTAACAACACAATACTGCGGGGAGGCAGTTGCATCACATCACTCAACATACCTTCAAAATCAACCCGCTTAGTCTCGGCATCAAAATAACGATAGGTATGAGTGCGTATGCCACATCCTTGGAAAATGGCCTCGTGGTTGGCCCAGTTGGGGTCACTCACCCACAGCTCACTATCAGGGTAGGCCTCATGCAACAACTCACCACCGACGCGCAACGCTCCGGTCCCTCCGATACTCTGAATGGTTGCAATACGGCCCTCAGCGACCGCCTGCTCCCCAAACAACAACTCTTGCACAGAAGTGCAATAATCGGGTAAACCGGCCATTGGCAGATAAATACGTGGCTCATTACGCTCCGCCCAAGAACGCTCAACCTCGTGCACCACATCCAGAACAGGCACACGCCCTTCGTCGTCAAAATAAAGACCAATAGAAAGGTTGATTTTTTCCTGCCGCGGATCTTCTTGAAAGGCCTGGGCTACTTTAAAAATAGGATCGCCTGCATAGGCTTGCAAATGATTAAACATTGGTAATTGCAATTCCGATTAGAATAAGGAAGAAAAAAGACAGCCTGCCGCCTCCTACTGACCAAATCACGCATTGACAGCGGCCTTACTCAATCATAAAAGAACCTGCGCCGAGAAAAAAGACTTGGCAGAAAAAAAGACCAAACGGCGGGTGTTCCCCCAACCATGCGCCAAACCCAAACAAAAGCACCCTGTCCATGGTAGCATTTGTACGGTTGGTTACGAATTACTGGCGCAGCACACAAAGAAATAGTCATGAAGACGGCTCATCCATCAAATCAATTCTACACTCTAATAACAGCTACCCAGCCTGCTGCCCTTAAATTGACAGGCCAATGGACGTTGGCCAACTACCTGTCACTCAAACAAGCACTGGCACAATTTCCTGCACAGCAGCACCAAGCGCTAGAACACATAGACTTTAGCGACCTAGAGCAGCTAGATACGGCAGGTGCCAAACGCCTCTGTCAATTTATTGGCCTCGAACAGCTGGACTCTATCTTGAAACAGGCCCAAGGGCTCTCTAAAGAGCGCCTGGCCCTTCTTGAAACAGTTGCTGATGCACTGCGCAAAGAGGGCCCTCATACCCCTGCCAAGCAATACGGCTGGCTCAACAATCTGCTGGTACGCATCGGTCAGGCCACCGAACGATTTTGGCATCATTTTCTCGATCTAGCCGGCTTTGTTGGCCTGATCCTCACCACTTGGGCGCGTAATATTTTTAACGTGCGCAACTGGCGCTTTACTTCGGTAGTGGCTCAAATCGAGGAAACAGGCCTCAACGCCGTTCCCATCATTGCCCTTCTTACCTTTTTAGTCGGTGCTGTGGTGGCATTTTTAGGGGCCACCGTCCTGCAGACCTTTGGAGCCACTATTTACACCGTTGACCTAGTAGGCTTTTCTTTTTTACGTGAATTTGCTGTCTTATTGACCGCCATTCTGATGGCGGGACGTACCGCCAGCGCCTTTACTGCTCAAATTGGCTCCATGAAAGCCAACGAAGAGGTGGATGCCTTACGCGCTCAAGGCCTAGACCCCATGGTCATCCTCGTCTTACCGCGAGTCATCGCCATGCTCATCTCCATGCCTCTACTAACCTTTATTGGCATGATGGCAGGTATTTTTGGTGGCGCCTTAGTCTGTGCCTGGGTACTTGATATCTCGCCCACCATGTTCTTAGCCGTATTTAAAAATGATATCAGCTACACTGACTTTTTAGTGGGTATGGCCAAGGCTCCCATCTTTGCTTTCCTCATTGCAGCCATCGGCTGCCAACAAGGCTTTAAAGTCACAGGCAGCGCCCAATCAGTTGGAGAGCGCACCACTTCAGCAGTCGTGCAATCTATCTTTACTGTAATCTTATTAGATGCATTTGCAGCCTTGTACTATATGGAGATGGGATGGTAATGGACACCACTCGCACTTCCCCCATCATTCAGATCCGCGACCTGTGTAACCGCTTTGGTGACCACGTCGTCCATGAACACCTGGACTTAGATGTCTACAAAGGTGAAATTATCGGCCTAGTTGGGGGATCGGGCACAGGAAAATCCGTTTTATTACGCACTATCTTAGGCCTACGCCGCCCCAATGCAGGCAGCATCCACGTCTTTGGACGCTCTTTATTCGAGCTAAGCGATCGCGAGCGCTCTTCTATAGAGCGCCGCTTTGGCGTGCTGTTTCAACAAGGGGCCTTGTTTTCTTCACTCACAACCATTGAAAATGTGGCCATGCCCCTTATTGAGCATGCAGGCCTTAGTCAGGCCGAGGCCGAGGACCTAGCCTTATTGAAAATGGTTCTGGCTGGCCTTCCTGAAAATGCAGCCAATCGCTACCCCTCTGAACTTTCTGGCGGTATGATCAAACGCGCCGCTTTAGCACGTGCCCTTGCTCTGGATCCCGACATTTTATTCTTGGATGAGCCCACAGCAGGACTGGATCCAATTGGAGCCAGTGAGTTTGATCAACTCACCCTCACCTTACGCAATGCATTGGGACTCACTGTTTTTATCGTGACTCATGACTTAGATACGCTATACACCATCTGCGACCGCGTTGCGGTACTGGCAGACAAACACGTAATCGTCAATGACAGTTTGGCGAATGTTGAAAAATTCGATAACCCCTGGGTGCAAGAATACTTCAACGGCCCCCGAGGCCGTGCAGCCCAAAGTGCCCAGGAACGCAGGCTGGAGAGCTCTTAATATGGAACCTCGCGCACATCATCTCCTCGTTGGACTATTTACCCTCATTGTGGCGGTGGCCGCCATCATCTTTTCCCTCTGGATGACCAAGGCAGGCCGAGATACGGCCAACAAAGCCTACCAAGTGGTCTTTACTGAACCTATCAGCGGCCTAAACCGCGGCAGTGCCGTCCAATACAACGGCATCAAGGTCGGCGAGGTCACGCTCATGCAACTCGATCCGCACAATATTGGTCGGGTTCTGGTAGACATCAATGTCCGTGAAAGCCTCCCCGTAACTGCAAGCACCCGAGCCCGGCTGGCTATCACGAGCATCACCGGAGCAGCCGTCATCGAGTTATACGGCAGTGACCCCGATGCTCCCCCACTCACCGCCAGCGGGGAGGATGAATTACCCAAAATCATCGCCACCCCTTCCTCCTTAACACAGCTCATGTCTAGCGGTGAAGACCTGATGACCAACATCACCCAGCTCATCACCAATGCTAATAAATTCCTCTCGCCTACCAATGCAGACAAAATAGACAACAGCCTCAGTCAACTTGAAACCCTACTGGAACAGCTCTCTAACGGCAGCGAAGGACTTCCTCAGCTCATAGCCAACCTCGACAAAACCAGTGTGGAAATCAGCCAAACCATGAACACCATCAACACCCTCCTCACCGAGCAGGGTGCAGAAATTCTCGAGCGCACCAATGATGCCATGCTCAACCTCCAAAAGAGCACGGCCCTAATCCAAGAGCTCATACATGCCAATGCAGAGTCTTTCTCTGAGGGTAGCACAGGCTTTGCCCTACTCGAACCCACCATGCAAGCATTACGCCAAGCTATTGAAAACATTAACTACCTAACCGAGCGTATTAATGAGAACCCTGCTGAGTTCTTGCTCGGCAAAGACAACATCCAGGAGTTTCAGCCATGATTCGCCTCTGCCTCTCTTTCATACACGCCTCCGCCGCATTTTGGCAGCGTCTACACAGCGGCTCCCGCGCCCTACTCGGACTGGTACTGGGTCTGAGCATGGCCATGCTAAGTGGCTGCAATATTTTGCCTGAATCCCCGCAGCTGACTCACTACGAGCTCCCCGCCACCCGCTTGGCACCTATTGGCTCCCCTGCACCCTATACTCTTCAGCTGCTTACCCCGTATGCCAATCGCACCCTCAATACACAGCGTATTTTGGTCAACCCAGAAGGGCATGAACTACGGGCCTACCAAGGCGCTGCTTGGGTTGACACCACCCCTGCTCTCTTGCGAGAGCGTTTTGCCCAAGCCCTCCTGGACACACAACTCGTCTATGCCCTCACTTTTAGTGGTGAAAGTGGCGCCCCCGAGCTGATTTTACAAACCCACCTCTATCGTTTTCAGGTGCATTACGAGCAGGGCCAGCCTGTTGTACACCTTCAGCTCAACACTCAGCTTATTAATCGCCAAACAGGGAAAATCCTCGCCGTGCATCCCATCCATATCCAACGCCCTGTTACAGAAGGCGTGCACCTCGATCAAGTAATTCCTGTATTTGGCCAAGCAGCTGACGAAGCAAGCCGCGAACTCACCCAATGGCTCTCTCACACCCTACAACAGCCTCACCTACTCGAAGGAAGGCCTCAATAATACCTGCAAAAATAATTGGGGTGCCACACCCGCACCCCAATCAATGCACCTCTCAACATGGGCACTGCCCTTGCCTAGCCCTTGGTAGGACGCTGCCCCGTAGGAACCACAGAAGCAAACTGTCCCTGCCAATACACCAATGGCCGAGCCACCGTTGCTGCAGGCTGACACAATACCTCTTGCACGCGCCCTAAAATTAACACATGACTGTGCCGCAAAATCACCTCATCGACCTGACACACCAACGCTGCAGCCGCACTTTTTAATACCCACACCCCACTTTTTGTCTGTACCCACTCCTCTGCACCATAACGTGCATCCCCCTGCAACCCGCCCACACCAGCAAAACGCTCAGCCACGGCTATTTGCTCGGCAGTTAGTACATTGACAGCAAACTGACCCGCATGCTCAAGCAGCCCCCACGTATCCGAGCTCTGATTAATACATACCAATAACTCAGCAGGCTCAGCAGCCACTGACGCTACCGACGTCGCAGTCAACCCCCCGCGTACGCCCTGATGAGTCACTGTAATCACACTCACTGCCCCTGCCAAGTGACGCATAGCCTGCTTATACTCCTGCGCACTGACCCCATTACTCACCTGCTGATTCACACTATTTACTGTCATGAATACTTCACTAAAAATATTAAATAATTTATATTAATTAACTAATTCGCCGTTCTGGGCACCAGACTTTCTTATGACTGAGCCAACACCTCAATCTCTGCAGCGGCTCGAATCTCTAGCCCCTCCTCATCTACCCACCGCAACTGCAACACACCTGAACGCGGAGGCACAAAGCTAAAAGCTAAAAAGGGATTGGGAGAGATCGCTGTATCTAGCACCCACTCCATTAATAATTCCTCATCAAAAAAACACTCGCAATGAGTAATAATATTGCGTGGAATAGGCGTCCCGTCAGCCTCTAAGCGTAGCCCCGTTTCCATTGGGTGCTGTACAATCACCTTAACCTCTACCACCTCACCGGCAAGCGGCTGTGTATTACTCACAGTCATACGAGGGGGCCGAGACTGACGCGCCAAAGAGGAGTGTGCCATTAACTACATCCTCCCAAAACTACCATAATATCCTGCTGCGCCTGACGCATGCTGCCGTCACTCATCCGTGCCAGCACCAAAACTTGCTGACTCTCAGACAAACGAATACGCGTTTCCACCTCTGTCCTCCCCATCAATGGAGTAAAGCGAAAACGACACACGGTTGGATAAGGATTCGCCTCAGCAACAACCAAAACCTCCTCACAAAATACAGTTCCATCTGCAGACCAATCGACCTTTATCTTCACGGGCACCGAGGTCGCATTATCCACCACCTCAGGTAATTCTAACTCTATGCCCTGCTCAGTCGCGGTCTGCCCCTCTAAAAACTCTGCCAGCAACGCTGATGCATGCTGGCCTGTGGCCCCGGCCCAGCCAACATGCCCCCCAGCCCATGCCGCAGCCGCAGCAAGCAGCAAACGCCGCCGCCTTATGAATGCCTGATCCATCGCACACCTATGATTTTATAGATAAGTTATCAATTATAAAAAATCGCCCCAAGTAGAACGCGCCCATTCAAAACTCTCACCTATTAACTCAGGAAAAGGCGTATCAATATCGACCTGCGTCTGATGAATATGCCCATCTGCCCCAAACGCATAATCAAACTCAACAGCCACCATCTTGAGGGGATCCGGCTGAATCATCATATAGCACAAATTATCCGGCAAAATAGGACGAGGCTCCCTGTCCTTAACCCGCTCGGAAATATAAGTCGCTGCTATCTTACCCATCTTATTTGCCACATGAGCACTCTTAGGATAATGCCCAAAAGTAGGAGACACCTCGCCCATACAATCCCCCACTAAATACACACGATCATCATCCTCGGCATGCAACATCGTAGGATGCTGCTTGCCCCACCAGGCCGGCCCACTCTCTGGATCATGGCGAATCAAATCCGCCTGCCACACAATATCTGCAGCCTGATGAGGAGGCATTAAGACAGCATCAGCAAACTCAAAATCCCCAGCAGTAGTAGAAATAAATCGCTTGAACGGATCCACCTCTAACACCTCGGCATTAGGCACATACTGCAACACATCTCCGTACCACTCTGTAAAAGCATAATTAAACCCACCATTAATGGGATTAATACGAGGCTTAGGATCCAGCACAATAACCTGACCAGGAATATGATTCTTTTTAATATACCAAGCTATGGTACAGGCCCGTTCATAAGGTGAAGGCGGACAGCGATGCGGCGGAGGCGGCAAAGTCATGACAAAATTCCCCCCCTTAAAGGCCTGAAGCTTTTTCTTTAACAACAAATGCTCCCGGTTAGAAATATAAGCCGCAGGAAAATGCCGGCGCGTATATTCCGCTGCATACTGATCCGTGCCAAACCACTCCTCATAGGCATTCCGGATCCCACCGGCCACAATCAAATAATCATAATCCAAAACCCCTTGGCTGCTGTGTACCTGACGCTGCTCCCTATCAATAGCAAACACATCAGCCTGCACCAAGGCATAACCATAATGATTCGCTGGGCGATTTAAGTCATGCATAATAAAATCGCTTGGAACCACGTCTACCAGCCACTGATTGCTCATCGGGCAAGACCAAAACACCGGGTTGCGCTCTACAACCACTACCTCAACCTCAGGAGCCTGCTCGCGCAAATAACGGGCTGCGGTCAACCCTCCCCAGCTACCACCCACAATCACCACACGAAGGGCCTGCGTATTCTTAGGCAAAATCTTTTTATGAACACGTACAAAAGGACTGGCTAACGCCCCAGGAGCGGACACCAAAGAAGTCCCTGCAGCCACCCCTGTAGCCGCTAAAAAACGACGCCGATGATAATTTTTCATGACAATTATGCAGCACTCCCCTGCCCTGATGCATCAGGGGGGATACACCATGCTGACCTCAACAAAAAAGCACTGACCCAAACTGGGTACGGACACAGAAAAAAGACTAGACCCCCACAGTATAGCCTGCTTAACCAAGCACCGCACCACTCACCCTCTAAAAAAATAGGCGCCTCTTGGCGCCTATCTTAACCAACCATACAGACTCTCATCAGCCTAGCCGAGGAGCAGAAGCAGCCCGTCCGCCATTGCCCCGTGCCCGCCGCGGTGCACCGGATGATTGTCCAGAAAACCGGCGCGCACGCTTCCGAGCATTCTTTTTTCTGGTGGTCTTAGGCGCAGCAGGCTGAGGACGCTGAGTCGGCTCTAACCCAGGCACAGTTTGCATGGGAATAGACTGCCCCAAAAAACGCTCAATACGCCGCACCTCAGAAGACTCATTTACCAACGCTAGAGTAAAAGCCTGCCCGTCATTACCCGCACGTCCGGTACGGCCAATGCGATGCGTATAATCTTCTGCCTGCATGGGCAAATCATAATTAATAACGTGAGTAATCCCTTGAATATCAATACCGCGGGCAGCCACATCTGTTGCCACCAGCACCCGCGTCTGCCGACGCTGCAACTGACGCAAGGTACGACTGCGCTGACGCTGATTCATATCCCCATGCAAAGCCGCAGAAGCAAAGCCGGCCTTGCTCAGACGACGCGCTAAACGATCCGCTCCACGCTTGGTTGCAGTAAACACAACCGCCTGATCCAACGCCCCATCCATTAACAAATGATTAAGCAAATGACGCTTATGCTCTGCATCATCGGCATAAAGCAACGCCTGGCTGATATTGGCATGCTGCTGCTTGGGTGCAGACACACGAATCACCTCAGCCTGCTTCATCATCCCACTGGCTAATTTACCGACCGCCCCGTCCAAAGTTGCAGAAAATAAAAGTGTCTGACGGGTCTCAGGCGTCTGACTCACAATTCGACGGATATCATGGATAAACCCCATATCCAACATGCGATCCGCCTCATCCAATATTAACGTCTGTACCTGTTGTAAGTGCACACGCCCCGCATTGAGATGATCCATTAAACGACCAGGCGTTGCTACTAAGACATCAACAGGACGTGATAATGCCCGCAACTGTTCACGATAAGAGACCCCACCCACCACTACGGCCACGTGAAAACCAGCCTGTGCAGCCGCAAAAGCCTTAGTCGCCTGCCCCACCTGCATGGCTAACTCACGGGTAGGAGCCAAAACCAATACCGCCACAGCAGCAGCCTCTTGGCCGCGCCGGGCCCCTTGACCGCGCCGCACTGCGCCTTGAGGAGCGGCAGACTGCTGCGCTCGGCTTTCTAAAACCCGCTGAATCGCTGGCAACATAAACGCTGCTGTTTTACCACTGCCTGTTTGCGCAGAAACCATCAAGTCCCGCCCTTCTAGGGCCTTAGGTAAAGCAGCAATTTGTACCGGCGTAGGTGCCTGAAAACCAATTTTTTCTAAAGTAGAAAGTAACGAAGGCGAAACGCCCAAAGACTGAAAAGACGACATAATATTCCTTTGCTGCGCACGCAGCAATTGATGTATTGGTAAGCATCGAGCCGACCAATAAACCAAATATGCGCACAAAGGAACTGTGGCCTGGGACGGTCAAAAAACGCGATGACATAAAAAGCGGCATGCCTACTCATCCTGCATGCCGCATAGCAAAATTTTCGCACATGCTGTGCACAATAGCAAGGACAATCCCTATTTAT
>CALKIR010000060.1 GCA_937995985.1 uncultured Alcaligenaceae bacterium
CAAACCTGAGCCTAAACCAGAGCGGACACAGGGTACAGAAAAAGCAAATAAGACAGTGGAGACTGATACCGCTTCGCCTCATCGTGAGGATGAGGCCTTGCCCTCAGAGCAGCAAGGTATAGGCATAGCAGCCTCAGGTGCACAGCAGCAAGGATCCAGTGCCAACCCCAAGGCAGGAGGGGGCACAGGCGGCACCGATCATGACTCAGTTAAGCATGTTCGACAATTAGAATATGCGGGACGACCACCTATGCCACGAGGGGTAGATGCTTATATTCGCAGGGGGCAACAAGGATTGGTCATTGTGCAAGTAATAGTGAATAAAAAGGGGACCGTAGAATCAGTGCAAATAAAGCAATCATCTGGGTATAAAAAGCTTGATGAGGCTGCTTTAAAAGCAGTACAGAGAACCCGTTTTAAGCCCTATATGGAAAATAATATTCCTTATCGCGCTATCGCAGAAATCCCATTTAATTTTTCGCAGTAGGTCGTTGTATGAGTGAGTTTGAGTCTTTAGTCGCTGTATCTGAACAGGCTGCTCCAGAGGAGCAGGTGAGTGGGGGGCTCGAGCCCGCTCAACAGGCAGATATGGGTTTTTTACATTTTATAGAGCAAAGTGATTGGATAGGGCAAAGTTTATTTGCTGTTTTATTAATAATGTCTGTGATCACATGGTATTTGATCATATTTAAGGGGCTTAAGCAGTTACGCCTGAAAAGAAACGCCCGACGATTTTTAGAGAGTTTTTGGGCGGCCACCTCGCTAAATCAGGTTGAGGCACAGCTGTCTGCAAATACTATTCAGGATTCATTTTCAGCTTTGGCGTATCAGGCATTGCAGGCCCGAGCACAACATATAGAGCACAAAGAAAAAAGTTTAGCCGAGCAAGCAAGCAGTGAAACTTTTATCATGCGTATGATGCGAAAGTCCATAGCAGAAGAAACGGCAAAATTAGAAAATGGCTTGACATTACTCGCCTCTATTGCCTCTACAGCTCCATTTGTAGGCTTATTTGGCACTGTTTGGGGAGTGTACCATGCCCTTATTAATATAGGCTTGGGCGGTGATGTGGCACTGAGCAATATTGCGGGTCCAGTCGGAGAGGCATTAATTATGACGGGTTTAGGATTGGCGGTGGCCATTCCTGCTGTCATTGCGTATAACGCTTTTGTTCGTTCTAACAGAGTGTATTTGGCTCGTTTAGATGCCTTTGCACATGATTTGTATACGTTTTTGACTATAGGCGCTAAGAATGGATGTCAAAAATAATAGTTTTAAAATAGAGAGGTAGCTCATGTCTTTCGGTAGCTTTGATATGCACAGCAACAGCAGTCAACAAGCCAGTGCAGAAATTAACATGGTGCCATTAATTGATGTCATGTTAGTTTTATTGGTGATTTTCTTGATTACGGCGCCTTTGATTACTCATTCGATTAATGTGCAGTTACCCCAGGCAAATGCTCAGGCAATTGAGGTTCAGCAAGAGGCTTTGGATATTACCATCACGGCTGATGGAGTACTGTATTTGGCAGAGGAGCAAATTGAGTGGGATGCTTTGCCTGAGTTTTTACAACAGTTTCAGGCACAGGCTGCCGATCTTGAGGTGCGTATTCGTGCTGATGAGGCGGTTAACTACGGTTTGGTCGCAGCAACAATGGGTGCGCTAAAAGAGGCAGGCCTAAATAAAATCGGCTTTGTTACACAAGCCAAAGCCGATTAATGATTAAACGACCCAGTAGATAGGTTAATGCTATTGAGTGCGTACTGGATGAGCCCCATAGGCTTCTTTTGCTTTGAGTGGGGCTGGTGCGTTGCTAGTAGGGTGTTTGGTGATGGTTTCTACTGATTGGGTTGTGGTTTCACCATCGAGGGTGGTTTTGTTTATTTTCTTAATGGTGACGCGGTAATTAGGATTGTTTTGATAGTCTTCGGGTAATTCATGAGCCGGTACGGTATAGGAGTCGCCGTGTTCGGTAATGGTGGTACGACGAAGCACCCCGCCACCAAAGACTGAGCCGCTAATGTGGGTATTATCTGCTTCTTGCATATTCTTAAGGCATAATTCTTTTTGCCCAGCAGGCAAAGCCTCACAGCGTGCGGTACGATTTTTTAACAAGGTCTGCTCGTCTAGTATTTGATACTTTTCAGGATTTCTGCGCGCTTCATGTAGGGCAGCAGCAGCGTCGCGTTTACAGTTATGGCGCTGAGCTTCATCAGAAATTTTCTCACATTGCTGTAGGGCATCATGATAGGCTTGCTCAGCAGAGGCGGGCGGCTGTGCAAAGGCGTAATTGCTTAGACTGAAAATCATAGCTCCGCCCAATAAGCCTAGTTTGGTCAGCTGAGTGAAGCGTTGATGAACGGTTTGTTTGCTCATAAAAGTCTCCTAATTGCAATAGACTGCACCGCCATGCAGGATGAAAATATACTTATATTATAAACGCTATTTAGGGGCCCATTTGATAGTGGATGCATTGAACTAACATAAATTAACTAGAATGCTCTTTGGTGGGGCTGTTTGCAGAGGGAGAGCTGGCTTCATCTATTAAGCTGGTGTCTTTAGTGGGCAAATCCATAGTTCCCGGTTCATCAGGGGCATAGATAGTGAGTGGCTCAAAACGCTCACGCTTGATTCCTGCGCGCATCAATAAAATTGCAGTAACTGGTGAGGTAATGATAAGAAGAGCAGAAATAATTAGAGGATGAATAAGGAATTTTTTTTGTACAAAACTAAAAATCAGTATCATTGCCACCAACAAGCAGAATACGCCGAGCGTATTTCCGAGCGTAGGAGCATGCATGCGCGAATAAAAATGGCGCAAACGGACCAAACCTAGAGTACCCGTAAAAGTAATAATGCCGCTTAAAACAATTAAAATAGCTGCAATAATGCTAATGATAAGTTCTAGGGTGCTCATGGTTCTATTACCTCTGCGCGTAATAAAAATTTGGCCATTGCAGCAGAGCCAACAAAGCCAAATAAAGCAATGAGTAGAGCCATATCAAAATATACTTTAGAGTAGGCTATTAATCCGAGTGCAAGCAGTGCTTGCAAGCCATTGTTGTACATAGCGTCGAGGGCGAGGACGCGATCAGCAGCAGTGGGCCCGGTCCAGAGGCGATAACACGCGATCAGCATACCAGTGCAAAAACAAAATAGTGCGAAATAGCTTGCCCAAAGAATAATAGTATTCATTCGAAAATCTCGATGAGTGGTTCTTGATATCTTTTTTGAATGACGTTGAGCCAAAACTCTTCATCCTTGAGATCCAGGATGTGTAAGGTAAGTACGTTGGTTTCTTCGACATAGCCGGCCCAAACGGTGCCTGGAGTATAAGTAATAATACAAGCTAATGCGGCCAAACCATGTGGATCACGGATTGTGAGGGGGATATCTAAAAAACCAGGAGTGGCTTTAGAGCGCTTGCCGCGCCATACAATAGATCCAACATCATAATTTGATTTGGCAATATCAATGGCCACATGCCAAATTAAACGCAAGGCAATAAAAGGGTGTTGCATGGTGGCGCGTATTGGTCGAAAAGGCCAAGCCGCGATACTAATAATAATGCTTAAAAAAAGCCCCAAGGCCACCTGATCCAGGGTCCAGTTTTCTTGTAAGAGCATCCATAGGACAAAAAGCACTAGGGGCAGATTTAAAAAATTTAAGCGTTTTAATAGAGATCTTTTCATGACAAGTGATTCACGGCATATGGTTAGGGTGTGTGCGATGTCAATACAGCCTCTATGTATAAATTTGGTTGGCCTAAGTAATGAGCCGTTTGCTCTAAGTACTGACTTACTGGACCAGCCCAAATAGCAAGTGCCGCGCAGCAAGTAATTAAGGCCAATACAGGTAACACCTCAGTAAAACGTAAGGTGGGCAATTCAGTGTTTTGTACAGCCCAAAACAGATGGATTCCCATGCGGGAAAAAGACATAATGCCCACAAAGCCCGAGATTAAAACTGCTGCAGTGAGGACCCAAGCACTGCTGGTGGCACCTGAGCTAAATAAAGCAGCTGAAAGCAAGCTGAACTTAGCAACAAAGCCTGAGAGGGGAGGAAGGCCTATAATTAATAAGGCACAAGCCAAAAAACCTAGACCTAAGAACACCATAGGGATAGGGAAAGGGATGCCTACGGTGTCTTCTAGCCCCTCCTCATCACCTAGATCGCGTAGGTCAAAGGCATCTTCGCTGACTGCTAATAAATCAGATCCAAAGGGCTGCAGTCGCTTAATCATTTCTAATAGCAAAAAGAACGCGCCTGCTGCCAGTACGGAGCTAAGTAAATAGTATAGGGCAGGGGCAGTCAGGATAACACCCGGCATGCCTAAGGCGGCTAATAGTGTTCCCGAGGAAATGATGATACTGTAGCTTGCTAAGCGTTCTGGCTGGTGCGTGGCCAACATACCAATGGAGCCAAAAGCTAAGGTGGTAATGCCTACAGGAAATAACCAGTTGCCTCCAAATGCTGCCGGTGCACCCGATGGCTCAAGCAAAGATCCTATGCGTAATAGCGCATACACCCCAACTTTAGTCATGATGGAGAATAGGCCTGCAACAGGGGCACTGGCATTTGAATAAGCGCCAATAAGCCAAAAGTTGAGTGGCCACGCAGCAGCTTTAATTAAAAATGCGACACCTAAAATTGCAGCAGCAAGCTCAAAAAGACTACGATCCGAACCGGTAAGTTGAGCGGCCAGGGTGGCTACCTCAGCCATATTAAGGCTGCCAGTCAAACCATAAATTAAAGCAATAGAAATTAACAATAAAAAAGAGGATAACAGATTGACAGCGATGTAGTGCAGGCCATTGGCTACTCGTTCTTTGCCCGAGCCATGCAGCATGAGCCCATAGGAGGCCGCCAAAAATACTTCAAAAAATACAAATAAGTTAAATAGATCGCCAGTTAAAAAAGAGCCGTTTAGCCCCATAACAATGAGCTGAAACAAGGGGTGGAAATGGACGCCACGGCGATCCCAACGCGAGGTACCATAGAGCCAGGTAAAGAAGGCCAAGATAGAGGTCAGGAGCAGCATCATTGCTGCAAGGCGGTCCACCACAATCACGATACTAAAAGGAGCCGGCCAATTGCCTAATAAGTATACGCCGACATGATTAACCCAGGCGTTTGGGAGGGTACCATCGGTCAATTGAATCAATGTTAAGGCAACACTAAATAAACTGCCAAAAGACAATAGACCAAGAATAATTTTTGCTGTACGCTGCTGCTCATTAAAAAGGAGCATCAAGCCAGCAGTAAGTAGCGGAATAGCAATGGGTAATACAGGTAGATTAGCGAGTAATAATTGCTTCACTCTTGGCTCTCCTCACGCCCGTCAACATGATCGGTTCCTGAAAAACCACGGTTTGCAAGTAAGACCACTAAAAACAAAGCCGTAGTTGCAAAGCCAATAACAATGGCTGTGAGTACCAAGGCTTGAGGGATGGGGTCAGCATAGAGGCTAGGGTCTGTTAAATGTTCATTGGTGACCAAAGGAGGAGCCCCCACCTGCAAGCGACCCATTGAGAAAATAAACAAATTAACGGCATAGGAGAGCAAAGAAAGACCCATAATAAATTGGAATGTGCGTTGCCGAAGCACTAGCCACACACCCGAAGCCACCAAAATACCTATGCCTATGGAGAGGACTAATTCCATGGTTGAGCCTTTTTCTTAGTCAACAAGTGATGCACATGGGGAAGCTTGCGATAAAAACGCAATGACTGGTGAGCTAGGGCAACCAACATGAGTACGGCTGATCCCACTACCAGCATGTAGACCCCGAGATCAAAAATTAAAGCACTAGAAAGATGAATATCCCCGATGAGAGGAAGGTGAAAAAACCAACTGTGTGCTGTTAAAAAGGGTTCTGAATAGCGCCATACAATTAGGGCAGCCCCTCCAGCAGTCAGCATGCCGAGGGCTATCCAGATTTTTGGATGCATAAGAGGGCGATTTTCAACCCACACCACTCCGCTTACTATGTATTGCAAAATGATAGCTGTGGCCATAATTAAGCCCCCAACAAAGCCCCCCCCGGGAAGGTTATGTCCTCGGAGGAGGAAATAAATAGACAGAAGTACGGCGATAGGCATCAGTAAGCGTACTAAAAGGGCAGGAAATTTCATTACCCCTTCGGGGAGGAGGGCATGAGGGTCCGGTTCCTCAAACACAGTTTCTAAAAGATTGGTCTGTCTTTGTTGGCGAGCAAGGGGTACTGCTACGGCCTCTACAGGCGGACGGAAACGTCGTAATAGAGCGTATACACTTAGGGCAACGATGCCTAAAACAGTGATCTCCCCAAACGTATCAAATCCCCGAAAATCTACAAGAATGACATTTACCACATTAGCACCTCCAGCTAAGGGCAGTGCATTTTCAACCATAAAACGACTCAGTCCTCCTGGGTGAGGGCGATTCATCATGCTATAGGCCAATAGCGCTATACTGCTTCCTGCAATTAGAGACAGCAATAGATCGCGACGGCGACGCAAGCGCTTTTTAAGAGGTATGCGTTCTATGTATTCGGGTTGGGGGCTTGGCAGCCACCGTAAGCCCAGTAGAATTAACACTACTGTTACCACCTCGACCGTGAGCTGAGTGAGGGCCAAATCAGGAGATGATAGCCATGCAAAAGTTAGGCTGGTGACTAAGCCCGCAGCACCGGATAGCAACAAGGCAGCAGGGCGGTGAAATTTAGCAAAATAGGCCACTCCAATAGCACTGGCCGCTCCTACTACCCAAAGCAATAAAAATAAAAAATCAAATTGTTGCCAGGCCGTTGGCCACAACCACTGCCCAAAAGCAATGGGTAAGGCTGCTGCAACAATAGTTAGGCTGATGATTAAAAAAACTTGGGGCTGCAACCGATCGGTGTAGAGATACTGCATCACATTCTCGGCTTGTGCCTCCAGCCAATGAATAATGGCTTCAAATACTCGTCGACCATTCAATCGAGCTATTAATGGTGCACGATTAACGCGACCGGCCACATTACGCTGTAAAATATATATGACCAAAATACCCCCTAGGATGGCCACTAAGCTCATTAGGAGGGGGAAGTTAAAGCCATGCCATAGAGCAATGCTATAAGCTGGGGTACTCTGGCCAAGAATGGAGTGGACTGAGTGATAAAGGAAAGGTTGTACGGTTTGGCTAGGAAAAATACCTATTAGTAAGCACAGTATCACTAAAATAGCGCTTGGAGCGAGCATGATCATGGGCGGTTCATGGGGATGGCGGGGCAGCTCATAGGGTTTAAGAGGCCCGAAAAAGACCTGCATGATCAGTCTGAGTGAATAGGCGACACTAAAAGCGCTGGCCAATACCGCAAGCGTTGGCAAGAGCCAATGGTCCCAGCGCCCTACTGTAGCAGCGATGGTTTGCTCAAAAAACATTTCTTTGGAAATAAAACCATTGAGCAATGGCACGCCAGCCATCGATGCCGCAGCAATAGTGGCCAAAGTAGCTGTGATGGGCATGACGTGACGCAAGCCAGATAGTCGATTTAAATTGCGTGTTCCCGTTTCATGATCAACCACACCCGCGGCCATAAATAATGATGCCTTAAAGGTTGCGTGATTAATAATATGAAATACGCCCGCTACCAGAGCCAGTGGGGTATTGAGTCCGAGCAATAAAGTAATAAGTCCGAGATGGCTAACGGTGGAGTAAGCCAGTACACCTTTCATGTCACGCTGAAAGGTTGCGACGTAGGCTCCAAGAGTCAGGGTGATTAAACCAGCTGTACCAAAAATCCATAACCATTCAGTGGTACCGGCTAAAACAGGCCAAAAACGAGCCATGAGAAACACACCGGCTTTGACCATAGTTGCCGAGTGCAAATAAGCCGATACAGGGGTAGGAGCAGCCATAGCGCGAGGCAACCAAATATGAAAAGGGAACTGTGCGCTTTTGGTGAGGGTGCCTAAGGCAAATAAAACAATGAGTATGGTGTACCAAGGATGATTGCGAATGGTGTCACCAGAATCTAATACCGTTTGTAAATCAAAGGAGCCCACAATTTGGCCCATCATCAATACAGCTGCCAAAAGCGCTAACCCCCCTCCGCCGGTAATGACCAGCGACATACGCGCACCGCGACGGGCATCACGTCGATGGTACCAATAGGCAATGAGCATAAAGGAGGACAGGCTTGTGAGCTCCCAAAAAATAACCAGTTGTATTAAGTTGCCTGATAACACAACCCCCAGCATGGATCCCATAAACACTTGCAGGAAGACATAAAAACGTCGTACGGGATCTTGAGGGGAAAGATAATAGTGAGCGTATAGAGCGATAAAAGCGCCCATTACGCTAATAATCATGCTAAATAACCAAGAAAACCCATCTAAACGTAATGCAAAGTTTAAGTCATGATGTGGAATCCATTGAGCGCTGGCTACGGTTATTTCGCCAGCCATAAAAGATGAAAAATAACTTAAATTAAGGAAGGAGCACAGGAGCGCCACAATGACGGCCACGCTGGTTTGTAAAACGCGTTGTGATGCGGGCAACACCGCTGAAATCAGACTGCCAACAAATGGTAAGACAAGAATCAAAACCAAGTACATTGAACCAGATAACCGTTATTTTGGGGTGACTATCAATAATACGATAAATAAATTGATTTCTAATATACCTAAATAGGCATTTTCCTTTTTTAGCTAAAAAAGGCGCTTAATTGATAGAAATCAACGACAGTTTTTCTTGGGGATTTCATAATTGTTAAAATAGCTTAATTTTATGCTTTTTTTAATTACCAAACAGTAAGGTAAATCGACTATTATGCAGCCCATCGAGACCGAGGACAATACACAGCAGTCACTACACGAGCTAAGCTTTTCTCGCCCATTAATAGAGCGTTTTGATCGCTCTGGGCCGCGCTATACCTCCTATCCAACAGCGGATAGATTTCAAGAGCCGTTTGCCGTTGAGCACTATATAGATGCTTTACAGCGACGGGCTCAGTTGGGCACTCAAGCAAGCCCGTTGTCATTATACGTACACCTGCCTTTTTGTGCTTCACTTTGTTATTTTTGTGCATGCAATAAAATCATAACCCAAGACCATTCTCGTTCTTCAGAGTATGTTCAGTATGTGCTCAGAGAGGCAGATATGGTGTTGCCTTTTTTAGGCGAGAGCACACATTTAGGGCAATTACATTTTGGTGGGGGCACCCCCACATTTTTAAACGCCGAGGAACAAAAAGCGTTGATGACCGGGCTGCAGCAGCGCTTTCAATTTTTGCCCGATGCTGAGCTCAGTATAGAAATAGACCCCCGTACAGTCAGTACAGATACGTTATCAAATTTAGCTGAGTATGGGTTTAATCGCTGTAGTTTTGGTGTTCAAGATTTTAATCCTAGCGTGCAAGAGGCGGTTAATCGCATACAGCCCTATCAACAGGTGGAGCAGGTGGTTTATGCAGCGCGCGCTGCTGGGTTTGATTCTATTAATACCGACCTCATTTATGGGTTGCCCAAGCAAAATGTAGACAGTTTTCAGGAAACGGTGCAATTATTGCTGCAGTTGCGACCAGAGCGTATTGCGCTATATAACTACGCGCATTTACCGCAGCGCTTTAAGGCACAGCGATTAATTAAGGCCGAAGATTTGCCTAGCCCACATGAGCGTCTTGATCTGTTCTTATTGGCAGCCCGTGCCTTAGTTGAGGCAGGCTATGTGTATATTGGCCTGGACCATTTTGCTTTGCCCACAGATGAACTGAATCAGGCACAACTAGATGGAAGTTTACAACGCAATTTTCAAGGCTACACTACACGTGCGGATCATGATTTGATTGGGCTAGGAGTTTCCTCTATAGGCAAGGTGCAAAATACGCATGCTCAAAATAATCGCTCTTTAAAAAGCTATTATCACAGTATTGATCAGGGAGTACTGCCCACCCAACGAGGCATTGTCATGGATCAGGATGATGTCCTACGTGCCGATATTATTATGCGTTTAATGTGCAGTATGCCCGTGGTTTTTTCTGTTTATGAGCAGCACTATCAAATTAATTTTCAGGAGTATTTTGCCTCAGAGCTTAAAGAGTTACTGCCTTTTATTGATAAAGGCTTTGTCGATATGAATGCACAGCAAATCCAAGTAACGCTTAAAGGGCGACTTTTTGTGCGGGCAATTAGCATGATTTTTGATCGATATTTAGAGCAGCGTACTCAAGCAACCTATTCTCGTATTATTTGAGGCGCCTTGGGAGGAATGCTGATGTATGAGCAAGTGGTTTCTCTATTAAAAAATAATGTGCTGTGCGCAGAGTGGCCCCAAGAGGCCTATACTGAACTTGCAGATAAATGCTCGTTGCGCTCGGTAAAAAAGGGGACTCCGTTGTTTAGTCAGGGGCAGCCGGCCACGCATTTTTATTTGCTAGCTGCAGGTCAAGTCAGTTTAGGGCTGAGAACTCAAACAGGGACTGAACGCATTGTCTGTGAGTTAAAAGGGCCTGCTAGCTTTGGCGAGATTTATATGCTCATGCAAAACAATTATCCTTTGGATGCCTACACGGTGACAGATTGCGATTTAGCTGTAGTGCCTTTTGTAGCTTTTGTTGAGGTCATCGCCCGTCATGAGCATGCTTTAGAGCGAGTGCTCGGGGTTTTGTCAAAACGCTTATTTGCTTTAACAGGGGATTTAGCTGCCGCACCACAAAATTTCATGTCTGGCACACAGCGAGTATTGATGTACTTGTTAAGTCATTTGCCGCTGAGAAACGGAGCATCTTGTGAGTTAAAGCAACCTAAAGCAACAATTGCTCAATTCCTTAATCTAACTCCCGAGCATTTTTCACGTATTTTGCATGATCTATCTAAGAGAGGATTTATACAGGTTCAGGGCCGTCAACTAACTTTAACTGATGTTGACGGCTTGTGTACCTATGAGCGCTAGGCGCTAGCTAAGGACGGGCGTTTTTTTCTCCCCCCAAGGCGTTCAGAAGGTCATTCAGCAAGGCTTGATATTCATGGCACATGAGCAAAAAGGTTGCGCTTAGTTCTTCTTCGGGAGCATATTCAGTTTGAGACTGTTCGTCAATGAGAATATCTAAAGGCGCTACCCGGCGTAGCTCAAGGTTTTCATATAACACAAACTCGATGCGCTCAGCCCAACTCAACCCTAACCGACTACAGTACATTCCCTGGTTGATTTGCTCTTGGATGAGCTCTTTATCTAGCTCATGACGAACATAGCGTATAGCTGCTCGTTGGTCTTGTTTGGCGCGCAACTCAGCATCTTGTTCAATCTGAAAGGGGCCTAAATCAGAGGCGGTGAGGAGCCATTGGGTCATTTGCGCACTTGGAGAGCGCTCTGTATGAACCGGTAAGGCAGGAAAAGGGCTAAAAGTCTCGCCCAATAAAGCTAGCACCTCATCAACAGTGCTTTGCGCTGCGGCATCAATGACCAGCCAATGGTGAATGGGATCTATCCAGACATGGGTGCGTCTTTGCACTGAAAAGGCCCGTGGCAATAAGATGGCTGTAACATCTTCTTTTATTTCCTGCATTTGTTTGCGACCTGGGCGGTAACCTTGTTCAGCTTCTATTTCAGCGGCCCGTTCACGAGCAAATTGATTAATGACAGACGCAGGAAGAAGTTTTTTTTCAGTTTGTGCACAAAGCAGTAATTGGCGTTCAACAGATAATGCCAAATCACAGTCCTCAGCAGGAGCTACCCAGCCTATAGTGTTTTTGTCTTGGCTGCCTAGTGAGTGGAAACGCTGCTGATTGAGCGCTTGTAGCACTTGTTCAGTAGACAGGCTCCATTCGGGCTGTAATCGAAAAAAACGAAGGTTTTTAAACCACATAAAATCAAGATCCGGTGAAGAATAAAAACAATTGATTGTACGCCTTTTACCTAATTAAAGCGCAATTATGTAGCATGTGCGCTGATTGGGGCTAAAAGCTCCTATCTAAATTATGTCTTAGTAGCATAGTGACCTAATTAGAATACGCTACAATACAAAGCCATCGGGAGCACAGTTGAGTGGCCCTAAATCAAGCAGCAAAGCATAGGATTTGTTAAGTTGATACGGCGGATGATTCACAAACTGTGTTTTTATACAGTATAATAGCTTTTATGCTTTTGAGTGCTGCGTCTATGGGCCGATTCCATGTGCAGTGCACGCACTAATAACGTTAGAGGATTACATGAACGACAATAGAAACAGAGCCAATACCGCAGAGCGTGAAAAGGCCTTGGCAGCAGCTTTAAGCCAAATTGAAAAACAATTTGGCAAGGGCTCTGTCATGCGTTACGGTGACAATCAGGTCGAACATGATATTCAGGTGTGTTCTACTGGGTCCTTGGGCTTAGATATTGCCTTAGGTGTAGGGGGGTTGCCACGCGGCCGTGTCATTGAGGTATACGGTCCTGAGTCATCAGGTAAAACCACCTTGTCACTAGAGGTGCTCGCTGAAATGCAAAAGCTAGGGGGGACATGTGCCTTTGTTGACGCAGAGCATGCCCTTGACGTGCAATACGCTGCCAAGTTGGGAGTAAATCTGAATGACTTATTAATTTCCCAGCCTGACACAGGGGAGCAGGCCCTTGAAATTACTGAGGCTTTGGTGCGCTCGGGGTCTGTTGATTTGGTAGTAGTCGATTCGGTAGCAGCCTTAACGCCCAAAGCAGAAATTGAAGGGGATATGGGAGACTCTTTGCCCGGTTTGCAAGCGCGTTTAATGAGTCAAGCATTGCGTAAACTAACTGCTACCATCAAGCGAGCCAATTGCATGGTGATCTTTATTAATCAGATCCGCATGAAGATTGGTGTAATGTTTGGTAATCCAGAGACCACAACGGGGGGTAATGCACTTAAGTTTTACTCTTCTGTGCGCCTAGATATACGTCGTATTGGTGCAATTAAGCGTGGCGATGAGGTGGTCGGAAATGAGACCCGAGTCAAGGTAGTAAAAAACAAGGTAGCCCCGCCTTTTAAGCAGGCCGAGTTTGATATTATGTACGGCACGGGTATTTCCCGAGAGGGGGAAATCATTGATTTAGGTGTACAGGCTGGCATTGTAACCCGTTCTGGCGCTTGGTACAGTTATGGTGATCAGCGTCTGGGACAGGGCAAGGATAATGCTCGTGAATTTCTGATTGAGCATCCAGCTTTAGCACGTGAAATTGAAAACAAAGTTCGTGAGCATTTTGGGGTGGCTACTTTGCCGCCGGTTGAAGCCACAGAAATAGCTACTGAGGCAGACAAAGAGGACAAAGAAGATTAATCAAACCGGGACCATGGTCCCGGTTTTTTGTACGAGCACACAGAGGGGCACAGGCTTATGAGTACTGCTAATAGTCTCTTGTCACGAGCAGTTGCTTTATTGGCGCGGCGGGAGCATTCGCGTTTTGATTTGGCACGAAAATTACTTCGTTATACAGATAATCAAGAGGAAATCGCGCATGTGCTTCATCGCTTACAAGAAAAAGGCTTGCAATGTGATCGTCGTTTTGCGGAAACATATGTGCGCTCGCGACATGAGCGATTTGGCGTACAGCGGTTGCGCTATGAATTAGTTCAACAACAAGTTGATGAGCACATCATTAATGAGGTTTTAGCGCCTTTGCAGGAATCAGAGTATGAGCGTGCTTATCGAGTTTGGGCGCGTAAGTTCAACCAGGCTGCTCACGATCAACGTGAATATGCTCGGCAGTATCGATTTTTAGGGCAGCGTGGTTTTAGTAGCGATACTATTCGCAAAGTGCTAAGTAGCACATGAGCCGCTGCAGATTTAAAATTCTTTTAGCTTGACCGCAGAAGTGCGCAGTTTAGCGTGGAAAGTGGTATAGTAAGCGCTTTGATTGTGTCAAAATTAGTAGGTTTTTTTATGTCTTCACCTACAGAGTCCTCTGTTTCTCGTACGCCTTTACATACGCGTTCAATTACTTCGCAGGTTTTTGAGCGTGAGGACGGGTTATGGGATTTAGAAGCCACACTCATTGATACCAAGCACTACGATTTTGAGCGCCGTGATGGCAGCACTCACCATGCGGGTGATCCGGTGCATCACATGCAAGTTTGTGTCACGGTTGATGAGACTTTCACTATTGTGGACGCCCATGTGCAGTACACTGCAGCTCCTTATGGCGCTTCCTGTGCGGCGATTGCTGAAGATTATCGTGATCTAATCGGTTTAAATTTATTGCGTGGTTTTCGGCATGCTGTACGGG
The DNA here is from genome assembly GCA_937995985.1 of uncultured Alcaligenaceae bacterium. Lineage (GTDB taxonomy): Bacteria > Pseudomonadota > Gammaproteobacteria > Burkholderiales > Burkholderiaceae_B > Paenalcaligenes. Next base: position 14,198 of record CALKIR010000060.1, read on the forward strand.
ACCGTTTTGGGCGTACCGATGGATGCACGCATATGACCGAGCTTTGTCAGGTGCTTCCCACTCTCGCTGTGCAAGGGATGGGAACCCGCATGGCAAATCAACGTCGACAACGCAATGGCAAAGAGCGTAAGCCTTTTGCCGTTGATGGGTGTCATGCGTTGCGCTCAGATGGTCAGGTGGTGAAAGAGTATTATGCAGAGTGGTACAAGGCGCCTACTCAATCTAAATAAAACCAGTAGGCAGTATTTTCGTTTTTGAATTAATCAGACAGGTAACCAATGAATATTCACGAATATCAAGGCAAGGCACTGTTAAGAAAGCACGGTGTGAATGTACCCCGCGGCATTCCTGTTTTTAGCGTTGACGAGGCTGTCGAAGCGGCGCAGGAGCTAGGAGGACCAGTATGGGTCGTAAAGGCTCAAATTCATGCTGGGGGCCGAGGCAAGGGAGGCGGTGTCAAAGTTGCCAAATCCATCGATGAGGTGCGTCAATTTGCGGATGAAATTTTAGGGATGCAATTGGTCACTCATCAAACGGGTCCCGAGGGACAAAAAGTCAGACGTTTGCTCATCGAGGAGGGGGCGGATATTCAGAAAGAGTTTTACGTTGGTATTGTGACTGACCGTGAAACTCAGCGTGTATGCGTCATGGCCTCAGCCGAAGGAGGGGTAGAAATCGAGGAAGTGGCAGAGGAGAATCCCGATGCAATTCTAAAGGTCTTTGTTGACCCTGCACAGGGGTTGACCAAAGAAGAGGCGCTCGGTCTGGCCCAAGGTATTGGTATTCCTGAGGCATCCCAAGAGCAAGCAGCAGACATGTTACAAAAGTTGTATCAGGTGTATTGGGATTACGATGCCTCTTTAGCAGAGATTAACCCGCTTGTACTAACAGGCAGTGGGGAGGTCATCGCTCTAGATGCCAAGTTTAACTTTGATAGTAATGCTTTATACCGTCAAGAGGAAATAGTTAGTTTCCGTGATCTTGATGAAGAGGATCCTGCCGAAGTAGAAGCCAGTAAGCATGATCTTGCCTATATTCAGCTCGATGGAAATATTGGTTGCTTAGTGAATGGCGCGGGACTAGCTATGGCTACCATGGATACGATCAAACTATTTGGCGGTGAGCCAGCTAACTTTTTAGATGTTGGCGGGGGGGCCAGTGCTGAAAAAGTTACCGAAGCCTTCAAAATTATGTTGCGCAACGAAAATGTAAAAGCCATTTTAGTTAATATTTTCGGCGGCATTATGCGTTGTGATGTGATTGCAGAAGGGGTGATTGCAGCAAGTAAAGCAGTCAATCTCAATGTGCCTTTAGTGGTACGGATGAAGGGTACCAACGAAGAGCAGGGCAAACAGATGCTGGCTGAATCTGGTCTGCCAATTATTAGTGCAGATACCATGGCTGAAGCGGCAACCAAAATTGTCGAGGCCGCAAAGGGCGCGTAGCACCTGTTCCCGTATTCAAGCTACCCATAAGCATTCGATAAGGAATTCACATGTCAATTCTTGTAAATAAAGACACTAAAGTTATTACCCAGGGGATTACTGGCAATACCGGACAATTTCATACACGCATGTGCCGTGAGTATGGCAATGGGATGGAGGCTTTTGTGGCAGGGGTAAACCCTCGCCGGGCCGGCCAAGATTTTGAAGGTATTCCCATCTATGGCACCGTCAAAGAGGCCAAGGAGCAGACAGGAGCTACCGTTTCAGTTATCTATGTGCCTCCCGCTGGTGCCGCTGATGCCATTTGGGAGGCGGTAGACGCTGACCTGGATTTAGTGATTTGTATCACTGAGGGCATTCCTGTACGAGATATGCTTGAGTTGCGTAACAGAATGCGTGCAGAAAATAAAAAGACCCTATTGCTTGGCCCGAATTGCCCCGGTGTAATTACTCCAGGCGAGATTAAAATTGGTATTATGCCTGGTCATATTCATAAAAAAGGGCGCATTGGTGTAGTCAGCCGTTCTGGGACCTTGACATACGAGGCTGTGGCACAGCTTACCGAGTTAGGGTTAGGGCAATCAACAGCAGTGGGTATTGGGGGAGACCCAATCAATGGTCTGAAGCATATTGATGTGCTCAAAATGTTTAATGAGGACCCTAATACTGATGCAGTTGTCATGATTGGTGAGATTGGGGGGCCTGACGAAGTGAATGCTGCGCGTTGGGCAAAAGAGAATATGACCAAGCCTGTCGTAGGGTTTATTGCCGGTGTAACGGCGCCTGCAGGCAAGCGCATGGGGCATGCAGGGGCATTGATCTCTGGGGGCGATGATACTGCTCAGGCCAAGCTAGAGGTGCTCGAAGAGTGCGGCATTCGCACCACCATGAACCCCTCTGAAATGGGTAAGCTGCTCAAGTCAGTGCTCTAACCCCTAATTAAGGCAAACTGTATGCTAGAGTTTTTTGGTGAATTGCATTGGGGTGTTTTATTCCAAATCATCCTCATTGATATTTTATTGGGTGGGGATAATGCCTTAGTCATTGCTCTGGCATGCAGAAATCTGGATCCAAAGCGGCGCCGAGCTGGAATCTTTTGGGGCACTTTTGCTGCTATAGGCTTGCGTGTTGTATTAATTTTCTTTGCGCTAAGTTTATTAGCCACGCCCTTTCTTAAGATCGTTGGCGCCGCTTTACTTATTTGGATAGGTATTTCTTTGCTGCTGCCTGGTGAAGGAGGAGAAAATAGCTTAAAGGCCGAGGCAACCTTATTAGGTGCTATTAAAACAATCATAATCGCCGATTTTGTGATGAGTCTCGATAATGTGCTCGCAATTGCCGGGGTGGCTCATGGCACAGATTATCAATTGTTTTATGTTGTTTTTGGCCTTTTGCTCAGTGTTCCTATTATTATTTGGGGCAGTACCGTTATACTAAGGATACTCGACCGATTCCCAATAGTAGTCTTATTGGGGGCGGGATTATTAGGTTGGATTGCTGGAGGGATGCTGGTTACAGATGAGTTCATCACCAAGCAATTTGGCCTTGTGGCACGCTCTACCCAGCTGTTTGCTGAGGTGCTTTGTGCCCTAATAGTAATGATTGTAGGTCGCTATTTAGCTAAGCGACGGGAAAATAAAACAAAGGTTCTAAAGTCATGAGTACAAAAAAATCCGAGAAAAAAGCCTATGAGTCTCGTTTATCTCTATTACAAGGGCTCAGTATCTTGGCTATTTTAGGTTTGGTTGGAGCGGCAATAGCACGTTATTTAGCCAACACCCTTTAAAAAATTATTGGAGTACCTTACCCAGTGTCTTTGGATAAATTAGTAATCGCAACTCGGGCAAGTCGTTTGGCCTTATGGCAAGCTGAGCATGTCAAAGACAAGCTGCAGAAGCTCTATCCAGATATGACTATTGAGCTGCTGAGTCTGAGCACGCGCGGAGATGAAATCTTAGATCGAAGTTTGGCGAAGATTGGCGGCAAGGGGCTTTTTATTAAAGAATTAGAGCATGCTTTATTAGATGGCCGTGCCCATATTGCTGTGCACTCATTAAAAGATGTTCCCTACGAATTGCCAGCAGAGTTTCGCTTAGCGGCCATACTTCCTCGAGGGAATGCTCAGGATGCCTTTGTATCGAATAGATACGCCTCTCTTACAGAAATGCCCGCAGGGGCGGTAGTGGGTACATCAAGCCTGCGCCGCGAGTCCCAGATTAGAGCGCGCTTTCCCCACTTAAAGGTTCAGCCTTTGCGTGGCAATTTAGACACTCGGCTAGCTAAATTAGATGCAGAAGAGTTTGATGCCATCATTTTGGCAGCTGCTGGTTTGCAAAGACTAGGCTTGCAAGACAGAATACGTACATTGTTAACTACGGATGAGTCTTTGCCCTCGGCGGGACAGGGGGCTTTAGGAATAGAAATCAGCAGTGAACGTTTGGACCTTATTCCTATTTTAGAGCCCTTGGTTTGCCCAGAGAGCACTGCCTGCGCTGAGGCCGAACGCAGTGTATCGCGTGTATTAGGGGGGTCTTGCCAGATTCCCATGGCTGCGTATGCTGAGAGGGTGTCCGATAAGGAGGGGCAACTAAGGGTTCGTGCGCTAGTTGCGGAGCCCGATGGTTCTGTCGTGTATCGAGCCGAGGAAATGGGCCCTTTACAGACAGCCCGAGAAATGGGAGAGCGCGTGGCAGAGGCACTAATCGCACAAGGTGCGGATGAGATTCTGCGCCGTCTTGGTCAACAAGGGAATGAATAACATTCAGGCTGCACGTACTGTTGTGTTGACGCGGCCAGAGCAACGTAACCAGCCGTTGCAGCAAGCGCTGCAAGCGGCATCTGTAGCCACCTTAAGTCAGCCTGCCCTAGAGGTGGTGGCGCTTATTACTGAGCTACCGAATCATTATTTACCAGAACACTATGATTTAGTAGTTTTTGTGAGTGGGCAGGCTGCGCAATGTTATTTACGGCCTTTTTACCGAGATAGAACACGAACATGGCCCATTGACACCAAGATTGGCACCGTAGGGGTCAGCACCCGACAAGTGGCACAAGCGGAAATAGAGCGCTATGAAGACGGGGCACATAGCCTACAATGGCGCCATCCTCCTGCCACAGCACGTAATCATGACTCAGAGTCCCTATGGAGTGTTGTGAGTCCAGAGTTAGCCACTTTGCGACGGGTTTTAATTGTTCGTGGACAAACAGGGCGCGATTGGCTACGTGAGCGCCTACACGCTCAGGGATTGAGTGTTGATATATGTGCCGTATATGAGCGACGCCCTACAGTATGGGACACACAGATAGCAACAACCTTGATACAACAAGCGCATGAGCGAGGCTTGGTATTTTTGGTGACCAGTAGTGAGAGTGCGACAGCAATTTTCCATAACTTAAATCGTTTGGGTTGTCTCTCGGTATGCCAACATTCAATTTTTGTAGTGATTCATGAGCGCATTGAAAAACGAGTACAATCTTTATGGCGTGAGGCTGGATTCACACTTCCAGTGGTGGTAAAAAGATGTATACCCACTCATGAATCGATGGTAGCTGCCCTCCAACAAGCAGCACTGAGTCCTCAGATAATTTAGATGGGCCTAATGTTATGAGCGAAAAAAAAACTGATAAACCAGAGCAGACAGAAGTAGAACAGGCAACGGCCGATTCTCAGGCAACGCCCTCTAGCACGGCCAAAGCAGAGTATACTGCTTCTGCACCGAGTGCGGGCACAAGCAGGCGCAGCTCAACCCGTAGCATGACACCAATTTATCTAGTCGTGCTGCTGGTACTGATTGTGCTTGGCGCAGCGCTTTGGTACATGCAAACCACACAAAAAGAGTTCAAAAACCAATTTGAGCAACGACTGCAGACTCAACTAAGCAGCAGTGAGCAAAGCAGTCAAAAACTACACACATTAGGACAAAGTGTAGAGCAAAGCCTCAAACAATTAAAACAAGCCAATGAAAAAATTGCTTTACTAGAAGAGCAGGTGCATGATTTATCGCAGGCTTTGCAAACGGTTACTGATTCAGGCTCAGAGCTGATGTTGCTGAACGATGTTGCTCACTTTATTGACTTGGCCCAGCAGCAGCTTTTAGTGGGTAATGTACGCAATGCAATTATTCCCCTAGAAACAGCTCAAGCACGTCTGGTGCGCTCTGGGCGACAAAGTCTAGCAATATTATTACAAGCCATCAATGGGGACTTAGATCGTTTGCGGGCCGTTAATAAAGTAGACACAGCAGAGACTATCAAACAACTAGAAACGCTGTTAATTTGGTTGACCGAAGCGCCATTATTGGCTCCTCAAGACTATCAATTAGAAATATTGCAGCCAGAAAAAGAGACTGCGCTGGGTCTACAGCCTGCCGCTTCCTCTATAGAGAATCAAGAATGGTGGGAAGAAGGCCTAGATGTGGCTCAAAATTGGGCGCAGCGTGCATGGAAAACCATGAAAGCTGAGCTGGCCGAACTGGTCACCGTGCGTCGTGTGGATGATGCGACGGTGCTATTGATGACTCCTGAACAGGTGCAAGGGCTGCGCGAGCATATACGTTTGCGGGTAAGCATGGCTCAATTGGCTTTATTAACCCGGCAAAATGAGATCTGGCAAATGGAGTTAGATACGTTATTACAATTGGTAGAAAAACGCTTTGATCTCAGCAATACTAAAACCCAACGTGCTTTGGGACTGATACGTGAGCTCAAGAAAATCGATGTACAACCTGAGCTGCCTGCCTTAGACAATACCTTGGCTGCAGTAGAGAGTTTACGCCAAAAGGCCGCTCAACAAGCAATAGCCATTGAGCAGCATGATCATGATGCTATAGAGGCAATGTTTGCTCAAGAGCAGGCTCATGATGAGCCCACAGCAGTTTCTGATGACGCCGCCCCTCTGCCAGCAGATAAGGTCGAATTAGAGGCAAAGCAGCAACAAGCACCGGCTGTAGAGGAGGAAGGGGCCTCCAACACCCATCAAGAGTCCGGGGCACAGCAAGAAGAGCCAGCGGAACCCTCCCACGAGCAAAATTAGAGTTAAAGGAAATAAACCATGCGTGCCTGGATTTGGACTCTCATACTCTTTGTTGCTGCGGTCGCTTTAGCGCTTGTATTACACGATCATAGCGGAAATGTAATTATCAACATTCCCCCATGGCAAATAAGTTTTTCTATTACCTTTGCGGTATTAGCAATTTTTGCCCTATGTTTGTTGGTTTATGTTGTACTGCGGTTTTTAGGTTGGATCAGTGGCAGTCCTGAGCGGTATAGAATATGGCGTCGGCACCGTGCGCAGCAACGCGATCAGCAATTGTTGCAACGAGGCTGGCTTGCCTTATTAGATGGTCGGTTAGGCTTGGCAGAAAAAGAGCTCACTAAACTGCATCATAAGAGCAAAGCTAAAGAAACTCGTCTCATTGCAGCCTTAACTGCTGCACGCGTGCTACAGCAGCAAAATAATATTCATGGTCGCAATGATTATCTTGCTAAAGCCAAGGCATTAACTGGTCACGATAATCGCTTCAAAGTAGCCTATGCAACTGCTGCCGCGGAGCTCTATATCAGGAATAATGAGCCAGAGCAGGCAGTAGAGCTGTTGCAGCCCATTCAAGATGCAACTACTCGCCATTTTCATGCAACTCGGCTGCTATTGCGTGCACAGTATATGTTGCACAATTATCAGCAAGTCTATGATTTAACGAGGATTTTATTGCGTAGAAGCGCTATCAGCCAAGACGAGGCGATGCGTTATCTAGATATTGCCGTGGTGCACCTGATTCAGCAGGCAAATGAACAAGAGTTTAAAAACCTGTGGTCCGATTTACGAGGTGATGAGCGTGTACGTCCTGATATAGCGGTGGCAGCAGCACAAAAGTGGTTATGGTTAGACAACCCGAATGAAGCGGGGCGGGTGCTTGAGGCTGCCTTGACTGTTCATTTGCACCCTGTGCTCCTAAATGAATATGGCAAGGTTTCTGCAGAGCATTATGCACGCCGTCTGAGTAAAGCAGAGGAATGGTTGAAAAAAGATCCTGATAATCCTGATTTATTAGCATTATTAGGTCAGCTTTGTTTCAAAGGACAGCTTTGGGGACAATCAGAGCATTATCTAAAGCGCAGCATGGCTATTCGTGATGATATGCGGATTCATGCCTTATTAGGTAGTTTATATAATGCTATTGGTCGTACCCAAGAAGCCATACAGCATTGGAAAAGTTCAGCAGAGGTAGCAGGGAGTATGCCCGCTATATATCCCCGAATGGTATTACCGGCCGCTGATACAGAAGCTGATCCTCGCTATGGTGCGGCAGCTTTTGCTGCTGTCGCCCCAAGCAATCCTATCGATGCTGCGTCACAGCCAATACAGCCTGAGGCTCCGATTGCTGCTAGTGCGGCTTATGAAGGTGAGGTCGATACTGAGTCTCAGCCTTCCGCACAGAGCACTCAACCCGAGGAAAGTACTCGATTTGCAGATTATCAGGCGGCTCAGGATGACAATGATCCCCATCAGTATTTTGATACGGCCCCCATTCCTGGTATTGGTGCGCCCTTAGATGATAAGGATGCACCCAAGGGAAAATAAGGCTATTCCAATATTAAACATCGTTGAAAAAAGGCAGAGTTATGAGTCTTACAAAAGTAACACCGGGTAAAAATGCACCAGAGGAGTTCAACGTTATTATTGAAATTCCTATGAACTCTGATCCAGTGAAGTATGAGGTAGATGAGGAAACAGGGACGGTTCATGTTGACCGTTTCATGTTGGCTGCCATGCATTATCCATGCAACTATGGTTATGTGCCGCAAACATTGGCAGAGGATGGTGATCCGGTAGATGTGTTAGTGCTGACTCCTTTCCCTGTAGCGGTAGGGGCGGTAATCAAGTGTCGCGCCTTAGGAGTCTTAGAGATGGAAGATGAAAGCGGGGTCGATGCAAAAGTATTGGCTGTACCCGTTACCAAGCTATACCCTCCTTATCGTCATCTTAACTCTCCTCAGGATTTACCCCAAGAAGAGCTCGATCGCATCAAGCACTTTTTTGAGCGCTACAAAGATTTAGAACCAGGAAAATGGGTAAAAGTACAGCAATGGCAGGATGCTGCGACTGCACAACAAGAAATTCTCAAAAGCATTGAGCGCTATCAAAAAGGATAAGGCTATGACACAGTGGGTTTTTCAGCCTGAACCGCACACCGCTTTAGTGGTTGCCCAATCCGAGGCGCTTTTTCCAGTGCGTCGTGTGTATTGCGTTGGTCGTAATTATGTAGAGCATGCCAAAGAAATGGGGCATAGTGGACGAGAGGCCCCCTTCTTTTTTGCTAAGCCCGCTAATTCTCTAGTACAAATACTAGAAAATCGTGAGGGTATTATTCAATACCCTTCTAGAACTCAGGACTTGCATCATGAGTTAGAGCTTGTTGTGGCATTGGGCAGCGGCGGCAGTCATCTCAGCGTAGAGCAGGCTACCGAAACTATTTGGGGGTATGCCGTAGGGGTGGATCTGACGCGGCGTGATTTACAGGCAGCGGCCAAAGAAAAGGGGCGTCCATGGGATGTGGCAAAGGGCTTTGATCAGGCTGCTCCCATTGGGTTACTCTATCCGCGTTCCCAAACAGGATTGCTTACCAAAGGGTTGATGTACCTAGACGTTAATGGCAACCGCAGGCAGCAAGGCGATTTATCTCAGATGATTTGGTCTGTAGCAGAATGCATTGCTGAATTATCTACTTATTTCGAGTTAAAAGCAGGCGATTTGCTCATGACTGGAACCCCTGCCGGAGTAGGGGCACTGCAGCCTGGTGATCATGTTTTAGGGACCATCGAAGGTTTGGGGCAATTAAGCTTTAGAATTGCCTAATATACGATAACAGCAGTTTTTATATTCAACACCTCGCTTATTGTTTCGCGAGGTGTTTTTTTTGTGTAGGCTCATGGAGTCACGAAGGATATTTTTGCCGCAGGCTTTTTTCCCTAATTGTATCTGTGCTTGTGATGCCGCAGACTGTATCTCGATAGCACGTAATAGTTGTTAAATAAAATACGAAACGGGAGACAGGCAATGGCAAAAACATATTGCCCATCTTTGATTAAGAGCTTAGTACCGAGTATCAAAAATAATAAGCCGCAGTCCAATGCCAAGGGACAAACCGGGCAGGGCATGGTGGAGTACGTCATTATTGTTGCCTTAGTTGCAGTTGCGGCTATAGGAGTATTTCAATTGTTTGGTCAGGTCATACGGTCTCAAACAGCAGCCATAGCATTAGAGCTGGCTGGTGAAGATGGGACAGAGATGACGCAAAAGGCTGGTGCGAGCGCTCAAACCGCCATAGAGCAAACCGAAGTAAAAAGCCTGCAAAACTATACAGCGAATGCACAAGCAGGGCAGTAATTATGGATGCTCAGAGAGGGATGGCTGTGGTCTTAGGTGTATTAGGCAGTGCGTTATTATTAGTACTTGGCCTGCACCTTTATCAAGTAGGAAAGCACTTAAGACAAGCACATCAGTTACGCACTGCGCTGGATGCTGCTGCCTATAGTGGGGCAGTAGTGCAATCGAGGACATTAAATGCTCTCAGTTTACTCAATAGAGCCTATATCGGTCATCAGATTGCAAGTGCTCATATTCTTACTTTAGCGGCTTGGGCGCACTGGGCACAGAAGCAAGCCGCTCAAGCTACTATTGGCAATCCGCCCATTTGGTTAATAGAAGGCTTTTTTGGATCTTCCTATGGGCAGGCTTATCATGCAACGCAGCGTGTTCCTCACCTAAGTGATCTAATAAAACGTTTGCGGGCGGTTTTTACAGAACAACAAGAATTTAATGGTACATATTATGAGCACTTTGTACACGCTCTTGAGGAGCAAACGCGGCGCACACGCAATGCTGTGATCGCGGAAGTCTTAGCCAGAAACTTATCACTGACTTCTGTGGAGGAGTCGCAAATAGAGTTTTTAAATGATCACTGGCACGACCTATTGACTCAATTTTCTCCAGAGCAAGGAATTCATTGGGTGCGCTCTTTGCAGCAGCACTATGCCTTTTTAAAGCAGCGTGCACGCACAGTGCGAAGTGCTTTTCCGGTATCTGATCGCTGTCCTCATTTGCGTCATCAATTACGTCGAATGGGACAAACTTATTTGGATGCGCAGGGCCGATGGTCGGTTGAGGACAGTCTGTCCTTTCATGCATTGCGTTCTAATCGTTGGATAGGGTGTTATTACCGTGAATATGCTATGGGCTGGGCCTGGCAGCCTGAACAAGGGGCCACAATAAGTGCTCCGTATAGCACAGATGCGCCAGCTAACTTTGCTGATATTCATTTTTGGCGTTGGGTTAATCAACAAAGTGGTTGGGGGCACTTGAGCGAGGGGGTGAATCCCCTTGCAAATTCCTACGCAGTGAGAGACAAGGTAGATTGGCAGGCAGAGCCATTTCGCTCTTTATCCTATGCACAGCATTCACAATTTTCGTTTGTACTACAGGCACGCATACAGCTAGGTGATGAGAACTTTACCGCTCAAAGCGGAGCAATTAGTCGTTTTAGCCTACCTTTTCAGCATCGTTGGCGACGCTCGTTAATGGGCCATGAGCAAGCGTGGTTTCCATTTTGGCAAAGTGCGTTATTTCAATATCAGTAGTACCGATCAAAAGGAGGGATTATGGCGGGATGGGCATTGATTATGCTGAACAGTTTTATCATGCTAAGTGCCATTTATTTTATTGGTCATCTTAATTTGGTTCTATTAGATCAAGAATATAGAGCGTTTCAATTAGCCATGTATACAGTACAGAGTCAACAACCACAGTCGTTGAGTTGTGCGGCAGTTCAAGTCGTAGGCACGCTATTGCCATATAAGCATTGCAGCCAAAGCAGTTGGGGTTATTTATCTCTCATTGATGGACGGCAAAAGTACTTTCAAGATTTGTCTATATCTGCTAATCGGTTGGCACAGGCAGATTTAAGTTATGCCCAGCTCGGACAGGAGCGTAAAGCATTTAAACCGTTTTTCACACAGCTTCAGCGCGATTTAAAAGCAGAAAAAACATTGGTTGTGTTAGCTGATGAGGGCAGCAGTTCCAGTTTGACACAAATGCAGGATAGATTGGATCGCAGCCAGCATACGTGGAGTGGGGTGCTTGATGAGGCACTGCAAAGTTTTAAGGAGTATCTGCCCCATATACAAAAAACAGATGGAGTTTGGAGATCGGTGGATGATGCGCATTGGTTGGAGGCATGGCGTGCTTTAAGTCCAGGTAATGAATTATTGCCGCATCCGTAGGAGGGCCTATGCATCATGTTTTATTACGGATGTTATGTATTGTTTGCTGCACATGGTATGGCGCCCATTCCTTTGCTCAAGAATCATGCTTGAATGTATTAGAGCCAGTCACACGATTTTTTCAAACGCATGATCACGATGCACGATGGCAGCAATTTGCAGTTAATGGAGGACAGTTTGCTGTTTTAGACGCTGAGCTGCAGACTCAGTATCTCGAGGCGGCATTAAAAATATTAGATATTAATAATGAAGGGGCGTTATTTATGCGTATAGAGCAGCAGTCGTTATGGCTATTCAAAATACAGCACTGTGTGTATTCCCTTGTTGCCAGTCCCCTATCGACAGAGCATGTGCATGTGCAGCTTAGCGCTTTTATTGATACTCAGGAGAGTCAGCAAGCAATTTTTAGGCAATTAGATTTTCCAGTCGCGCATCATTTCACAGATTTAGAAAGCGGTGAGGAATTTTATGCATTTCATTGGTATGAGCAGGACGTAGGCATTAATAAGCAGCGATTACAAGATGTGTTTAGGCTGTCTGCTGCGCAGATAGCTCATTGTTTATTAAATCAATTATGTTCTTTTGAGTATGAAGGTGTGCGCTATTTACTGAGTTGGATAAAAGGGAGGCAGGAACAGCATTTTTTATTGCTCTTTAGTCAACCGTGCATAGGAGCATGCGATGTGGGGCATTGAGAAAAGAAAGTGGTGGCTTGTAGGGTTTATGTTTCTCTTAGCTTTATTTTTTGCTGCCTTAACGCTTCGTAGTGTGCAACAGTACTTAGATAAGGAAATACAAAAGGTTGAGGCCCAAGGTCAAATTCCAATGGTTAAACGGGTTGTATTTAATAAAAATTTAACAGCAGGAGCGGTGCTCGAGGCTAATGATTTAGCTATTCGTGAGGTGCCTCTTGAATATATTTCTGCACAAAGTGTAGCGCCCAAAGATTACCAACCCTATATTGGCCAAATGCTTAAATATTCAGTTCAGGCTGGTGAGTTGTTGATGCCTTTTTATGTTGAGCCGGTAGCGCAGCCTGCTTTTTCACGGCGCATTCAAAGTGGGCGTAGAGCCTTAAGTATCACAGTAGATAGAGTGAATTCTATTTCCGGTTTGGTTCGACCCGGAGATTTAATTGATATTTATGTATCTTTTGATTATCAGCGTCGTCGCATTACCGCTCCCTTATTGCAGGGTGTATATGTATTGGCTACCGATCAAAATATAGATGACAGGGGCACGACGCAAAAAAGTATTACTACTCTAACTTTAGATTTAAGTCCTGAAGACGCTGCCAAATTAGTAGCGGCCAAACAAAGTGCTGAGATCACTGCGATGCTGCGTAATCCTATTGATGCTGACACTTCTGTTAAAGCAGTACGAAATGATATTGCAACCCTATTAGGATTGCGTAACCCAATAGAAAATTTAAATCAGAGTCGAACAGTCAATATTATTTATGGCAATCACGGCCAAGGTAAAAATACCCTTACTGCATTACGTCCGCAGCGAGTATATCGGGCTCCGCCTGCAGTATTTGATTTAACAATACCTTTTCAGATGAGCCATGAGCATGCAGAGTGGACAGATAGATGGATAGAAGAACATTCCACGTTATCGGAAGACTATGCCTATTGAGTTCGCACAAATAAGGACAGTGAGGGTATGAGGAGGTATTAGGAAAACAGGGAAGGGGATCAGATGAGTGGGCAAATAAGACAGGTGCTGTTGCGGCTAAGTGCGTTAATACCGCTTTGGGTGCTTATAGTTCTAATAGGGGGAGGCCACTCAGCAGCTTATGCACAAAAGCAGCGATGGTATTTAAACGTAGGTGAGCTGCGGGTATTGCAAATTGATGAGGTAGCGCGCGTGGCTGTCGGTGATGGTCATGTACTTAATGCAATGGCCGCAGATAATGATGAAGTGTTGGTATTTGCTAAAAATGAGGGGCAAAGTAGCTTATATATTTGGACTGCGACAGGACAACGATTTGAATATGAAGTGCAGGTTGAGGTGCCAGCTCGTGCTGACGCCATGCATGAATTAAAAACTATATTACAGCGCATTCCTAATATTAGTTTTAGTCAGGTGGGCAGAAAAATTATTGTAGAAGGAGAGCAATTAAGCAATCATCAACGTCAGCAGCTCTTAGCGCTCAAGCAGCAATACCCACAAATATTGGATTTCACGTATCCGGTAGGCTGGGAGTCGATGGTCTTGCTTGATGTGCAAGTAGTAGAAGTGCCCAAAAACGCGTTCATGGATTTAGGCGTGCGTTGGTCTGATAGTGCTCAGGGGGGACTATCAGCAGGATTTGCCTGGGATGTAGGCTCACAAAAATTAATTGATAGGCCGGGTGAGACTGTGGTGCCTATGCCTTTTATGCCTCAACATGCTGGGGGATATTTTGGTGTCAACGCTCTAATGAGAGCTAAATTAAATGCACTCACTCAAACGGGGCAAGCCGTTGTATTAGCACGGCCACAATTATTGGCCCGTAGTGGAGCTACCGCTGAATTTTTAGCTGGGGGCGAAGTTCCTTATTCTGCATTAGATGCGCAAGGCAACCCACAAACCCAATTTAAACCCTATGGGGTTTCCTTAAAAATCACTCCTCACATAGAAGAGGATGGGGCCGTTCGTTCCTTTTTAGATATTGAGGTCAGTACCATTGATAACAGTGTCTCTACCCCTGCTGGGCCGGCCTTAAAAAGCCGTCGAGCCAGTACTGAATTTAATATACAGTCGGGCCAAACTTTAGTATTGGCAGGCTTTATCTCTAGAGAAATCAGCAGTCAACAAGATGCTGTGCCTGGGCTATCAGAGCTGCCCATTATTGGCGCCTTATTTAAATCTAAACGCTTTATTAATAGTGAAACAGAATTAGCTTTTTTTGTCACGCCCATTTTGATTGATGCCGAACATCCTATTTCAAAATATCGCCATGCTCGTGCCGAGCAGTTAAGTGAGCATTATTTCCCTCATCAGGATTTATTAAATGTCACGCCTCAGCCATTATCTGCTCGCTCTTCAGATTGGTCTCATGAGCTCATTTGGGATCCTTATCAAGGGTTAGGGTCACAGTGGGAGCAGACAGAGGCGATGTCTTTTCCTATCCATAATTAAGGGATTAATTCTGTACTCTTAAGCAGATAAATTGATTAAAAATGGTGCAAATTTGTGTGCGGATTATTACATTAGGACAACAGCGCCAAGAGCGGTTTACTCATCAGCCTATTTATATTGGTCGCGATAAGAGTGCCTGCTTGCGTCTTAGTGGTTGGCGTGTAGGAGGGCGACATGCGCGTCTTTATAAAGAGGGCAAGCAATTATTCATCGAGGATTTGGGCAGCATACAAGGTACTTTAGTTAATAATGAGCGTATTAAATATTACGGCCCTCTTCAAGCGGAGGACAAAATAGTTATCGGTCCTTATCAATTATTTGTGCAGTGTGCCGAGGAGCAGGACTGGGACACAATAGCGCCTGTTTCTGAAAGCTTTCCACCAAAATTAACGCAGCAGCACTGGGGGCACGAGCAGTGCAGTCAAAATAGATCCCCAACTGTGCACACAGCATACCAACACTATTGTCGGCATCATGAGGCAATGAGTGCTTTGCGAGACGAGGTACTCAAGGAGCTTAATTTGCGTGAGCTTGTGGCCATGAATCTGAGCCAAGCAAGCATGCAAGAACGGGTATTACAAACTGCTAAAGAAATACTCAAAGAGCAAGAGGCTGTGCATCACAAAGAAATTGAGCAGCCAGAGCTTTTATTAGATTTTGTATTGGCTGAGATTTGTGGGTTAGGCCCTTTAGAGCTGTTGTTAGCAGATGCCGAAGTATCTGAAATTATGGTCAATGGTTTAGATGGCATTTTTGTAGAGCGCAAAGGAGTTTGTGAGCCGGTTCCTGTGTTTTTTTCTACTCAAGAGCAAATAAGGAATGTGATTGAGCGTATTGTGGCTCCTTTAGGGCGGCGTGTAGATGAGAGCATGCCAATGGTTGATGCGCGTTTAGCTGATGGTTCGCGCGTACATATTGTATTGCCTCCTATAGCCCTTAATGGGCCCATAATAACCATAAGAAAGTTTAAATCCCAGTTGCATGATTGGCAGCATTTGGTAGCTCATGGCAGCATTTCTGAACAGTGGGCAATGTTTTTACAGCAATGCGTGCAGAATAAAAAAAATATGATTATTTCTGGGGGGACAGGCACAGGTAAAACTACCTTATTAAATATTTTGTGCCAGTCTATTCCTGAGCATGAGCGCATTATCACTATAGAAGATGCAGCAGAGCTACAGTTGAGTCATCCTAATTTGGTTCGCCTTGAGGCTCGCTCTGAAAATGTTGAAGGGGCTGGGGCCATTCCTATCCGCGAATTGGTGCGCAATGCATTACGAATGCGCCCAGATAGAATTATTGTGGGTGAATGCAGGGGTGCTGAGGCTTTTGATATGTTAAGTGCAATGAATACGGGACATGAGGGCTCCTTAACTACGTTACATGCCAATAGTCCGCGTGAGGCCATACACCGTTTAGAAAGTTTGGTATTGATGGCGGCAATGGGGCTGCCCTTTAGGGCAATCCGTGACTATATTGCCATGAGTATTGATTATATTGTGCAAATAGAGCGTTTAGCTAATGGGCATAGACGCTTAAAAGAAATTAGTGCGGTTACAGGCTGTGAGGGGGAAGTCATTCAAATGGAACCTGTGTTTTCTATTATGGAAAATTAGTTTGTTTATTGTTTTATTCCCATCAAAGTGGTCGTTTTCTTAAACATCTTAATGATAAATGGGGGGAGTAATGGGAGGGTATTTTATATGGGCCATTTTAAGTGGACTGGCACTATCTGCTTTTTTCATTGGTCTTCTTTTTTTTCTGGGAGGTAGCTTTAAAAGCAGAGTCTATTCTCTCTTATACGATAATTTTTATTTTTTGCGTGATTATCATATAGAGTACTGGGTGTTGAGTACAGGGGTTATTGTTTTTTTATTAGGGTATGCGGTTTTAAATTCTGTTATTTATTCAGGGCTATTATTGTTTTTATCATTGTTTTTGGTGTATACGATTTTAAAGAAACTTAATTTCTATGTGCATCAAAAAATAGTTGCAGAAATCCCCTTTTTTTTGCGTTTGCTTAGCGCATCCTTACAGTCTGGACTCAGTATACAGAGTGCCTTACAAGAAATTATTTCGCAGTGGAAGGGACCTCTCAAAAAAGAATTAGGGCTTTTATTGCGCGAGCTGCAGGTTGGGGTTTCATTAGTTGAAGCATTGGCACATTTGCGTACACGTGTTCCTATTGCTGCGATTCAAATGATGAGTCTGGCACTAGAGGTATCTTTGCGCTCTGGGGGAAGTGTGGCTCCTTTGCTGGATGAAATTGCTGAAAATATACAGTTGCGTATAGAGTTACAACACAAAATCAGTGCGTTATCTTTGCAGGGCAAGCTGCAGGCTTATGTGCTAACTGCTATTCCTTATATATTACTGGTTGTGCTGTATTGGTTAGATGAGAGTTGGGTAGAGCCTTTTAAATCCAGCTTGGTAGGTAATTTAGTTTTTAGCTTGTGTATTGTAATGAGTATTGTGGGTTTTCTCGTCATTCAAAAAATGGTCACTATACGCCTATGAATAAGATAGCTATTAGTGTGTATTTGGTTTTTTCCTTGATATTTTTTTCTGCCAGTGTTTTATTTCTATGGTTTTTTAAAACCAATAATTTTAATATAAAAAATAAAAATTTATTTAATATCAATAAGAAACGTTGCTATGAGTTTATAAGAAAGTATTTTAGCAATTACTTTAGAAACTTAATTAGTTGGCGTTATATAAGTTTTTTAGAAAGAAAGATAAAGTTTTCAGGAATCAATATTTCAGGGCTTAGGTTTTATTGTTATCAAATAATATTTGCACTGATACCTTTTGTAGTGGTTTTCTTTCAAGGTTATTCTTTTTTAATATGGTTGTGCAGTTCTATTGTAGGGGGAGCTATTTGCTTTTTTTTGCCTATCCTTTTTTTAAATCAAAAAATAGCTAAAAAAAAGCAAGGGTTTTTAGATGCATTTAGTTTTTTCTTGGATTTGTTAGTTCTTAATTTAAGCGCTGGGGTGAGCTTGCGACAAGGGTTAAAAAATGCCAGTCATTATGCCCAAAGTGAGTTATTGCAAGCTAATATCACTCGATTGGTACAGGAGCTTGAGCAGGGCAGTCCAGTTGAGCAGGCGTGGAGAAATTTTTCACAGTACTGCGATCATGAAGAAGTAGATGCTTTTGTGATGACTATGTTACAGGCGTATCGGCAGGGGGTGCCCCTACAGCAGGTCTTGCGGCAACAAGCCAGACAAATCAAAGTCGTTGTATATACTGCGGCAGAGAAAAAAGCGTTGGCTTTGCCTACCAAATTAGTTTTTCCTATTTTAATTTTTATTTTTCCTATTACCTTTATTATTATTTCTTTTCCTTTAGTTTATAGGGTATTAATGAACTCTATAGGGTAGGTGCTCATGGCTCATTACCAATGTCCTTTTATAAATAAAAAAGATCGATGTGTTTATTTTAAAGTGGGTCAAGCGCAATTATGCGTATTGGTATTAAATAGTTTTTTGGGTCGATTTTTGGGTGCGCAACGTTTTTTAACGGGTCATCAGGCATGTTGTGAAGTGTATCAAGCTCCCATGCCAATTCTTTTTTTTCCTCGTACGCGCATCGTACATCAATTTTTTTCTTCTCAAGAGCTTTACGTGGTTTTTATAGACCATAAGGGTCGTGTTCTTCACCAAGGGTGGCTGCAACCGAGACGCTTTATGGGGGTCTGGGCAGCATATGGGGTGTTGGAGTGCCATCCTCAGCAGCAATCCGTATTAGAGCAATTAATCGTAGCCCCTGATGGGTTGAGACGCCTTTTTAGGAAGGAAGAGGGGGGTGCAGGCGTTCACAAAAGCAGCCGTTAGGGTATTTGAGTGTTAGTAGTTGCTCTAATGCTGTAGCGGTGAGGGGAGGGGAAAAATAAAACCCTTGAACAGCGTCACATCCCTTTTGTTGGAGGTAGAGCAATTGCTTTTCATTTTCAACTCCTTCAGCAATAATAGTCATGCCTAAGTCGTGAGCCATATTAATAATGGCATTAACCACAGCCTGATCGCCTTTATTGCTATGGACATCATTGATAAAGGAGCGATCTATTTTAATGGTATCAATAGCAAAGCTTTTTAATGAGCCCAGAGAGGAATAACCTGTGCCGAAGTCATCAATTGCTATTTTAATTTGATGCTTTTTGAGCTCCTCCATCATTGCAGCGGAATAGGTTGGGTTGCTCATTGCCACCGCTTCGGTGAGTTCAATAACCAGTCTATGATTAATTGGGTGAGTGGTTCCAATTAATTGAACGACGGTGTCTATAAAATCCTCTTGTTCAAATTGAGTTGCAGAAATATTGACAGAGACATAGGGAACGGGGAGGTTTATTTTTTCCCATTGTTGCATTTGTTGCCAAGCTTGATTCAATACCCATTGGCCAATTTGCACAATATCTCCGGATTCTTCGGCAATAGGAATAAACTCGGAAGGAGGAATAGTCCCCCAAATAGGAGAGTGCCAGCGTAGTAAGGCTTCAACACCAATAAGTTGTCCGGTGCTGAGGCTGACTTGAGGCTGATAGACAAGATGGAGTTCATTATTCTTTAAAGCCTCTTTGAGTGCCATGCTGATCACCAGTTTATATGTGGTTTCTTCACGCATTTCTGATTTGAAAAAGCAATATCCTCCTCTGGATTTTTCTTTCATTCGATGCATGGCAGTTTCTGCATGAGAGAGTAATGCGGCGCCATCGGGGCTATCCCAAGGATAAATAGCAATACCAATGGTTGCGCTTAAAACAATGCTTCTGCGCGCAGAAACTAAAGGGCTATTAAAAGAATCGAGTACTGCTTGAGCCTGAGTAGCAGCCATTGTGTGTTCTGCGCCACGTAATACCATGACAAAATTATCACTATTGGGACGAGCCAAAACATCTTGGGGGCGCAACAAATTAGACAATCTATCAGCGACTTCTTTTAATAAGAGATCGCCTACCTGATGACCTAAGCCGTCATTAATATTCTTAAAATGGTCTAAGTTAATCCATAAAATAGCCAGATGAGTCGCATGCTTGAGTTCATGGTTCAGTAGGGCATGTAGGCGTTCAGAGTTAGGTAGGCCTGTTAATCGGTCAAAATTAGATACCCTTTGTAATTGGGCGGCTATTTGTTTATTGGCGCTGATGTCGTTTTCTATAACCAGATAGCTATAGGTTGTCTGATTATCAATGAGGACAGGATAAAAGGAGGAATGTACGGTGTATTCCTTGCCAAATTTGGTGCAGCGCTTAATTTCGCCTTGCCAGATATTTCCAGACTGAATTTCCTTTTTAATATGTTTTTGCAAATCAACAGCCGTGCTCGGGGCAAACAGCTGTGCGGCAGGCTTACCTTTGATTTCGGTAAAGCTATATCCAGTCGTGATGGTAAAGGCGTGGTTAATAAATTGTATGGTTAAGTCTTTATCTAAAATAAAGATCATAGAGGGAATTTGATCCACTGCCCGTGATAGAAATTCGAGTTTTTCAGTTTCCTGAACGCGTTGAGTAATATCTCGGGCAATGACAATATAGCGCTCATTATCTTGTATTGAAGCGCTTACAAAGGAAACAGATAATTCAAACCAATGCTTTTCTTGATAGGGCGATTCAATTTTTATGATGTGATTGCGCGAGACCCCGAAGTTTTTTGCTTGTTCTAAGCTATTTCTACAGATTTGAGTGTTCTCAGCAGTAAGGAGTCGATCAATATTTTTTCCTAGAACGGCCTCTCGATTAAGAAATTTTTTATCGACATCATGATTATGGATGGCTAGTAAATTGCCATGCCCATCAAGCTCCAGAATCATATCGGGAGTGGCATTTAAGGTTGCTGCCATACGTTGTTTAGAGTCGCGTAATAGGGTGTAAGGACGTAGAACAATTTCATTAAATACAGCTCTATACAATAAGTAGATGGCAGTAATGCCATATAGGTGACTAATTAAATGGTCTAACTGAGCATCTTGCCAAGGATTGATGTTATAGGCTTGGGCTAATGTAAATAATGCGGAAGACAGATAAAAGCCTTTGACAGCAAAACGTTGATTTTTTTTAAGCCGCTTAAATAATATTAGGGTTGCCGCAGCATAGAGGGCAAGCAGAACAATATTGAGATGGGTGCAAAGCAAGATACCTGCGATGGAGTACTCATAAACATTTGGTAAACTGCTTGGGTGAAAAAAAATGACCCATTGAATGAATGCAATAATGAGCAGAAATGGTATTAATACAGGTAAAAATAAACGAGGATCAAATACTCGGTTCCATGGGCATAGGCTAATAAAAAAGATGCTGCACGCACTTAGGAGTCGTGAGAAAAAAATTAAGAATGGCGCACGGCTTTGGTAATCGGTGTCTAAAATTTTTGGCATGCCTTGTTGAATTAAGGCATGTGAAAAGTCAAAAATAGCAACACCTAAGAAAATGATTCCTAATGTGGCTAAAGAGGTGGGTAATTTATTTTTATATGTGCTGAGAATTAGAGTAAATATTTGCGCCGCCATCACAATACCGAGGCCTTGCAAAATGGTATGCCATAGCAAGTAGTAGGGGATGTGTGTAGAGAATTGTTTAGGTATTAAAAAATGAGTAAATAAGAAAACGCCAATGGCTGTGGCTATGATAATTAGCGTGCTGTTGCGTGCTTGGGGCTGATGGGTCGGATATATCAGCATGGCGTACCTTTTAGTCTGCCGCAGGGAGCCTTTAAAACAGGCTTCCTGCGTACTAGAAAATTATTATTATGGTGTATGAGCCCTCGGATGAGTTCATGCTATCACAAGCAGTAAGTAAACGGTAATTTTAAAATCTTACTTTTTATTAATAGGCAATTTCAGGCCATCTTGTATATTAAAGACAGTTTTGTAAATTGGATAAAAACTAGCGTAAAGAATAGCAAAAATTAACAAACTAAAAAAGGTCATCAAAAAATAGGTGAACTCTGCGCCCATAATGCCCGCTAGAGTCACTGAAACAAGGTTAAATAAGTAGTAAATAGCAGCCCAGAAAAGGCCGTATATCATCATAGGGAGTTTATTTCTCCAGCAGGCCACCATGGAATAAAACAAAGCTTGTTTAAGAGGAATATGGTGCCAGCCTACTAGAGCCGGTGCATGCCAAAATAAAATGGAGATAAATAAATAGAATCCGAGAAAAATCATCACTGGGGTGCGAACAGCAGCCATTAAGGTTGCACCGTCTACCTCCTGTCCATTACCGGATAAGGCCTCACCAATAGAGTGAAGAAAGGGGGTGGTGGCAATAATGCTTGCAATAAACAAAAAGAAAAAATAAACCCCTCCTAGTTTTAACAAGCGCGGGAAAACTCCCGGCTGTTTAAGCGGCATGAGCCAATCTCCAAGTTGTATTTTTTCATTTTTTAGGATACGCCGTGAGGCATTGAGCACAATAAAAGTTAAAGATGGGGTCAGCACCATCAAAGCGATTTGTCCAATGATGGCAATAACATAACTGATAGTAATCAGCATATTGGTGATTAAAGCCCAAAAAATCAAAGCCATGGGCTGCTTTTTAAACGTCTCCAGTCCGGCCTGTATCCAATACCAGCCGTATTGAAAGGGCAAAATCGAAGCTTGCATAGTATGTGTTTAATCCAAATAGCTGTATAAGGAAGGGATGTCTTTGGTGCTGCGTAAATGTAGAATCATCTCAAAATGGCGTGGATCGTGCGGGGTAAGTGTTTCTGCCTCTCGAGGCATATAGTAATCATACAATCTAGAAACCCAAAAGCGCAGTGCAGCAGCGCGCAGCATTACAGGCCAGAGCTGGTTTTCAGCGTTTGTGAAGGGACGTTTGGCATGATAGGCGCGCAGCCATGCTTTGAGTAAGGGCTCTTTAAATTCGCCGCTTTGATGGTCAATGCACCAATCATTTACTGTAACCGCCACATCAAAAAGCCAGTGATCACAGCCCGCAAAATAAAAGTCTATCACCCCGCCCATAGTGGGGGCATCGGGGCTGCCTGCAAACAAAACATTGTCTCTAAAGAGATCACAATGAGCGGGGCCACTTGGTAGTTGTTGATAGATAGGCTGTTGGCTAATGTTTAACTGCTCAGCGAGGGCGTGTTCTATTAATTTTTTTTGAGCCTGATTAAGAAAGGGCAGGACTTGAGGGATGGTTTGCTGCCACCATTGCAAACCGCGTAGGTTTGGCTGATAAGGGTGGAAACTCTGCCCTTTAAGATGTATTTCAGCCAATACTTTTGCGCTCAGCACACAGTGCTCAAGCTGTGGCTGGGTAATGGATTGACCGTGTAGTCTTGAGACAATAACACAAGGTTTCTCATGCAAAGTGGTGATTAATTGTTGATTGTTGAGGCGTTGGGGGGAAGGGACTGGTAGCCCTTGGCTGGCCAAATGGTGCATGAGCTCAATATAAAAAGGCAATTGCTCATGGGTGAGTACTTCAAATAGAGTGAGGACAAAGCGGCCTTGTGTGGTATCTAAAAAATAATTAGTATTTTCTATGCCCGCGCTGATGCCCTCTAAGGCAACTAGCTCACCAAGATCATAGCGCAAGAGTAGCGCCTGCGCATCTGCTTTACTGACAGGGGTAAATACAGCCATAAGTGTTAACAATTAGTGCTGGTGGATAGGGTCTTCTATTGGTAAAAAATGCATAGTATAGAGATTTTTGCTGTACTTTGCAGTTGCTTATCACAAAATAGCAGTATAAGGTTATTGGCGCCAAGTAGGCTAGTCACTGCATGAGTTTCTGTTCAAGGGTTTTATTATGACCAAAGATAATCTTCGCTGGGCCCTTTGTGTGGCCCCAATGATTGACGTTACAGACCGTCATTGCCGGTACTTTCATCGCTTATTGGCTCCTCGGGCAAGGGTATATACCGAAATGATAAGTACCGCGGCTATAGAGCACGGAGATAGAAATCGTTTATTAGATTTTAATGAGACTGAACATCCGGTTGCATTACAACTGGGGTGCAGTGATCCAGTACGCTTGGCTCGGGCAGCTAAAATTGCAGAACAATGGGGGTATGATGAGGTTAATTTGAATTGCGGTTGTCCCTCAGCCCGAGTTTTAGAGGGACATTTTGGGGCAATATTAATGCGTCGCCCACAACTGGTAGCTGAGTGTTTAAAAGCCATGCAAGACGCTGTCAGTATTCCCGTCACAGTCAAGCATCGCCTTGGGCTTGATGAAGATGATAGCTACGAATTTGTGCGTGATTTTGTCGGGACTCTTTATGAGGTTGGGGTGAGGGTATTTGTAGTGCATGCTCGAAATGCAATTTTAGGTGGTTTGTCTCCCAAGCAAAACAGAGAGATACCGCCTCTACGCTACGCCGATGCGGCACGTTTGATAGCGGATTTTCCCGAGGCTCAGTTTATTCTAAATGGAGGGATCCAAACTGCAGCTGAGGTTCTGGAGCATAGGCAACAGTTTGCCGGGGTGATGATAGGACGTGCTGCTTGGCATATGCCACGGGTACTAAGTGAGATGCACGCAGCATTGTGGCCTGATGTGCCTCTTTTAGAGGATGCTGAGATCTTTAGACGGGTGCGGGATTACTGTGTGGAGCAGTTGGAGCAAGGGGTAGGGTTAAGACGTCTTGTGCAGCCGCTATTAGGGTGGGCCCATGGAATGCGCGGCGCACGACAGTGGCGCCGCTTTTTAACCGATCACCGGGTGCTGGCACGTGAGGAGATTGCTGTGCTTGATGAGGCTTGGGAGCAACTTCAAGCACAAAATGAAGGCGCTTAATGGCCAGAAATTTTTTCTTCGGGCCAGTCGCGGATATAGGCTTTTAGCATGCGGTTTTCAAATTGCTGAGCATCGACAATAGCTTTGGCCATATCATAAAAGGAAATGACACCAAGCAAAACCGGGCCATCCATCACCGGCATATAACGGGTGTGCTTATCTAGCATGAGGCGCTGCACCTCGTCCGCTCCTGTATTAGGGGTTACGCTTACCGGAGCGTCATCCATAATACTGCGTACTGTGTAGCTCCCAGCCTGTTCCTTTTTCTCATGAATGTGGCGAATCACCTCGCGGAAAGTGAGCATGCCGACCAACTCACCGTGTTCCATAATCACGAGAGAGCCAATATTTTGCTCGCTCATTACCGCAATGGCTTCGCTAACCAGGGTATCAGGGGAGGCGGTATAAAGAATATCCCCTTTGACTTTTAGAATCTCGCTCACTTTGAGCATGACACTCTCCTTGATGATTGGCATTTAGGTATTGGGTGTTTGTTCACTGACTGCTTGAGTAGTCTTATTTGTTTGTTGAAATAAGGTGATAAGCTTAAAATCGTTGTGATTATCTAATGCTTTATTGAGCTTTTCCACCAGGGGTTGGCTCAGTTCATCACAGACTGATTTTCTATCTAAAATAAACAGATCAACCACTGGACCAATTGTTTCTCTAGAGGGGTTGCAGGCGAGCACCCATTGCTCTTCCCCCTCTACTACTGTGTTTACTACAAAACCTATGCTTTTTAAAGCCCCTAAGATAGATTCTATGGTTTGGCTGTCTCGTTGTAACAATCGACTGAGCGTATCACAGGAATAACCTATTTCTTGATTGTTTTGGGCGCGCCATAGGTGGGCAAGTATCTGTAGGGCACAGGAAAATTGATAGCCCGTATAGTGTGTTTGATGCCAGTATTTATGGCGAATATTAGGCATCATTGCTACTAGGGTGGCGCCTGAGAGCACGACCAGCCACGAGATATAGACCCATAAAAGAAAAATAGGGACGGTGGCAAAGGCACCATAGATTAAAGTATAGGTGGGAAATTGCGTGATATAAAAAGCAAAACCGACTCGTAGAAGTTCCAGTACTACTGCTGTTAAAAGTCCACCTATTAAGGCATCGCGCCACAATACCTTTCGATTCGGAACATAAACAAACAAGGCTGCAAAGGCTAGGGCAGTCAATAAAATAGGGACAACAGTAAGGATAACGGAGGTAAACAGAGGTAAGCCCTCTACGTAGCCTAGTGATGCACGGGCCAGAACACTGCTCGCCCATAAGCTGGCACCTATTACTAGAGGGCCGAGGGTAATAATGGCCCAGTACACAAGGATACGATGCCCGAGTGCGCGCTGCTCGCTGACAAACCAGATGTCGTTGAAAGCTTGATCAATGGTTGACATCAGCATCACAGAGGTCACGAACAGAAAAATACTACCAATTGCAGTTAAACTAGCGGCTTTGGCTGCAAATTGGTTAAGGTAGTCCATGACATTAGCGGAAACTGCATCAGGCATTAACTTAGAGGTTAGAAACTCTTGGAGTGAAACCTGAAAATTTTGAAAAATAGGAAAGGCTGTGAAAATAGAAAGTACCACGGTCAGCAGGGGCACCATGGCTAGAATACTTGTAAAAGTAAGGCTAGAGGCCGTTTGGGTAAGATTGCGCTCGGCCAGATAATGAGCCAGATAGCGCATAAAATGAACGATGCCTTGCCCCCCTTGATGTGGGTCACCATTTGAGGGCGCCTCAGTATGATTGGCCTGATTATGAGGCGTCTGGGCATGATGACGGGAGTCCATAATAAGTCTTAGTCCTATTTTTATTCCATTGCTCAGCCTAAACTATAGGCCGTTCATGCCAGTTGGCAAAGCGAGTTAATGAAAATTTTCAATCGATAGTATTTTAACAGCATGCACATACGATTAAGTAAACCCTTGCACTATGGTGCCATTGTTTGCCTGATAGGCTTAATTGTTTTAGGTTTGGGTTGGGAGCTGCGTTGGGCTCCTATTCGTCCAGGAGGCTCTTATTTGGCCCTTAAGGTGGTGCCATTATTATTTGCAGTACGGGGGGTTCTGCGTGGGAGCCTGTATACCATGCAGTGGGCGAGTATGTTGGTGCTCGTGTATTTTATGGAAGGAGTGGTGCGGGTATGGTCAGATCCTGCTGCAGCCTCTGTATATTGCGCATGGGCAGAGATAGTGCTGTCATTAGGGTTTTATTTATGTGCGATTTTTTATGTGTTTCCAGCCAAACGAGCCGCACGAGCTGCTCAACGCGCTGCAAAGAATCAACGCCCTCGGTAAAGTATAGAGACGAGTTTATGAGTTCATTAGGGGATAGGGGTAAGCCATGTTAGCACAAGTATTTGCCCAAGCCAGTATTGTGAATGATTTTGCCAATCTTGGAGGGCAGTATTCAACAGCAGTCTTGCCACAGCCCCTAAGCGATCCGGAGTGGGTGCATTTTAATGAGGGGTTGGCGCAGCGACTTGGCTTAGATATGAGCATACCCCAAGCACGGGCACTGTTATTACAGCTTTGCGCAGGGCAAAATAGTCTACCAGGGGGGCAAACAGTAGCAACAGTTTATAGTGGGCATCAATTTGGAGTGTGGGCGGGACAGCTAGGGGATGGGCGGGCTCATTTATTAGGGCGGGTAGTTGGCCCACAGGCCAATGTCGAGTGGCAACTTAAGGGTTCTGGTCGCACCCCTTATTCTCGTATGGGGGATGGGCGGGCGGTACTGCGTTCAAGCATTAGAGAGTATTTGGGCAGTCATGCCATGTCTGCTTTGGGGGTGCCTACTACAGAGGCCTTGGCTTTGGTGCGTTCTCATGATGTGGTGTATAGAGAGCAGATGGAAAGTGCTGCCATTGTACTGAGAACGGCGCCTACCTTTTTGCGGTTTGGCTCTTATGAGCATTGGCAACATAATCCCGAGGCCTTGGCTCGTTTGGTGCGCTATACCATAGCCTCTTTTTTCCCTCATTTATCTTCACTTGAGTCAGCGGATGATTATGAGCAATTGTCTTTAACGCCAGAGCTGATTAGTGCGTGGCTACGGGATGTAATTGAGCGAACTGCATGTTTAATCGCTCATTGGCAAACGCTTGGGTTTTGCCATGGGGTGATGAATACCGATAATATGTCCATATTGGGCCTGACCATAGATTATGGTCCTTATGCGTTTATGGATCAGTTCCATTATGCCTTTACTCCCAATACCACTGATAGAGGAGGGCGCTATTCTTGGTATCAGCAGCCTCCGGTAGCTTTTTGGAACGTTACTCGGCTGGCTTCTGCAATGCTTGGTTTAGGGCTCAACGAAGAGAGAGTGCATCAGTGTCTTGAATATTTTGAGCCGGCATTTTGGCAGCACTATCATCAGCTCATGCGTAAAAAAATGGGGTTAACACAAGCACAGCATACGGATGCTGCATTTTTTGATCGTTGGTGGAAGCTGCTCAATGAAGGACGTGCTGATGTGACGCTGAGTTTTCGTTATTTGGCAGATTATGTGCACAGTTTAGATGCTCAAGATGAGTCAGAGGCATCTGGGCGCAGGCGCTTTGAGCTTCTTTTTGCTCCTTCCTCTATTGACTTGTTAAAGGCGTGGTTAAACGAATACGTGCATCGGTTAAACAGCGAGCCCATGCCGCATGCCCAGCGCGCAATGGCTATGCGTGATCATAATCCGCTTTATGTGGTGCGTAATCATTTGGCACAACGCTGTATTACGGCAGCAGAGCAAGGGGATTATTCTGTGTTGGCGGAGTTTTTTCGTGTATTAGAACGGCCCTTTACAGAACAAGCGGGTATGGCACATTGGGCCCTTCCTCCGCGTCCTGAAGAGCGGGTGCCAATGTTGAGTTGTTCGTCTTAATACTTATGAAACAATGAGCAATTTTGGTGCGGCTGGATGCTGCTCACGGTAATAGTGGGTACAATGCTCGCTATGGAAAAAATCACACATAATAAATTGGATATTTTGCTGTATACAAAGGACTCATTATGGCGGGTAATACCTTAGGCAAGCTCTTTGCAGTGACTAATTTTGGTGAGTCACATGGGCCAGCTATTGGCGCGGTGGTGGATGGCTGTCCCGCTGGATTAGAGTTGTCCGTAGAGGATATTCAGATTGAGTTAGACAGACGGCGCCCGGGTACCTCTCGTCATGTGACCCAGCGTCGCGAACCGGATCAAGTGGAAATATTATCGGGGGTATATGAGGGAAAAACAACGGGCACGCCTATTGCTTTACTCATCCGTAACCAGGATGCACGCAGTAAAGATTATGGCAATTTATTAGAAACATTTAGGCCTGGACATGCGGACTATAGTTATTGGCGTAAATATCAGCATCGCGATCCCCGAGGGGGTGGGCGTTCTTCAGCGCGCCTCACGGCTCCAACAGTAGCAGCGGGAGCCATTGCGAAAAAATGGTTGCAGCAGCGCTTTGGTATTGTAATTAAAGGCTATATGAGTCAGTTGGGGCCGATACCCATTCCCTTCAAAGAGTGGCATGCAATTGAACAGAATCCTTTTTTTGCTCCTAATAATGATATTGTCCCTGAGCTAGAGGCTTATATGGATGCTTTGCGCAAGGAAGGGGATTCCATAGGGGCTCGCATTGAAGTGGTGGCACAAGGCGTGCCTGCGGGACTGGGTGCACCAATTTATGATCGATTAGACGCAGATATTGCTCATGCCATGATGGGGCTCAACGCAGTCAAAGGGGTGGAGATAGGAGCGGGCTTTCAATCCATAGAGCAAAAAGGTTCAGAACATGGCGATGCGCTCTATCCTGATGGCTTTAAGACTAATTATGCAGGGGGCGTGCTTGGGGGAATTTCTACAGGACAAGAGCTGCGTGTATCAGTAGCTATTAAGCCTACTTCAAGTATTCGTTTGCCTCGTCCCAGTATTGATTTACAGGGT
This sequence comes from uncultured Alcaligenaceae bacterium, assembly GCA_937995985.1. Lineage (GTDB taxonomy): Bacteria > Pseudomonadota > Gammaproteobacteria > Burkholderiales > Burkholderiaceae_B > Paenalcaligenes. The sequence goes on from CALKIR010000060.1 coordinate 43,732, forward strand.
CAGCCAGTTGAGGTGCAAACGTTTGGGCGGCATGACCCGTGTGTGGGGATTCGCGCTACTCCCATTGTAGAGGCTCTATTGGCAATTGTGCTGATGGATCATGTGCTGTTGCACCAAGCACAGCAGGGGCAGTGGCAGCCATAACAGAATATGAGCTTATCAAGTAGGTTAGAAAGTATGTCGGGTATCACTCAATTTAAAAGATATTTAAAACGCAGCTTATCTATGGCTGTGCTGGGTTTTGGGACAGCCCTGATTGTTGGCTGTGCGACGGTTGATACCACTACTGGCGGAGCTGTCGGGGTACAGAGAAAACAGTGGATGTCTAGTATGGTTCCTGCTGCAGAGGTTAATCACGCAGCAGGGCAGCAGTATGCGCAAATTATTGGCCAGGCTCGGCAACAAAATAAATTAGATACTCAAGCGGCGCAGACTCAGCGGGTGCAAACTATTATGAGGCGGTTGGTGCAGAAAGTGGGGGTGTTTAGACCCGATGCACAAAATTGGCCTTGGGAAATTCATGTGATTGATGATCCGCAGATAAATGCTTGGTGTATGCCCAATGGCAAAATGGCTGTTTATTCTGGATTGATCAATAAATTGCAGCTCAATGATGATGAGCTAGCAGCTGTGATTGGCCATGAAATTGCCCATGCATTACGTGAGCATGCGCGAGAGCAGTTGTCTCAGCAAATGGCGACTCAGGTGGGACTATCTGTATTATCTGCTATCTTAGGTAATTCTGCGGTAGGCGATTTAGGGGGAATGTTGAGTGAGGTTGTGATTAATTTACCCAATAGCCGCACCCAAGAAGCGGAAGCCGATCGAATGGGGGTGGAGTTGGCGGCACGAGCAGGATATGACCCGCGCGCTGCAGTGAGCTTATGGCAAAAAATGGCTCGTCATGGGGGAGCAGGTGGTCCAGAGTTTCTTTCGACGCATCCGTCACCCACTTCGCGTATGGCAGATTTAGAGCGTGCGGCGCAACAAGTTATGCCGTTATATGAGGCAAATAAACGTTAAAATATGATTGGATGCAAGATTCTTGCACAAGGATGGAAAGATGGCAAAAACTTTATATGACAAATTATTTGATTCACATGTCATCGAAGAAGCCAGCGATGGTACCTGTTTGCTGTATATAGACCGTCATTTGGTCCATGAGGTGACTAGCCCGCAGGCTTTCGAAGGCTTGGAGCTCGCTAATCGTAAGCCTTGGCGGGTGAGTTCTATTTTAGCTGTGGCGGACCATAATGTTCCAACCACAGACAGAATGGCAGGTATTGAGGATCCCATTTCGCGCTTGCAGGTGGATACTCTGGTCAAAAACTGCGAGAAATATGGCATCACCCTGTACGATATGAATGATAAGCGACAGGGTATTGTGCACATTATTGGCCCTGAACAAGGGGCAACCTTACCTGGTATGACGGTAGTGTGTGGGGATTCTCATACCAGCACCCATGGTGCTCTGGGTGCGTTGGCTTTTGGTATTGGGACTTCCGAGGTAGAGCATGTGCTGGCCACTCAGACCCTTTATATGAAAAAAAATAAAAACATGTTGATTCAGGTGGAGGGGGAGCTGCCCTTAGGCTGTACAGCTAAAGACCTCGTATTACATATTATTGGGGTAATTGGTACGGCAGGTGGAACGGGCTATGCTATAGAATTTGCTGGCTCAACTATTCGCGATCTGAGTATAGAAGGGCGTATGACGGTATGTAATATGGCCATTGAGGCAGGAGCGCGTTCTGGTTTAGTGGCTGTGGATCAAAAAACAATAGATTATTTCCGTGGCAGGCCCTATGCTCCAACTGGTGCGATGTGGGATCAGGCAGTTGCATACTGGAACACCCTGCATAGTGATGAGGGAGCCCATTTTGATAAAGTGGTAACAATTAATGCCCGTGATATTAAGCCTCAGGTGACTTGGGGGACGTCGCCTGAGATGGTGCTTCCTATTGACGCGACAGTGCCCGATCCAGAGCAGGAGCGGGACAGTATCAAGCGCCAAGGAATTGAGCGGGCTCTTGAGTATATGGGGCTAACACCGCGCCAGGCGCTTACGGATATTAAAATCGATAAGGTGTTCATTGGGTCCTGCACCAATGCACGGATTGAAGATTTACGTGCAGCGGCGCAAGTGGCTCGGGGCCGTAAAGTGGCTGCTAACGTCAAATTAGCTATGGTGGTGCCAGGTTCTGGCTTAGTCAAAGAGCAGGCAGAAAGAGAAGGCCTAGATAAGATATTTATTGATGCTGGTTTTGAGTGGCGAGCCCCAGGGTGTTCCATGTGTTTGGCGATGAATGCTGATCGATTAGAGCCTGGCGAGCGGTGTGCCTCGACCTCGAACCGTAACTTTGAAGGTCGTCAGGGCCAAGGGGGGCGGACTCATTTAGTAAGTCCTGCTATGGCTGCAGCAGCTGCTATTGCTGGCCATTTTGTTGATGTTCGATCCTTAAGCTAAGAGGGCAGAAATGCAAGCATTTACAGTACACGAAGGGTTAGTCGCTCCCCTAGATAGAGAAAATGTAGATACTGATTTGATTATTCCAAAGCAGTTTCTTAAATCCATTAAGCGCACCGGTTTTGGTCCCAATCTATTTGATGAATTACGTTATTTAGATCATGGTGAGCCGGGGATGGATAATAGCAAACGTCCTTTAAATCCGGATTTTGTTTTGAACCAAGAGCGCTATCAAGGGGCCTCAATTTTACTAGCGCGCCGTAACTTTGGCTGTGGGTCAAGCCGTGAGCACGCACCTTGGGCATTATTGCAATATGGGTTTCGGGCCATTATTGCGCCTTCCTTTGCAGATATTTTTTATAATAATAGCTTTAAAAACGGGCTGCTTCCTGTGGTACTAACAGAGCTAGAGGTGAATCGTCTCTTTGATGAGGTCAAGGCCTTTCCTGGCTATCGCTTGATTATAGATCTCGAAGCTCAAAAAGTAGTGAGTCCAAATGGCGAGGAGTTTTTCTTTGATGTGGACCCAAGCCGCAAGCAGGCCTTATTAAGTGGCCTTGATGAGATTGGCACCACCTTGAAAAAGGCGGATAAAATTCGTCAGTTTGAGGCCGAGCGCTTGGCACGTTACCCCTGGCTAGTTGCCGAAGGGCTAGGTAAATAATTCTTAGAGTAACTGGGAGGCAGCAAGAATAGGCTGCTTCCAATTGTTTGTAATAAAAGGGGCTATATGTCGACATTAATTGCCGTGATGGCAGGTGATGGAGTAGGTCAGGAAATTACCAGAGAAGCGGTACGCGTACTACAGGCTCTAGATCTTGGGCTGGAGTTTCAAGAGGCGCCGGTAGGGGGAGTAGCGTATGAAGCGCATGGTCACCCATTGCCTGAGCAGACTATTGAATTAGCAAAAAAAGCACAGGCTGTTTTATTTGGAGCCGTAGGAGACTGGAAATACGATGAGCTACCCCGCCATTTACGACCCGAGCAGGCAATTTTAGGGCTGCGCAAGGAGTTAGGCCTTTTTGCTAATTTGCGCCCTGCCTTACTCTTTCCTCCTTTGGCTGAGGCTTCTAGCTTGAAGCCTGAGGTGGTATCTGGACTAGATATTATGATAGTCCGCGAGCTCACGGGAGACATTTATTTTGGTCAACCTGCAGGCATTCGTACCGTAGAGCAGGGTCCTTTTGCGGGTGAGCAGCAAGGGTTTGACACCATGCTCTATGCCGAAAGCGAAGTGCGCCGCATTGCACATTTAGCATTTAAAACGGCACAAAAACGCCAAAAAAAGCTCTGTAGTGTAGACAAAGCCAATGTGCTTGAAACCTCTCAATTGTGGCGCGATATTGTGAATGAGGTGAGCAAGGACTATCCAGATGTCAGTCTGTCTCACATGTATGTAGATAATGCGGCCATGCAACTAGTACGAGCGCCCAAAGAGTTTGATGTAATTGTGACCGGTAATTTATTCGGCGATATCCTCTCTGATGAGGCGGCGATGTTAACGGGTTCTATAGGAATGCTGCCCTCGGCTTCTTTAAATGACAGTCAGCAAGGGCTGTATGAGCCTATTCATGGCTCAGCTCCTGATATAGCTGGTCAAAACCGAGCCAATCCCTTAGCAACCATCTTATCAGCAGCCATGATGCTACGCTATTCTTTGCATCAGCCTGAGGCCGCTCAACGCATTGAGCGCGCGGTAGAAAAGGTGCTCCAAGAAGGCTATCGTACTGCTGATATAGAGCAGCCAGGGTGCACTTTAGTGGGGACTGCGGAGATGGGTGATGCAGTTATCAAAGCGCTTTAATTATTAATCTATACCAATATAGGTGGTTTTTTCATGAAGCAAGCTGTAGGTTTAATTGGTTGGCGTGGCATGGTGGGCTCAGTGCTCATGCAACGCATGCGCGAAGAAAATGACTTTGATTTATTTGAGCCTGTTTTCTTTTCTACCAGTAACGCCGGTGGAGCGGCTCCCGAGTGGGCTGAGGGGGCAGGCCCTTTGCAGGATGCATACGATATTGAAACACTGAAAAAACTGCCCATCATCGTGACTTGCCAAGGGGGAGACTACACCAGCGAGGTGTATGCTAAATTGCGTCAAAGCAATTGGCAGGGCATTTGGATTGATGCTGCGAGCACTTTACGCATGGATGAGGGCTCCATCATTGTGTTGGATCCGATTAATCGCGATGTGATTGATGATGGGTTAAAAAAAGGGATAAAGCAGTTCATTGGCGGTAACTGCACAGTGAGCTGTATGCTCATGGGGCTCGGAGGCTTATTTAAGCACGGTCTCATTGAGTGGATGACCAGCATGACCTATCAGGCAGCCTCAGGTGGGGGAGCCCAGCACATGCGTGAGCTGCTCACTCAATTTGGGCAGATCAATCAATCTGTGAAGTCTTTATTAGATGACCCTGCTTCTGCTATTTTAGATATTGACCGTGGGGTATTACAGGCACAAAAATCGCCGACTTTAGATCACCGTCACTTTGGAGTGCCTTTAGGGGGCAATCTTATTCCGTGGATCGATACTGATTTAGGGAATGGGATGTCACGTGAGGAATGGAAAGGGGGAGTGGAAACCAATAAATTGCTTGGTCATGACTCGAACAATTATGTTCCTGTGGATGGTTTATGCGTGCGTATTGGTGCCATGCGTTCACACAGTCAGGCATTGACTATCAAATTAACTCAAGAGCTCCCTTTAGATGAAATTGCTGATATCATCAAAGAAACCTCGCCATGGACCAAGTATGTCCCGAATGAACGAGAGCAAACGATGCGTGAGCTCACTCCAATTGCAGTCACTGGTACCATGGATGTTCCTGTTGGCCGGGTGCGTCATTTGGCTATGGGCAAGGATTATATTTCTGCCTTTACAGTGGGGGATCAGCTATTGTGGGGGGCTGCAGAACCTTTGCGCAGAATGCTGAGAATTGTGTTAGGAGAACTCTAACTATGAGGGCCTACACGCACTGCCTAAGGCCTAAATTTCGCTTTAACGCAAAGCGTTTAGGGCATGCGCTGGCAGTGCTGGGCCTGAGTTTTTCAGCCGCAGTTCATGCATTGACTATAGGCCATGCTCGAGTCGAGTCTCGAGCAGATGAGCGCTTGCAAATGAGTGTCTTGCTCTCGGGAGTGCATGCAGACGCAAGGGAACAGTTAACTGTATCCCTTGCACCGCAAGCAGCTTGGCACGATGTTGGGCTTCGTCCTTTGCCGGAGGTATTGGCGGCACAAATAGAAATTGCTGCAGGCCCTCGTCCTAATACTGTTATGGTGCGTTTTTATGGCGCAGCGCCGGTTGAGCAATCAGTTATTGATTTGCTTTTTGATGTGCAGTTTAGGGGAGCGCAGCAAAGGCATCAGGTGAGTGTGCTGCAACAGCCGCGTCCAATAGTGGACTTGCCTGCTGCAGGCTCAGTTTCTCCTGCAACTGCTACAGCCTCAGCACCGCCTGCCAAGGGACCTGATTTTCTTACGGTACAAGCGGGGGATACACTGCATGGAATTGCTCGTCGCTTAGGCATTGCTTCTGAGCATGAGTACCAGTTTTTAGCAGCTGTTTATCAATTAAACCCGCATGCTTTTGGGCACAATATGATGCATTTGCTCTTTGCTGGAGAGCAGCTGCGTATGCCCACAACAGCGCAGATTCAGGCGCTAAGTGAACAGCAAGCGCGCCGCTTGTACGCAGAGCATACCCAGCGCTTTAATCTATACAAGGAGGCCTTAGCTCGCGGGGCCTCGAGCCAAGAAATTAGGGCATTGCTTCAGCCAGCTCTGCCTAACCAAAAACTGCCGGCAGCTACACAAGTTGATAAGCCAACTGTTCAAAATGGACAAGGATCCGCTGCTCCTCTATTCGTGCATCAGGACAGGTTGCGGTTAGATGACGATGAGCAAACATCTAGTCACACTCATGGTGCAGATGAGCAGCGTGCAAGAGAAAAAAATATCGCCTATGTGCGCGAAGAAATAGATAAACTAGAAGCTGAGATTGAAGCACTCAGTCAAGCCCTACAAGACAGCCGTCAAGGCGTAGAGCCCTCTGTTGAACATGGGGGCACCGCACAGAGCGAGGATGCTCAACCCTCTCCGTCAGGCAAGCTACATCATACAGCCCGGAATCTTAATCATCTAGATGCACAGAAAGATACTTCTATGGATGCCAGTTGGATAGAAAAAAATTTTTTACCGCTTATGCTAGCATTGCTGGCTTTTATTATTGTTTTTATTGTTTGGATCTTACGTCGCGCCAATAAAACGACTGTGCAGTTAGAGTCGCCTGACCGGGTGACTGATGAAATGATTCAGGCTAAGCTTGAGGATATTAATCTTGATCTCGATGTCCCTCCCTCAGATGAGGCCAGAGATAAAAATAAATCCAAATAGGCTTGGGGGCATCATGCAACGTTGGAGCTTGGGCATAGCGTATAACGGCGCATCGTGGCACGGTTGGCAAAAGCAGCCCAATGTTGCCACTATTCAGGCGCAATTAGAACAAGCCATCAAGAGCTTTTTAGGTCATGAGGTGCAGTTGATTTGTGCGGGGCGCACTGACAAAGGCGTCCATGCTTTAGAGCAGGTGGTACATTTGCATACTCCTTTAGAGCGCCGAGAGCTTTCCTGGATTCGAGGGGTGAATAGGTTTTTACCTCCCAGTATTCGAGTACAGTGGGCACGGCCCGTCGATGATCAGTTTCATGCGCGTTTTAGTGCACAACGTCGACATTATATTTATTTATTGCGTAATGCTCCTCATCCTACTCCTTTTAACGAAGGACGTGTGGGGTGGGTGTTTCAGCCCTTAGAGCTGCATTTGATGCAGGAAGCCGCTCAGTATTTTATCGGTACGCACGATTTTTCTTCTTTTCGTTCTGCGGAATGCCAAGCTCATAGCCCTATTCGTGATCTTTATCATTTGCGCATTTGGCAGCAAGGTGAGTATTTTATTTTTTATTTTTGTGCCAATGCCTTTTTGCATCATATGATCCGTAATTTGATGGGCACTTTAGTGTTTGTCGGTTCGGGGCGGCGTACACCACAATGGGCCTATGAGCTATTACAAGCCTGTGATAGACGATTGGCAGCCCCTACCTTTGCCCCTGAGGGGCTTTATTTAGTTAAGGCTGATTACCCTCAAGAGTTTGGCCTGCCTCAGCATGAATTAAGTGAGTTATTGCACCGCCATTTAGGTATCAGTTGTGTTAAAGTTTAATACTTGCGGTTTCTCCTGAAACATTTTATCACCGAGAGGTTGCGGATTAGAAAAGCGATGCGTTTTTTATTGGCCTGTAGTTCTCTGATAGATAGATTGAATAGGGCGGTCGGACGCTCTGTGGCGTGGTTAACGCTATTAGTTGTGCTAGTGAGCGCAATTAATGCCATTGTTCGTAAAGCTTTTAACATGAGCTCGAATGCGTGGCTAGAGTTACAGTGGTACTTGTTTGGGGCGATTTTTTTGCTCGCTTCGGGCTATACCTTCTTGCGCAATGAGCACGTGCGCGTTGATGTTATTTCACAAAATTTTCCCAGGCGGGTGCAAATTTATATAGAAATTATTGGAGTGGTGTTTTTTTTATTGCCCGCTTTTGGATTGGTGTTCTGGTTATCCATCCCGTATTTTTATAATTCCTTGGTAACGTGGGAGCTTTCCTCTAATACTGGGGGGTTGATTCGTTGGCCAGTCAAATTGTTGATCCCTGTGGGTTTTGGCTTGTTATTGCTGTCCGGTATTTCACATTTGATTAAATGTATAGGATTTTTGCTGGGCGTTGCTCCTGATCCGCTTGCCGAAGCAGAAAAACATCAACGGTCCGAGCTTGAGATTGCCGATGACATTGCTCAATATGCACAGGCTATCACCGAGCAAGCCGCTAAACAACAAAACAAACAGTCTTCCTAAGTCGGTAGGCCATTCATGTTAGATTTAATTGCATCCAATTTAGCCCCGATCATGTTTATTAACTTGATCGTATTTTTATTGTTGGGCTTTCCTGTTGCCTTTACCTTAGCTGCAGTTGGCGTGCTTTATGGGCTCATTGCCATCGAATTTGGCTTTATGCAGCCGGCACTATTTCAAGCACTGCCCCAGCGTATTTATGGGATTATTTCCAATGATACCCTTTTAGCAGTACCATTTTTTACCCTGATGGGGTTGGTGTTGGAGCGCTCTGGGATGGCAGAGGATTTGCTGGATACCATTGGGCAGCTATTTGGTCCTATTCGTGGTGGTCTGGCAATTGCAGTTATTTTTGTAGGAGCGATGTTAGCCGCAACTACGGGTGTTATTTCTGCATCCGTAATTTCAATGGGGTTAATTTCTTTGCCCATTATGTTGCGTTATGGCTATGATCGCCGTTTGGCTACAGGAGTGATAGCCGCATCGGGCACTTTATCGCAGATTATACCTCCTTCTATTGTGCTTATTATTTTGGCTGATCAGCTTGGTCGCTCTATTGGCGATATGTATCGTGGAGCGATGCTGCCGGGAATTATTTTAACCTTAACCTACATATTATATGTAGGTATATTGGCTATTATTAAACCTAAAAGTGTGCCTGCTTTACCTCCCGAGGCCCGCACTTATGTAGAAGATGACGGCAGTCGTGGATTGCGCTCATTATTGGTATTGACTCTATTATCCGCTGCTATTTCTTATGTGGGCTCGCGGTATTATTTTTCTACTTATGAGCATGTCCCACTTGATGAGCGTATTGTTATCGTCTTATTGCTATGGGGGTTAGCGGCCTTTGTGATGGCATTGGTGAATCGTGTGCTGCGCTTAGGGCTATTATCAAAAATAGCAGAGCGTGTAACCTTCGTAATGATTCCACCACTTTTTTTAATATTTTTGGTTTTAGGGACTATTTTTATTGGTGTCGCAACCCCTACAGAAGGCGGCGCCATGGGAGCTGTCGGTGCCATTATTATGGCGGCCTCACGTGGGCGCCTAAATTTCAAATTACTTGGTCAAGCCATGGCCAGCACCACAAGATTGTCATGTTTTGTGGTTTTCATTTTGGTCGGCTCCACTATTTTTAGTTTGAGTTTTAGAGGCATTAATGGGGATCTTTGGGTAGAAAGCCTCTTGACCGACTTGCCCGGTGGAGATCTTGGCTTTTTGGTTGTGGTCAGTATCCTGACATTTTTCTTGGCTTTTTTCCTAGATTTTTTTGAGCTGGCCTTTATTATTGTGCCGTTATTGGGGCCAGTTGCTGAGGTCATGGGGATTGATTTGATTTGGTTTGGTGTGTTGTTGGCTGTTAATATGCAGACCTCCTTTATGCACCCACCCTTTGGCTTTGCCTTGTTCTTTTTACGTTCTGTTGCGCCTCGAGAGGATTATGTAGACGTGGTGACCGGGCAAAAAATTCGTCGTGTTACCACTGGGGATATTTATTGGGGCTCGGTACCCTTTATCATTATTCAATTGATCATGGTTGCTGTGGTGCTCTTTGTACCTGGAATAGTGACTCATTATAAAGACGATCAGGTGCTGTTAGAGGATGTAGAAATTGAATACGGGCTGTATGAGTCCTTTGGTTACGATGATTATGGGGCAGGGGATGAGGGTGCCTTGCCATTTTATTAGAAGGTGGGGGCCATGCATACGCATTTGCAACGTATTCGTTTTAAGTTATGCGGGTTGACTCGCTTAGTTGATATCCCTCCAGTGGTTAACAGTGGGGCGGATGCCATTGGTTTAGTCTTTTACCCACATAGTAAACGGTATGTGAGCATAGAGCAGGCTGCTCAATTATGTGCACAAATTCCTGCCTTTGTTACCGTCACCGCGCTGTTTGTTAATCCTGAGGCAGATTTTGTAAATGAGGTGATTGCTCAAACAAAGGTGGATTTGTTGCAATTTCATGGGGATGAGAGTCCGGACTTTTGTCGTCAGTTTTCACGCCCCTATATTAAGGCATTTAGAATAGGGGCTCCCGGCCATCAAACTGCTACTGAGTTAATTGCTCGATGCCGACAATTTCACGATGCCCGAGGATGGTTGTTTGATAGTTATACGCCTGCCTATGGGGGTAGTGGGGTGGCCTTTGATGAGCATATTTTTATTACATTGCAGAAATTATGTGATTCTGCAGATGCCCCATTAATTGTAGCTGGTGGGCTTAATGCACAAAACATAAAAGAAAAAGTAAAAAAACTACGCCCATTTGCTGTGGATGTAAGCAGTGGTATTGAACTTTCGCCTGGGATCAAATGTCCAACAAAAATAACTGCTTTTGTTCAGGCATTTAATGCCGCTAGAGACTAATAGCTACTTTTAAAATTATTGATAGAATAAAACCATGAATGTGATTCAAATTGGCCCATTTACTTTAGATGGGCTTATTTTTTTATGTGTGGTGGCGTTTGCAGCAGCTATGTTTGCTGCGATGAGATACGATAAAAAGCATGGAGGGCAGGTAGAAAAAATAGTGTGGTGGCTAACTGTGGGAGCAGCTTTAGTTGGCCGATTGGTATTTGTGCTGCGGTTTTGGTCTGCCTATAGTGCTCAGCCCATGGAAATAATTAATATTCGAGATGGTGGGTTTGATTGGCGAGCCGCTTTAGTCGTTTATGGACTGGCTTTAGTAGTATTTTGGTTCCGTCGTCGTTCATTATTTAAAGGGCTAATTGGGTCCTTAGGGGTGGCGGTCTTGGTAATAGGAGGGGGCTTACTTTGGTTGTCGCCTCAAAAAAAAGACATTCCAAACTGGTATCAAATGGCCCATTTAGAACATTTGCAGCCATTACTCGGTACGGCTTCAGATACTGCTCAAATAGCTCAAGACGGGGAGGGAGCCATGATGCACTATCAAGGTAAGCCTACGGTGATTAATCTTTGGGCGACGTGGTGTCCTCCTTGTCGACGAGAAATGCCAGTTTTAGAGCAGGCGCAAAAAAAGCATCAAGATGTTAATTTTGTCTTTATTAATCAGGGCGAGCAGGCTGAGCAGATATTAGCTTTTTTAGAAGAGCAGGGATTGGATTTAAGCAATTTATGGCTAGATAGCAATGGTTTATCAGGGCAAGCCATTCACAGTAAAGGGCTTCCATCTACTATTTTTATAGATAGTAGCGGACAAATTAAAAATACTCGTTTAGGGGAATTATCGGCTGCTTCTTTGGAGTTTTATTTAGAATCTATTCAGCCTCAAAAGTAAAGAACTGTTCTTGTTAAGAGAAAATTAACAGTTTTTACCTCTATTGCACCGCTGTAGGAGGTCGGTCATTGATATGATGAGCAATGGATTTTTAAATTTTGACTCATATATCAATGTCTGAACCTTCAAATACTCGCAGATTTCAAATTAGCGGACCAGTGTTTTTTGGGGCTGGATCCATTCTTTTGGTGTTAGCAGTATTGGTGACTGTGCTTAGGGAGCCAATGCTGAGCATTTTCACTGCTGTCCAAACGTGGATTATCGATGATGTAGGCTGGTTTTATATTTTGACAGTCGCCATTATTTTGCTGGTGACCGTATTTTGTATGGTCAGCCGTTTCGGTGATTTGAAATTAGGTCCCGACCACAGTACGCCGGATTACAACACAATTACTTGGTTTTCTATGCTCTTTTCGGCAGGGATGGGGATCGGCTTAATGTTTTTTGGGGTGGCTGAGCCCCTAATGCATACCTTAGTCCCACCTGTTGGTGAGCCAGGCACTCCTGCTGCAGCACGTGAGGCCATTCGCATTACATTTTTCCATTGGGGGCTACATGCGTGGGCAATTTACGGTATTGTGGCCTTAACGCTAGCATTTTTTGCTTATCGTCACGGCTTGCCTTTAACCTTACGTTCTGCTCTCTACCCCATGATTGGTGATCGTATTTATGGCCCAGTGGGTAATGCGGTAGATATTTTTGCTGTGGTGAGTACGGTCTTAGGGGTGGCAACCTCTTTAGGCTTTGGGGTGGTACAGATTAATAGTGGCTTGAATCAGTTATTTGGTTGGCCCGTCAATGAATCTGTGCAGGTGATATTAATTGTAGGGGCTACTGCCTTAGCTTCTATTTCTGTTGCACTGGGGTTGGATGCAGGGATTCGGCGCCTGTCTGAGCTGAACATTATTTTGGCTATTTTATTAGTGCTTTTTGTTCTGGTTTTAGGGCCAACAGTATTTTTGATCAAGGCATTTGTGCAGAATACAGGAGGGTATTTATCAGAAATTGTAGAAAAAACATTTAATCTCTATGCCTATGAAAAAACAGATTGGCTTGGGGGATGGACGCTATTTTATTGGGGGTGGTGGTTGTCTTGGTCTCCTTTTGTGGGAATGTTTATTGCGCGTGTATCACGAGGACGCACCATTCGAGAGTTTATTTTAGGGGTGACGTTGCTGCCCACAGGTTTTACCTTTTTATGGATGACGGTCTTTGGAGATACTGCTATCGATATGGTTCTCAACCAGGGGCAGTGGTCTATAGCCGAAGCAACTTTAGAGGATCCCTCTTTAGCTTTATTTGCATTTTTAGAGCTCTTTCCTCTATCTAATGTGGTCAGCATGATTGCTGTAGCCATGGTGGTAGTGTTTTTTGTCACCTCTGCTGATTCTGGAGCCTTAGTGGTAGATATGCTGGCTTCTGGAGGCAAAGAGAATACACCTGTTTGGCAGCGCTTATTTTGGGCGGTTAGCATGGGGGTAATGGCCATTGCATTATTATTAGCCGATGGATTACAGGCTTTACAAACTGCAACTTTGGCCAGTGCATTGCCTTTTTCAATAGTTTTGTTGGTGGTGATGTGGGGGTTGCTGAAAGCACTGCGCCAAGATACCACGAAAAGAGAAACTCATACTCAGTTGCATCTTGCTCCACGCACCGGTAGTGACCCTCAAGACTGGCAACGTCGTATGCGAAATCTTATGACTTTTCCGCGCCGTCGCCATATTGAAAAGTTTTTAGATACAGTGGTGTATCCTGCCTGCGTGAAAGTAGGTGAAGAGTTGTCTAAACTTGGTTCCGATGTGCTCATTGAGCGAGATGAGGAGCATGCTGTAATTTTACGGGTCGGCCACGATGTAGAGCATGATTTTGTCTATTCAGTGCATCCACAGGCCTATTTATTGCCCGCCTTTGTGGAAGATGATGAAGAAGATGCCAGTACTGGGCGGAAATATTTCCGCGCTGAGGTGCACTTACTCGAAGGTGGTCAAGATTACAACATCATGGGTTGGTCCACGCAGGCGGTTATTGATGACATTATTGATCAGTACGAGCGTCACATGCATTATCTGCATTTGATTAGAGACGAAGAATAATAATGGTTATTTTTCCGCTGGAATCGTTTGGCTTTGCTCATACTGTAAGGCATAGCGGTTGGCCATCATGGCACAGGCCATCAATTGAATTTGATGAAAAATCATGATGGGTAATAACGCGGGGCCAATTGCACTGGCACTAAAAATAACTTGGGCCATGGGTACACCCGTGGCCAAACTTTTTTTAGAGCCACAAAAAACAATAGCGATTTCATCCTCTCTACTAAATTTTAGTTTACGTGCTAAAAAAGTGGTGAGTGCTAAGACAAGAATTAATAAAAGGGTACAGACCACAGTGAGTATGAGTAAGGAAAAGGGAGGCACTGCAGACCAGAGCCCGCCTATTACGGATTCGCTAAAGGCAGTATAGACCACAAGCAAGATCGAGCTTTGATCAACCCAACGTAACCAACTACTATTTTTGTTAATCCACTCGGCTGTCCATGGTCGTGAATAATGCCCAATCATAAAGGGTAATAGCAATTGGACGCTAATTTTAATAATAGAATCGGCCATATCTGCAGTGCCTGCATCTGCCTCTAAGAGTATTTGTAAAATTAAGGGGGTTAATACAATGCCAATCAGGCTTGATGCGGAAGCACTGCAGACGGCAGCGGGTACATTGCCACGAGCGATAGAGGTAAAGGCGATGGCCGATTGAACAGTGCCAGGTAGGGCACATAAATACAAAATCCCAATTAGCAGGGGCATGCCTAAAAGAGGCAGTAATAGGGGGCTGAAGGCCCAACCAATCAAGGGAAACAGAACAAAAGTAAAGCTAAAAACCAGCAGATGCAAGCGCCAGTGCATTGCACCGGCAATAATGGCTTCACGTGAGAGTTTGGCACCGTGCATGAAAAAAAGCAGGGCAATGGCTAAACGAGTCAGCCACTCAAAAAAAACTGCGCCTGCGCCGTGTGCGGGCAACGCACTCGCTAGCAAGACCACAGCAATTAAAATAAGAGTGAAATTATCAAAAATAAGACGCAAACGCTGGATGATAGTAAGACTTGAGCTGGACATAGATGTGATTAAAACTATTTGAAGTACGGACTCCTACCTTAGGTCACCAAGATTACCTAATAAATACTGTGGTGACCAGATCTTCGGTCATAATCATGCTGTTAAAGCAAACAGTAAGGTGCATGTAAAGCTGATTCAGGCAATGCTACAATCAGGCGCAGCAGAGGCGTGATTCATTTATTTTCGTTGAAGGCCAGAGCATGGTAGATCGTACAAGTGTTGACATAGAGAGAATTAAGGCGGCTCAAAAAATTGTTTTTTTTAGTGGTGCAGGTATTTCTGCTGAAAGTGGGGTGCCTACATTCAGGGATGATTTAAGTGGTTTATGGGCTCAGTATGACCCCATGCAGCTGGCTACTCCTGAAGCTTTTCAACGACAGCCTGCTCTTGTTTGGGGGTGGTATATGTGGCGTCGGCACCGTGTGCGGCAAGCTCAGCCTAATGCAGCTCATTTAACCATTGCCGCTTGGCAAAAGGAATTAGGGGTTGAGCGCGTTCGGTGCATCACCCAAAATGTTGATGATTTGTTTGAACGGGCTGGTTGTCAGGATGTGTTACATATGCACGGCAATTTATTTGCTTCACAATGTTTTCAATGTGGGCGTCCTGTAGCAGAAGCTGAATGGCTCACTGAGCATCAGGGCTTAGGCGATGAGGGCAGTAATTATGAGCGCTGCATTGAGCCCCCCCAATGTAGCGCTTGTGGCGGCTTTATTCGACCAGGGGTGATTTGGTTTGGAGAAGCTCTAGATAGCACGCTCTTAGAGCGCTCTTTTGAATACTGTGCCCAATGTGATGTATTAATTGCGGTGGGAACCTCTGGAGTCGTGCAACCTGCTGCTACATTGCCAAGCATTGCCCGTGATGCGGGAGCCTATGTGCTTCAAATTAATCCACACCATACCTCTTTAGATGCTGTAGCGCATTGCACGATTCGCTCAACAGCAGCTCATACAATGCCTGTCCTCTATCAAGCATTTCAAAAGGAATAAATCAGGGGGGTACGCATGGATTTGAATTTTGATTGTGCATTATTAACTGCTGAGCAAATACAGGCTACGGATGCACGTGCTGCTCAGTTGGGGATTACGCCCCAAGAGTTAATGTTGCGAGCGGGACAAGCATTAACTACCGCGCTATTACAGCGTTATCCTGTAAGTCGGGTATTAATATTCTGTGGCCCTGGAAATAATGGTGGTGATGGATTTGTAATCGGCAGGCTGCTATCAGAGCGTCGGTGGCCGGTCACAGTATGTACTGAGGATGGGGCAGTACCCAAGAAAGAGCCGGCGCGCAGTCATGCACGGCAGTATGTACAGCAGTGTGTGTCCTTTGATGCCATTGATGTTTCGTTTTTAGAATGCTTTGACCTGATCATCGATGCAGGATTTGGGGTTGGCTTAAGCAGACCGTTAAATGCGCGTTGGGAGGCCTTTTTGCGCATATTGCAGCAAAGCAAAAAGCCCATAGTGGCAGTAGACATACCCACAGGTATTGGTGCTTGTGGGCAGCTGTATACCCGCTATCCCATACAGGCTGAGTTAACTCTAGCATTATTTAAGAAAAAATTAGCTCATGTATTAGCCCCAGGTTGTGAGTACACTCCTGATGTGCAGGTATGTGATATAGGGCTAGAAGCACAGCATATGCCTGAAGTGCCCACTTTTTATGAAAATCGGCCAGAGTTATGGGCTGCCCAATGGCAACAGATTCAACCTCAGAAGCACAGTCATAAATATACACGCGGGCAGGTTGCTATATTGGGTGGGACGAGCATGCCAGGGGCAGCATGTTTAAGTGCTTTAGGAGCTGCAGTTTGTGGGGCTGGCTTGGTAAGTCTTTTGGTTGCGCCTCAATCATGGTCCGTATATGCTGCACAGATGCGCTCCGTAATGGTCCATGCCCTAACAGGCCTTGCAGACCTAGCACAGCACGTGCGTACTGCCAAGGTGCATTCAGTGTTGGTAGGACCAGGGGCCGTAGGTAACCAAGATTTGCCTGATTATATACAGCTCATTTTACAGACTAAAAAGCCTTGTGTGCTGGATGCAGAGGCTCTAAATGTAATAGCTTCAGAGCCCAAGCGGTTTTTTCCATTATTGCACAGACAGTGCATACTCACTCCACATGAGGGGGAGTTTCAGCGATTATTTCCTCATTGTGCTGGACGAACAGGAAGACAGCGTCTCGAGGGGGTCCAAGCAGCCAGTCAAGAAATTGGAGCAGTGATTGTTCTGAAGGGGGCAGAAACGCTGATTGCCCTTGCAGATGGCCGTATTATTATCAATCATCATGCCAGTCCTTATCTGGCAACTGCAGGCAGTGGGGATGTGTTAGCAGGTGCTATCAGTGCCTTTTTAGCCCAAGGCGTAGAGGCGCCCTTAGCCGCCGCTATGGCTGTATGGATCCATGGTCATGCGGGTCAATTAGCAGGAGTTGGCTTAATTGCAGATCATTTACCCCATTGGCTCATTCAAGCACAACAAGACTTAAGTGCGCGCTATCTGGGTACATCGAGGAGCATACATGCAGGCTCTTAGTCGATTACATCGCACTCCTTTGTATCAACAGCATTTTTTGCATACTGTGCCTACTGACGAGGCCGTTATGGAGTTGGCTTTGGCGCTTGCTGGCTTAGCTGCTGATTGGCAAGAGGTTCCGGTGGGAGCAGTCGTTGTGGATAGGGAGCGTCGCGTGATAGGAATGGGTGTGAATCATACCTTGTATGCACATGATCCCACTGCGCATGCAGAGATTATGGCGCTGCGTGATGCGTGTGCATTTATGGGCAACTATCGCTTACCTGGCAGTCAGCTCTTTGTGAGCTTAGAGCCTTGCATGATGTGTATGGGAGCCATTCTGCATGCTCGAGTTCAACGGTTAGTTTATGCAGCAAAGGATCCTAAAACAGGGGTATGTCATAGTGTATTAACGCATGAGCACTATGCCGAATTAAATCACCATACCTCTATAGAAGGAGGGTTATTTCATCAGCATAGTGCACAATTATTGCAAGATTTTTTTAGAATGAGGCGCAGAAAAAAATAACAGGGCTAGGAAGCGGCTGTTATGGGGTAAGGCAGAATAGAATTTTTATTTACAAGGCACAGAATTATGGGAATTAACACAACAAGAGATGATGGAATATATATTATTTCTCCATCAAGTGCTGTTCAATCATCACATGATTTATTGCGGGCGCAGCAGCGATTAAGAGATTTAGGTTTTAACCCGACTTTGGATACAGATGCCTGTGCAGTGTATGAGCGATTCGCAGGCACCGATGCGCAGCGTTTGGCTGCTATTGAGCGAGCCATACAGCAACCAGCCCCCTTTGTGCTGGCCAGTCGAGGAGGCTATGGCATGAGTCGCTTGTTGCCTTATATTAACTGGCAGGCCATCGCTCAAAGTGGTAAGCAGTTTATAGGACATAGTGATTTTACTGCTTTTAATTTAGCATTATATGCACAGACTCAAACAATTAGTTATGCGGGGCCATGTGCAGTGGTTGATTTTGGTCAAGAAACAGTGCATCAAGAAACTGCTCATTGGTTTGTTTCCATGCTGCGTGGGGAGCAAACAGAACTAAGCTTTGCCGTACAGCCAGTAAGACCGCAGCCCTCTACCCTAGAGTTAACTGGGGTATTTTGGGGAGGCAATTTGGCGTTGCTATGCTCTTTAGTGGGCACTCCTTATTTGCCTGATGTTGAGGGGGGGATATTATTTTTGGAGGATGTTTCAGAGCATCCATATCGGATAGAGCGTATGCTGACTCAATTGCATATGGCCGGTATTTTGAATAAACAAAAAGCTATTTTACTTGGTGATTTTACAGAGTATAAATTAGTGCCTGCAGATAGAGGTTATCAATTAGCTTCCGTCTGGCGCTGGTTAGGTAAGCATGTGTCCATTCCCGTCTTTACTGGTTTTCCCTATGGCCATGTACCTCGCAAGGCTACTGTACCTATAGGTGCAGGGGTACGTCTTTGGGTGCGTGATCAGCAGGCTACGCTGTTTTTTTAATCTCGCTAGGGAGCCATGCACCTCAGATTATGCTGTTGATTACAGGAGTAGAAAAATTTTATGACTTATGTGTTAGTAGGTACGAATACCTACGAGGAAGAAATCAAAAAAAGTCGTTTTATTGCGATTGCGGCTCCAGTACAAACGGTGGAGGACGCAATGGCATTTATAGAGCAGCACTCTGTTCCAGAGGCGCGTCACAATTGCTGGGCTTACAAAATAGGTGATAATTATCGTTTTTCAGATGATGGAGAGCCTGGCGGAACCGCAGGTCGTCCCATTCTACAGGCTATTGAAGGCCAGGAGTGTGATTGTGTCGTGGTATTAGTGATCCGCTGGTTTGGGGGCATAAAATTAGGCACAGGAGGATTGGTCCGTGCTTATGGTGGTGTGGCTGCTGAGTGTTTACGTACAGCGCAGAAAAAACTTTATGTGCCTATGATTGCGGCCCAGTGTTTTTGCCCCTATGCAGAAATTGATCGCGTGAAATCACGATTTGAAGAGTTTCAAATTCGCATTGTTGGTGAGGATTATGGTGCAGCAGGGGTGGTATGGGATATGCAGTTAGCCAAAGATCATAGAGAGGATTTTGAGCAGCTATTACAAAATATGAGCAGTGGGCAGGGCTGGTTTAAAGTAATATAGATGTAGATCTTTTCTTCTTGAGTGTATATAAAAACGGCACACTGATTGAGCGCGCCGTTTGCCTACATAAAATAATTATGATTTAAGCCTGTCCGGCATTATCTTGTGCGGCTTGTTGTTGCTGGGCAATTTCTGCATGGACTTTTTCCATGTCTACTTCGCGCAGCTGGTTAATTAGCTCATCAAGCTGAGATTCTGTCAGGGCGCCAGAATGTGAAAATAATAAAACTTTTTCACGGAAAATCATAATAGTTGGGATGGAGCGAATGCGCATCATCGCAGCCAACTCTTGTTCCTCTTCGGTGTTTACCTTTGCAAAAGTAACATCCTGATGACGTTCAGATGCAGCTTCAAAAACCGGCCCAAATTGACGGCAAGGCCCACACCAAGGCGCCCAGAAGTCAATGATTAGAGGTTTGTCGCCGTTAATAGCTTCTTGGAAAGTTTCTTGGGTAAGATCCACGGTGCTCATAAATGCCTTCCTAAAAAAGAAACGGCTAATATATTAGCCGTTATATAAACTTAACTTGTAGTTCTAGTGTAACGCTTTTTAGTCAGGATAAAAAGCGTATTTGCTCACAAATAGGGCTGCAACGATAATGGTGGCTAAATGGAGGTCTTTCCATTTGCCAGTAAAGAATTTTAAAACTACATAGCTGATGAATCCAAAAGCCAGGCCATTAGCAATAGAGTAAGTAAAGGGCATGGCCAGAGCAGTGAGGGCCGCAGGAGCAGCTTCTGTAACGTCTTGCCATTCCACTTCTACCACTTCACGTAACATAATGCCTGCAACATATAAAAGGGCAGGTGCAGTGGCATAACCTGGTACTACTGCTGCAAGGGGAGAAAAGAACAAGGCACATACAAATAATATGGCAACGGTCAAAGCGGTAAGTCCTGTACGGCCGCCTGCCTGTACCCCAGAAGCACTTTCAACATAGGCGGTTGTGCTGCTGGTACCGATAATGGACCCAGCAACAATAGCAGTGCTGTCCGCAAATAATGCTCGTCCCAAGCGTCCTGGGTTTTTTTCATCGATGAGATTAGCCCGTTTGGCAACCCCAAGTAATGTACCAGTAGCATCAAATACCTCTACTAATACTAAGACCAAGATGACGTGGACAATACCTACATTCAAAGCCCCCATAATATCTAACTGCATAAAGGTAGGGGCAATGCTAGGAGGCATGGAAACTAAACCTTGGTAATTAGTATGCCCTGTTAGCATTGAGAGGACGGTTACTGCCAAGATTCCAATTAAAATAGCCCCCCGAACACGTAAGGCATCGAGAACCGCTATTACAAAAAAACCAAAAATTGCAAACAAAGCTTGATGAGAGGTGAGATTGCCAATACCGACATGAGTAGCAGGGTTGCCGACTACCACACCGCTGTTAATCATAGCAATTAAGCCTAAAAACAAACCTATCCCAGCGGCAATAGCAGAGCGCAATGATTTAGGAATCCCGGCAATAATCCAGCTTCGTGCTCCGGTAGCGGTGAGCAATATAAAAATAATCCCAGAAATGAAAACAGCACCAAGTGCTTGTTGCCAACTAAAGCCTAAAGCACCTACAACGGTAAAGGCGAAAAAAGCGTTTAAACCCATTCCAGGGGCTAAGCCAATGGGCCAATTAGCAACTAATGCCATCGTTGTCGTGCCTACAATTGCAGCCAGACAGGTTGCAACAAAAATAGCACCCCGATCCATTCCTGTTGAAGAGAGGATTTCAGGGTTAACAAATATGATATAAGACATGGTGAGGAAGGTTGTGATTCCGGCCAGTACCTCTGTCTTAACGGTGGTATTGTGTTCGCTCAAGCGGAAAAGCCTTTCCAGCATCGGAATTCCTTTGAATCGTGTTAAAGTGGCGGGTAATGAAATAAAATTGGCGCATAGTGTAATTTTCTGCGCCGATGAATGAGGCAATTGTACATAAATTAGCGCAAAGAAATGAATGTTTTAGGGATAGAGAGTTCTTGTGATGAAACAGGTGTGGCGATTGTCCACACGGACTTGGGGTTACGTGCTCAAGCGTTGCATAGTCAAATAAAGATGCACCAAGAGTATGGTGGGGTGGTTCCTGAATTAGCATCGCGGGACCACATTCGTCGTATGCTGCCGTTGATCCAAGAATGTTTGGATCATGCTCAATTAACAATGGGTGATATTGATTACGTGGCTTATACGGCAGGGCCAGGCTTAGCAGGGGCATTATTGGTTGGGGGGAGCGTTGCCAATGCATTGGCTTGGTCATTACAAAAGCCCGTTATTCCCATTCATCATTTAGAAGGGCATTTGCTTTCTCCTTTAATGAGCGATCCCAAACCAGAATTTCCTTTTGTAGCGCTTCTGGTTTCAGGAGGGCATACTCAGCTGATGCGTGTGGGCGGAGTGGGTGATTATGTGTTATTGGGGGAAACCTTAGATGATGCTGCCGGGGAGGCCTTTGATAAAACGGCTAAATTGCTTGGCTTGCCTTATCCCGGGGGGCCTGCATTAGCAGCTTTGGCCCAAAAGGGGTGCTCTGAGGTTATTTCTCTGCCTCGGCCAATGTTGCATAGTAAAGATTTTGATTTCAGTTTTAGTGGTTTAAAGACTGCGGTGCTAACGCGTTTACGAGATGCTGAGGCCACAGGACGGCTAAATGAACAGTTTCGAGCCGATTGTGCAGCCGCAACTGAACAGGCCATAGTTGATGTTTTGGTAGCTAAAACTATTGCTGCCACCTTAGATGCTGGGGTAAAGCGCTTGGTCATTGCAGGTGGGGTAGGCGCCAATCAAAAACTACGTGCACAATTAAAGCAGGCGGCGGATGCTCAAGGACTGTCTGTTTACTATCCGCCTATTGAATTATGTACAGATAATGGTGCCATGATTGCTTATGCGGCAGCAATGCGCTTAAAGCATGGGCTGGTTGCCCATGCAGAGCCTCATTATGGATTTAGTGTGCGAGCCCGTTGGCCCTTAGAGGAATTAGCGTCGTTTGCGCCCTGAGGGATGCGCCTCAATACTTGTAGGTGGCTGTCCTATTTTGCTTTCTGTTCCTTGAAGCAGACGGTGAAAGTTGGCCTTGTGTCGGGTTAACAACACGATGGCAATGACAATAATTGCAATGCCTTGGCTCTGACTGCTTGCCCAAATAGGTCCTGCCCCTAAAATATAGACCACGGGGATGAGCAAAGCAGTAATAATTGCAGATAGGGACGAGTAGCGGGTGGTATAAGCCACCAGAAGCCAACAACAAGCGGCGCATAGAGCTAATAGGGGATGCAACGCAGCTAACACACCTAGTGCAGTGGCCACGCCTTTGCCTCCTTTGAAGCCCAAAAAAATGGGATAGATGTGGCCCATAAATACCGCTACTGCTGCCCATGCTGAAAACAGCATCGGAGCTTGTAGCTCGGCACCAATGGCACGGGCGAGTAAAACAGCGATCAGTCCTTTGAGCACATCGCCCAGAAGGGTCAGGGCAGCGGCTGTTTTATTGCCACTACGCAGGACATTGGTAGCCCCTGGATTTTTCGAGCCAAACTGACGCGGGTCAGGTAAACGCATCAATTTACTGATGACTACCGCAAAGGGAATGGAGCCAATCAAATAGGCACCAAGAATAGTAAGCGAGAGGATAGCAAATAAAATCACAGTGTCTGATTTCGAATCACAAGTTAAAATGAAAAATTATTATAGTGATAAGTAGTAGCAATTTCACCCAGTCTAAGAGGATACTATTTAGCATCCATGAAAATACTGATATCTAATGATGATGGTTATCACGCCCGTGGCATTGAGGCTCTATATAGAGCATTACAACCTTTGGCAGATACTATAGTTGTTGTGGCCCCCGAAACTAATTGTAGTGGGACCTCCAATGCCCTTACTTTAAATCGCCCGTTGAATGTACAACAAGCAAGCAATGGGTTTTATTTTGTAAATGGCACCCCCTCAGATTGTGTGCATATAGCATTGACTGGGATGCTAGATTTCCGTCCAGATTTGATTGTCTCTGGTATTAATAATGGGGCTAATTTAGGTGATGATACCCTGTACTCGGGGACTGTGGCAGCAGCAATGGAAGGGCATTTATTTGGTATTCCAGCCATTGCTTTTTCTTTGGTAGAAAAAGGCTGGCAGTATCTTGATACTGCGGTAGCAGTAGCCAAACAAATGGTAGAACGATACATTGAGCAGCCACTTGCTACAGGCACGTTGCTAAATGTTAATATACCCAATGTGCCCTTACATGCGCTTAAACCTGCTGAGGTTACTCGTTTAGGCAAGCGCCATCCTTCTGAACCAGTTATTAAAAGCACAACCCCCTATGGAGATCCTGTGTATTGGATTGGTCCAGTAGGAGGGGTGCTTGATGCTGCTCGTGGTACTGATTTTGGTGCTATTGAAAATTTAGCTGTTTCGGTGACTCCTTTGCGTTTTGATTTAACCGCACATGAGCAATTAGAGTCGATCGCCCAATGGGTGAAATAAAGATGAAGAAAAGATACCCCCGTCCTCAATTTACTCAAGGAACTATCAACCGTTTTGGTCAATCGCGGATTGGTGGGGGGGTACAGGTGTTAAATAGCAACGCGCGTATTCTGCAGCCTGGAGAAGTAGCGCCGCGACATCAGCCAAGTAGCCAACATTTTAGTCAAGATAATCTTGGCTTAAATTCTGCCCGGCTGCGAGCTGTGATGGTCGAGCGCTTAAGACAAGAGGGAATTAGTGATGAACGAGTGTTGCAGGCCCTAAATCAAGTACCCAGGCATCATTTTGTGGATGAAGGGTTGGCGAGTCATGCTTATGAGAATGCTGCACTTCCTATTGGCTTTCAGCAAACCATCTCGCAGCCGTGGATAGTGGCTCGTATGATTGCTTTAGTGTGCTCTGAGCAGATCCCACATAAAGTGCTCGAAATAGGTGCAGGATGTGGCTATCAGGCTGCTGTTTTGGCTCAGTTGATCCCGCAAGTGTATGCTATAGAGCGTATCCGCGGGCTCTATGAGCTGGCAATACAAAATATTCAGCATGCTCCTCATGCCGAGCGCATTCATTTACATTATGGTGATGGTCTGCAAGGATTGCCCCAATATGCGCCTTTTCCAGCGATTATTGTGGCAGCTGCAGGAATAGAGCTGCCGCGTAGCTTGTTGAGACAGTTGTCTGTGGGTGGACGTTTGGTTGCACCTTTAGGACAAGATGAGCAGCATTTGGTTTTAATTGAGCGCACGGGCATGGATAGTTGGAGCCAACAGTTATTAGAACCCGTACGTTTTGTACCCCTTCGTCAGGGGACTCAACCCTAAGTTTTTTCAGGAGAGTCTATATGCATCCTGCAGGCAAATTAGTATCTCTTGCTGCAAATGCAACAGTCAGCCCGAATAGTGGGTCAAGCCGATGGTTATGCATGACAGCGCTAGCAGTTAGTGCGTTATTAGTTGGCTGTAGCACAACCGGCCAGAGGGCGCCCATCACAGATTTAAGTGTGTCCCAAAATGAAACGGATGCACAGGTGATGAGCCAAAGCACCACAACATACATTGTTCAGCCCGGGGATACTCTGTATAAAATTGCCCGTGAACATAATGCTAAAGTGCATGAAATTGCACAGGCAAATCAAATTGCTAACCCCAGTCAGTTGCGTATCGGGCAAACCTTAGTGATTCCTGGCGCAGGCACTGCGCCAACATCGCCGCCTCATATTAGCAGTGGAACTCAGGTAGTTGCTGCTCCTATTGATGTGTCAGGGACGACCCAATCCCAGTCACAAACAGGACAAGCCAGTACTTCTAGTCAGAGCACCACCACAGTACAGCCAGATAAGTCTGTAGAAAGTAGCAGCGCACCTCGTGCTAGCGATGCTGATTTGATTAATTGGGGATGGCCTAATCAAGGAAAAATCATTCAGGGCTTTACACCTAGTAGCAAGGGCATCGATATCGCTGGAGAGATCGGGGATCCCGTACTTGCAGCTGCTGATGGCAAGGTTATGTATGCTGGTAACGGGGTTCGAGGCTTGGGTAATTTGATCTTACTTGGCCATACTGACGGTTTCATTACTGCTTATGCACATAATGATGAGTTGTTAGTCAAAATGGGCGAAGAGGTCAAAAAGGGACAAAAGGTTGCTACCTTAGGTCAAACTGAAGCCAGTTCGCCTCGTTTGCATTTTGAGATTCGTCGCCGTGGCACACCAGTCAATCCATTGTCTTATTTGCCCAGACGCTAATTAGCGCAGCAGTGATACGTGCTTTATGAACACTAATATTTTAACTATAGAGTCATTAGATTTGTCTGCGCAGGGCATTGCCCATGATGCCGAAGGCAAGGTTGTTTTTGTAGAGGGCGCTTTGCCGGGCGAGACCGTTCAGGTAGAAATTACCCGCCGCAAAAAAAGTTATGACAAGGGACGGGTTGTGCAGGTGCTGCGTGCTTCCCCTTTAAGAGTAACCCCTAAATGCACCTACTTTGGTCAATGTGGGGGCTGTGTGATGCAGCATTTAGAGCCAAGCGCCCAAATTGCGATCAAGCAGCGTGCCCTAGAAGACATGTTAAACCATATTGGTCGCGTGCGTCCGGCTCAAATATTGCCCCCTATTTATGGCGAGTATTGGGGGTATCGCATGAAGGCGCGCTTTTCTGCTCGTCTAGTAAGAAAAAAAGGGGGGATGCTGGTTGGCTTTCGTGAGCGAAATAGCCGCTATGTCATGGACATGCAGCAGTGCCAAATAGTTCCTAAGCATGTTTCTGCATTATTAATGCCCCTGCGGTCTTTGTTGGAAAGCTTGTCTATAGCAGAACGTGTGCCCCAGATAGAATTGGCTGTTGGAGAGCGTAGCACTGTGCTGGTGTTGCGCCATCTTGAGCCTGTGAATGAGGCAGATCGAGACAAGCTTAGGCGTTTTGCGCAAACCCATCAGGTACAGTGGTGGTTGCAGCCCAAAGGCCCTGAGACTGCTCATCCTCTCGATGCAGAGCAATCAGATTTGTTCTATTCATTGCCTGAATATGATTTGCGCATGCATTTTAAGCCTACTGATTTTACTCAGGTGAATCATGGTGTGAATAGAACACTGATCCGTCGAGCATTGGGCTTATTGGATATACAGCCACACCATAGAGTGGTGGATTTATTTTGTGGTTTGGGCAATTTCACTTTGCCTATAGCGCGCACTGCGCAATCAGTGGTTGGGGTTGAAGGAAGCCAGGCATTAGTCGATCGTGCACATGAGGCGGCAGCACATCATGGGTTGGCAGATCGGGCACAGTTTGCTGTTCTTGATTTATTTCAAGTCGATGAGCATTGGTTGCAATCCCTAGGCTATTTTGACCGAATGTTAATCGATCCACCTCGTGATGGGGCCGTGGCGGTTGCCAAGGCCATTAGCGCTTTGGCTGTCCATGAGCAGCCCGAACGGATTGTTTATGTATCGTGTAACCCTGCTACCTTGGCGCGCGATGCCGGTATTTTGACGCATGTGGGCGGTTATCAGCTAGAAGCTGCCGGGGTTGTAAATATGTTCCCGCATACTGCTCATATAGAATCCATTGCTGTGTTTTCTAAAGGGGCGCAGCAGCGTTTAACAATGGAATAACAATAGGGGCTAATACAGCCCCTATTTTTTTATCTCACTAAGTGTTGAGTGAGCCAGCTTTTTTTAGTGCAGTAAGCAAAGCCTGTGCAGCCTCTCGAACCCGCTCTGGTGCGGTGCCTCCCACATGATTGCGCGCAGCTACCGAACCCTCAAGGGTCAAGACCGAAAAAACATCCTCTTTAATTGCAGGATGATAAGATTGCAACACATCTAGGCTGAGATCAGCAATATCGCAGCGTGCATCCACACAATGCTTAACAACACTGGCCACTGTCTCATGAGCGTCCCTAAAGGGCACCCCTTGTTTGACTAAATAATCAGCCAAATCTGTGGCTGTTGCAAACCCTTCGGCGGCAGCTTGACGCATTGCCTCTTTATTAACGGTGATGCCTTTAACTAAATCAACAAAAATATGCAGTGTTTCGCGTACTGTGTCTGCTGCATCAAATAACCCTTCTTTATCCTCTTGATTGTCTTTGTTATAGGCAAGAGGCTGGGCCTTCATGAGCATCAGTAATGAGACCAAATGTCCCACCACACGACCAGTTTTACCTCGTGCGAGCTCAGGTACATCAGGGTTTTTCTTTTGTGGCATGATAGAGCTACCGGTACAAAACCTATCCGCCAAGTCAATAAAGCCAAATCGAGGGCTCATCCAGATAATGAGCTCTTCGGATAAGCGAGACAAATGTATCATAATGAGTGCGGCCGCTGCACAAAATTCGATACTAAAATCGCGATCAGAAACGGCGTCTAAAGAATTGAGGCAGAGACTATCAAAACCAAGTTCCTTGGCAACTAATGCGCGATCAATAGGGAAACTGGTCCCTGCTAATGCAGCGGCGCCTAGAGGGAGACGGTTTACCCGTCTGCGGCAGTCATTAAGACGCTCAGAATCACGTTTAAACATCTCTGCGTAGGCCAAGAGGTGATGCCCAAAAGTCACAGGCTGTGCCACCTGCAAATGGGTAAAGCCGGGCATGATGGTATCGGCATGCTCTAAAGCCAGCTCGGCAAGATTAAGTTGGAGCTGTTTTAAATAACCTTGGATGAGATCAATTTGATCACGTAGCCAAAGACGAATATCTGTAGCTACTTGATCATTTCGAGAGCGTCCGGTATGGAGGCGTTTGCCTGCATCTCCTATTAAATCCACCAGTCTTTTTTCTACGTTGAGATGCACATCCTCTAAGTCTAAAGACCATTCAAATTGGCCCTCGTTAATTTCATTGAGGATGGTTGTTAAGCCTTGGATAATCGCTTGCAGGTCTTGCTCACTGAGAATGCCAATTTTAGTGAGCATTTTTGCATGTGCTAAGGAGCCTTGAATATCATATTGGGCAAGGCGCTGATCAAAAGCAACTGAAGCAGTATAGCGTTTGACGAGCTCTGCAACGGGTTCGCTAAAGCGCGCGGACCATGCTTGAGACTTTTTATCAAATTGATTGGTTGGGTTAGATGTATTTTGGTTAGACATATTTTTTGAAAAGCCGGCAAAAAGAATAAACTATGTGGGTTATATTAACGACTCTTGGCTGATGTGCCTAGTCATTCTCAGGTTCTGCATAGCAAGGACAACGGGTATCAAATGGAATCGAATTTCTTTTTGGATGATCATAACGTCAAAAATTGGCTACAGCAGTCGGTAGACGGAGTCTGGCTGCAGATTCTATTGGGCATAGTGCTCTTAACAGTCGTTTATTTATCGTTTAAGTGGATTAGCTCATACGTCATGGCCGTCGTGACCCGACGTTTTCTGCTGACCATTGGTAAAAAAGACTGGCTAGACATTATACAGGCCTCGCGTCTAAGGCGTTATGTTGCGCGTGCCCTGTCCTTATATTTGCTCTCTGCAATGGTGGATTGGCTGCCTCTGGGCCCCGCTTTTGGAGAATTTTTAGGGCGTTTAATCTTTGCAATAGCCACCTTCCATATATTACTGGCTATCAGTGCTTTATTAACTGTAAGCCATGAAATTTATGCCCGCACACCACGAGCTCAAGTTAAGTCTATCAAAGGCTACTTAGAAGTGGTGCGTATTGGCTTTTGGTTTATTGGGCTCATTATTCTTTTATCCATCATGATTAAAAAATCTCCGTTAATCATGATTTCAGGGTTGGGGGCGCTGTCCGCAGTACTCTTATTGGTCTTTAAGGATACATTATTATCCCTAGTGGCCAGTGCTCAGATGAGCACCAATGATATGTTGCGTATAGGCGACTGGATTCAAATGCCTCAAGCGGGTGCCGATGGGTTTGTGATTGATATTGCATTACATACCGTTAAAGTTCAAAACTGGGATAAGACAGTCACCACTATTCCAACTTATAAGCTCTTTTCCGAGAGCTACAAAAATATGCGCCAAATGTTTGAGTCAGGAGGGCGTAGGATTAAAAGAAGCTTAACTATAGATGCGACAACAGTACGATTTTTAACCGATCAAGAAATCGAAGAGTTTAAACGTTTTGAGTTATTGCGTGATTATTTAGAGAAGAAACAAAAAGAAATACAAGAAGATAATGCCAAACTCATTGCTCAAGGCAAGCATCCTGTAAATCAGCGTCGGTTGACCAACTTAGGCACATTTAGAATGTATGCCACACTATATTTAGAACGAAATGAGGGGGTGCACAAAGATATGACTATGATGGTGCGGATGATGGAGCCCACGGCTGAGGGCATACCGGTAGAGGTATATTGCTTTAGTAATGACACAGCCTGGGTGAATTATGAGCGTATTCAAGGTGATATTTTTGATCATTTAATTGCTATTTTGCCTGAGATGTCTTTGCGCTTGTTTCAGTCTCCCTCGGGACGTGATCTTACCCAGGGTATTGAGCATTTGCGTACAATCAGCGATGATTAGAGGCCGTTGCAGGCTGAGCATCTATTGAACGCCTATAGGTTGGCTGAATTTTTTAACAGTAATTGGTCCGATTATGAAATTAATTACCGCTATTATTAAGCCCTTTAAACTGGATGAAGTGCGCGAAGCGTTAACTGAATATGGAGTGGACGGTATTACCATTACAGAAGTTAAGGGCTTTGGGCGGCAAAGAGGGCATACCGAGCTGTATCGTGGCGCTGAATATGTGGTCGATTTTTTGCCTAAAATAAAAATAGAGGTTGCTGTACAGGCAGAGCGTGCTGATCAGGTGGTGCAGCAAATCGTACAAGCAGCTCGTACTGGGAAAATAGGGGATGGCAAGATTTTTGTCACTCCTTTGGAGCAGGTGGTGCGTATTCGGACTGGAGAAGAGGGAGAGGCCGCACTTTAGTGCGGCCTCTCTGTGGGGAATGGTTAAAGGGTGTACTTTGAGGGGATCATAGTGAGTGTGCCTTAGGTGCTTGTATGGAGAATATGGCTACGGTGATGGCGCTCGTACCAGCCCAGTCCCAGCAAGAGTATGATAGTGATAGCCACAATAGGTAAGCTCCAGATATTAATCCCGTCCCAGCCATAAATGGCCAGTAAGCGTCCGGAGGAAAAGGAGGATAGGGCTACACTGCCAAACACCAAGAAATCATTTACAGCTTGCACTTTGTTGCGCTCATGATGGTGATAGCAGTCGGTAACGAGAGTGGTTGCACCAATAAAACCAAAGTTCCAGCCAATACCCAGAAGGATTAAGCTGGCCCAAAAGTAGGGCACACTCAAACCGCTTAACGCTGCTAAGCTAGCGGCAGCAAGCAAGACCATGCCCACTATAGTAATAGTAATTTTGCCAAAACGACGAATAAGATGGCCGGTAATAAAGCTGGGACCAAACATGGCCAGAATATGCCATTGAATCCCCAAGGTTGAGTCACGCATGCTATGGCCATGATGTACCATTGCTAAGGGCGCAGCTGTCATCATGAAGCTCATTAAACTATAAGCGACCATTCCAGCAATAATGGCAATAATGAGACGTGGGTTCAGCAGAATAAGGCCTAACGGTCGACCACCATCTTGGTGATGAGACGGTTGTGCATGTAACGCATCAGTACGCAAGGCCCAGATAAGGGGTAGAGCCAAAGCTGCTAATGCGGCTTGGGCAAAGAAGGTACCAGCAAAGGGTATGCCGGGAATGATTTCAGCGGTATGTAAGATGACTTGAGCGCCAATTACAGCAGCAGCTAAGCCCCCAATCATGACCCATGAAATAGCACGGGGGCGTAGTTCTGGACGCACACTATCTGCTGCAGCAAAACGATAGCTTTGGACGTATGAGGAATACAAACCAGCGATCACTGTGCCCACACAGAATATTAAAAACGAAGTCTGAACAATGCCGGTAAAGGCAGTTAATCCGCCCAAAACGCCTAATAATGAGCCAATAAAATAGCCTCCTCGCCGCCCAAGTTTGCGCATCACCCATGCGGCAGGAAGGATGCCAATGGCCATTCCCATATTAAATAAGCTAACGGGCAGGGTAGCAATTTTTTCATTATGAGAGAGCGCTTCCCCGACTAAGCCGCCTAATGCCACAATTACTGCGGGATTGGCCCCTCCTAGCGCTTGCAGTCCAGATAATAATAATGTGTTGCGGCGCACTTCGCCGGTAAGTTTAAGTTGAGTCATGGCAGGCTCTATATTAGAAATAGTAAAAAGCTTAAAACTTAAAGCCATTATAGGTTTCTGCTTATAATTGTCAGCTACTGTGTTCGCAGTATACAGATACTGTATTTTTTAAGGTCGAATATGACAGATTTAATTCGTGTTTCAAAACTCATGGCGGATCGAGGGATATGTTCACGCCGCGAAGCGGATGAATTGATTCGGCGGGGCTGGGTGCAGGTCAATGGGCAAGTAGCCCGTTTAGGCGAGCGCGCTGCTTCTAATGCAACGATTCGCTTACACCCTCAGGCGCGCGCGGAGCTGCAACAAAAAGTCACCATTTTATTAAATAAGCCTGTGGGCTATGTTTCCGGTCAAGCAGAAAAAAACTACCAACCAGCAACAGTGTTAATTACTGCACAGCGTCAGTTAATAGTGCCGCCAAAGCGGGGACAACAGCCCTTACGTTTTCAGCGTCAACATGTGCGAGGGCTGGCTCCTGCTGGCCGTTTGGATATTGATTCACAAGGTTTGCTGGTTTTAACCCAAGATGGACAACTCGCACGACGATTAATTAGTGCCGACTCTTCTATTGAAAAAGAATACCTCGTTCGAGTAAGAGGTCGTATAGATAATGATGGGCTTGCTTTGTTAAATCATGGTTTGATGTTAGATGGTCACCCCCTAAAGCCTGCTCGAGTACGGTGGCTGAATGAAGATCAATTGCATTTTTGTTTACGAGAAGGGAAAAAACGACAAATACGGCGGATGTGTGCATTGGTTGGACTGCAGGTGGTGGGGCTAAAGAGGGTGCGCATCGGCCGCATTAAATTGGGAGCGCTTCCGGAAGGTCGATGGCGGTATTTATTGCCTCATGAACGCTTTTAAATAGGCTAAAAACAGATTTTTAGGATATGATTATTTGAATCTTTAGCCGAGAGAGGAATGCCATTGAATGCACAACAATCAGTGTGGCCTTATCCAAGGATGATTGCCCATCGCGGGGCTGGACTATATGCCCCTGAAAATACATTAGCGGCCATGCGTTATGGCGCACGTTGTGGCTATAAAATGTTTGAGTATGACGTTAAACTGAGCCGCGATAAGGTCGCGATACTGCTGCATGATGATACGCTTGATCGCACATCAAATGCTGTGGGCAGGGCCAATGAATTTGATTTTGCCCAATTAAGTGAGTTTGATTTTGGCTCTTGGCATAGTGCGGATTATGTCGGAGAGCCCATACCGACTTTAGCGTGCATTGCTAATTTTACTATTGGCAAACAGCTGCATAGTAATATCGAGATCAAGCCTAATGTCGGCTGGGAGCGCCAAACTGGGCATTGGGTGGCTATACAAGCCAGACGGCTGTGGCATAATGCGCAGCTGCCGCCTTTACTGTCCTCTTTTTCAATAGAAGCCTTAGAGGCAGCAGCTCAAGCGGCTCCTGAATTGCCAAGAGCATTGCTGATAGAGCATCCTATTAATGAGGTGGCTGTCTTAATGCAGCAGATGCACGCCTTAGGTTGTGTGGGTCTTAATATTGATTATCGTCTACTCACTGCAGAGTTATTGGCTGCTTGTCAGGCCGCTGGTTTTTTTGTATGTGTTTGGACGGTTAATGAAGCCGAGCAAATTGCGGCACTATTTGCCCAAGGGGTAGATGCCGTGATTACCGATGAGGTGCACTTTTCTCCTACTGATTGGGGTGCGCACGGTATGCCCTAAAGCGCCGTATTTGTAATTCAGTATGTTAAACTTGCCTACTATTATTTTGCACACTCCTGTTAAAGGTCCTGTTAAAGGGTGATCCATGTTTGATTTTATACGTACGCACCAGCGTATTGTGTTAGCGGTGCTTATTGTCCTCGTATTACCCTCTTTTGTTTTTTTGGGCGTCAGTGGATATACCAATATGGTGGCCAAGGACTCTGCTATTGCTAAGGTAGGAAATACCACCATTAGTGAGCAAGAGTTTGATGCGGTCCTCAGACACCAATTTGAAAACCTGCAGAGAAATCAAAATGAGCAGTTTGATCCTGCTTTATTTGATCAGCCCGAAGTAAGAAAGGCATTGTTAGATCGGCTCATTGAGCGCCAACTGCTGATTGAATTCGCACAGCAGGAGCACTTTAGCGCCTCAGATAATGCCCTGCGTCAGCATATTGCTGCGATGCCAGAGCTGCAGGAAAATGGTGTATTTTCACCCGAGCGCTATGAGCAAGTATTGCGCATGGTCGGAATGAGCACCCAAAGTTTTGAGCAGAGTCAGCGTGCAGAGCTTTCTTTAAGTCGTGTGCTCGATCCTATTTTAGACAGCGTGTATCTACCTCAGGTCACGCAGGATCTTATTGTGAATGCCATGATTGAGGGGCGTGAAATACAAAAGGCCACTCGTTTATTAACTGAGGATTTGCGCGCACAGACTATTGATGAGCAGGAGATTCAGCAGTGGTATGAGACGCATCGAGATTCTTATGCCGTACCGGATTATGTTAATGTTGAGTTTCTTGTTCTGAATGAAGAAACAGCGCGTGCATCGGTGCCTACACCCAATGATGAGGCTTTATTAAGTTATTATGAGCAAAACAAGGATAGGTTCACTCAGACAGGGCGCGCCCATATAGCACATATATTGATTGGTTTTGCCCAAGGGGCGGATGAGCAAGAACGTCAACAGGCTTTGGCTACTGCTCAGGATTTGGCTGTTCAGGCGCAAGCCCAACCCGAAATGTTCGCTACTCTTGCTAAGGAGTACTCTCAAGATGGGGGTAGTGCAGCACAAGGAGGTGATTTGGGTTGGCTGAGTCAGGGGACTTTGCCTCAAGAGCTGGATCAGGCTATTTTTGCGCTGCAGGCAGGCGAGATTTCCGATGTGATCGAAGGTGCGGACGGCTATCATATTTTTAAGGTGATAGAAATCGAACCGGAGCGCGTGCACAGTTTTGCAGATGTGCGTGAGCACATCATTGAGGAGGTGGTTGAGCAGTTAGCAGCAGAGCAATTTGCAGATATGGCTACTCAATTAACTGAATTGAGCTATGAGCATGCTGACAGTTTAGAACCCGCTGCGCAGGCATTAGGTCTGTCTATACGGCAGGCTCATGGTTTAGGTAGAGAAGGGGCTTTGACTGCGCCTATCTTTTATGAAGATCCTGATGCATTGTATCAATTAGAAGATGCAGATTTTCTGGCCGATTCTCAAGTGCGCCGTGCGGTATTTGATAGACAGTCCTTAAAAAGTTTAGAAAATGCCGGAGTTATTGAAATTGCCCCTGATTTACTGGTGGCGGTACGTGCAACTGAATATGTGCCGGCACATGTGCCAGCATTAGATAAAATTAAAACAGTAGTAGAAAATGAATTGCGTCATCATAAAGCATTGCAGGCACTTAAAGAGCAGGTCGAAGATGATTTGAATGCCTTGCGTGCAGGGCAGACTGTAGACTTGCAATTTGGTGATGCTATTTTGGTTAGTCGCACTCAGCCAGCGGGTTTAAATCAATCTGATTTGGATCAGATTTTAGCAACCTCTATTGAGCAATTGCCTGCTTATATTGCTCTTGCTGAAGAGGATGGCTATGCCATTTATAAAATCAATGCGATTAAAAACACGCAATTAAATGAAATTGATCAGCGCTTCCTAGCAGCACAAATCAGACAGCTCTGGCAATTGGCTCAAGAAGAAGCGGTAATGGCCGCATTAGCAGCTTATATTGGAGTCGAGGAGCTGCCAGGTATGGAGCAGGTTATTTATATTGAGGATGACTTCTAATAGAATATATAGAGCCATACCAAAAAAGCCAACACAAGCATTCTTGTGTTGGCTTTTTTTATATTTGTTTAATTGTTAAGAAAGTTATTGTCGATGCCCCTTAACCCGTACAATTTTTTGTACTTGTGGGATTTGTCTGATAGAACGAATCACCTGGGCTAAATGATTGCGACTATCGACTTGCAGGGTAACATGGAGCTGTGCAGTGGTCTCACCATCCTCAGGCATATTGAGGTGGAGGATGTTTGAATGACTGTCCGTAATCGCTGCTGCCAAACGCCCTAGCACGCCACGCTCGTTGAGTACTGTAATATCTAATCGAGTGGATAGATGTCGTGCAGTATCTGTATCCCAGACAACAGGCACCCAGCGTTCAGGCTCTTTGGTGCGCTGCCGCTGTGCGACGGTGCATTCTGTCATATGCACGATTAAGCCATGTCCTGCTTTGATTACGCCAATAATAGAGTCTCCTGGCAAAGGACCACAGCATTGAGCTAATTGCACAGCTTGTCCCTCATTGCCATGAATTACTATGGGCGCTGAAGAGATGGCAGTATGCTCATCAACAGCTGCTGCTGTGGTTTCCACCAAGCTATGATCGGGGGCCAAACGACGCGCTACAACCGCAGCCAATCGTTTGCCTACTCCTATGTCGGCAAGAATTTCTTCACGAGAGGCCGCGCCGCTGCTGTGAGCGAGTTTTTCCCATGCGGGATCAGTATCCGTGGGAATAGACATATTAAGCTCGGCAAAAGCTTTTTCAAGTAAGCGGCGCCCAAGAGCCACAGACTCTTCGTATTTTACGGTACGTAAATAATGGCGAATTTCTGAACGCGCCCGTCCAGTACGGACATAATTTAACCATTCGACGCTAGGACGAGCGACATTAGAGGTGATAATTTCTACCATATCACCGCTTTTGAGCTCGGTACGTAATGAGACAAAACTATCATTGACCTTGCATGCCACTGCTTGATTACCTATGTCGGTATGAATGCTATAGGCAAAATCAATTGGTGTGGCGCCGCGCGGCAAGGAAATAATTTTACCCCGTGGGGTAAATACATAAACAGCGTCAGGAAAGAGATCCACCTTGACGTGCTCTAAGAACTCGCCGGAATCCCCAGTTTGGCTTTGGATGTCGAGTAAGGACTGTAACCAGCGATGGGTGTTTTTTTGTAAATCATTGAGTGATACCCCGGCATCTTTGTATAACCAGTGTGATGCGACCCCATCTTCAGCAACATGATCCATTTCATGGGTGCGAAGCTGAAATTCTACGGGTGTACCGTATGGACCAATCAGGGTAGTGTGCAAAGACTGATAGCCATTTATTTTGGGGATGGCGATGTAGTCTTTGAATTTGCCGGGTACGGGACGATATAGCTGATGCAAGGTGCCAAGTGCTAAATAGCATTCGGGCAAGGTATGCACAATAATGCGAAAGCCATAGATATCGAGCACATCCGAAAAGGATTTTTTCTGCTCGACCATCTTTCTAAAGATGCTGTAGAGTGATTTTTCTCTGCCTACTATGTCTGCCTCAATGCCCGCGGCAGGTAAGGCGGCTTTGACAGTTCGATGGATTTTAGTCAACATCTCACGTCTATTGCCTCGTGCGGCCAGAAGGGCTTTGCGTAACACCTCATAGCGATTGGGGTAAAGGGCCTTGAAACAGCGGTCTTGAAGCTCTCTGTAGAGGGCATTTAGACCCAGACGATGTGCTATAGGAGCATAAATATCTAGGGTCTCGCGAGCCACACGCCGTCTTTTCTCGGGCTTAACGGCATCAAGGGTGCGCATGTTGTGTAAGCGATCAGCGAGTTTGATAAGAATAACACGCACATCGCGAGACATGGCAAGCAGCATTTTTCTAAAGCTTTCAGCTTGCTGAGAACTCCGCGAGTCAAAGTGTAAGCGGTCCAGTTTGGTTACTCCGTCAACGATTTCCGCAACATCAGTACCAAATTTTTCCGCTATTTCTTGTTTGCTCACATCCTGATCCTCGATCACATCATGGAGGAGCGCAGCCATCAGTGACTCAGCATCGAGTTTCCAGCCGCCGCAAATAGCCGCGACGGCAATGGGATGGGTAATA
This sequence comes from uncultured Alcaligenaceae bacterium, assembly GCA_937995985.1. Taxonomy (GTDB): domain Bacteria; phylum Pseudomonadota; class Gammaproteobacteria; order Burkholderiales; family Burkholderiaceae_B; genus Paenalcaligenes. Next base: position 81,165 of record CALKIR010000060.1, read on the forward strand.
TAAGGCTCGCCACTTGAGCGGAATTGCCCCAGATGAGCCTCGTCAGCAAGCTTGTATGCCTCTTTGACCCGCTCAATATCAGCCTCGTCTAAATAAGGCTCGATCACTTTCATGAGGGGTTCTAATGAGGCGATGGTTTTTCTGCGTTCGCTGATATCGGGCACGGTGGCTAATTGGGTGCGACGTCGTATGCGTGGCCTCTTTTTCAGAGCGGCCAACAGCCCGGATGAAGCATCACGAAGCGAGGAAAAAGCCATATCTTGTGCCCTTTAAAGTTGAGTTAGCAATCGCTCAAGGCGGTACTCATCAGGTGGGTACCTTGCGTAACATTTCTAAGCCCGTAGCACCTGCTGCTACTTCGCGCAGTGCTGTCACAGTTGGTTTGTTTTTGGTTTCTAAACGAGGCTCGTGCCCTTGCGCTAATTCACGCGCACGATAAGCTGCAACGAGGGTGAGATCAAAACGATTTTCGATCTTTTCTAAGCAGTCTTCTACTGTAATTCTTGCCATAACGCCATTAACCTGAAAGCAAAAGGTTATTCGTCTGAGTCTTGCAAAGAGCGGCTCAGACTAATACCAAGTTGTGAAAATAATTGAGTATGTCGCTGCATTTGAGCTTGGGTGCGTAATCGGCAGGCTTGAACAATAGCCTGCAGCTCTTTAAGTGCGACATTAAAGTCTTGATTAATAATAACATATGGGAATTCAGTTACGTGCGCCATTTCGCCTCCTGCGGCGAGTAAACGACGCGTAATAACTGATTCGGAGTCCTGGCCACGCTTGCGAAGACGCTCTTCCAAAGCCTCAATTGAGGGAGGAAGGATAAAAATGCCGATGGCATCAGGAAAAAAACGCCTGACTTGGCGTGCGCCTTGCCAATCAATTTCTAAGATTACATCATGGCCAGCTTGGAGTTGTTCGATAATTGGCCGTGCCGGGGTGCCATAAAAGTTGCCATGAACATGCGCCCACTCTAAGAGCTCATTATTGTCTTTGAGGGTGTCAAATTGTGCTTGATCAACAAAATAATAATGTTCACCTTCTTTTTCTCCGGGGCGTGGTGCCCGTGTCGTGCACGATATGGAGAGCTTGAGTGAATCATCCTGGGCAAGAAGCGCATGAACCAAGCTCGATTTGCCGGCGCCACTTGGTGCAGCAATGATAATTACATTACCAATAGCATCATGGGCTGAGACGGTAATTGCGGGGGTATTCATGGAATTTTAAACCTCTAACTCAACGATCACGGGAGTATGGTCTGAAGGGCGCTCATTGCCGCGTGGTTCAGTATCAACCCAAGCATTAGTGCAATGTGGCCACAAGGCATCAGATACTAAGCCCAAATCAATACGTAGTCCAGCATTGCGTTGATATGCTCGGCGTCTATAGTCCCACCAGCTAAAGCCAGGATCCTCGGGGTGATGTGCTCGATAGGCATCTACGAAGCCTAGGTCTAATAAAGACTGAAAAATAGCACGCTCTTCGGGCGAGGCATGAATTTTACCCTCCCAGCGCTTGGGATCATGGACATCGATATCAGCAGGAGCAATATTATAATCCCCTAAAGCAACAAGTAGGGGGAAGGTGTGTAATTGCTCTTTTAGCCATTCATTTAACGCAGCAAACCATTCTTTTTTATAAATAAATTTATCGCTTTCTAAAGACTCACCATTGGGGCAATATGCGCACACGATTCGAAGAGGTCCTTGGGTGCTATCGTAGGTAGCGGCAATCAGTCTTTGCTGTGGATCGTCATAATTGGGTAGATTTTGCTGCACTTGAGTGGGTTCTTGCTTGCTGATTAGTGCCACACCATTGTAAGTAGGCTGTCCTGCCCAAGCGGCGGTATAGCCAATTTCTTGGAAGGCCTCTAAGGGAAATTGATCATTAGGTAGTTTGAGTTCTTGTAAGCACAATACATCAACAGAATGTTTATGTAGCCAGTCAATGACTTGTGGGAGTCGAACGCGTAGGGAGTTTACATTCCAGGTCGCAACTTTCACGGTATCACTCAACAATTGATTTTATCGGACCATAAAGTATACGGGATGAGGGCTGAAATGTTGAGTTTCTCCATTTTTTGCGCGCGAAGAACAAAGCATAAATCAGGGGGGATTTGTTTTTCCTGACTGGTTGAAATTGTTTGACATTCCTAAGTTATTGTTGTTATTGGACTTTTTTGGTTTGCTGTGATAGTTTGTATAGATTAGAGCGCTAAAATAATAACAAAGTGGATATTGCGCATCATAATAAACTTAAAAAGGGAATATACGCATATGGCTAGAAGTCGCAGAAGAGGTCGTCGACAACGACTAGAAATAGAACCCTTAAATTGGATTGCTCCCGAGGATCGTGAGGCCATGCAGGCCGAAGATAAAGCGACTCGTGATGAACAAGAAGAGCAGGCTGAGAAAGTTAGTGATAAATAGAGGGTGCTTTATTTTGGGTGCCTGCTTAGAAAAAACGCGTGAGTATTCACGCGTTTTTTTGTATCGAGGGTCAGTAGGCTGATTAAATGCGCATGTGTCTTGTCAGATAGAGTGCCTTGGTGTATTTTGACGGTTAAGTTTTATAGTTTCTATAGGGTGGGTTGGGGCTGCTTCTTATCCTAACTGGCAATTTCTATTATTTGATTATTCAAGGGAAAAATTGGACGATTTTATTGTTTCAGAACGCGAGACGCCCGGGGATATTACTATCTCCGAAGACGGGGGGATTCGTTATTTGCATTTTGGCACTCGATGGATTCAAGGGGCAATGAGTTTAACGCGCCCTAATGACCTAGTGCTTAGCTATACGCAGCAGATGATGGGATGGATGCTATTTGAACGTCCGCAAGGCATGCATCGCATTGCTGTTTTAGGTTTAGGGGCAGGTGGGGTGGTTCGTTTTTGTCACGAGCATGTACGCACTGCTCAATTAGATGTGGTTGAGATTAATCCACAAGTGACAGCAATGTGCCAGGCGTTTTTTCGCCTCCCTGATTCAGAGCGAATTAATATCATCCATGCAGATGCTGAGCAATGGGTAAATGAGCCCGCTCAGCACGGGCGCTATGATTTAATGCTGGTGGATTTGTATGATGAACATGCCCGTGGCCCAGTATGCTCTTCATTAAATTTTTATCAAGGCTGTGCACAGACTCTTAATGAACGGGGGATATGCGTCATTAATTTATTTGGTAATCATGAAAGTTTTGACACCAATATGGAAAATATAGAGCAAGCTTTTGCTGGCCGCTATATTACTTTACCTGAGGTAGATGAAGGAAATGTGATTGCCATCGCCTTCAAAGGATCTCAGTTAGATGTCCCGATTGGTGAGCTCTTAGAACGAGCGGGCATATTAAAAAAAACGTATAAGTTTGCAGCCTTGCGTTGGGTAAAAGGGTTATTATCCAGTCTAAGCGCTCAGTAAATGTTACGTTTAATGAGTAGTAGAGTCTTCTAGGAACTGATTCAGTAAAATGAGTATTGGGCTGTTTTCAGCATCTCATACCACACAAAGGAGCCTTCCAATGAAAAAAAATGTTTTTTCTAGATTAATCATCCCTTTTGCTCTGGGCTTGGGCGTATCAATGGGCGGTTTTGCTGCGGCACAAACTGTCTCGGTATCTTCTATCGTTGAACATCCTGCTTTGGATTCTGTAAAGGACGGGGTCTATGATGTCTTAAAGGAAAAGGGGTATACCGATAAGGAGGGGTTCAAATGGCAATTCCAAACCGCACAAGGAAATACTGCCATTGCCGCACAAATTGCACGCAAATTTGTCGGTGATGATTCGGATGTGATTGTTGCTATCTCAACGCCATCTGCTCAGGCGGTAGTAGCAGCCACTAAGGAGATCCCCGTGGTATATTCCGCTGTGACCGATCCAGTTGCTGCGCAGTTGGTGCCCACTATGGAGGCGTCAGGGACAAATGTGGTTGGGGTCTCGGATGCCCTTGCTTTAGAAGACCAAATTGACTTGATACAGCGTTTGGTTCCGGATGTTAAAAACATTGGAATGGTCTATAACCCAGGTGAGGCCAATTCAGTGGTAGTTGTTGAGGCCTTACGCAAGCTCCTTTCTGAGCGCGATATTAATTTGGTCGAGGCGACTGCAGCACGTACTGTTGACGTAGGGGCCGCCGCACGCAGTTTAGTCGGCAAAGTGGATGCTATTTATACCAATACCGATAATAATGTTGTTTCTGCCTACGAGGCGTTAGTTAAAGTAGGCAATGATGCACAAATTCCCCTCATTGCATCCGATACAGATAGTGTTGGACGGGGTGCCATTGCCGCGTTGGGAATCAATTATTATAACCTGGGGCGTCAGGCCGGAGAGTTGGTTGATCGCATTCTTCAAGGCGAGCAGGCCGGTGAAATACCTTCAGAATATGGTCAAGAGCTTGAGCTCTATATCAACCTGGATGCAGCGAGCAAGCAGGGTGTGACTATTTCTGAAGATATTATTGCTGAGGCCGCAAAGGTTATTGAATAACAGATTTAGTGGGGCTCACTAGAGCCTTTATCATAAAGGCTCTAATGCGCTTTTGTTCTTATTTCGCAAAATAGTGGGCAAGCAAAAAGCTGATAGAGCACCCTATTGAGCGCTTTTTTGAAATAAAACGAGCATGTCTATCTACACTCTCTGGGGCGCATTTGAAATTGGTTTGATCTTTGGTTTGGTTGCACTGGGCGTTTTGATATCATTTCGGGTGCTACGCTTTCCGGATCTGACCGTTGATGGCAGTTTTCCTTTAGGCGGCGCCGTAGCCGCTATATTGATTAGCCACGGAGTGGACCCATTTACCGCTACTTTAGTAGCTACTTTGGCTGGTGCGTGTGCTGGCATAGTCACAGGTTGGTTGAATGTTAGCTTACGCATTATGGATTTGTTGGCCAGTATTTTAGTCATGATAGCGCTGTATTCCATTAATTTACGCATCATGGGACGGCCCAATATTCCACTCATTATGGAGCCAACGGTGTTTACCATACTGGCTCCTGCAGGCATGCCTGACTATATAGCGCGCCCACTGCTATTATTGATTGTTGTATTGATAGCCAAATTTGCGCTCGATTGGTTTTTTGCTACTGAAACGGGGTTAGCAATGCGTGCCACGGGGGCCAACCCGCGCATGGCGCGTGCCCAAGGTGTGCGTACTTGGGCGATGGTTCTATTAGGGATGGCCATCTCTAATGGTTTGGTTGCTATGGCCGGTGCCTTTTTTGCTCAATCCCAAGGAGGAGCCGATATCTCTATGGGTATAGGAACCATAGTGATTGGGTTAGCAGCAGTAATTATAGGTGAAAGCATCATTCCAGCACGGCGGATGTGGGTAGTAACCTTTTCTGTTATTGTCGGTGCGGTTTTATACCGATTCTTTATTGCATTGGCACTGAATGCAGATTTTATAGGGTTAAAAGCACAGGACTTGAATTTATTAACTGCGGTGCTAGTGACCATAGCCCTGGTCTTACCCTTATTAAAAAGTCGTTTTAAGCGACGTTTTCAAAATAACAAGTAGCGATTCATCTTAGGTTAATACACGTGACTTTAAAATGAATCAGTCATTTGCCTGAAAATGATGCATGGGGACCTTTGCAATGATGCTTGAAGCCAAAAATCTTAGAATTACCTTTAATCCAGGTACGCCCATAGAAACACGTGCTTTGCGTGGGATGAGCTTATCTATACCTGAAGGGCAATTTGTTACTGTAATCGGATCGAATGGGGCAGGAAAGTCTACTTTATTAAATGCAATATCCGGTGCGCAGAGTGTGGATGAGGGAGAGATACGCCTTGCCAATGTTGATATTACAAAACAGCCGGTTTGGGAGCGAGCCAAAATGGTGGCGCGGGTCTTTCAAGATCCAATGGCTGGTACTTGTGAGGAGTTAACCATTGAGGAGAATCTTGCTTTAGCGGCACAAAGAGGGAGCAGGAGAGGGGTAAAACGTTCAATTAACAAGGCAATGCGAGAAGAGTTCCAAGAACGACTGGCATTGCTTGGATTGGGTTTGGAAAATAGATTGACGGACCGTATTGGCTTACTATCTGGGGGGCAGCGCCAAGCGGTGAGCTTACTAATGGCTGCCATGCGGCCTTCCAAAATATTGTTGTTAGACGAGCATACTGCGGCTTTGGATCCGCGTACAGCAGCTTTTGTATTAGAGTTGACACAAAAACTGGTGGCTGATGAGCGTTTAACCACAATGATGGTGACCCATAGCATGCGACAGGCACTAGAAATAGGCGAGCGGACCATCATGCTCCATCAAGGAAAAGTGGTATTAGACGTTAGTGGTCAAGAGCGTGCTGGCCTTGAGGTTGCTGATCTTTTAGCGATGTTTGAAAAGGTGCGTGGTGAAACTATCGATGATGATGCACTGCTTTTAAGTTAAGTCATTGCACACATTTTTGCAAAAAGATCAACTTTGTTAAACCTCGCTAATCCCTTTATACTTTAATCTCTTTGAATTTAATTCACTGTTTGATTCGGTTGTTTTTTGTTTCTTTATTGCCCTTTTATAAGGAGCTTTTCTATGCCTCGTAGCCGCTTTCTATCACGGCGTCTTGCACAGGTTTTTCTTTGTAGTACCGTCTTAGTATTATCTGCTTGTGGTAAGCAAGAAGAACAATCCGCACAGTCTGGTATGAAAGTCCCCGTACAGGTGGTACAGGTTACTCCTCAGCCGGCCCCTTTATTTATTGACTTGCCAGGACGAGCCGATGCCATCAAAGACGCCGAGGTGCGCGCACGAGTAACGGGTATTGTGACAGGCATACATTTTGAGCAGGGCAGTGATGTAGAAGAGGGGCAGTTACTATTTACTATTGATCCTGCGCCTTATGAGGCCGTACGTAATCAAGCCGCAGCGCGATTAAAACAAGCTCAGGCTAATGCTCAGTCAGCAGCTGCCTTAGCTAATCGTTATCAGCGTTTGATTAAAGAGCGCGCCATCAGTCAACAAGACTATGATACAGCTATGGCGCAGCATCATCAGGCGCAGGCTGAGGTAGCAGGAGCACAAGCAGCCCTGCAAGCAGCTGAGATAGATTTAGGCTATACCCAAGTGACTGCGCCTATTAGTGGCCGCATTGGCAAGGCTGAGGTTACTGAAGGAGCCTTGGTGAGTGCTGCAGAGGCGACACACTTAGCTACAATACAGCAAATAGATGAGCTTTATGTCGATATTCGACGCCCTGCAGAAGAGTATATTTCCCTCAAGAAAGCTATTGCGAGTGGGCAGATTAAATCAAATAGTGCTGGTGAGGCACAGGTTACCGCATTGCTTGATGATCGGACTGAATATCCCGAAAAAGGGCGCTTATTGTTTTCTGGAGTCTCTGTGGATCCCACAACCGGGCAATTGGCCATGCGCGCTATTTTTCCCAATCCAGAGTTTAATTTATTGCCCGGCATGTTTGTGCGCGTGCGCATAGAACAAGGAATCAAAGAGGATGCCTTATTGGTCCCTGCACAGGCTGTTCAATATGGTGCAGGGGGAGCCACCACGGTATTTATTGTTGATGATGAGGGCAAGGCTCAGGTTGTGCCCGTTAAGGTTGGTCAGGAGGTTGAGGGGTCACTGTTGATTCGTGAGGGGCTGAGCCCTGAGGCAACGGTCATCGTGGCCGGATTTCAAAAAATTGGTCCAGGGGTGCCGGTGCAGCCCATGCCCTGGAAGGGGGACGCACCAACAATTGAGCGTTCTGAACATCAACCTGCATCAAAGAATAATGATGCGCTCTCTAAAAACGAATAATTGATTCATCGCGTCTATCTCCTGCAGCAATTGAGTTTGTCTTATGCCACAGTTTTTTATTGATCGCCCTATATTTGCCTGGGTGGTTGCTCTAAGTATCGCCCTGATTGGCTTACTTTCATTATCAACCATGCCGGTATCTCAATATCCGGTGGTTGCACCACCTGCGATCACTATCACTGCGACGTATCCAGGTGCTTCAGCAGAAGATGCTGCAAGCTCCGTAGCCAGTGTTATTGAAAATGAGCTCAACGGTGCCAAAGGCTTGTTATATTATGAGTCTGTGAGTGATTCGTATGGCCAGAGTCAGATTACGGCTACCTTTGCGCCAGGCACTGATCCAGATATGGCTCAAGTAGATGTACAAAATAGAATTTCTAACATTACTTCTAACTTGCCGGCAGCAGTGATAGAGCAAGGCTTGCGCGTGGATAAAAGCACAGCCAGTTTTTTAATGGTTGTTGCTCTTTCCTCCGAAGATGGCCGCATGGATCAAGTGGATTTAGCTGACTATATCAAGAGAAACATCCAAAACGCTGTGTCTCGTGTGCCTGGAGTGGGCCAGTTTCAGCTATTTGCTTCATCACGGGCCATGCGCATCTGGGTTGATCCGGAAAAGCTGGTCAGCTATGACATCAGCATGAGTGAGGTTAATAAAGCGATAAGCGAACAAAATATCCTAATTTCTGCGGGTATTTTAGGCTCTCCTCCAAACCCAGACAGTCAGCTGGTGTCTGCCCCTATTGTTGCAAATGGGCAATTAAAAAACCCAGAAGAGTTTGGAAATATTGTACTTCGGGCTTATCCAGATGGTTCCAGTGTGCGGATCAAGGATGTGGCGCGAGTAGAAGTAGGAGCTGATAACTATCAATTTGGGGCCCGTTTGAATGGGCAACCCACCGCTGCTTTTGCAATTTCACTAGCGCCTGAGGCGAATGCATTAAGCACTGCTCGAGGGGTTAAGAAAATGATGGATGAGCTGGCCGAGTTTTTCCCCGAAGGTGTCAGCTATTCCATCCCCTATGATACGACTCCTTACGTAGAAACATCGATTGAGCAAGTGGTACATACATTAATAGAGGCCATGGTTTTGGTCTTTATTGTGATGTATGTGTTTTTGCAAAACATTCGTTATACCGTTATTCCTGCCCTAGTAGTGCCTGTTGCCTTATTAGGGTCGATGGCGGTTATGAACGCACTTGGCTTTTCCGTAAACGTATTAACCATGTTTGCAATGGTGCTAGCCATTGGGATATTGGTTGACGATGCAATTGTCGTAGTGGAAAACGTAGAGCGGATTATGTCTGAGGAGGGGCTGCCTCCCAAACAAGCAACTATTAAAGCCATGCCGCAGATTAGCGGTGCAATTGTGGGGATTACCCTGATCTTGACGGTGGTATTTATGCCTTTGGCGTTTATGGCAGGGTCAGTAGGGGTAATTTATCGCCAGTTTGCAGTAGCGATGGCCAGCTCTATTTTCTTTTCTGGGTTTTTAGCTTTAAGCTTTACGCCGGCACTTTGTGCCACCATGCTTAAGCCTGTTCCCGAAGGCGCGCATAACACAGATAGACGCGGTTTCTTTGGGCTGTTTAACCGAGTATTCAAAGGTATCTCAGATCGTTATGAGGGATTTGTAGGACGTAGTTTTAAGCATGTCGGCAAGGGAATGCTGATTTATGTCTTACTCGTGGTGCTCTTGGTTTGGGGCTATGTTCGCTTACCTACGGCATTTTTACCCTCTGAAGACCAAGGCTTTATTATTGCTAACATTGAATTGCCGACTGGAGCCACAGCAAATCGTACAATGGATGTTATTGAGGATGTAGAAAACTATTTCCTTAATCAGCCTCAGGTACGAGATATGGTTGCGGTACGTGGATTTAGCTTTAATGGTAATGGGCTTAATGCGGGCTTGGCATTTGTGACCCTCAAGGATTTTAGTGAACGTCGAGGTCCCGGTGATTCGGCACAGGCCATTGCTGAAAAGGCTATGGGTCAGTTGCTGTTTGGCATTCCTGATGCAATGGTCTTTTCTATCGTTCCTCCAGCCATTATGGAGTTAGGAAATGCGCAAGGGTTTGATATGCGCTTAGAGGATCGAGGCGGTTTGGGTCACGAGGCCTTGATGGCAGGAGCCCAGCAGTTATTAAAAATGGCTTCAGAAAGTCCTATTTTGTCTCAGACTCGTATTACTGGCCTGGCACCAGGGCAGCAGTGGAATATTACTATTGATAGAGAAAAGGCCGCTGCACAAGGGGTATCCTTTGGTGAGGCCGCGCAATTACTCTCTACTGCCTTGGGATCGGCTTATATTGGAAAATATACTAATGAAGGCTGGGTAGAAAATGTATGGGTGCAGGCGGATGAGCAGTTCCGTATGGATATCGATCAGGTTCTGCAGCTTAATGTTAAAAACAACGAAGGCAAAATGGTACCGCTGAGCACTTTTGTTACGGTTCAACCTGATTTAGCGCCAGTACAAATTGTCCGTTATAACAGCTACCAAGCGGTACGCTTTAATGGCGAGGCTGCGCCGGGCTATACCAGTGGTGAGGCCATGCTTGAGATGGAGCGTTTGGTTGGTGAGCTACCAGCTGGATTTGGGTACGATTGGACCGGACTTTCTTATCAAGAAAAAGAGGCTTCTGGGCAAACGGTCATTTTGATGGCGTTGTCTATCTTGGTGGTTTTTATGGTGCTCTCTGCTCTCTATGAAAGCTGGGCCATCCCACTTTCTGTCCTGTTAGCCGTGCCTTTAGGCATGCTGGGTGTGGTGGCCATGGTGACCCTAAAGGGCATGGCGAATGATGTGTATTTCCAGGTCGGGATGATTACGGTGATTGGTTTAGCAGCTAAAAACGCCATTCTGATTGTGGAATTTGCCAAAGATGCTTATGCACGTACAGGTAATCTCATCGAGTCCACAGCGCATGCAGCACGATTACGTTTCCGCCCCATTATCATGACCTCTTTTGCCTTTATTTTAGGGGTCACTCCTTTAGCCCTCTCGAGTGGGGCAGGAGCTGCTAGCCAACATGCTGTGGGGTTTGGAGTGCTTGGGGGCATGTTAGCGGCCACGCCATTAGCTGTTATTTTTGTCCCTATATTCTTTGTGGCTGTAATGAGAGTGTTTAAAACCAAGCCTCGATTGTTGGGAGCGGAGGCTCGTGCCTTCGAGGAAGAGCAGGCGCGTCAACGTGCTCAAGCAAACCGTGCCCAACAAGACGTGAATAGTGATAACAAGGAGAATTCATAATGGGTGCCTCATTTAGACTAAAGTTTTCAGCCTTAGGTGCTGCTTTGGTGTTAGCAGGTTGTTCTTTAGCGCCTACTTATGAGCAGCCAGAGGCACCTATCCCATCTGAGTACCCTTTAGTCGAGGGCACTGAGGCTGAATTAGTACAGGCAGATGCACAGTTTTCTCAGTTGGGCTGGGATCAGTTTTTTAATGATCCTCAGCTAAAAAAGCTTATTGATGTTGCATTGGAAAATAATCGGGATGTGCGCATTGCCTTAGAGCGGGTACTTGAGGCCCAAGCTCAATTTGGTATTGCCCGCAGTGATCAATTTCCTGCTTTTGGGATTAGTGGCAGCGGAGAGGTGACCCGTACCCCTTCAGATATGCGTTTAGGAGGGCCACAGGCTCCAGCCATTAGCAGGACTTTTCATGCGGGAGTGGGGATAACAGCTTTTGAGTTGGATTTTTTTGGTCGTCTCAGAAATCTGAGTGAGGCGGCCTATCAGCAATTTTTAGCAAGCGCGGAATCTCAGCGCACTGTACAAATTAGTGTGGTGGCGGCTGTAGCAGAAAGCTATTTGCGTTGGCGTGCTGCCCAAACCATGTTGCAGCTTACTCAACAAACAGAAAAAAGCCGTCAGGAGTCTTTAAATTTAGTGACTCATTTATACGAGGTGGGGACGGCTTCTGCTTTAGATTTGGAGCAAGCACGTTTACAGCTTGATACAGTTCGTGCGGATCTCAAGGAGATGCAACGACAAGTGGAACAAGCTAAAAATGCTTTAGAACTTGTTCTAGGTACCACCCTTCCTGATGATTTGCCCGCTAGCATTCCTTTTTCTCAAGAGCAAATTGTTTCGTCTATTCCAGTCGGCTTGCCATCTTCATTGTTAATTCGTCGTCCGGATATTCGAGCAGCGGAGCATCAGTTGCGGGCAGCTTATGCTAATGTTGGAGCAGCCCGAGCGGCATTCTTTCCCCAAGTATCGCTGACTGGGTTATTAGGTTTGGCCAGTCCTTCCTTTAGTAATTTATTTCGCTCAGGAAATGATTTTTGGCAATATTCCCCTCAAATTAGCCTGCCTCTTTTCTCTGGCAATGTTGAGGGTGCTTATGATTTAGCTAAAGCACGGCAAAACATTGCCATTTCGGAATATGAAAAAACAATCCAAACTGCTTTTAAAGAGGTTGCTGATGCGCTTGCGGGAGAGGCCACCTATAAAGAGCAATTAGACGCATTACGTGCAATGGAAAGCTCTGCTGCAGAGAGTTTACGTTTGGCAAACTTACGCTATGAAACTGGTATAGATAGCTTTTTGCAGGTGCAAACAGCAGAGGTAAATCTATACACTACTCAATTAAAATTTGTACAAGTAGGGCTTGAGTCCTTATTAAATAGACTTAATTTGTATAAGGCTCTTGGGGGAGGTTGGAATTTTGATGAGGACACCTTGCAGGCCTTAGAAGCACAACAAAGAGAGCGAGAGCGTGAACCACAGCCTGAGATTTAGTTCATTGCTCATGCTACAGTATGAGTAGAGCTTTCTAGGAATTTCAATGTGAGGTAAGTGATGATTGAATTAGGTGTCAATATTGATCATGTGGCGACTTTGCGGCAGCAGCGTTTGACTACTTATCCTGATCCACTCAAAGCGGCTCAGTTAGCAGAAGATGCAGGGGCAGATTTAATTACTTTGCACTTACGAGAGGACCGGCGTCACATTCAAGATGCTGATGTATACGCGCTGCGCAAGCAAATCCGTACACGGATGAATCTTGAATGTGCCATCACTCATGAGATGCTTAATATTTCCTGCACCGTATTGCCTGATGATGTGTGTTTGGTGCCAGAAAAGCGCAATGAGCTCACTACTGAAGGGGGCTTAGATGTGATTAAGCACTTTGATCAGGTGCATGCAGCAGTAAAACAATTACAAAATGTTGGCATTCGCGTTTCTATATTTATTGATCCTGATGTGCCACAAATTGAGGCCGCTAAGAAAGCCGGAGCTACTGTTATAGAATTGCATACAGGTACTTACGCAGATGCGCCTGATGCGGATCGTCAGGAGCAGGAACTTGAACGCATACGTATTGGCACCGAGGCGGGCATTGCCGCAGGCTTGCGTGTTAATGCTGGGCATGGCTTACATTATAAAAATGTTCAGCCTATAGCCGCTATACAAGGGATTGCTGAGTTGAATATTGGTCATGCTATTGTATCCCAAGCTATTTTTGATGGTTGGACCAAAGCTATTCGAGATATGAAAGCCTTGATGCGTTTAGCCCGTGGCACCTATTAATTGGCGAGTGATTTATGAATTCTGTGATTCAAAGTTTACAAAGTCGTAATTCAGTAAAATTAGTTCAGGCACCTGGTCCGAGTGATGAGCAGCTTGAACAAATCATGCAAGCAGCCATGTCGGCTCCTGATCATGGGCGTTTACGCCCTTGGCGTTTTAAAAGAATTCCTGCCGAGCATGTGGGGCACTTATTAGATTTAGCTGTTCAAGCGTTGGCAGATGAAGGCACGCCTTATACAGAGGCTAAAATTATCAGCACACGGCGGTGGTTAGAGCAGGCTCCTGTGATTTTAGCCGTGGCCTGCTACATAGATCATAGTAATGAGCGAATACCCCATCAAGAGCGTGTATTGGCTACCGGAGCTGCTGTAATGAATATTCTGAATGCCAGTCATGCGTTAGGCTATGCGGGTTATTGGAGTACGGGCTTGGGCACCTATACTCAGGCGGTTCCGGAAGCGCTTGGCTTTGATGAGTTAGAGTATGAGTTTATGGGCTTTGTAACTATTGGCACTCCTATTGCAGAAGTGCGCCCCAAAGAGCGACCCAACTATAAGGAGTTTTATAGCGAGTGGACTCCTTGAGGAGAGTTTCATTCTGGGGTCTATGACCTGTATAGAAACTACTGCAGCAAGAATTAATGACTACTTGCTGCAGTTTTTTTTTCTAGGCGTTGTAGGATAGGGCACTCAGGACGATCATCTCCATGGCATTGCTCGCTGAGAGTTCGAAGCGTAGTAGCCATTTCAAGGAGGGTATGGGCCCGTTTTTCTAAAGCATGGATGTGCTGCATGGCTAGGGCTTTAACTTCAGCACTGCTTCGTTGTTTGTTAGACCAGAGCTGCAGCAGCTCCTTTAGTTGTGCAAGTGAAAAGCCTAATTTTCTTGCCTCAGAGATGAAATACAGGGTATGGAGATGCTGCTGAGTGAAAATCCTGTACCCATTTTCTGAACGCGCCACTGTTTTAAGTAACCCGTAGTGCTCATAGTCTCGAATCATTTTTGGAGTGAGCCCGGTTTTTTGAGCTATTTGACCGATGGTATAAGTTTCAGGGTGTTTGTTCATGATAATGGGGTAGAGCGTAACCGCAATGAATTACCGACTACAAAAACACTAGATAAAGCCATGGCGATGGCGCTATAAATAGGTGAGAATAAATGACCAGTAAAATAATAGAGTGCGCCAGCAGCCAAAGGAATTAACATTATATTGTATGCAAAGGCCCAGAATAAATTTTGTTTAATGGTGCGTAGAGTTATCCGTGCAAGTTGTATGGCTGTGGAAATATGGGCTAATTGTTCACCTAACAAAACCACATCTGCTGATTCAATAGCGACATCTGTGCCGCTACCGATAGCAATGCCAATATCAGCCTGTGCCAAAGCTGGTGCATCATTAATGCCATCACCCACAAAGGCAGTCAGTCCGCTTTGTTTTTGAAGTGTACTGATTATTGAGGCTTTTTCATCAGGTTTGGTATGGGCAAATACTGAGTGAATTCCCAATTGATCGGCAACAAATTGGGCGGTAAACGCATGGTCTCCCGTAATCATGGTGCTTGTGATCTGATGCTTATTGAGCCATTGAATTAATTCTTTGGCTTCATCTCGAATAGGGTCAGTAATTGTAAAATAGCCTAAGAGTTGGCCGTCTCGGGCAATATAAACTGGCGTATGGCCGCGTTGAGCCCAATAATTAAAGCGCTCGGTGATGGACTCAGTAGAAATTTGATGGTGTTGCATCAAATCTGCTGATCCCAAAAGATAATTATGCTCATGGACTCGTGCGGCCACACCTAAGCCAGTAAAAGCGGTAAAGTCTTGCGGCTCAGGCCAACTGAGTCCGTGCTTTTTTGCTGCATCTACAATGGCTAATGCAATAGGGTGCTCGGAATGGCTTTGGACTGCAGCCAGATCACTTAGGATGCTTAGTTGGTCTAAATCATTGAGTAACTCTAGATGAGCGAGTGTAGGGCGTCCTACAGTCAGGGTGCCAGTTTTATCAAAGGCTATATTTTTAACCTTGGCTAATTGTTGTAAGGCTTGTCCTTGGCGAAATAAGATCCCTGATTTAGCGGCCCGTCCAGTACCCACTAATATAGAGGTTGGCGTTGCCAAGCCCATTGCACAAGGGCACGCCACAATAAGCACTGCAACAGCATTCACTAAGGCAATGCTGAAGCTCCCATCTGTTGCTATCATGCTCCAATAAATAAAGCTTAATAAAGCAATAAGCAGTACTATAGGAACAAACCATAGGGTAATTTTATCCACTAGGGCTTGTACCGGTAATTTATTTTCTTGGGCGTGCTCAACCAGGCGAATAATATTCGCTAGAACGGAATCTTGGGGTAGGTGAGTGACTTGTATGCGCAGGGAGGTGGCACCATTGAGGGTGCCGCCAATGACTGGGTCGCCCGCTTGTTTAGGCACGGGCATCGCTTCACCAGTAATCATCATTTCATTGATATGCCCTGATCCGTCCACAATAATGCCATCTGCCGCAATGGTCTCCCCGGGTTGGACCAGTATTTCGTCACCTATACGTATCTGATCAATGGGCAGTATATGCCATTGTCCTTGGCGGAACATTCGGGCAGTAGCACTTTGTAAATTGAGTAATTCTTGGATGGCAGCACCCGTTTGACCTTTGGCGCGGGCTTCAAAGTATTTACCAAGTAAAATTAAGGTAATGACAACTGCAGCAGCTTCAAAATAAAGATGATCGGCTCCTTGGGGGACAATCTGTGGGGCAATAGTAACAGCTGTAGAATACAGCCAAGCACTACCTGCACCAATGGCAACCAGTGTATTCATATCCGGAGCACGTTGCATTAAGGCACGAAAGCCTGAGGCAAAGAAATTCCACCCTGGAAATAAAATCACTAGGGTAGTCAATAAAAATTGAAAATACCCCAATGTGCGCATTGTGATGAAGGAGTGCAGCCATTCACTGAACCCAGGAATTAAATGTGCCCCCATGTCCGTAATAAAGACGGGCACACTAAGAACTAAAGCAATGAGAAAATTCTTTTTGGTGCTCTCTGCTTCACTTTGGAGGGCCGTTTGTGTAGCGGCAAATACTTCTTTTTGATTGTCATGAGTAATCTGGGTTGCATGAAAACCTTTTTTTTCAATGGCGGCAATCATGTTCTCAACGGGGGTATTTTGGCTGGGCTCAAGCTCGACATAAGCTTTGGCCGTAGCTAAGTTTACAGAAGCGAGAGCCACCCCGGGGAGTTCATTCAAAGCGCGTTCTACATGGCGCACACAGGCGGCACAGTTCATTCCTTGTACTGAGAGTTGAATGGCTTTAGGAGTATCGGTGTCCATGCATACCTCTTATATTAATGGTGGGTCCAAAACTATTATGAACCTTACCCTAGGGTTAAGGTCAACGGAGGGTTGGTAAAAAAGATGCAGTATGTGACTATGCTAGCAAAGCAGGGAAAATACTTGAGTTTTTAGAAAAGCTATTGGTACTATTTAAGCAGAATGGAGCTGCACTGAGTGGCTCTGAATATGAGTGCTTTTTAGATATTAAGGATAAAAAACAATGTCAATTAAGTTTCACATCCCTGATATGACTTGTAGTCATTGTGTGCACGCAATTACGCAGGCCATACAGGATCAGTTTCAAGGCGCGCAGGTGGAAGCAGATCTGTCTACCCACACTGTGACCGTTACGGGTGTTGGTGAGGCCGCTGCGGTAGAAGCGGTGATTAAACAAGAGGGCTATTCACCTGTAGAGGCTTAATCGCAGAGCTCAAGCGTAAGCGTCTTGTTGCTTTATCAAACAACAAGACGCTGTGCTTATAAGAGGGTTTTTACAGTATTGAGCAGGTCTTCCACTGACTCAGAGTCAGAGGCCAAATAGCGGGCTTTACCGCGTTCATCGAAGATATAAATGCCTCGGCTGTGTGCTACCTCGTAGCGATTAGGATTATCGGCAGGGGGTTTTTCTATTTGATAAGCTACTCGATACCGTCGAGCAAGATCAGCAATTTGTTTTTCAGTGCCGGTTAAACCAGTTGCATACCGATCATCAAAGGCCTCTACATAGGCTTGTAACATATCGGGATCATCACGATGGGGATCAACGCTGACAAAAAGAATACGTATTTTGCTTGCTTCATCCCCGAGCTTTTCCATCACTTCGGCTAATTGCGCCATGGTTGTTGGGCAAATATCAGGGCAATTGGCATAGCCAAAAAACATCATAACTATTTTGCCGCGAAAATCTTCGTGAGTGAATGTCTGATTATTGGCTCCTTGTAAGGAGAAGTTTAAATCAGGCATAAATCCACGTATGCTATGGATTTGGGTATCCTTGGCTTGTGCAGTAGGAATGAATGCCCCGGATACGCTCAGTGTAATCCCGAGCAATGCGGCCCCGATTGCCCTTTGGCTCAGCTGCCAAAGGGCGGGACGATGTGATGAAAGAAAACGGTTAGATTGCATCATAATCTTTAGATAAAGTTATGCAGCGGATTCTTCTATCAGTCCACTGTGGCGTAGTAAGGCATCTGGCGTCGCTTCTCGCCCGCGGAATGCTTTAAAGGACTCTGCTGAAGGGCGCGTGCCCCCAATAGCTAAGATTTCATCAAGAAAACGCTGACCCACTTCAGGGATCAAGCTGCTGTTACTGTTTTTTTGCTGGGCGGCCTCTTCAAAGGCTGCAAAAGCATCTGCGGAAAGAACCTCAGCCCATTTGTAGCTATAATAGCCGGCTGCATATCCACCAGCAAAAAGATGAGAAAATTGATGCGGGAAACGGTGCCAGCTAGGAGGAATAATCACTGCCACCTCTTGGCGCACCTCGTCTAGTGTTGCCAAGACTTCGCTAATCGATAACGCACGATCTGTGCTATGAATGAGGATATCAAACAGAGCAAATTCTATTTGTCGCACCATCTGCATGCCGCTTAAAAAGTTTTTTGCAGCCAGCATGCGCTCAAACAGTTCCTTGGGTAAAGGCGCTCCTGTATCAACATGGGCAGACATGCGTTGAACTACAGACCAATCCCAGCAAAAGTTCTCCATAAACTGAGAGGGCAATTCAATTGCGTCCCATTCAACAGCTGAAAATGCTGCGACATCCGGGTGATCGACCTTGGATAATAGGTGGTGTAAGGCATGTCCACTCTCATGGAATAAAGTAATCACATCATCATGAGTGAGCAAGGCTGGGCGATCATGTTGAGGTGAGCTAAAGTTGCAGGTCAAATAGGCAATGGGCAAATGATCGCTCCCTAGCTCATTGCGGCGACGATGGCGCTCGCTGCTTACCCAGGCACCACTTTGTTTACCTTGACGCGCATAGAGATCCATATACAGATAACCCACAACTGTGCCGTTTTGAGAAACCTCATAGGCGCGTACATCTTTGTGCCAGGTTGAAAGCTCGATGGGAGTAAACTGAGCCTGAAATAGTGTTTCTGCAACGTGAAATAATCCCTCTAGCACATGAGGCTCAGTAAAGTATTGTTTAACTTCGTCCTCGGAATAGTCATAGCGTGCTTTTTTCATTTGCTCCGAAACATAGGCAATATCCCATGGCTCAAGGGTAGACATGCCAAGATTGTTACGAGCAAATTCTGTAAGGCTTTGGAAATCACGCTCAGCGAAAGGCTTGGAACGCTCAGCTAAATAACGCAGAAACTCAATAATTTGCTCTGCACTATCCGCCATGCGGGTTTCTAGCTGCAAATGTGCGAAATGCTCGAAATCGAGTAGTTTGGCTTCTTCGATGCGTAGTTTTAGCAGCTTTTCAATGGCTTGGCTGTTGTCCCATTGTGGTTGTGCACTCTGATCGGAGGCCAAAGTGGAGTAAGCTTGGTAAAGGGTTTTGCGCAGCTCTTGGTCATGGGCATATTGCATAACAGGCAAGTAGCAGGGCATTTGTAAAGTCAACTTCCAGCCATCTCGCTCATCGCGCTGGGCAGCCTGTCGCGCAGCATCTTTAACATCAGCAGGGATGCCTGCTAGTTTTGATTCATCAGTAAGATACAAAGCCCAATGATCTGTGCTATCCAAAACATTTTCTGCGAATTGCTGTGAGGTAGTAGCTTGTAGCTCTTGGTTTTTTGCAAACAGGCTGCGATCGGCCTCGCTGAGCTCAGCTCCCCCTAAGACAAATCCTTGTAGCGCCAGTTCTAAGGCCCGTTTTTGTGCAGCAGTGAGCTGCTGCTCTGAGTGCTGGGATAGGGCTTTGTATTGTGCGTAGAGGGCTTGATGTTGCCCCATCCAAGTGGAGAACGCGCTGATTTTAGGCAAGCAAGCATTGACTGCCTCACGCAACTCAGGTGTATTGACTACAGCGTTCAGGTGTCTGCTGATGGCCCATGCACGCCAAAGCTGTTCTGTGGCATCATGCAAGGCTTCAACCAAGTTATTCCAAGAGGGCTGCTTTTGTTTCACAATGCGCTCAATGTCTTGGCGAGCCTGAGCCAAATAGGTATCAATGGCTGGTTCTATATGCTCTGGGCGTATTGCTTGATAATCAATGAATTGATCAATAGGGGCTAGCAAAGGATTAGTCATACGGCGAGTCGTTCTCTTAAGTAAAATCTGATTATGAGTGTTGGGAAGCCTGGCGGATTTGATTTTGTGCCGCCTCCAGGGTATTGACCAAAAGCATGGCAATGGTCATGGGTCCTACCCCTCCAGGCACTGGGGTGAGGGCGCTCGCAACTTGAGCACACTCATCATAATGCACATCTCCTACCAAGCGCCCATCGTCTAGGCGATTGATGCCGACATCAATAACAACAGCACCAGGCTTAATCATATCGCCACGGATCATTTCGGGACGACCTACTGCAGCCACAAGAATATCAGCACGCCGAGTATGCGCGGCTAAGTCACGGGTTTTAGAGTTACAGATAGTGACTGTGGCTCCGGCTGCCTGTAGGAGTAGGGCAATGGGCTTGCCAACAATATTGCTGGCTCCTACGACAACCGCTTCAGCACCCCAAGGGGAGATGCGCTCGCTTTCTAGCATACGCATGATGCCATAGGGCGTGCAGGGTTTAATTTTTGGGTTGCCGGTCAATAGATGGCCTGCATTAATTACATGAAAGCCATCTACATCTTTGTCTGCGCTGATGGCTGCAATGACGGCATTTTCATCAAGATGGTCGGGCAAGGGGAGCTGCACCAAAATGCCATGAATATCCCGATCATTATTTAATTCATGAATTTGATTAAGCAGCTCCTCTTGGCGAATAGTGGCATCGAGTCGAATGACCCGTGAGTGCATTCCTGCTTTTTCACATGCGATGGCTTTGTTGCGGACATAGACGTGAGAAGCAGGATCGTCGCCGACGATCACAACGGCCAAACCAGGGGTAATATTTTTTTCTTTGAGCTCTTGAACTTTTTGAGCAACTTCACTGCGGACCTGTTCGGCCAGCGCGCGGCCGTCTATGCGACGGGCACTGTGTTCATTCATAATGATTCCTCTCCAATCGGGGCAAGTGCTATTTTCATTAAATCAGCCACCGTGGTGACCTCTAGTTTTTCCATGATGTTAGCGCGATGCGCTTCAACAGTTTTGATGCTGATGTCTAAGTCACCAGCAATTTGTTTGTTTAGACGGCCAGCGACAATGCGCTCAAGCACCTGTTGCTCACGTGCTGTAAGACGCGCAAGAATTTCTTCGTGCTGACGTCGTTCTTGTTCTTTTTTGTGCTGCTCGATAGCAATGTCAATCATCCTGGCCACAATTGTACGCAACTCAGCTTCATTAAATGGCTTTTCTAAAAAGTCTATGGCTCCTTTTTTCATGGTACTAACGGCCATTGGGACGTCTCCGTGGCCCGTAATAAATACCATAGGAATATTGGCATCACGCTCAATAAGTGCCTCTTGGAGCTCTAAACCGCTCATGCCTGGCATACGCACATCAACGATGAGGACACACAGTTGATTCTCGTCGTAACTGTTTAAAAAAGCCTCGGCTGAGGCATAACATTTAACTTGGTAACCGTTAGCCTCAAGTAACCAGCGCAAAGAGTCACGAACGGCCTCATCATCGTCAACGATAAAGATGGTGCACTGGTTGTGGTTACTACTCATGCTTGTATCTCCTTGGAAGTTTGCGTAACAACTTGGGCATCGGCCTCATCTTGGAGATGAGAGTCTTCGGGCTGCGCTCCGGGCAACGTAAAGCGGAATATAGTGCCTCCTTGCGGATTGGGGGTCGCCCAGAGACGCCCATGATGCGATTCAATTATGGTACGACAAATATTTAGCCCCATCCCTAGTCCTTCGGATTTGGTGCTATAGAATGGCTCAAAAAGTCGTTCGGGGTCTTTGAGCCCACAGCCTCTATCAATGACCGCAACCTCTATATGCTGATTAAAGCGAGATACCTCTACATGCAAGGTGTGATAATCACTTTTTTCCATTGCCTCAATAGCGTTTTTAAGTAAATTTAGCAATACTTGCTCAATGAGTATCGGATCAGCCAGCACATAGGGAGGCTCTTTGGGCAAATGGGTTTGAATGGCCACCTGCCGTTTACGGGCATCGATATCGGCAAATCCTACTGCATTATCTAATATATCTAATAAGCTGACAATTTGCCGCTTTGGTTCGCTACGCTTAACGAATTCACGAATGCGACGAATAATTTTACCGGCTCGTTCGGCTTGTTGGGCTGTTTTTTCTAACGCTTCTATTAATTGGGCGGGGCTGGCCTGCTCTGAGCGCACCATTGCTACAGCAGCCATACAGTAGTTGCTGATTGCCGTTAAAGGTTGATTGAGCTCATGAGCAAGAGAGGAGGCCATTTCCCCCATCGTAGTTAAACGGCTGGTTAATTGTGCTTTTTCTTGTTGAATGCGCGATTCTTCTTCGTGTTCGCGTCGTTGGGTGATATCGCGAGCAACTTGTAAGCGCACTTTGGTGCCATCTGTCCAAGTTAAGAAGCGGTGCTGCACTTCAAACCAGCGCTCAGCGGACAGAGAGTAGATTTCTAATGTTTGGTCGGCAAAGCGATTCAAGCGGTTGCCCATTAACTCAGCATGTCCAACAGTTTGGGCGCCAAAATAGCGCCTGTAGGTACGGTTCGCAAATAATAGCTCTAACCCACCAGGACTATCTGCAACAACAGAAATGGCATCATCTAAGCCCTCTAAAACAGTCATAAAGCGCTCATGGGCCGCTGTTAAAGCTTCACGAATGCGTTTGGGCTCGGTGATATCGGTCATCGAGGTCATCCAACCTATTTGTTTGCCGCTTGGGTCGCGTAGGGGGGAAACATACATTCGCGCAGTAAAGCGTGAGCCATCTCGTCTTTGTGCTTCCACCTCAAGGCCGCTACTGGGGGTGCGGCCCGAAAGCAAAATATCTAAAGTTTCCTGATGGTGTTCAAAGCGGTTAGGGATCCAATAGGGGAAAGGGGCGGTGCGGCCAATGAGATCCGCTTCATTCCATCCTATCATGCGACAAAAGGCAGGATTTACGTAGGCAATCCGCCCATCCATATCAAATACACGCATCCCCGTAGACATAGAGTTTTCCATTGCACGCCTAAAACTGGTTTCAGCAATAAGAGCGGCCTCTGCTCGGGTTCTAAAGCGTGTGTAATTCCATAGTGCTAAAAGGCTTAGCACAATGAGAAAAGATAAAGCGATAACAACCCAGAAGAGGCGTTGCTGGCGCATTTCTTGGTCGATAGTAATAAACATAACACTATCGCTTTGTAATTGTTGCAGCCAGAAAAAAACCCCCATTACGCATAAATAGAGAAAGAGCACAATAACTGGCGTTAGCCAATAAAAGCTCCGGCGGCTTTGGCGTGCTTGATCATAAAACGTAGTTGGGATCAGTGTTTGTTTGGATTGATTGGACATATGCGTTGTCTGTAATACGTTTGCCCATATTGTAAGCGACTATTGTGAAGTTGTAAGTGAGATTATAAAGAGAAATGGAGGTAAAATGCCCTGTTTTTTTCATATTATGGGAAATGGCGCCATAAAGTGGAATTTAGCTTGAGTCACCCGTACTTCTTCCCTAAAATAGAACGTGGGTAAAAACATATGACATCCAAAAACAACTTCCCTGTTTTTCTTTGGTAGCCCACAAGGCAAACGCCTGAGAAAACTGATACCAACCTATGGAGACGCCTTATGTCCTCTATTCAACACACACCCATTGACATACACGCGGAAGATATTGACGAGCTCGAAACCCAAGAGTGGCTAGAGGCTCTGTCTGCTGTACTTGACCGCGAGGGACCAGAGCGTGCTCATTATTTAATCGAGCGTCTCACCGATTTAGCGCGTCGTTCTGGGTCACGCATTCCCTTTTCACCGCACACGGCTTATTTAAATACCATTCCAGTTGGTCTTGAGCCTGAATACCCAGGGGATCCCGTACTCGAAGAGCGTATTCGTTCTTATATTCGTTGGAATGCTATGGCGATGGTTGTCAAGGCAAACCAACACTCGCCCTCAGATGGTGGTGGCTTGGGCGGCCATATTGCTTCCTTTGCTTCCTTAGCCACGATGATTGAGTGTGGGCAAAACCACTTTTGGAAGGCTGATGACGGCCACGGTGGTGATCTGATTTATTTCCAGGGGCATACTTCTCCAGGAATGTACGCCCGCGCCTTTCTTGAAGGGCGGCTGACTGAGGAGCAGCTTGATAATTTCCGCCAAGAGGTTGATGGCAAAGGGATACCTTCCTATCCGCACCCAAAACTGATGCCTGAGTTTTGGCAGTTTCCTACTGTTTCTATGGGGCTTGGCCCTTTAATGGGGATCTATCAGGCTCGTTTCCTCAAGTATTTACAAGCACGTGGCCTTGCTAATACCGAAGGCCGCAAGGTTTGGGTATTTTTGGGCGATGGCGAGATGGACGAGCCCGAATCTTTAGGTGCCATTGGTTTGGCTGCTCGCGAGCAACTGGATAATTTGATTTTTGTTGTGAACTGCAATCTCCAGCGTCTGGATGGTCCGGTGCGGGGGAATGGAAAAATCATACAAGAGCTTGAGGGCGTTTTCCGCGGTGGCGGCTGGAATGTAATTAAACTGATTTGGGGAGGCTATTGGGATCCGCTCTTGATGCGGGACAAAGAAGGTATTTTGCGTCAAATCATGGAGGAAACCATCGATGGTGAATATCAGGCATATAAAGCCAATGATGGGGCCTATGTACGCAAGCATTTCTTTGGTAAGCATCCCAAGTTGCTTGAAATGGTCAGCCGCATGAGTGATGAAGATATTTGGCGTCTGAACCGCGGTGGGCATGATCCCTACAAGGTATACGCTGCTTTTGATTCAGCCGTAAAACATAAGGGACAGCCTACAGTCATTTTGGCCAAGACCATCAAAGGCTATGGGATGGGTCATGTTGGGCAGGCAAAAAACCCAACGCACCAACAAAAAAACCTAGATATCGATTCTATACGAGAGTTTCGCGATCGGTTCAACATTCCTATTCCTGATGATCGTCTAGAGGAAATTCCTTACTTTAAGCCTGCTGCAGACTCACCCGAGATGGAGTACATGCTTGAGCGTCGTCGCCAGCTCAAAGGCTTTTTGCCCAAGCGTCGTGTCAAGGCAGATGAGTCTTTGCCGGTACCTCCTTTATCAGCATTCCAAGCAGTGCTTGACCCCACAGCAGAGGGACGCGAAATTTCAACCACGCAAGCCTTTGTTCGCGTGCTAAATCAAATTTTACGTGACAAGACCCTCGGCCCACGTGTAGTGCCCATTCTGGCTGATGAGGCGCGTACCTTTGGAATGGAGGGCTTATTTAGACAAATAGGTATTTATTCGCCCGTCGGGCAAAAATACACTCCTGTCGATAAGGGACAGGTGATGTATTATCGTGAGGACAAAAAAGGTCAGCTCCTCCAAGAGGGAATCAATGAATTAGGAGCTTTTAGCTCCTGGATTGCTGCGGCGACTTCATACTCCAGCAACAATCTCATTATGATTCCATTCTTTATTTATTACTCCATGTTTGGTTTTCAGCGCTTTGGCGATTTGGCTTGGGCTGCTGGAGACATGCAGGCGCGCGGTTTTGTGCTGGGAGGGACAGCAGGGCGTACCACGCTTAATGGAGAAGGTTTGCAGCATGAGGATGGCCATAGCCATATTCAGGCCTCAGTTATCCCTAATTGCATCAGTTATGATCCTACTTTTGCACATGAGGTTGCGGTAATTATCCGTGACGGCTTGCGTCGCATGATGCATGAGCAAGAGGATGTGTTCTTTTATATTACGCTCATGAATGAAAACTACGCCCATCCTGGTCTCAAAGAGGGCGATGAGGCGGGCATCCTCAAAGGAATGTACCACTTCAAGAGTGTTGAGGCAGGTGAGCATCGAGTACAGTTATTAGGCTCAGGCACTATTTTGCGAGAGGTAATTGCTGCACAGCAACTGTTGGCTCAAGACTGGAACATTAGTTCTGATGTTTGGAGTTGTACCAGCTTTACCGAGTTACGTCGGGATGGCTTAGACTGTGAGCGTGAGGCTTTATTAAATCCTGAAAAACCCGCTCCTAAACCCTATGTCACCCAGATGCTTGAACAGACAACTGGGCCTATCGTGGCTTCTACTGACTACATCAAGGCTTTTGCCGATCAAATCCGGGCCTTTATTCCCAAGGGGCGCACGTATAAGGTGTTAGGTACAGACGGGTACGGGCGTTCTGATTATCGAGCAAAGCTGCGGTACCATTTTGAGGTTGATCGCCACTTTGTTGTATTGAGTGCGCTGAAGGCCCTCGCTGACGAGGGGGCTATCCCTGCAACAAAGGTAACCGAGGCCATTCATAAGTACGGCATCGACGTCAACAAGCCAAACCCCCATCACGCATAAAGGAGAACGTCATGAGTCGTTTAGTTGAGGTGCTTATTCCCGATATCGGTGATGAGGGCGAGGTAGATGTTATTGAAGTTTTGGTCAATGAGGGTGATAGAGTTGAGGTTGAGCAAAGCTTGATCACTCTCGAGTCAGACAAGGCTTCCATGGAGGTTCCTTCCTCACATGCAGGGGTAGTGAAAAAAATGCATGTCAAAGTAGGGGACAAAGTGCGCGAAGGAACGGTCATATTAGAGTTAGAAGAAACTCAGGAGGAGGCTGAGTCGGTTATGGATCAAAGCAGTAGCGACGAGGGGGGGGCTCAGCCTGTGTCCCCTGCAGGCGCTACCGAGCCTGCTGAGCGGACAGAGACCATCGTTGTTGTGCCTGATATTGGCGATGATGATGAGGTTGATGTCATCGAGGTATTGGTCAGCCCGGGCGATCAGATTGAGGTAGAGCAGAGTTTAATTACCCTTGAGTCTGATAAAGCCTCCATGGAGGTGCCCTCCTCTCATGCTGGGATAGTTAAAGAACTGCGCGTCAAAGTGGGCGATAAGGTCAGCGAAGGAAGTCCTATTTTGGTTTTAGAAACAGCCCAAGAGGACTCCTTTGCTCAGGCAGCAACCGCTGAGCCAAGCACGACGGTGCGCAGCGCTGCCCCTGCCTCAAGTATCCCCTTAGAGAGTAAAACTGTACGCTCCGAATCTGGCAAGATGGCCTCACTGCCGCCGCCTCGGGTCTCACCTACAGAGGCATTTGCACTGGCTGATCTTCCGGCAACGAGCCTGCCGCATGCTTCGCCTTCAGTGCGGGCTTTTGCTCGCGAACTGGGGGTTGATCTACAGCTTGTGGAAGGCTCAGGGCGCAAAGGGCGTATCACCGCTGAGGATGTGAAACAGTTTGTTAAGGCTCGATTAGCTGAGCCCAGTAGGGCCGCTGCACCTGCGGCGGGGACTCAGCTCGGTGGGCTTGAGCTGCTGCCATGGCCTAAGGTGGATTTTGAGCGATTTGGCGAAATAGAAACACAGCCTTTATCGCGTATTAAAAAAATCTCAGGAGCGAATTTACATCGCAACTGGGTCATGATTCCGCATGTGACCAATAACGAGGTGGCAGATATTACCGAGTTAGAGGCATTGCGTAAACAATTAAATAACGAATATAAAAAAGAGGGGATTCGCGTGACCATGTTGGCCTTTATTATCAAGGCTTGTGTGGCAGCGTTAAAAAAATACCCCGAATTTAACAGCTCTTTAGAGGGCGATAATTTAATACTTAAAAAGTACTACCATATCGGCTTTGCTGCAGATACCCCACATGGGTTGGTGGTACCGGTATTAAAGGATGCCGACAAAAAAGGAGTGCTGGAGATTGCTCAAGAGATGAGTGAGCTTGCCGCACAGGCTCGCGAGGGTAAATTGAGTGCCGCACAAATGCAAGGAGGGTGCTTTACCATTTCTTCATTGGGGGGCATCGGTGGCACTGATTTTACGCCTATTATCAATGCGCCTGAGGTGGCAATACTGGGCGTGTCTCGAGCGAGCATGCAGCCTGTATGGACGGGCGATGAGTTTGTGCCGCGTTTAATGCTGCCTTTGTCCTTATCGTATGATCACCGAGTTATTGATGGGGCCGCTGCAGCACGGTTTAATGCGTATTTGGCAGAGCTGCTGGCAGACTTCCGCCGCATTGTTCTATAAAGGGGACGCTTATGTCTAAGCATACTTTAGTAATTCCAGATATTGGCGTTGACGAGGCGGTGGATGTTATCGAGGTGCTGGTTTCAGTAGGGGACCAAATAGAGCAAGAACAAAGCTTAATCACCTTGGAGTCCGATAAAGCGTCAATGGAAATTCCTGCCAGCCATGCTGGAGAGGTGTTAGAGCTGCTTGTTCAGGTCGGTGACCAGGTTAAGACCGGTGACCCTATTGCCCATATTCGTCTTCGCGAGCAGGATAAAACAGCCGATACAGCCTCCCCAACTCAAAAAGTTCCTGCGGAGTCCTTAGCTGCTGCAGGGCATACTGCCCCTAAAGAGGTGGTTACTCTTGGTGCTGATCTCAGTGATGCGGTTGATCTGGTAGTCTTAGGGGGAGGCCCGGGAGGTTACTCAGCTGCATTTCGGGCTGCGGATCTTGGACTGAATGTGGTTTTAGTTGAGCGCTACAATACTCTAGGAGGGGTATGTTTAAATGTAGGGTGTATTCCCTCAAAGAGCTTATTACATACAATTTCAGCCTATGAGTCTGCATTAGCTTTAAAAGATCAAGGTATTTGCTTTGCTCAGCCCAGTATCGATCTAGATAAGATACGCGATTTTAAAGATGGGGTTATTGCTAAGCTAACACGTGGTTTAGCAGGTATGGCCAAGGCAAGAAAGGTACGCGTCCTGCATGGGGTAGGGAGCTTTCAAGATGCTCATCACCTGCATGTGCGCACCTCTGATGGCGAAGAAATAATAGCCTTTAAGCAGGCTATTATTGCGGCAGGTAGCCGGGCGGTTCATCTTCCCTTTATGCCTCAGGATGAGCGCATTGTTGACTCTACTGGGGCATTGCAATTACCCAAAATCCCCAACAAAATGCTGGTTATTGGCGGGGGGATTATAGGCTTAGAAATGGCCACGGTCTATGCTGGTCTGGGCGCTAAAATAGACTTGGTTGAAATGCAATCAAGTCTTATGCAGGGAGCAGATAAGGATTTGGTCAAAATTTGGCAAACGCATAATGCATGGCGCTTTGACAATATTTGGCTCGAATCTAAGACCGTAGCGGTTCGTGCCCAAGATGATGGTTTATGGGTACAATTTGAAGGTGCACAGGTCCCTGCTCAAGAGCAGCGTTACGATCTGATACTGCAATCAGTCGGGCGCATACCAAATGGCAACTCTATTGGCGCGGAGCATGCCGGAGTGGCTGTTGATGAACGAGGCTTTATTAAGGTTGATCAACAGATGCGCACCAATGTTCCTCACATTTATGCGATAGGTGATATTATTGGTCAACCTATGCTTGCCCACAAGGCTGTTCACGAGGGGCATATTGCGGCTGAGGTAGCAGCTGGACACAAGAGCTTCTTTGATGCTCGGGTCATTCCCTCCGTGGCTTATACGGACCCAGAAGTAGCATGGGTTGGGGTAACCGAAGACGAGGCCAAAGCAGCAGGATTGCAGGTCAATATTGGTCGCTTTCCTTGGATGGCTTCAGGGCGAGCCATTGCTAATGCGCGTGATGAGGGGCTCACCAAATTAATTTTTGATGCTGAGACCGGTCGCATCATTGGTGGCGCTATTGTGGGCACGGGGGCAGGTGATATGATAGGTGAGGTTGCTTTAGCCATTGAGATGGGGGCTGATCAAGTAGATATTGCTCATACCATTCATCCTCATCCCACGTTGGGTGAGTCTATAAATATGGCTGCAGCAGCTTCTTTGGGTATTTGCACTGACTTACCACCACAGCGAAAATAAGTCCTTTTTTGCTGTATTCTCCTTGGCAGGTGGGCCATGCTCACCTGCCAATGTTGTTTTTAAAGGAGTATTGCCCATGGGGCATGCCAATTACGAGTTATATAATTTGCAGCAGTGGCAAGAGTATTTACTTGCATTACACCCCAAAGAGATTGATTTAGGCTTAGAGCGGGTGCAAATTGTTTATGAGCGATTAAATATAAACAGCCCCGCAATTAAAATTGTCGTAGGGGGAACCAATGGTAAAGGATCCACATGTGCCTTGTTAGAGGCGATATTGTTGGCTGCAGGCTATAGGGTTGGAGTCTATAGCTCCCCTCATTTAGTAGCCTTTAATGAGCGATTTCGTATTAATGGCAAACTGCCCGAAGATGCGGAATTATGCGCCCATTTGAGTGCGGTCGAAGCTCAACGCGGGACTACTTCATTAACTTTTTTTGAGCACACGACGCTGGCTGCCTTGCATTTATTTGCGCAGTCACAACTTGATGTATGGTTGCTCGAGGTGGGTTTAGGTGGGCGCCTCGATGCAGTCAATGTGATTGATGGTGATTGTAGTGTATTGACACAGATTGATGTTGACCATCAAGATTATCTCGGTGCGGATAGAGAGCAAATCGGTGCTGAAAAAGCAGCAATATTTAGATCGGGCCGACCAGCCATTTGCGCCGATCCGAATCCTCCTCAAAGTATTTTAGATTATGCAAAACAGATTCAAGCGCCATTATGGGTAATGGATAGGGACTTTAGCGTGCATGCTGATATGCAGCAATGGCAGTATCGTGGCCCAATCCGTCGTCGTTCAGCACTGCCTTATCCCGCTTTACGGGGGGCCAATCAACTGCCTAATGCTGCAACGGCCTTGGCAGTACTGGATGCATTGAGTGATCGCTTAGTGGTGCCCATGCAAGATATAAAGCAAGGGTTGCTCAATGTCCATCTAGAGGGGCGTTTTCAAATCGTACCCGGGCAGCCCACTGTTATTTTGGACGTGGGCCATAATCCTCATGCATTACGTTCTTTAGCCTACAATTTGCAGCAAATACCTACAACTGGGCGTACTATTGCAGTGCTGGGTATGCTAAAAGATAAAGAGGTGGTTCATGCGCTTAGGCCATTAACTCATGAGATTGATTTGTGGTTATGTGCAAGCATTGCAGGACCGCGCGGGCTGGACGCTCAGTTACTGTCAAGTTTTGTGAAACAAGCATATACAGCAGCTGAAAATCTTGCTATAAACCCGTCAACTCATGTCATCTCATCGCGGCCTACAGTCCGTCCACGTACCGCACCAACACAGCCTAAGTCGCCGGAGATACGGTGTTTTGATTCTGTGACCCAAGCCTTCCAAGCGGCGCAACGGCTCAGTACTGTTAATGATAAAATTGTGGTTTTTGGTTCATTCATGACTGTAGGGCCCGTACTCGCCCAGATTAAAGCTGGGTAGAGAGGCTTGGTCATCTGCTATTTAGCAAAGCTTCTACCACAGGGTTTAGAATTTTATGGGATTTTTTTCACGAAAAGGTGCTGCTTCGCAGCGTGGTCATCGCAGTCAGGAAGAACAGTTAGCAGAATTACGCCGACGTGCTCGTAGGCGTCTGATTGGTGCCTTAGTCCTTGTTCTGATAGCAGTCATCATAGTGCCTATTTTTCTTAAAAGTGATGGCGCTGAAGAGGTTGAACAAGTAGTTCAAGTGTTTCCTCCAATTATTGCTCCTGAACCGCAAGGTGAAGGGACAGGCTGGCAGAGGGATGATGGGTTTACCGCTGTAGAAGAGTCAGCCCAAGACTTAGAGAGCGCTGTCAGTGTGGATGAGCCGTCTGCTGAGGTGGTGACAGAGATTGTAGAGCAACAGAGTACAGCGCCCTTGCCAGAGATTAGTGTTCAAACAGAGGCGCAGGTGGCGCAGGCAACCCCTCAAAAGCCTGCAGAGCCCAAACCGTCAGAGAGCGCGAAAGCAGCTCCCACACCTCAGCCTAAGCCGCAGCCGCAAAAGGCTGAAAACAAACCTAAAGCAGCTGAACCGGTACGCCGTAAACAGGAGCCTGAGCGCACCGATGATGGCTCTGTGGCCTTAGCCTTGCTTGAGGGGCGTATTCCTGTTGAATCTGTAACAGGCACTCAACAAGCACGGCAGCGGGGGTCCTATACCGTGCAGGTGGCGGCCTATTCAAGCCGTGAGGGGGCCAATAGTCGGCGGGATCAGTTAATTTCTGCAGGGGTAAATAACGCTTATATTGAGCAGTCTGGAGGGACGTATCGACTGCGCGTTGGCCCATTTGAAAGCAGACAGGCAGCTGAGGCAGCCCTTACTCGTTTGCGTTCTTTAGGTTATGACGATAGTTTTATCCGCTCCCAGTGACTACTTTAGATTATTTGATTTTAGCGATACTGCTCATTTCAGCAGGTTTGGGTTTTTTTCGAGGCATTATTAAGGAGATTTTATCCTTAGTTGCCTTTGTTGCAGCCTTTTTTGGGGCCCTAAGCTGGGGGCCTTATGCAGCCTCGGTACTTACCGATTTTATTTCCTTTCATCCCTTATTGCTTTCTGCCATTGCCTATATTATTGTTTTTATCGCGGTATTGCTGCTAGTGGGGCTAGTGAATCTGCTGCTAAGCACGCTCATTGAAAAAACCGGGCTTAGTCCAGCAGATCAAGGCCTTGGAGCACTATTTGGGTTATTGCGTGGCGCAGTAATTGTATTGGCATTGGTAGTTTTGGCAAGTTATACTGCCATCCGTCAAGAGCCCTGGTGGCAGGAATCGCAGCTTGTTCCTATTGCGGAACAGGGCATTGCGCAAATAAAAGTGTGGATGCCTACAACAGCTGCATGGTTGCCTAATTAAACAAAAAGGATTTTTTTATGTGTGGTGTGGTCGGTGCGATTGGTCGTTCACCTGTCAACCAACTGATCTATGATAGCTTGTTGCTGTTACAACATCGTGGACAAGAGGCAGCAGGCATTTCTACTTACCATGAACAGATGTTTTTCACGCATCGTGGCGCAGGATTAGTGCGGGACGTTTTTCGTACGCGTAATATGCGCTCTTTACCTGGATGCAGTGGTTTGGGGCATGTTCGCTATCCAAGTGCCAGCTCTCCAGAGAATATCGATGAGGCTCAGCCCTTATATGTTAATGCTCCTTATGGAATTAGTTTTGTTCATAATGGCCAATTAACCAATTGGAAAAGTCTTCGCGAGGATCTATTTAAATACGATCGCCGACATATTAATACGCAATCCGATTCCGAGGTGCTGCTTAATATCTTTGCCCATGAGCTGCAGCGTGCATCGGCAAATGAAGAATTATCTCCAGATGTTATTTTTAAGGCTGTGCGCGCTGTTCACCGGCGTGTCAAAGGTGCTTATGCCGTAATTGCGCATATAGCAGGATTTGGTTTGGTCGCGTTTAGAGATCCTAATGGCATTCGGCCCCTTTGTTATGGCAAACATGACAGTGAACATGGCCGTGAATGGCTAATTGCTTCAGAGTCCGTTGCCTTGACTGGTAATGGCTTTGAGTTAGTTGATGATGTCGCTCCTGGTGAGGCGCTGTGCATTACTGAAGACGGGCAGTTGACCAAACAGCAATGTGCGACGCACACACGCTTGATGCCTTGCATGTTTGAGTATATTTATTTTGCTCGTCCTGATTCTATTATTGATGGCATTTCCATCTACCATGCGCGCCTAAAAATGGGTGAGTATCTAGGCAATAAAGTGGCTAAAAGCATGCGTTTGGCAGAGGTGGATGTAGTGATGCCGATACCTGATTCCGCGCGTCCCTCAGCAATGCAATTAGCTTCTAGTCTTAATTTAACCTACAGAGAAGGGTTTCTAAAAAATTATTATATTGGACGCACATTTATCATGCCGGGACAGGCCGTTCGGCAGCGCTCTGTGCGGCAAAAGCTAAGCGCTGTCCCGTTAGAGTTTAAAAATAAAAATGTGCTCTTGGTGGATGACTCCATAGTGCGTGGAACCACCAGTAGGCGTATTGTAGAAATGGCTCGATGGGCAGGAGCAAAAAAAGTATTTTTTGCCTCTGCAGCAGCTCCAGTGCGCTTTCCCAATAAATATGGCATCGATATGCCTAACAAGGAAGAGCTCATTGCTCATTCACGTGATGTGGAGCAGATTGCCCAAGAAATTGGTGCTGATGGTTTGATTTTTCAAAATTTAGAGGATTTATATACTCTACTGCACGACCTCAATCCCAAAGTGGATGGTTTTGAGGCCTCATGCTTTAATGGGGAGTATATTACCGAGAAGCCTGGCGGTGATACATCCACAAGGCGGTAATTCCCCCAGCGGTCAGCACAATAAACATATTTAAAGACCATAAAGCAAAATCAATGCCTAGTAATTTGACTTTGGCATCTATGCATTGAGCATGGATGCCAAATAACTGCGGCAATGCCTGATCTAAACCTAATTGTGTAATGGTTTTATCGGCAAAACTCAAAGAGCATGAGAACTGTGCTGATGCAACAGTATATTGGTGCCATGCCGCGGCAATTCCACTAAGCGTACTGAGCACAAAAAGAAAACCTATTAGCCAAGAAGTTTTAAATAATCCTATTTGATAAGTAATAAAAGCAATTACTGCCAAACAACAGCTTATTAATAAAATAAGCCGTTGGAGCACGCACCAAGCACAGGGCGCCATATCAAGTACATGCTGGGCATATAGAGCAATAAGCAAGCACAGAATGCCAATCACTGCTGCAGTGAGATAAAAAAAACTAGGGAGAAAAAGAGTTCGTGAAAAGCGAGCCATAGCCTATTTGCACCGATTAATTTAATAATCGAAGTATATCGCGAATTAATTCTGCTCGAAAATGATTATCTAATAATTTCGGGCTCTTTAACACAAAGCTGTCTTCTACCCGTTCTCCTTGAGTCATTATTTTTGCTGCCCTTAAGTTGAGTTTTTTGTGGGCAAAAGTGCGGGAAATATCAAATAGCAGGCCTTTTCGATCCGTACCAATAATGGAAAGCTCCCAGCATTGTGCATCAAGTGGACGCAGTTGAACGCTTGGAGATAGGGGAAAAACACGAGCACGGGCTGAACGCGCATCGTGGTAGCTAAAGCCTTCTGTCGGCAAAGGGGGAGGGTGATCATATAATCGAAGGAGGGCACGTGTTAATGCTTGGCTGAATAGCTGTATATCATGGCAGTCAATGTTTATGGCAGCAATAGGTTGAACCACAAAGGTATCCAACACCCAGCCGTTGGGGTTGGTATAAATGTGTGCATCTTGAATGCTCAAGCCGAGACGTTCAAACACCTCGCATAGAGTCATAAATAGCTCAGGCTGATCTTGGGTGTGAACCATAACTTGCCATAGAGAGCGATTAGACTGCTGGGAGGCAGAGTCTAGGGGAGGGGATGCGTTTACTGTATCACTATGGGCATTACAAGGGAGCTCGCGTAGGTTCACAACAATAGGGCTTGCCTCATTATCGTGTTCGGCAAAGGTGTGAAAATGCCATGCAATAGTATTTAAGGGATGTCGTGCAAAATAATCAGCATCGAGTTGCCTCCAGAGGCTGTGGGCGTACTTATTTTGTGACAAAATAGATTGTAAGTAGCGTTGAGCACTTTGGCGCCTTGAGGATAAAATTTCTGCGCTGCTTTGCTGATTAATCAATAGGGATCGAGCCTGGTGATAGAGGCTATCAAATAGGCTAGCTTTCCAATTGGTCCAAATATTAGGGTTTGTGGCTTGAATATCCGCTATGGTCAGTAAATAAATAGCATTAAGCTTTTCAATGCTATCGACAATGGAAATAAAGCGGTGCAGTACTTCTGGATTATAGAAGTCTTCTTTTTGAGCATAATGAGAAAATAAAAGATGCTCTCGAACCAAAAACTCTATAAAAGTTGTGTCCTGAGGGCAAAGATAATGACTGAGGCAAAACTGCCGTGCCATTTGGGCACCACGCTGAGCATGTGAGCCCCCTTGGCCTTTACCTATGTCATGAAAAAGAGCAGCTAAATAGAGGCGCCAGCGGTTAGGAAAATCACGTATCAGTTGATGGGCCAAAGGTGTAGTAGAGCGGGCGTTGGCATGTTGGAAGTGCTCTAAATATTCAATAACGCGTAAAATATGTTGATCAACCGTATAAACATGAAATAAATCATGTTGCATCTGACCCACCACAGCCCTAAAAGCAGGGATATAACGCGGCAATATATTAAACAAGTTAAGAAGAGCGAGGCTTTGATAAACACAGCGAGGGCTTTTGAGGATATCTAGAAAGAGCTGCTTATGTGTAGGCTGTTGTCTAAATGTTTCATCAATTAGTTTGCGCCCATGCCAAAGTGCGCGAAGAGTGAGCGCATCAAAGCCTTGTATCTGGGGGTGTTTTTGTAACCATATAAACCCTCGTAATAGGTTTTCTGGATGTGCGGCTAAATCAGTTGGGTGTATCAGTTTAAGGCGTTGGTTCACAAGGGCAAAATGTTCATCAAGCTGAATGAACTCATGAATAGGACGAGGGTGAGTGATTTCATCGAAGCTTTGCAAAAGGGTGGTCATGAGCTGGGTAACTAGGCGCGTCGCCCAGTAGTAGCGCTGCATTAACATTTCGCTGCCTAGTCGACTATTGGTGTCATGAAAACCATAGATGCGTGCCAGCTGAGGCTGCAGATCAAAGCGTAGGGTGTCTTCGGCTCGGGCGGTGAGCAAATGAAGCTCAATGCGCAGTCTCATTAGGGCCAAAGAGGCGCGTTCAATGGCTTTTTGCTCCGCTTGGGTTAATAAACCTGAATGAGCGATTTCAGCCCAGTTTTTGCCAACCCCTGCTGCGTGAGCTAACCAACCTAAAAGCTGTAGATCACGCAGGCCACCCGGGGACTCTTTGCAGTTAGGTTCTAGAGCATAGGGGGTATTCTGATAGGCGGCATGGCGCTGCTTCATTTCCGCACGCTTAAGCTCATAAAATCGGCCCAGATCGAGTTGTTGTAAATGTAGGGATTGCAGAGTGCGCCAAAGCTGTTTATTGCCCGCTAAGTAGCGTGCTTCTAATAGTGCGGTTTGCAGAGCGATATCATGGTGACAGCGGCTCAGACATTGTTCTAAGGTCTCAACAGTATGAGAAATGGCTAAACCTAAGTCCCAACACGCAGCAATTAGCTGCGCAAGTCGCTCTTGCTCAGCTTGACATTCAAGGGGAGCAGGAATAAGAAAGAGAAGGTCTACATCAGAATGAGGGTATAGGGCTTGTCGGCCATAGCCGCCTAGCGCAAGGCAAGCCGCTCCTTTGGGTAGGGGGAAGAGTTGGAATAACTGCCTTAAGCTATGGTCAGCCGCTTGGCTGAGCCGATGCAGTAGTCGCTGGGGGTTGGGACGCTGGCGATAGCGGGCGATGGCATTCGCCCGCGTTGCCAAATAGTGAGTCTTTATGGTTGCAAGAGACTCATTCATGAAAGTAGGGTTAGGGATGCAGGGCAGAAACAAACCCCTTCACAAATGCAGGGGGCTCTGGCATACCGGGTGACACGGTAAGCACCTCATAGCCGGTTTCTGTGACGAGCACAGTGTGCTCCCATTGGGCAGAAAGGCTCCTATCACGGGTGACCACGGTCCACTGATCGGGGAGGGTGCGTAGCTCACGGCGACCGGCATTAATCATCGGCTCGATAGTAAAAATCATACCTGGCTCAAGTACTGTGCCGGTGCCTGGCCGACCATAATGCAGTACCTGGGGGTCTTGATGGAAGGAGCGACCAATACCATGGCCACAGTATTCTCTCACGACTGAATAATCATGGCGCTCAGCATGTTGTTGAATGGCGTGCCCTATATCACCTAAGGTGGCGCCAGGACGTACTTGCTCGATGCCAAGCCACATACACTCATAAGTTACATTGGTAAGCCGACGGGCCAAAATAGAGGGCTCACCCACAAAATACATGCGGCTTGTATCGCCATACCAGCCATCTTTGATAACTGTGACGT
Organism: uncultured Alcaligenaceae bacterium; assembly: GCA_937995985.1. Lineage (GTDB taxonomy): Bacteria > Pseudomonadota > Gammaproteobacteria > Burkholderiales > Burkholderiaceae_B > Paenalcaligenes. The sequence continues at coordinate 118,727 of CALKIR010000060.1, forward strand.
CTAGATTGATAATATCACCGTTTTTGAGTTTTTTATCACTGGGAATTCCATGGCAAATCACATGGTTCACAGAAGTGCATACAGCCCCAGGAAAAGGAGGGTGACCAGCAGGGGCATAACCCACAGTAGCAGACTGAACTTTTAGCTCATCAGTAATATATTCTAAACATAGACGATCAATTTCAGCTGTGGTCACTCCAGGCTTAACAAATTGCTCAAGATAATCAAGGGTTTGCGCGGCTGCCTGACAGGCTGCACGCATTTTATCAAGATCGTGTGGATCAGTGACGAGAATTTTTTCCATAAACTTGTCTAATAGGTGTAAAAAATAGTAGAATAGCAGGATTAGCTTTTTTGGCTTAAAAGCGCATATTTATTTAATAGATGTGCCACTTTTAAATCCTTATAAAAAGCATACCACTATTTTTCCTAAAGGGAGATGGGGTGTTTTTTATAAGATATCAAGAAAGCATTTAATTAATCGTTTTTTTAAGAAAGGCACAAGTTATCACCAAAGGGTGTCCCTATCATAGGATCCTGATAGCTTGTTAGACCGAACCCTTGGAGAATAGACATGTCTTTAATGCGTAAAATGCTTGCTTCGGGTGTGCATTTTGGTCACCAAACTCGTTTTTGGAATCCCAAAATGGCTCCTTATATCTTTGGTCAACGCAATGGTATTCATATTATCAACCTCGAAAAAACAGCAGTTATGTTTGTCGAGGCGCAGAAATATGCCAGCCAGATTGCAGCCGAAGGCGGGACTATCCTTTTTGTCGGCACCAAGCGAGCAGCTCGTGAAATCATTGCCGAGGAAGCACAGCGTTGCGGCATGCCCTATGTAGACAATCGCTGGCTTGGGGGCATGATGACTAACTTCAAAACAGTAAAAAGCTCCATCAAGCGCCTTAAAGACATGGAGGCCCAGGTCGAAGATGGTGTGCTGGAGCGCTTGACCAACAAAGAAGGTCTGCTCATGGAGCGCGAAATAGCCAAGCTTAATCGCTCTATTGGTGGAATCAAGGACCTTACAAAGCTGCCAGATGCTTTGTTTGTAGTTGATGTTGGCTATCATGGGATTGCTGTAGCCGAAGCACACAAGTTGGGTATTCCTGTGATTGGTGTGGTCGATACCAATAACTCCCCAGAAGGGATTACCCGTGTGATTCCTGGAAACGATGATTCAGCAAAAGCAATTGCGCTATATGCTCGGGGTATTGCTGATGCGATTCTCGAAGGGCGCAGTCGTGCTCTAAGCGGTTTAGTTGAAGAGCTTCAAGAAGGTGAGGAGTTTGTTGAGGTCGAAGAGGTTGAGGTTGAGTTAGACGTTGAGGCCGAAGCAGACGTATCCGAAGAAGCCGAAGCAGACATTACCCGCGAAACTGAATAATCCCATCCCCTCACTTCTACACGGTCCCCGCATGAGCATCATGGCGGCGGACCAAGACTGAGGCCCGTTGCTTAAGATGGCTGTCCATAGCGCGGGCCTGTTCAAGACCCCTATCAACTTGCCTCGATAAGTCCGAGGTAACTATCGAATTGGAGAGTATTGTGGCTGAAATTACAGCATCTATGGTTAAAGAGTTGCGCGCCAAAACCGATGCGCCCATGATGGAATGCAAAAAGGCTTTGGTAGAGGCCAATGGCGATATGGCTCAAGCAGAAGAGTTGTTGCGCGTGAAGCTCGGTAGCAAGGCAAGCAAGGCGGCTTCTCGAATCACTGCAGAGGGTTTGGTTGGCGTATATATCAGCGATGATGCCAAACAAGGGGCCATGGTAGAGGTTAACTGTGAAACAGACTTCGTGGCCAAAAACGACGAGTTTATCAAGTTTGTTGATGATGTGACTCGCTTAGTTGCGGAACATAACCCAGCTGATCTTGATGCGTTGGGCGCATTGCCGCTCGGTGGCAAAACTGTTGAAGAGTTCCGTGCCGAGCTTATCGGGCGTATTGGTGAAAATATCACCATTCGTCGTTTTGAGCGTTTTGAAACAGATGGTCGTCTCTCTGAGTATGTGCATGGCGGCAGAATCGGTGTGGTCGTCAACCATACAGGAAGCGATGAGGTAGGACGTGACGTGGCCATGCATGTAGCTGCAATGCGTCCTCAGGCCCTAAGCCGTGAGCAATTGGATCCTGCTGTGCTGGAGCGTGAGGCCCGTTTGGCTGAGGAAAAGGCCAAAGAGTTGGGTCGTCCAGAGCACATTATTGAAAAAATCGTGACCGGTACAGTAGATAAGTTTGTACAAGAAACCACTTTGCTAGGTCAGGCCTTTGTTAAGGATGACAAAAAGAGTGTTGAGCAAATGCTCAAGGATAATGACGCCGTGGTCCATGCTTATGCCATTTTTGTGGTGGGCGAGGGGATTGAGCGTCGCCAAGAGGATTTTGCCGCTGAGGTTGCCGCAGCACAAAAATCTTCCTAATTAGGTGCGTTTTCACCTAAATCTTACAAGGTGCCGTCTTACGGCACCTTGTGTTGTGTTTTATACTTGTTCCCGTAACCATCTATACGAGTTTCTATGCTATGAACAACCCCTTATATAAACGCGTTTTGCTTAAGTTGTCAGGCGAAGCGCTTATGGGTGAAGACGCATTTGGCATTAATCGGGCCACAATTATGCGTATGACCGATGAAATAGCCCAAATAGCTAATTTGGGTGTGCAGATTGCCATCGTAATTGGAGGGGGTAATATTTTCAGAGGGATAGCACCTGGTGCACAAGGGATGGATAGAGCGACTGCAGACTATATGGGGATGATGGCTACAGTGATGAATGCCTTGGCCTTGCAGGATGCGCTAAAAAATCAAGGGCTTGATGCTCGTGTCCAGTCGGCACTTAACATTGAGCAAGTGGTAGAGCCCTATATTCGTCCCAAAGCCCTAAGATATCTCGAAGAGGGCAAGGTGGTAGTGTTTGCTGCTGGGACCGGTAATCCGTTTTTTACTACTGATACCGCAGCGGCACTGCGTGGTGCAGAGGTGGGTGCAGAAATAGTTCTCAAGGCTACTAAAGTAGACGGCATATATAGTGCAGATCCAAACAAAGATCCAGGAGCCACACGTTATCAGCGCATCAGCTTTGATGAGGCCATTGTGCGTCGCCTAGAGGTCATGGATGCTACGGCCTTTGCTTTGTGCCGTGATCAAAAGCTACCTATTAAAGTCTTCTCTATTAATAAGCCAGGAGCGTTAGCACGCGCCGTTTGTGGTGAAGATGAAGGTACTTTAGTGCATGTTTAACAATAGGATTACGATATGAATCACTCAGAGATAAAAAAGTCCACAGAAGAGCGCATGAAGCGTTCCATTGTCGCGCTCACTAATGGTCTGGCCAAAATCCGCACCGGTCGAGCACATGCGGGCTTGCTCGATCATGTGACTGTGGAATACTATGGTTCAGAAGTGCCTGTCAGCCAAGTGGCCAATATCACCGTCGTTGATGCACGTACTTTGAGTGTGCAAGTTTGGGAAAAGCATATGGCAGAGGTGGTTGATAAGGCTATTCGCGAATCAGATCTTGGTCTGAACCCCGTGCTGGCAGGAGAGACCTTGAGAATTCCTTTACCGCCATTAACTGAAGAGCGTCGTCAAGACTTAACGCGTATTGTGCGGGCGGAAGGGGAAGAGGCCAAAGTTGCTATTCGCAACCTGCGTCGTGAGGCCAATGATCAATCCAAGCGCTTGTTGCGTGAAAAGGCTATATCTGAAGACGAAGACCGTCGTTTTCAAGATGAAATTCAAGCATTAACTGATAAATATGTTGCTGAGGTAGATGCGTTAGTCGCCAATAAAGAAGAAGAGGTGATGACCATTTAGCCTCATTAAGTAATTATGACGACAAGCTCAACTTTGTCTGTGCCTTCTGTGAGCAGTGTGCCCCGCCATTTAGCCATCATTATGGATGGCAATGGTCGTTGGGCTACACGTCGCTATTTACCGCGTACTGCTGGTCATGCGCGAGGGGTACAAACAGTGCGTCGGGTGCTCAAGGCCTGTGGAGAGGCAGGGGTGCAGTATCTGACTTTATTTGCCTTTAGCTCAGAAAACTGGCGCCGCCCTCAAGATGAGGTATCCCTGTTAATGCGGCTATTTGTCCAAACTCTAGAAAAAGAGGTAGATAAACTTGCCGAGCAAGGGGTGCGTCTACGCATCGTGGGAGATGTATCTGCCTTTGAGCCAACTTTACAAGCCTTGATTGCTGAGGCGGAACAAAAAACCGCTCACAATGATCGTATGCATTTAACGGTGGCTGCTAATTATGGGGGTCGGTGGGATATTCTACAGGCAACACGCCGCATGTTGGCAGAGCGCCCCGAGCTTGCTCAGCATCCCCACGAGATAAGCGAGCAACACTTGGCTCCTTATCTCTCTATGTCCTTTGCACCTGAGCCTGATTTATTCATACGTACTGGTGGAGAGCAAAGGATTTCTAATTTTCTCATTTGGCAATTAGCTTATACCGAACTGTATTTTACTGATACTTTTTGGCCAGATTTTAATGCCTCGCATTTGGCCAAAGCCTTTGATTGGTATCGCTCTCGTGAGCGCCGTTTTGGTAGGACCAGCGCACAAATAGTTGCCGCACAAACAAATTAAATAAACAATATGCTCAAGCAACGGGTTATCACTGCAGTCGTTCTTTTATTTATCTTATTGGCCACCATGTCCAGTGGTTATCATTGGCCTTTTGGTGTATTACTGAGTGTGATGTCTGCAGCAGCTCTTTGGGAGTGGTTGCGGCTGAGCATGTCTGAGCGGTATCAGTTTTTAGCTGTTCCGATAGCAGTATTAGCTTTTGCGTATTTTGCTCATGTTGTGTATGTGCATGAGCAGTCTCTGTTTGATCCGAATCTGAGCGGTCCAGATGCCTGGACTTTACCCCTGATTTTATTAAGCCCAGTAGTCATAGCCTACTGGCTGTTTGGAGCAGGCTTCTTGCTTTTAATCGGGTTTAGGCGCCACAAGTCGCATCAGCTTACCCTAAGTATTTTTGGTGTGGGGGCTATTGGTGTGGCGTGGTTGGCCTTATTGGATATGTGGTTTGCAAATGGAGCGTGGTATTTGCTCTCTATGCTCGCCGTAGTTTGGTGTACGGATACATTCGCTTATTTTGTAGGACGGCGATGGGGAAAGCGCAAGCTGGCTCGACACATTAGCCCAGGTAAAACTTGGGCAGGTTTTTGGGGCGGCATGGCAGGAGCAATTATTTGGGTCTTATTGAGCGCCCAGTTTTCTGGTTCATTTGGAGCGGAGCTTGTGAGCCGATGGTCTTGGCTAGGTGCCGTTTTATTTACCATGTTATTGGCTTGTATGGCGGTACTAGGGGATTTATTTGAATCCCTACTTAAACGGCGTGCGCGAGTTAAGGATTCTAGTAATCTTTTGCCTGGCCATGGCGGTATTTTGGACAGAATCGATGCATTAATTCCAGTGGCCCCAATGGCTGCATTTGTAGCTGGACCCTGGTTTGACGCTTTATTTGTTGCTTAATTTTCTGGTGTTTTTATGGGTACCCAGCAGGTGTGTATTCTTGGTGCTACAGGCTCAATAGGGCGCAGCACCCTTGATGTGATCGCTTTACATCCTGACCGCTTCTCAGTTTATGCACTCACCGCTTTTAATAATATAGAGGCTTTGGTGCGTTTGGCGTGGGAAAGCCATGCTAAAGTAGTGGTGGTGCCGGATAAAACAGCAGAACGACGGTTTAGGGCGCTGTGGCCTACTGGTCGCTCTGTGCCAGAAATACGACTTGGTGAGCAAGGGTTATGTGAGACTGCTGCTGATCCACAGGTCGATACCGTAATGGCAGCCATTGTAGGGGCAGCTTGTTTGGCTCCGGCTTTTGCCGCAGCCCAAGCAGGCAAACGTATCTTGTTGGCTAACAAAGAGGCCTTAGTCGCTGCGGGAGCTATATTTTTGGATGCAGTACGCAATGGTGGTGCTCAATTGCTCCCCATAGATAGCGAGCATAATGCTATTTATCAGTGCATGCCAGCCGAACTGCTAGGACAGGTAACACATGCCCCACATCCTGCGGTAAAACGCCTTATCCTAACAGCATCCGGTGGACCGTTCCGTACCACTCCTCTTGAGCAACTTGCCAAGGTTACCCCAGAGCAAGCCTGTTTGCATCCTAATTGGAGCATGGGCAAAAAAATCTCTGTAGATTCAGCGACTATGGCAAATAAGGGCTTAGAGGTAATTGAGGCCCATTGGTTGTTTTCAATGCCTGTTGAGCAGATTTCAGTGGTGATACACCCGCAAAGCGTGGTGCATTCAATGGTTGAATATGTGGATGGTTCGGTGTTGTCCCAAATGGCTGCTCCGGATATGCGGGTGCCTATTGCTTATGGCCTGGGTTTTCCAGAGCGTATTTATAGCGGTACTGCATCGCTTGATATCGCGGCACAAGCAGCTCTTGAGTTTGAAGAGCCTTGTATGGAACGTTTTCCTTCCTTACAACTGGCTTTTGACGCCTTAAACACCTCTCAGGAGGCTTGTGTTGCATTAAATGCCGCTAATGAAATAGCAGTAGAGAGGTTTTTACAGAAAAAATTAAGTTATATTAATATCGCACAGGTGGTGGAGCGCACTATTGAGCACATTGTGGGGGAGTCACATGCTATGCTCAATAGCTTGGAAGCTGTGCTTGCTTTGGATGAGCATGCTCGACAGATAGCGCGACATTATTGTTCCCATTAATAGCCTAGGGCTTTCACACATCAATTATGCTATTTACGCTCCTTGCTTTTGCCTTTGCCATTGGTTTGCTCGTTGTGGTACACGAGCTTGGGCATTACTGGGTGGCTCGTTACTGTGGGGTACATGTAGAGCGATTTTCTTTCGGGTTTGGTAAGGTGCTTGCTCGATACACCGATAAAAGAGGGTGTGAATGGGCTTTCTCAGCAATCCCCTTGGGGGGCTATGTCATGATGCGCAATGAGGCGCCCGCCGATGCAAGTCCCGCATATCGCAATACTACGGTTCAAAGCAAGAGTGTGGGTCAACGTATTGCTATTACTGCTGCAGGGCCAATCGCAAATTTGCTTCTGGCGGCCTTACTGTATGCGGTTGTGGCTTGGATGGGCACCTACGAGCCTGTACCAGTAATTGCTTCACCGCCTGCTCATAGTGCGGCTGCCTTAGCAGGGTTTAAAGAGCATGACCGAGTGGTGGCTGTGGATGATCAACCTTTAACCACCTGGACTGATTTTCGGTGGGCCATGCTCGATAAGATTCATACCAATCATCCCGTAGAAATTCAGGTCACCGAGCGCGATGGGCGTACACAGTGGCGCATATTAAATAATCCTCGGGTGGATTTAGATGGTCGGCGAGAAGTAGACCCAATGGCTGAGCTCGGTTTTACCGTGCTCTTACCGCAGCCTAGTATTCAAGAGGTGGTTCCTGGGGGGGCTGCGGAGCAAGCTGGGTTACGTAAAGGCGATGAAATTATTGCTATCAATGGACAAAGTATCAACAGTGTGACGCAGTTTTTACAATGGATTCAAGCGCATCCTGATACAGTGGCAGATTTTGAATTAATGCGCCAGGGACAGCTCATGAGGGTGCCAGTAACTATTGGTGTGGTGGAGCAACAGGGGCAGCAAATGGGCCGTATTGGCGCTATGATTTCTGCTCAGCCCGAGGTTACACTACAGCGTGAAGGCTTGTTTAGCGGTCTCATAACAGGCGTCGAGCGTACGGCACATACTTTTTGGTTTTCATTAAAGATGCTGGGGCGCATGTTAGTTGGGCAGGTGTCGGTCAAAAATATTAGCGGTCCAATTAGTATTGCGGATTATGCCGGACAAACTGCTCGCGTAGGCATTGCCGCGTATATACAGTTTTTAGCGTTAATTAGTGTTAGTATTGGGTTGTTAAATTTGCTGCCAATACCTATGTTAGATGGCGGTCATTTATTGTATTATGCCATCGAGGCGGTGCGTGGCAAGCCACTGGCCGAAAAATGGCAGGATTTGGGTCATCGCATAGGCCTAAGTCTGTTAGCGGCATTAATGGTGCTCGCCTTTGTGAATGATTTGACTCGCATCGTGCAGTAGCAAGTGGTACGTACTATTAGGTTTAGGCCTGTTAATTTTGAATGGCTCAATTCGAGGAAGCAAAGAATGTCGTTGAAAAATAGATTACAAACAGTGGCGCGTACATTATCACGGCTTATCCTGGGTGCTTTATTACTCATACCTTCTTTAGCATTGGCATTTACTCCGTTTGTAATCCGTGACATTCAAGTCCAAGGGTTACAACGTCTGGATCCAGGCACTGTATTTGGTTATTTGCCTGTAGGCGTAGGGGATGAATTTACTGATGCGCATGCCAGTGAGACGATTCAGCGACTCTATTCTAGTGGTTTTTTTAATGACGTCAGTATTGATGTGGATGGGGATGTATTAGTTGTGGTGGTTCAAGAGCGCCCAACAATTGCTTCCATCAGCTTTTCAGGGATGCGAGAGTTTGATCCCAAGGCCATTACTCAGGCTTTAGCGCAAGTAGGGTTTGCTGAGGGGCGGATTTTTGATCGTTCCATGCTAGAACGCGCCGAGTTTGAATTAAAGCAGCAATACTTATCTAAAGGTAAGTATGGAGTGGAAATTGAGCCTGTTATTACTCCATTGCCTAGAAATAGAGTTGGGATTAGTTTTGATGTGTTCGAAGGCGATTTAGCCAAAATAAAAGAAATTAACATCGTAGGCAATGAGGCTATCCCAACCAAAGACTTGCTTGCGGAAATGGAGCTAACAACATCCGGAATGATGACTTGGTATACCGGTACCGATAAATACTCTAGAGAAAAGCTCGAAGGGGATTTGGAACGCATTCGTTCGTATTATTTGAACCGAGGTTATTTAGAGTTTCATGTTGAGCCGCCTCAGGTAACCATTTCCCCAGATCGCAAAGAAATCTACATTACTATTACTATTGATGAGGGGCAGCCTTATCAAGTAAACAAGGTACAGCTTGCAGGTGATCTCCTTGGTCTTGAAGAACAAATGGAGGAGTTGATCACCATCCAAGAAGGGGATACCTTTTCTGCTGAAAAGACAAATGAGACTGTCCGTGCCATCACAGACTATTTAGGTAGCCTGGGGTATGGGTTTGCAAACGTTAACCCGCAGCCTATTCTAGATCGCGATGAGCGGCGAGCTGATCTAACTTTTTATGTTGATCCAGGACGGCGCGTCTATGTTCGTCGAATAGAGATTGGGGGCAATGTGCGCACCCGAGATGAGGTGATCCGTCGTGAGATGCGTCAACAAGAGGCAGCATGGTATGACGAGGGCAGTATTAATTTATCTCGCGACCGTATTGATCGCTTGGGATATTTTTCAGAGGTTGATGTGCATGCAGAGCCTGTGCCGGGCTCTCCCGATCAGGTTGACCTAATTGTTAATGTCAAAGAGCGTCCAACAGGCATGATCAATTTAGGGATTGGGTATGGCAGCACGGATAAGGTCATGCTTTCTGCCGGGGTGAGTCAAGATAATATTTTCGGCAGTGGTAATAGTCTCTCGTTGCAGCTCAATACCAGTGAAATACACCGCACGGCAGTGCTGGCCCACACAAACCCTTATTGGACTAAGGATGGGATTAGTAAAACCACTTCCTTGTATTATCGGCGCACCAAGCCTTATGACTATCGTTGGTCAGAAGGAGATTTCCAAGTAACCTCTATTGGTATGGGACTTAGCTTTGGAGTGCCAATTAGTGAAAATGATACGGTATTTTTAGGGGGTAGTTTTGAGCGCAACGGCTTGGACAAACTCCATCCTCGCTATACCCCCGAAACCTATCAACAATTTGTAGATGAGTATGGCAAATATTCAAATGCCTTTATATTTAATTTAGGCTGGAGCAAGGATACCCGTGATAGCGCTTTAGCACCTACTCGAGGTAGTTTTACCAGTGTTTCTGCCGATTTTTCCGTACTTGATTTAAAATACTACATGTTGAGTGCCCAGCATCAGCATTATTTGCCTATCAGTCGGAGCATGACACTGGCATTTAATGGATTGGTTGATTATGGTCGTTCCTACAATAGTGACAAGCCATTCCCCATCATTAAAACCGTATATGGAGGGGGGATTGGTACGGTAAGAGGGTACGAGGGGGGGTCACTCGGACCACGCGATCCTCGGACCAATGACTTCCTTGGGGGTTCACGTCGCATTATAGGTAATGTACAGTTATACCTACCGTTTCCGGGAGCACGTCGCGATCGCTCATTGCGCTGGTTTTTATTTGCCGATGCAGGGCGTGTTGACAACACTCAATCTCCAACTTGTTACAAGGGCGCAGCACCCCATCGTGCTGAGGATCCTTGTGGATGGAAATATTCTGCAGGGATAGGCTTGTCATGGGATTCCCCTCTAGGCCCCTTGCAGTTATCATATGGTCGTGCGCTTAATGCTAAGCGTGGTGATGAAAAGCAGGCATTCCAATTCCAAATTGGTACTGCATTTTAAATTCAGCGACAGGTTTTTTTGCAGCGTTTATAGCAAGGTAAATATACATGACATCTAAATTAGCATCTCAGTTTTCCGCGCTCGCACAGGCCACTGCTCGTGGCAACAGAGCTCTAGTTTTTGCCGCTTTACTTGGGGCGTCTAGTTTGATGGCTGCTCCTGTAGCACAAGCGCAAACTAAAATTGGCTATGTGAATGTCGAGCGCATTTTATATGGGTCCAATACAGCTAAATCAGCTCAGGCAAAGATTGAGTCTGAGTTTCGTAAGCGCAATGATGAATTAGAGCGCTTAGCTAATAATTTACGTGCTGAAATTCAAAAGTATGACAAAGATGCGCCTGCACTTTCAGATAGTGAGCGCATTCGTCGTCAGCGTAAACTTGAGGATCTAGAGGCTGATTTACAACGCAAAGAGCGCCAATTCCAAGAGGACGTTAATTTACGTCGTAATGAGTTATTCTCAGACATTATTGACAAAGCAGACAATGCTATTCAGCGTATCGCTGAAAGCCAGGGCTATGATTTAATCATTACCGATGCAGTGACGGTTAGCCCCAAAGTGGATATCACTGACGAAGTGCTAAAAGCTATCGGTGGTTAATTTATGCCGGTTTTACTTGCGTCAGAATCGGCGCCCACCTTGTTGGATCTCTTAATAGAACTTAAAGAACAAGGTGGGCTCGATTGGGTTTTGCCGCAAACATATGCTCAAGATGCCTACCAACAGCTGCGTATTCGTGGAATTGGTTCATTAGAGCATGCTGGAGAGAGCGAATTAAGTTTTTTGGCAAATCCCAAATTACGAGCGCAGCTGCAGAATACTCGTGCTGCTGCTGTTTTTTTGCACGCTGATGATTTATCCGCCCTGATAGCAGCTGATTGCGATTTTTCCTTTTTGCCCGTAGTTTGCGATTCCCCCTACTTTGCTTATGCACTGGCAGCACAGTGGTTTGAATCCTGGCGTTTACAGCAGTTGCCAAAAGCTCAGCATCCGAGTGCAATTATTCATCCCACAGCAGAGATCGCTGCAGGGGTGCATATTGGTCCCCATGTGGTCATTGAACCGCATGTAAAAATAGATGCGGGGACTCGAGTAGAAGCCCATTCATATCTAGGTGCTGGAGTGACTATTGGCAAAGACTGCCATCTGCACCCCAATGTGGTGTTATATCACGACACGCATATAGGCGATCGATGTATTATTCATAGCGGCGCCGTACTGGGAGCGGATGGATTTGGTTTTGCCCCACATCCTGTGCATACAGGGCAATGGGCTAAAATAGCGCAATTAGGCCAGGTGGTGGTTGGTAATGATGTAGAGATCGGAGCCAATACAACCATAGATAGAGGTGCCTTAGATGCAACGCACATTGGTGATGGAGTTAAGCTAGATAACCAAATTATGGTTGCCCATAATGTCATTATCGGGCCCCACACTGCCATTGCCGCGTGCGTGGGTATTGCCGGATCCACTCGCATAGGGGCGCGTTGTATCATTGGGGGAGCAGCGATGATTTCTGGCCATCTCAGTATTGCTGATGATGTTCAGATTTCAGGAGGAACAGCCATTACATCCTCCATTCACCGCGCAGAGCGCCTTACAGGAGTGTATCCTTACCAAGAGCATCGTCAATGGCAGCGAAATGCCGCTGTCCTCTCTCAGTTATCCACGTTGCGCAAGCGGGTGCGTGATTTAGAGCAGGCACTGGAACGCTTGGCAATAGAGACAGAAAAATAATTCAGGATGTGTATTATGGAGCTTAATGTTCAGCAGATCATGGAGCGTTTGCCACACCGTTATCCCATGCTGCTTATTGATCGCGTATTAGAAATGGAGCCAGGCAAACGTGTGGTTGCACTTAAAAATGTAACGTACAACGAGCCGTTTTTTGTTGGTCATTTTCCCCATCACCCGGTTATGCCAGGAGTGCTCATTGTTGAGGCCATGGCACAGGCAGCTGCGGTTTTCTCTTTTGAGGATGATGATGAGGTGAATCCCGCCAGCCAAAAAATCGCCTACTATTTAGTAGGGGTCGACGGCGCTCGGTTCCGTAAGCCCGTAGTACCTGGCGATCAATTGCGCATTGAAGTGGATGCTGAGCGCATTAGTCGGTCAATGTGCAAATATGCAGCACGCGCTTTAGTTGATGGCCAAGTCGTTGCCGAAGCTAAAATCATGTGCGCCATTCGAGTTATTGAAGAGTAGTTCACATGAGTTTGATCCATAAAACAGCGCTGGTATCTCCTACTGCTCAGTTGCATCCTTCCGTAGAGGTTGGGGCGTATAGCATTATTGGGGACCATGTATGCATTGGTGAGGGCACGCGTATTGGTCCACATTGTGTCATTGATGGGCATACCCGCATTGGCAAAAACAACCATTTTTATCGGTTTTGCTCCATTGGTGGGATACCTCAAGATAAAAAATATGCAGGCGAGCCCACACGCTTAGAAATAGGCGATGGCAATACCGTGCGTGAGTACGTTACCATAAATATTGGCACCGTCCAGGATGGGGGGGTAACACGCATTGGCGATGACAATTGGATCATGGCTTATGTGCATATAGCCCATGACTGTCAAATTGGCAGTCACACTATTATTGCCAATAGTGTTCAATTAGCAGGACATATACAGGTGGGAGACTGGGCTGTTTTAGGGGGCTTATCAGCCGTTCATCAGTTTGTCCGTATTGGCGAGCATTCTATGATAGGAGGAACCAGTTCGGTGAGACAAGATATTCCTCCTTTTATTATTGGTGCCGGGGATCCGTTTCGTGCCGTGGGGGTCAATACGGAGGGGCTTAAAAGGCGTGATTTTAGTGCAGAAACAATAGCCCAGCTTAAGGAGGCCTATCGTTTACTGTACAGACGTAAGCTCACCGTAGAGCAGGCCGTTGCTGAAATCAAAAAACTCTCTCCTAGCAGCGAGCAGGCTCAACAGGCCTTGCACAGTTTTATACAGTTTGTGCAGTCATCGCAACGAGGTTTTGCACGGCCATGACCCAAATTACGATGGTTGCTGGAGAGCCTTCAGGGGATTTACTTGCAGCCCGCGTCTTGCATGGGATCACAACCCGTTTGCCTACTGCATATTGTACGGGCATAGGGGGACCCGCGATGCGCGCTGCGGGACAGCAGCAATGGCATGACTTAGAGGCCTTGAGTGTTTTTGGTTATGTCGACGCCATCAAGCAACTGCCCCGCTTATGGCGTATTTTTAGAGATACTAAAAAACGTTGTCTCAATGCACCTACCGATATTTTTGTAGGCATCGATGCACCAGATTTTAATTTGCGCATGGAAAAGGCACTCAAGGCAGCAGGCATTCCTACCATACAGTTTGTAAGCCCCTCCATTTGGGCATGGCGGTATGAGCGCATTCATAGTATTCGCCAATCTGTATCGCATATGCTGGTGCTATTTCCATTCGAAGTGCCCATCTATGAAAAAGAGGGGATTCCTGTAACTTTTGTAGGACACCCTTTGGCTCAAGAGATCCCTCTAGAGCCCGATCAAGAAATAGCGAGAAATAGCTTAAATCTAGATTTAAATGATCCGGTCTTGGCAATTTTGCCGGGCAGCCGAGCCTCAGAAATTAAATGGTTAGCCCCTTTGTTTTTTTCAGTGGCAGAAAAATTACAGCAGGCCATACCTAATATTAGTTTTGTTATACCGGCTGTAAATGCAAAAAGATCCGAAGAAATCAAATCACTATTAGAGTGTTATCAATTACGTCAAGTACATCTTATAGAAAACCCGACGTATTCTACAAAGCATTCAGAATTTGCCGCGCAGCCAGTTTCTTGGCAATGTATGCAAGCTGCCGATGCACTATTGGTAGCCAGTGGAACGGCCGCCCTAGAAGGCATGATGTTTAAAAAGCCAATGGTGATTTCCTATATTTTGTCGCCATTAATGCGCACAATTATGGCTTGGCAGTCCGGGCAGAACAGACCTTATACTCAGTGGGTGGGGTTGCCTAATATACTTGCCAATAAGGAAATAGCTCCTGAGTATTTGCAAGAAGATGCCACGGTAGAAAATATACTGCCTGCTATTAAAAAAGCCTTATTTGATGACTCCTATCGAGAGACTGTGATTACGGAATCTGCAGTATTGCACCAACAATTGCGTCAAAATACTGCAGAGTTGGCAACCGATGTGATTTTACAATATCTTTAGTACCATGCCGTTATTTAAACAATTGACAGAGCATATAGCAGGGGTGGATGAGGCAGGGAGGGGACCGTTAGCTGGCCCAGTTTTTGCTGCTGCAGTTATTTTAGATCCCAAACATCCTATCTCTGGGCTAACCGACTCGAAAAAGTTAAGTGAGCGTAAGCGCGAAGCATTGGCTGAGGACATCCGTGCTCATGCCCTGGCATGGTGTATTGCCCAGGCCAGTACTGAAGAAATTGATCAACTAAATATATTGCAGGCCACTTTTTTAGCAATGCGGCGGGCTGTCCATGGATTAACACTTGCACCACAACAAGTTATTATTGATGGGCCCATCATTCCTGCGGATTTGGGGGTAGATGCCATTGCTGCGGTTAAAGCTGATCAACAGTACGCACAAGTTGCGGCGGCCTCAATATTAGCTAAAACAGCGCGTGATGCTTTATGTAGAGAATTAGATCAACATTATCCCGAGTATGGCTTTGCTCAACATAAGGGTTATGGCACAGCATTACACCTAGAACGTTTAGAGCAGTTTGGGCCTTGCCCAGAGCATCGCCGCAGTTTTTCCCCAGTGCGTCGATTATTAGCCCAAGGCAAACAGAGCTAACCATGCACTACATTAGTTCACGACAAAACCGCCATTACAAAGAGTGGCTACGCACCGCTAAAGCAGCAGGCCACGCGCGCAGTGAAATGGTTTTACTAGAGGGCATTCATCTTTGTTCAGCTTGGTTACAGCATTATGGAGCCCCTCATGCTGTGCTCTTTGATGAGCGACAAATGCAGCAGGCGGCACTAAAAACATTTGCCTCTCAACTGCCGCGCACGGATATTTATATACTTGAACAGGGCTTATTTAAGCAGCTTAGCGATGTGGTTTCTCCTCAGGGAGTTATCTTTGTGGTGCCTCGCCCTCAGTTGCATCCCCCTTCAAGCATTACCCAAACTTGTGTCATTTTAGATCAGATACAAGATCCGGGTAATCTAGGAACCATTCTTAGGACAGTAGCGGCCTTAGCCATTCCTCATGTATTTCTTACTAGAGGAACCACCAGCGCCTGGTCACCTAAGGTATTACGCAGTGCTCAAGGGGCTCATTTTTTAACCAAAATCCATGAGCAAATGGTGTTGGGCGAGAATTTTCCACCTTTAGACATTCCTTTAGCAGTCACTGTACTTCATTCGCGTGCGCGTTCGTTATACGCATGTGATTTGCAGGGGCCTATAGCCTGGGCATTTGGCAATGAAAGTAAAGGCATAGGGACTCCGTGGCAAGAGGCCGCAACCCACCATGTCATGATACCGCACGCTCCACATATTGAATCATTAAATGTGGCGGTGGCTGCTGCTGTCTGCTTGTTTGAGCATCAGCGTCAGAGAGCCCCCCATACGACACAAGGTGGGGTATAGGGGGATGCAATGAGCAGCCCTTCGACAAAGGAGAGGGGCTTAATTAATAAATACGGCGATTTAAGCCAACTTCGGTCAAAATTTTAGTGGATATTTCTTCGATGGAGCGGTTTGTAGTAGATAACCAAGGGATGCCTTCTATGCGCATGAGACGTTCGGCCTCAGTCACTTCGTATATGCATTGCTCTAATGAAGCGTATTTACTATTAGGGCGTCGCTCATGGCGCACTTCAGCCAAGCGTTCAGGATGTATAGAGAGGCCAAAGAGCTTTTTCCTATGGGGAGCTAGGGTAGAGGGCAGAGTGCCTCGTTCAAAATCTTCTGGAATAAGCGGAAAATTAGCAACTTTGACGGCATATTGCATGGCTAAATATAAGCTTGTCGGGGTTTTACCACAACGTGACACGCCAACAAGGATGACATCCGCCTGGTCTAAGCCACTCACAAATTGGCCATCATCATGGGCAAGACTGAAATTGATGGCCTCGATTCGGGCATTATATTGCTCAGAAGTTACATTGGTATGGGAGCGGCCAACGGAGCGGCTAGATTTCACCCCTAAGGCTCGTTCTATATGTCGTACAAATGCACCAAATAAGTCAAAAAAATTACACTCTGCTGAGCCAATGATGCGTGCGATACGAGGATCCACCAATGTACTAAAAACCAGAGGCTTACTGCCTGTTTCTTGGGCGCATTGGGTGATACGTTCGGCAACCTCATGGGCCTTTTCTATAGTGTCGACAAAAGGAATACGAACAGCATTAAATTGGAATTGCTGGAATTGTGATAAAACAGAATGGCTAAAAGTTTCTGCAGTAATCCCAGTACTATCTGAGATAACAAAAACGGTGCGTTCAGTAAGTGGATCGCTCATAAGTTGTAGTATTACATTAGAGGAGAAAACGGTACAATCCCAAAAGATTAACAGTGCCTCGAGAATGCCGCAAGGCATGTTTGCTTAGTGTAGGAAAATAGGTCGTGCCCTAAGCAAACTTGCTTTCTTAACTTCTAAAGGTGTCTTTATGTCTTATGTAATTCCCTTCGAAGAGCTGCGCATGACAGACGTCGAGGTGGTAGGCGGTAAAAATGCCTCATTAGGCGAAATGATCAGCCAACTATCTGATGCTGGGGTGCGCGTCCCAGGTGGTTTTGCAACCACAGCCCAAGCATTCCAAGAGTTTCTTGCCATTGATAATCTGGGGGAGCGCATTAATGAGCGCTTGCGCACCTTGGATCATGACAATGTACGCGAGCTGACAGCCGCAGGAGCGGAAATTCGCCAATGGATCATTGATACGCCTTTCCCTGCTAAGCTCGAAGAAGAGATTCGTGCTGCGTTTGCTCAACTTGATGCTGATGGACAAGGCTCTTTTGCGGTTCGCTCCTCAGCTACAGCAGAGGACTTGCCCGATGCATCCTTTGCCGGTCAGCAAGAGAGCTATTTAAATGTGGTCGGCATTGATGATATTTTGGAGAAAATCCATCTAGTTTTTGCCTCTCTATACAATGATCGTGCAATTTCTTACCGTGTGCACAAAGGCTTTGAGCATAGCCAAGTCTCTATCTCAGCTGGGGTACAGCGCATGGTGCGCTCCGACAAGGGAAGCTCAGGAGTGATGTTTACTATAGACACTGAGTCAGGTTTTGATCAGGTGGTCTTCATCACATCTTCATACGGTTTGGGCGAAACTGTGGTGCAGGGCTCTGTGAACCCGGATGAATTTTATGTATTTAAGCCTGCCTTAGAGTCCGGGCATTTCCCCATTATCAGTCGTCGCATTGGGTCAAAATTAGTAAAAATGGAGTTTAATCCAGATCCCAACGCACAAGAGGCGGTACGTACTGTAGATGTGCCTGTATCAGAGCGTAACCGCTATTCATTGAGCGATAGTGAGGTGATTGAGCTTGCCAACTATGCCATGATTATTGAAAAGCACTATCAGCGTCCTATGGATATTGAGTGGGGTCGTGATGGTGTTGATGGCAAGATTTACATCTTGCAAGCTCGTCCTGAGACTGTGATGTCCCAGCAAAAAGCCAATGATGTACAAGAACGCTATCGTCTCAAGGCTACGGGAGATGTGCTGGTTACCGGGCGAGCTATTGGACAAAAAATTGGTTCTGGCAAGGTACGCATAGTTGGGGATGCAAGTGAGATGCATCTAGTACAGCCCGGTGATATTTTGGTTACAGATATGACCGATCCGAATTGGGAGCCTGTAATGAAATTGGCGGGCGCTATTGTAACCAATAGAGGTGGGCGAACATGTCATGCTGCCATTATTGCGCGTGAGTTAGGTATTCCAGCAGTGGTAGGGTGCGGCAATGCAACCGATCTGTTGACTAATGGTCAAGAGGTAACAGTTTCATGCGCAGAAGGTGATGAGGGACGTATTTATGATGGCCTCTTAGAGACAGAAATCGAAGAGGTGCGCTGGGGTGAAATGCCCGATATCGGCCTCAAAGTAATGATGAATGTGGGCAATCCTCAGTTGGCCTTTGATTTTAGTCAAATTCCTAATGATGGGGTAGGGTTAGCTCGCTTAGAGTTTATTATTAACAATAACATTGCCGTACATCCTAAGGCTGTTTTAGACTATCCCAACGTTGATGCCGACCTCAAAAAGGCTGTCGAATCGGCTGCCCGAGGCTATGCAAGTCCCCGTGCATTTTTTGTAGAAAAACTAGCCGAGGGAGTGGCGACACTAGGGGCTGCTTTTTATCCTAAGCCAGTAATTGTGCGCTTGTCAGACTTCAAGTCTAACGAATATCGCAAATTAATTGGGGGATCACGTTATGAGCCCGAGGAAGAAAACCCCATGCTAGGCTTCCGCGGTGCAGCACGTTATTTATCAGACGACTTTGCTGAATGCTTCCGCATGGAATGCGAGGCTATTCGTAAAGTACGTGATGAAATGGGTCTGACCAATATTGAGATCATGGTGCCTTTTGTACGTACCTTGTCTCAGGCGAAGCGTGTCATTGAATTACTCGCAGAGCATGGTCTGGAGCGTGGTAAAAATGGCCTGCGTATCGTGATGATGTGCGAGGTACCATCTAATGCTATTTTGGCCAAAGAGTTCTTGCAATATTTTGACGGCTTCTCTATTGGCTCAAATGACTTAACTCAACTTACTTTAGGTCTTGACCGAGATTCTGGTTTGGAGCTATTAGCCGAAGACTTTGATGAGCGAGATGAGGCCGTGAAAGTCTTATTAAGCCGGGCGATTCAAGCATGTAATGAGTTAGGTAAATATGTCGGTATTTGCGGACAGGGCCCAAGTGATCATCCAGATTTAGCTGAGTGGTTGCGTGATCAGGGCATTCAGTCCTTGTCATTAAACCCCGATACTGTTATTGATACCTGGCAAAGGCTGGCCAAAGAAAGTGCCTAAGCTGCTTAGGTCTGTCGAGGTAATGTAGTACTATCCATAAGGCTCCCCATTACTTTTGTATTTGGGGAGCCGCTGTACAGTGATATTGGCTACTGGCCGCGCAATTAACGTACTGCTTGACGCATAAGACGTTGTTGTTCACGTTGCCAATCACGATCACGCTGGGTACGGCGTTTGTCATGGAGTTTTTTCCCTTTACCCAAACCAATATCCATCTTGATACGGCCACGTCTATAGTGTAGGTTCAGGGGAACCAAAGCATAGCCGCGTTGCTCAACCTGTCCAATTAATTTATTAATTTCATGACGGTGCAACAAAAGTTTGCGAGTTCGAGAGGGATCGGCCCTAACATGGGTAGAAGTCGTGGCTAAGGGGCTAATGTGCATACCAATCACCCAAAGCTCACCATCGCGGACAACGACGTAGCTCTCAGCTAGTTGTACACGGCCCTCTCGGATAGCTTTGACCTCCCAGCCTTCGAGTACGAGTCCAGCTTCTAGGACTTCCTCGATGAAATATTCGTGACGTGCTCTTCGATTGTGAACAATACTCATTGACAGTCGTCTAAATTAAAAGTTGTTAAATTAAAAAACCATTTTATCTACTAAAGTTATCGATGCCTACAGTAAAGCGTTCCATTATTGTTCCATATACTCCTGAACAAATGTTTGACTTAGTTTCTGATGTTGCTCGGTACCCTGAATTTATGCCTTGGTGTGGTGGTGCTGAGGTAATGGAGCAAGATGAGTCTGGCATGACTGCATCGATAATGATCCGCATTGCCCGCATCAGTCAAAACTTTACCACTAAAAACACCCATGACTACCCAAAACGTATTCATCTGGAATTGGTTGACGGGCCTTTTTCTAATTTGACTGGCGATTGGTCTTTTACGCCTTTAGGCGAGGACGGGTGTAAAATTGATTTTGTAATGCAGTACGAATTTTCAAATCGGACTCTTGAAATGGTAATTGGCCCAATTTTTAATCGTATTGCTACTAGTTTTATTGACTCCTTTACGCAGCGGGCCAATGAATTATACGAATAATAACACCCCGTCGGTCCTGTTGCCACGTATCAGTACGGCTGGTCTTGGACTCAGTCCATTTATTTGGTAGCTCAGATGAGGGAGTGATGATCACAGTAGAAGTGATATTTGCGCAAAATGAAGCGCAGATATGGAAACAGCAAGTCAATTTGCCACGAGGCTCAACATTAGAACATGCTTTGGTACAAAGCGGTTTTTACCGCGCACATGATCAGCATTGGCATGAGGCACCATGCGGTGTGTTTGGGGTGCAAAGAGAACGGGACTACCGCTTAAATGATGGGGACCAAGTAGAAGTGTATCGGCCATTGGTCTTTGATCCTATGGAATCTCGTCGGCGGCGCGCAGCCCATCGGGCACGCCTGCGCGAACAGGACAAGCAAGCACAGCGCAACAGCAAAAAGAGTTGAGTATTGGCTCTAAAAGTATTTCACAATTATTGATAGGAAAATAACAAGAGGAACAGTGGAGATGACTCAAAAAGTGCATATCAATACTTTAGAGACGCGCAAGGCAGATAAGCGCATTGGCGTATTAACCTTAAATCGCGCCGCGAGTCTCAATAGTGTTGATTTAGAAATGGTCCATGCTCTCCTGGCGCAGCTGCGTAGGTGGCAAGAGGATAACAGCATCGTTGCTGTAGTTCTCCAAGGGGCAACCCAGCGAGCATTTTCTGCGGGAGGGGATTTGCAGGCACTGTATCACAGTATGCTGGCACAGCCTTTGGGCTCAAGTCCTTGGGATAATGATTATGGCCGTGATTTTTTCTCTCAAGAATATCAGTTGGATTATTTAATTCATACCTATAATAAACCAATAATTGCCTTAGGATTTGGCATTCTTATGGGAGGTGGCGTGGGGATGTTCGCGGGAGCGAGTCATCGAGTGGTTGCCCCCTCAACCCGTTATGCAATGCCAGAAATAGCTATTGGTCTCTTCCCTGATGTTGCCGGTTCGTGGTTATTATCAAAATTGCCAGCAGGAATAAGCCATACTTTGGCGATGACTGGGGCGCATATCAATGGAGCAGATGCTTATTATTTAGGGCTGGCAGATTATTTATTAGACGCATCTCTAGATGCGCAGCATATTATTGAAAAATTACGCGCTGCTAATTGGGATGGCTGTGCTTTTGCAATCAGCAGTCAAGTGCTTCAAACCATGCATCAACCTGATTTGGTCTCCCTCGGAGTGCTCAATCCCCATTATCAGTTATTGAGAACATTGGGCACCAATACTGATTTTGAGGCGTTATGTGCCCATTATGTTCGTTGGGCGGATGCTGACCAAATGGGTGCGGAGCATGATCCTTGGCTGCACCATGCAGGAACACAGTTTTTATCCGGCAGCCCTTTATCAATACGTTTAAGCTATGAGTTACTTAAATTAAACAGCCAGTTTTCTTTAGCTGAGGCCTTTCAAGTAGATTTTAATGTGGCCATGCATTGTTTGACTCATCCCGATTTTAAAGAAGGGATTCGAGCGCTCATTATTGATAAAGATCGAGCGCCTCGATGGAAACATCATCGCCTACAAGAGGTAAGCTTAGATGAGGTAATGGACTTTTTGCATCCAGTACACCCTCCAGAAGCGGTTCACCCTTTAGAAAATCTTTCCGAATACTAAAGCAGTATTGGTTACGGCACTAATTAATTCATTCGTGCCGTAGTTATTTTTTCTCCCAAGGCAATCGATCCTCAAAAGGAAGAGCAATATGCTCAAAGCAGAGTTCATCGTTTAGCTCAAGCTTATGTTGCTCAAGGATATAATCGAGTTGAGTTTCGACTAGAGCCCATACTTGTTCAGCAAAAATCACGCAGTCAGCAATACGCCCAGCAACACGAGCTGGCTGTGCTGCGTGGTGGTTTGATGATGCCAAGACCAGATCTTGGGCAAGCAATGAGGATGCTGCGGTCGGAATATTATCCCCAGTGACTGGAGCGGACATTAAAACAGTACGCTTTCTAATAGTAGTGCGATAGTGGCTGCGGGCAACTACCTCTTGGCCAGGAAAGCAGCCTTTGGCGAAATGTACTGCAGGTATTATGTCTAAATTAATATTTTGGGGAATAAATAACTCAGCAGTTTCTGCTTTGATCCATACCCAGCCATTACGTAATTCTTGATAGAGCCAATGGTCAAGAGGAATCAGCTGCTCTTTTTTGCTTGGTGGCTGTGAATCATGAGCATGCAGCACGATATGCCAATATCTTGGAGGCTCATGGGGGGGAGTTAGCGCTTGAATGCATATGCCTGCTTGGTGAGGGTATATAGGGAGCTGCCCTAGCTCAGTCTGGGTAGGAACGGAAGAGGGGGCTGCAATCAGAGGCTGCTGACTGCCCAAAACCATAGCATCGTGCACCAACTCTAAAGTGACTTGTGCGCGTAGGACATACATTTTTAGGCGGTGCAACAACGCCTCTGCGATGCTCTGGTGCACCAAGAGGTAAAAGCCGTCGTTATCAGCAGAGCGCCATATTAACCCATTGGCAATTACTCTACCCTTAGGGGTGCAATAGGCAAATAAGCGTGCATGCTCTGAATCCAAATCGTTCACTGACTGAGTGAGTTGGTTATGTAAAAAATGCTGGGCATCAGCGCCAGAACAAGCAATAACGCTAAAGGGTAATGAATAAGTAGTCATCTTTAGAGAAGTGTTAAAAATAAGACTTAAGCTTAATAACTATAACAACAGAGTATTAAAGTCAATTGGATGACCCTACTTAGGCTTGGGTCTATAGAGTACTAAACTTTAGATCTTTTCTAGGCTATTATGGGGCTCCATCATTTTTAATATTTGGGTATCAATTAAACGCATTGCCGGTGTGGATTCAAAATGAGGCGTCCCTTGAGATATTTTTTCTACAGTATTGTGGCCTTAATGATACTTCTTGCCCTTATTGCATGGAGTGGGTGGTGGTGGGTCATGCAACGCGCTGTGCCTATGAATGCCCCAACCATAGAATATAATGTAGAGCAAGGGATGGGGCCAAGACAGATTGCACGGCAAATGACCGCAGCAGGCATTGCTCTGCATGAGGATAGCTTTGTATTGCTTGCGCGTTATGCAGAAACAGATACAAACCTAAAAGCAGGGGCTTATCGGGCTGAGGCGGGGGATACATTATGGGATCTTTTGCAGCGCATGGTTACAGGGGATATGCTGCAAACCCGTATTACTTTTGTTGAGGGATGGACCTTGGCACAAATGCTTAATGCTTTAGCTCAACACCCTGACGTGCGCGCTACCTTAACAGAGATCAGTCCTCAGGAATTGGCCCAGCAACTTAACACAGAGGTAGCGCACCCTGAGGGCTTATTTTATCCTGATACTTATGTATTTGCTCCTGGAACCACTGATTTAGTCTTACTGAAACGTGCTCATGAGGCGCAACTTGATTTGTTGGAGCAGCTTTGGGCACAGCGTGCCCCTGATTTGCCGATAGACAGTCCGTATGAAGCACTTATCTTAGCGTCAATAGTTGAAAAAGAAACTGGACATGCTGAAGACAGAAGGCGCATAGCAGGGGTATTTATGAATCGATTGCGCAAGGGCATGTTATTGCAATCTGATCCAACGGTTATTTATGGGATGGGTGATCGCTATCAGGGCAGAATCCGTAAAGTGGATCTCACCACAGATACCCCTTGGAATACCTATACTCGTCCAGGCTTACCGCCTACACCCATTGCTGCGCCTGGCAAGGCATCTTTACTTGCTGTGCTCCATCCTGAAGAGCATGATTACTATTATTTTGTGTCGCGAGGTGATGGGACAAGTGAGTTTTCTAAAACCCTCAGAGAGCATAATCGTGCGGTGGCTAAATATATACTCAAGCGAAATTAAAAAATTATGACACAGGTTGGTTTATTTTTAACTCTAGAAGGGGTCGATGGCGCAGGCAAAAGCACCCACATCCCTTTTATGCAAGATATTTTACAAGCACATAATATTTCGGTGCTGGTCACTCGGGAGCCTGGGGGGACCGTATTAGGTGAGTCGTTACGAGAGATATTGCTGCAGCAGCCCATGTGTTTAAAAACAGAATGTTTATTAATGTTTGCTGCCCGCAATGAGCATATACAAACACGCATTATACCGGCCTTACAAAAGGGTCAGTGGGTGCTCTGTGATCGGTTTACGGATGCTAGTTACGCCTATCAAGGGGGAGGACGAGCTTTGGGAGCTGAGCAAATTCGAGTGCTTGAGCAATGGGTGCATGCGGGTCTGCAGCCAGATCGCACATGGTTATTTGATGTTCCCTTGGAATTGGCTCGGCAGCGAATGATGAAAACGAGAGTCTTGGATCGTTTTGAAAAAGAAGATGCGGAGTTTTTTTTGCGGACTCAGCAGGCTTATTATGAGCGAGTTCATCAGGACCCACAGCGTTTTATCATGGTCGATGCCAGCAAAGACATAGACAGTATTCAAGCGCAATTAAAACAAGAGTTGTTGGCTCTCATTGAGAGCTGGAACAACACGGCTTGTTAATCCTACCTGATGTCGCTCTTTATAGTTCAGCCTATATGATGCAATTACTTCCTTGGTTTGAAGAAACAGCCCGTCACTTTTTACAACACAAAGAGCAACTAGGACATGCCTGGTTAATGACTGGTGCTGCAGGCATCGGTAAGTTTCAATTCGGGCAGTTTTTGGCTGCATCTTTATTATGTGAGCAGCCTGCAGCACATGGGTTTGCTTGCGGGCAGTGTGGTCCATGTCAGTGGGTACATACTGGGGTGCATCCTGATTTAAAATATATTTACCCTGCTGCATTAGAGTCTGCGCTTTTTCCTCATCACGAAGGAGAACATGCCGACGAGCACTCACAAGAAATACGTATCGAGCAACTGCGCGCCCTTGATGAGTGGTTTTATGCCAGCACCCATCGAGCTGGATTTCGTGTGATTATTATTTATCCTGCTCATCAAATGAACGGTATTACGGCAAATGCATTATTAAAAATACTCGAAGAGCCCATGCCGCGCACGGTTTTTTTATTAATGAGTGCTCAATTACCTTTATTATTACCCACGATTCGCTCCCGATGCCAGTTACTTCGTCTGCCCAGTCCGACTCATCAGGTCGCATTGAGCTGGTTAGCCAAACAAGGGGTTGCGCACCCAGAGCAATGGCTAGCCGCCCATGATGGGGCACCGCTGTCTGCTTATCATGCTGCACAACAAGAAGAACAGCCTATTCCTCAATGGTTGCAGCAGCTATTGATGGCCTTAGAGCAGCGCCAAAAAGCAGCTCTTTATAGCTTACTTCCTGTTTTGGAGTCGTTGCCCTTTGGGCAAGTACTGACTGTTTTGCAGCGTTTGTTTTTGGATATACAGTATTGTCAGTTTAATCTCCAGGTCCAACATTATCCGAGACTGCAGGCACAACTGAATACCTTGGCTGCTCGGGCCAGTCAGCATGCAGTGGCTTTTTTATTAAAAAACCTGACCCAAGCCCAACGCACAGCGCATCACCCATTTAATCAGAAACTGCGGGTTCATCATCTTTTGGACCAGCTCTTTGCTTGTTTTTCTTAAACTGTGGTCAGTGCATTGGGCTCAATACGTGCTTGCTCGTATCGCACGGTTTGGGTAGCCATAACGGTTGACGATTTTGAATCACTTTTAGATAGAGAATAGTATGTTTATCGATTCACACTGTCATATAGATTTTCCTCAATTACGCGATCAATTTACAGATGTGCTGGCTCGAATGCAGCATAACCAGGTGGAGCATGCCTTGGTTGTCAGTGTGGATATGGATGCCTGGCCTGCTTTGATTCAGTTAGTCGAGCAAAGCGATCAGTTAAGTGCGTCAATTGGGGTACATCCAGGGTATCAGGATGTCACTGAGCCTACAGCAGATGAGTTGATTCAATTGGCTCAACATCCTAAAGTGGTAGCGATAGGAGAAACAGGTTTAGATTACTATCGACTTAGTGAGCCACTTGATTGGCAAAGAGAGCGTTTTGAGCGTCATTTGTGGGTCAGTCGCCAAACAGGTCTTCCTAGTATCATCCATACACGTTCTGCAGCCAAAGATACCTTGGCCATTATGCGAGCAGCCCAAGCACAAGAGGTGGGTGGCGTCATGCACTGCTTTACCGAAACAAAGGAGGTAGCCAAGGCTGCTATGGATATGAATTTTTATATCTCTTTTTCGGGTATTGTGACTTTTAAAAATGCGATTGAGCTCCAGGATGTCGCACGATATGTGCCCCTTGATAGAATGCTTATCGAAACCGACTCACCTTATCTTGCCCCTGTGCCTGTTCGGGGACAAACAAATGAGCCTGCTTATGTAAAATATGTTGCTGAGTGTATTGCTCAATTGAGAGGCGTAGCGCTCTCTACCATTGCTGAGGCCACCACACAAAACTTTTACAATCTATTCAAAAAAGCTTAATGCATAGAGGCTAGGCATGTATTTATTTAATCAAATCAAGCAAGGTGTTGTGATCAGCTTATGCGGGCTAGTGTTGCAGACCGTAGCGTTCGCGCACAATCATGTAGCCGATAAACAATTCTGGAATGATGTATTAAATAATAGAGAGGGTGCTGTTGCACGCCAGTTGCACACAGGATTAGATCCTAATATTAAAAGCCAAGAGGGGGAGCCAGCGGTGATGTGGGCCATTCAAAACCAATCTTGGGATGTTTATGATTTATTGATACAGGCGCCCAATTTTGATCCTAATATTACTAATCATAATAATGAAACACCATTGATGTACTTGGCCATACTAGGAGAGCTGCCAAGGGCGCAGACGCTCTATGCTAAAGGGGCCAAAATTAACCGCTTGGGGTGGACTCCTTTGCATTATGCGGCATCAAAAGGGCAGGTAGAGTTTGCGCAGTGGTTGCTTGATGAAGGGGCCTTTGTACATGCGCCCGCACCGGATGGAACCACCCCTTTGATGATGGCAGCCTTTTCAGGTAATAAGGAAATGGTAGATATGTTGCTTGATGCCGGTGCGGACTTAAATGCGGTTAATCTTAATTATCATACAGCTATTGATTGGGCGCAGTCAGCCAAACATAGCAATCTGGCGCGTTATTTACAAGCATTACAGCAGGCACCTTTGGAGTCCTCATCAGCCCCACAGAAAGCACAGCACAAACCAGAAGACAGTACTGCTACAGTAGGGGGGAGCAGTAAATACTTTGACTTGCAACGGTTTGAATAGTTATTGAGCTGAAATACGGCGCTGAGTATATTTATCAAACCAATGTATTGGTTGATCCGCAGCCAGTCCAATTTGAATGGCCTCTCCTAACTCCAAGGGGTATGGGGCTGTTTCTTCAATAGCACAGCGAATCACAATAGGATAATCTCCTAAACGGGTGTGAATGAGTTGCTCTGAGCCCAATATTTCTATCATTTCTACTGCTACTTCTATTCCTTTTTGATGGAGCTTGATATGCTCGGGACGGATGCCAAGAATGGCACTTTTATTTTTTAAGCACTCAGGGACTAAGTGAGCATCGAAGTAGAGTCTTTGCCCAGTACTTGCTTTGATCTCTTTATTTTCATTAATATCCACTGGCAGCAAATTCATTGGGGGAGAACCAATAAAACTTGCAACAAAAGTGCTGGCTGGAGTATTAAATACCTCGTCAGCGGTGCCAATTTGCTCTGCTACCCCTTTGTTCATCACTACCATACGTTGTGCCAGAGTCATCGCCTCGACCTGATCATGCGTGACATAGAGGCTGGTAGTGCGTAAACGCTGATGGAGTTTTTGTATTTCTAAGCGCATTTGAACTCTTAACTTGGCGTCCAAATTAGATAATGGCTCATCAAATAGAAATACTTTGGGCTCACGTACAATGGCACGACCCATTGCCACGCGCTGCCTTTGCCCACCAGAAAGCTCCCGTGGCCGACGATCAAGCAAATGGCTTAATTCAAGTATTTTGGCGGCATTGTGGACGCGCTCTTTGATTTCAGCCTTAGGAAGTTTTTTTATTTTGAGCCCATAAGCCATGTTATCAAACACCTTCATATGAGGGTATAAGGCGTAATTTTGAAAGACCATAGCAATATCACGCTGCGCAGGTTCAAGCGTATTGACTCGACGATCGGCAATATAGATATCACCGCTGCTAATTTCCTCAAGCCCAGCCACCATGCGCAGTAAAGTGGATTTACCGCAGCCTGACGGGCCGACAATTACTACAAACTCACCGGCTTGGATAGACATAGAAAAGTCTTTGATAACTTCTATGTTGCCAGCATAGGTCTTACTGACCTGATCTAATACAACAGCAGCCATAATAAGCGCATCCTTGTGATCAATTATTTTTCTGAATCAATTAATCCTTTGACAAACCAACGCTGCATTAGCAATACCACAATGGCAGGAGGGAGCATAGCCAGCATGGCTGTAGCCATCACAATATTCCACTGCGTCACGCTATCACCCCCAGAAATTAAGCGTTTAATACCCACTACTATAGGGTACATATTTTCATTAGTAGTGATAATCAAGGGCCAAAGATATTGATTCCAACCGTATATAAATTGAATAACAAATAATGCGGCAATACTGGTTTTGGAAAGAGGGAGTAAAATATCTTTAAAAAAACGCATGGGGCTTGCACCATCGATGCGAGCTGCTTCTACAAGCTCATCGGGTACGGTCAGAAAAAATTGTCTAAACAAAAAAGTAGCCGTTGCAGAAGCAATCAAGGGCAAGGTTAGGCCCACATAGCTATTGAGTAAATTTAAATTTGCCACCACTTCATAAGTAGGGACAATACGCACTTCAACGGGCAGCATTAAAGTAATAAAAATCAACCAAAAACAAAGCATTCGAAAAGGAAAGCGAAAATACACCACAGCAAAGGCTGAAATCATGGAAATGGCAATTTTTCCAATTGAAATTACCAATGCCATAACCGTGCTGACCCAAAGCATCCTCCCTACAGGAGGCATGTTTTCCCCAGGCATACCAAAAAGAGCATGTTTGTAATTTTGCCAAAAATGGTCGCCTATCGCTAAAGACATTGGGGCACGCGCTACCTCAGCAGCCGTTTGTGTGGAAGCCACAAATGTGAGATATAAAGGAAAGGCAATGACCAAAACCCCTGCGATTAAAATCACATGACTAAAGAAATCAAGCCAAGGACGTCGTTCTACCATGTGCTATGTTTCCCTTAATAATTGACGCGGCGATCAATGTATCGAAACTGAAATACAGTTAGAGCAATGACAATAAGCATTAAAATTACGGACTGTGCTGCTGAGGAGCCTAGATCTAAGCCCTTAAAGCCAGTGTTATAGACTTTATACACCAAAATAGCTGTACTATTTCCAGGTCCGCCTTGGGTTACTAAATCAATGATGGCAAAGGTGTCAAAAAATGCATAAATAATATTGACGACCAGTAAAAAGAAAGCGGTAGGGGAGAGCAAGGGAAATACTATAGACCAAAAACGCCGAAACGGGCCTGCCCCATCAATGGCCGCGGCCTCTATGAGAGAGCGTGGAATGGCTTGTAAGCCTGCTAAGAAAAATAAAAAATTATACGAAACCTGTTTCCAGACAGAGGCCAGCACCACCAAAATCATTGCATCATCAGCATCCAAGCGAGGATTCCAGCTCAGGCCTAGTTTGACCAACCAAACCGCGACCACGCCTACAGAAGGGGAAAACATGAATAGCCACAGGACTCCTGCTACTGCGGTAGCAACAGCATAAGGCCAAATAAGCAGTGTTTTATAAAACGTAGCGGCGCGTATGACACGATTTGCCATGAGCGCTAACAACAAGGAAAGACAGAGGCCTAATACGGCGACCCAAAAGGAAAAACGTGCGGTAACCCAGAATGATTGCCTATAGCTTCGATCTGCCCAAAGCTCTTGGAAGTTTTGTAGGCCTACAAAAGTTGAGTGCAAGCCAAAAGGATCGTCTAGATGAAAGGATTGCCATAGTGCTTGCCCTGCAGGCCAAAAAAAGAATACAACAGTAATCAAAAGCTGAGGTGCAAGTAGCAGATAAGGAAGGGTTTTATGCTGAAAGACAACACGTTTATCCATGATAGTGAGGCACTACAGAAATAGGAAGCAGAATAGAAAAAAATTCATGTGGGCAAGCATAGATATGCCTGCCCACATTGTTGATGCGTGCGTAAAGTTAAAAAAGAGTTAACGTGCCGAGCGGATTAGTTGACGCTTTTTTGGAAGCGCGCTAACAGCTCATTGCCTCGTTTAATAATTTCCTGAATCCCTTCCTCTGCGGAGAGATTGCCTGCAAAAATCTCCTCCATAACCCCATCTTCTATGTCCCGAATTTGTGGCAAATACCCTAAACGTATGCCACGAGAGTGATCGGTGGTATGCGCATCAAGCTGCATGACAGAAATTTCTGTACCTGGATTATCTTCGTAGTAACCAGATTTTTTGGTTTGCTCATAGCCCCCTAAAGTAACCGGCACATACCCTGTTTCTTGATGCCATTTTGCAGACTGTTCTGGACTTGAAAGGAATTTAAAAAACTGTGTGATGCCCTTGTAGGTGTCTTCAGGCTTATTAGCAAAAACCCATAAAGAAGCGCCGCCTATAATGGAGTTCTGGGGGGCTCCTTCTACACCTTCATAGTAGGGCAGGGTAGTGGTGCCAAAATCAAACTCGCCTGTTTTGATGATGTTGGCACGGTTGCCGCTTGAACCCGTAAACATGCCGCATTTACCAGAGGTAAAGAGGGCATTGGGAGTATCGCCGCGTCCGCCATAGGTAAAAGTCCCTTCTTTAGACATATCCGCTAAGAAATTCAGATGGTCGATATACAGTGGATGGTCCAATGCAAGACGCGCCTCTAAACCGCCAAAGCCGTTGTTTTCTGTTGCATAAGGAATATTATGCCAAGCAGAAAAGTTTTCCAATAAAATCCAGGATGGCCAAGAAGTGGTGTAGCCACATTCATAACCTGCATCACGAATTTTTTTGGCGGCTGCAGCCAGCTCTTGCCAAGTCTTAGGTGGCTGCTCAGGATCTAGTCCAGCTGCCTTAAAGGCATCTTTGTTGTAGTACAAAACAGGGGTTGAGCTATTAAAGGGCATTGACACTAATTTGCCCTCATTGTCAGAGTAATACCCACCGACGGCCCCTAGAAATATCTCTGGATCAATGGGATCTCCCACTTTTTCTGACATCTCCTGTACCGGCTGAATGGCTCCTTTGGCGTGCATCATGGTGGCCGTACCTACTTCAAAGACCTGCAGGATATCTGGGGCATTGCCTGCTCTGAAAGCGGCAATACCCGCATTCATTGATTCACCATAGTTGCCTTTGTAGCTTGGCTTGATCACATAATCCGATTGGCTGTCATTAAATTCTTGTACTAATTCATTGACTCGATCGCCCAGAGCCCCCTCCATAGAGTGCCAAAATACAATCTCGGTGGCTGCATGGGCAGCGCTCGCTGAGGCAAACAGCGTCGCCAAGGCAAAACTTAAGACTTTTATTCGCATGAGCACTCTCCTGTATTGGTGCTAGGGTTGTCAGTGAAAATAAAAACATGGGATACTACCCAATCTTGGCCCTTAACTATAAGATAATTTCTTTACATTATTGTGAACATACCTTGTTTCCCTTATAAAGAGCAATAACCCTTAGGGAAATCTAGCATGAATCCTGAGCAGTTTTATTGAGTGAAAGAGCATCCATGGCAAATAATTTGAGATCCGAACCTTCGCAACAGACTCTTCGGGTTGCGTTTATTGGTGGCGGTAATATGGCCCAAGCCTTGGGGCTGGGTCTTGTTGGCAAAGAACTAAATGCTACTGATGTATTGGTTATTGATCCCAGTCCCACTGCAGGCAAGGCCTGGCAGGATGTAGGGGTTTCCGTGCAGCAATCATCTACGCCTTTACTTTCTGACTATAATGTATGGATATTTGCAGTAAAGCCCCAGCATCTAAAAGAGGTAGTACTCTCTTGTCGTCCTTATGTGCGTCACGATACTTTGGTATTGAGTGTGGCCGCGGGGATTCGTGCAACCGATATAGCACATTGGTTAGGTACGCCTGAGCAGCCTTTTCAGCGTGTGATACGGTGCATGCCCAATACTCCTGCCTTGATTCAACAAGGGGTAACCGGTATGTTCGCTTTGAGCGCGGTTCAAGAGGGGGAGCGCACAATTGCAACAGAGCTTTTAGAGCAGGTGGGCTCAGTAGTTTGGGTAAAGAATGATGAGGCACTGGATGCGGTCACTGCATTATCAGGTAGTGGTCCTGCTTATGTATTTTTGTTTCTAGAAGCACTGATTGAGGCAGGTATGGGTATGGGCTTGAGTGCACAGCAAGCGCGGGATTTAGCCCTGCAAACGGTATCTGGGGCGGCTACTTTAGCCGCTCAATCAGATTCCAGTATTGAACAATTACGTCATAATGTGACCTCCGAAGGAGGGACCACTGCTGCCGCTCTTCAGGTATTGAATGATCATTCTTTTAAATCCATTGTGGCCCACGCTATGGGTGCGGCACAACAACGTGCCCGTGAGATGGCTGATGAATTTTCCCAGTAGTTTAGGACCTATTGTAATCTTATGAGCAAATCTGTTTCTACTCGCTTTGACACCATGACCTGGCAACAATTGAGTATTGCCATTGGCTTTATGATTATGATTGTGGTGTCTTCTAATGTACTCGTGCAATACCCTATCAACAATTGGTTGACTTGGGGGGCTGTGACCTATCCTATTGCCTTTTTAGTTGCTGATTTATTAAATCGTCGCTTTGGCCCTGCTGCTGCACGACGCGTTGCTTATGTGGGTTTTGTCGCAGCCTTATTTATTTCTGCATGGTTGGCCTCGCCACGTATTGCTCTGGCTTCGGGTTCTGCATTTTTATTTGCTCAACTGTGCGATATCTATGTTTTTGACCGTTTGCGTTATCGGAGTTGGTGGCAGGCTCCCTTTGTCGGTGGGGTAGCAGGGGCGACTTTAGATACTTTTATTTTCTTTAGTGTCGCATTTGCTGGGACCGATATGCCATGGCCTACGCTATTGGTGGGTGATTTAATAGTCAAATTAGCCCTTAATACGTTGATGCTAGCTCCGTTTCGTGCATTAATGTGGAACCTAGCCCGTCCTAGTGATTCATAAGTGCACCTAGGATCAGTCCCAAGTGACAAATGTCTGCAATTTGGATCAGAATGTTAGGCTATTGAGCGCTCAATGACTCAATAACTATATAAAACAAAAGGCTTAAAATGGCAGATTTTCTTCCGCAGCTCTTTCAACAGCTGTTTAATGGCATTTCTTTAGGGGCCATTTACGCCCTAATAGCGATTGGCTATACCATGGTCTATGGCATCATTGGCATGATTAACTTCGCCCATGGCGAGGTTTATATGGTTGGGGCTTATGCTGGGTTAGTAACCCTAGCAGCAATTGGTACACAATCGGGGGTTCCCATTCCTATTATTATTGCACTGATGCTATTGGTCGCTGTAGCGGTAACAGCTGCTTATGGGTATGCTGTAGAGAAAATTGCCTATGCACCATTGCGGGGCAGCCCGCGCTTAGTGCCTCTGATCTCAGCTATTGGGATGTCTATTTTTTTGCAAAACTGGGTAGCCTTGGGTCAAGGGGCGCGGGACATGGCCGTTCCAGCTTTAATTACTGGCTCTTTGCGTATCCCTATAGGGGATTGGTTCCAATTTAACGCCGCCTATTCGCGCATTCTTATTATCGCGGTCACTGTAGTGCTCATGATCGCGTTGAGTTTATATATTAAATACTCTCGTATGGGGCGTGCATCACGAGCCAGCTCACAAGATTTAGGCATGGCTAACTTGCTAGGCATAGATACGAATCGAGTAATTTCCTTTACTTTTGTTGTCGGGGCGATGCTGGCTGCGGTTGGCGGGGTACTAATTGCTCTGGCTATTGGCAAATTAAACCCCTTTATTGGCTTTGTGGCTGGTATAAAGGCTTTTACTGCTGCGGTATTAGGGGGGATTGGAAGTATTCCTGGTGCAATGCTAGGAGGAGTGGTGTTAGGATTGGCTGAAACTTTTGCTGCTGCGTATATTTCTTCTCAGTACAAGGACATCGTGGCATTTTTATTACTGGTCTTAATTTTGCTCTTTCGTCCTACTGGTTTATTAGGTAAGCCTGAGGTGGAAAAAGTATGATTCACCATCGCTTTTTTCATGCTCTGTTTGCAGCGGTTGTAGCAGGAGTAATTATTGCTCCCATTTTTGGTTTTCAAATTGTTCGAGCCGGCGCTCAGGTACACCTAGAAACCCATTGGGAATATATTTGGGGAGGGATGTTGGCGGTTTTTGTGGTGCAGTTGCTGCGCCCTTATTTGCTTAAGCCTATTCAAACGCGCCTCAAGCCCTTCGAGCTGCCCAGCATCCCTTCAGGTTTGCGTACCGTTTTGATTTCTCTGCTCATTTTAGTTGCAGTTGTCTGGCCTTTTTTTTCAGGACGTGCACAGGTTGATATTGCGACCTTAGTGCTGATCTATGTCATGCTGGCCCTAGGCCTCAATATCGTTGTAGGCTTTGCTGGGCTACTGGACTTAGGGTTTGTAGGCTTTTATGCAGTAGGCGCCTATACCTATGCCTTGTTATATCACTGGGCCGATTGGGGGTTTTGGGCCTCTTTGCCGGCAGCAGGGGCTATGGCTGCTTTGTTTGGCTATTTGCTCGGATTTCCTGTGCTGCGTCTCCGAGGTGATTATTTAGCTATTGTTACATTAGGGTTTGGTGAAATTATTCGGCTCTTGCTGATTAATTTATACCCAATTACCGGTGGCCCCGATGGCATTGCGGGGATTCCCAAACCTACATTTTTTGGTTTTCCCATGACCCGTCGAGCGCCAGAGGGGCAAACGACTTTTCATGAACTCATGGGCTGGAAGTTCAATAATTTTGATGTCATTATTTATCTTTATATTCTTGCCTTGATTTTGGCATTGATCACTTTATTTATATCAAACCGCCTTATTCGCATGCCTATAGGCCGTGCCTGGGAGGCATTGCGCGAGGATGAAATTGCTTGTCGATCTTTGGGCTTAAACCCCACTGGCATCAAGTTATCTGCCTTTACTATTGGGGCGATGTTTGCTGGGTTTGGGGGAGCGTTTTTTGCTGCACGCCAAGGGCTGGTAAATCCAGAGTCTTTTACCTTTATAGAGTCCGCCTTGATTCTAGCAGTGGTGGTGCTGGGAGGGATGGGGTCTCAGTTAGGGGTGATTTTGGCAGCTGTGGTATTGACTGTATTACCTGAGGTGGCGCGTCAATTTGCAGAATATAGGATGCTGATATTTGGGTTGGTAATGGTTTTGATGATGGTCTGGCGCCCCCAAGGTTTATTGCCAGCAAAGCGTCCTCAAGTGGAGTTGTAGTATGAGTGCTCATGCAACGCATCATGATGATCAGGCCAAAACGCCCCCGCAGCAAGCAAAACAGCAGCCCATCCTGAGCGTACGCAATTTATGCATGCGTTTTGGTGGTTTGCTGGCAGTGGATAATGTCGGTTTTGATCTGATGCCACAACAAGTATTCGGCATTATTGGCCCTAATGGCGCTGGCAAAACTACGGTGTTTAATTGTATTAGTGGTTTTTATAAGCCTACTCAAGGTGAAATTTATCTCAATGATAAGCCGTTGCATGGCTTAGCCAGTCATCGCATTGCTCAATTAGGGGTGGTTCGTACTTTTCAAAATGTTCGTCTTTTCAAGCAGCTCACCGTCCTTGAAAACTTATTAGTAGCTCAGCATCAACGTATTAATACTAGTTTGCTGGCTGGATTATTCAAAAGTGCGAGTTATAGACGCTCCGAAGAGCAAGCATTAGAGCGTGCCGTCCAATGGCTAGATTATATGGAGCTAAGGCCGTATGCCAATCGTGAAGCCGGAAATTTAGCTTATGGGCACCAACGACGCCTAGAAATAGCACGGTGTATGATTACTCAACCACAGGTGCTGATGCTGGATGAGCCTGCTGCCGGATTAAATCCTCGAGAAAAGGTTGAGTTAAAAGAACTTATTCGCCAATTGAGTCAGGAAATGAAGGTGACCGTGCTGCTCATTGAGCATGATATGGGATTGGTGATGGGCATTAGTGATGAGATTTTGGTTATGGAGTATGGCAAACCCATTGCTCAAGGCAAGCCAGAGGCGATTCAACAAGATCCCCGAGTGATCAAGGCTTATTTGGGCGAGGAATAATATGTTGCAATTACAGGGTATCAGTACCTTTTATGGGGCCATTCAGGCGTTGGATAACGTGAGCCTGCATGTTAACAAAGGGGAAATTGTTACGCTCATTGGCGCTAATGGAGCAGGTAAAACTACGATGTTGATGACCATTTGTGGCTCTCCTCGGGCACGCGAAGGCTCTATTTACTTCGAAGGTCAGGACATTACCATGATGCCGACCCATCATATTATGCGTTCAGGGATTGCCATTTCACCTGAGGGGCGACGGGTTTTCCCAGATTTAACCGTTTCAGAAAATCTAAAAATGGGCGGTTTTTTCCTTAGCAAAGGAGAGTTAGCTGATTCTGAAGCGCATATTTATGAGCTCTTTCCGCGACTTAAAGAGCGCATGCATCAACGAGCTGGTACGATGTCCGGTGGGGAGCAGCAAATGCTCGCTATTGGTCGCGCACTGATGACGCAACCACGCTTATTGTTATTAGATGAGCCTACTTTAGGGCTGGCACCGCTTATCATCGCACAGATTTTTGAGATTATAGAGACCATTCGTTCCGAAGGCATCACTGTATTTCTTGTTGAGCAAAATGCTCATAAAGCACTACAAGTCGCTGACAGAGGATATGTGCTAGAAAATGGCCGTGTGGTACTTCAAGGGACAGGAAAAGAGCTGCTTGCAAATGATAATGTACAAAATGCTTATTTAGGCGGCACAATAGGGGAAAGTTAATTAATACGGTGGGCAGCCTATTGCTCATAGCAAAGCTCAAAGGAGGCTAATGTGATGAAAGTGGTTTTTTTAGATGCAGCAACAATTGATCCTGAATTAGAATGGCCCCCATTTGAGTTTCCCCATGATTATTCCTCATATGCGAATACCGCTCCAGATCAGGTTATTGAGCGAATCAAAGAGGCGAATATTGTTATTTCTAACAAGGTGCCTATTACTGCCGCTGCCATTGCTGCTGCCCCGCATTTAAAACATATTGCTGTTCCCGCTACAGGTTATAACCATATTGATATTGAGGCTTGTGCTCACGCTGCAGTGACCGTCAGCCATGTGCGAGATTATGCTCAAATTGCGGTTTCCGAGCATTGCGTGGCTCTGTTATTTGCCCTGAGCCGCAGTCTAATTCCTTATCATCGTTCAGTCGCTTCCGGCCGCTGGCAAGAGGTAGGGTTATTCAGCTATTTTGATTATCCTATTCGGCAAATCCAAGGATCTACTTTGGGTATTATTGGCGCAGGAACATTAGGTCGCGCCTTTGCTCAACGAGCTGAGTCATTAGGGATGCACATATTATTTGCTGAGCATCGAGGAGCCACAGACACTCGCCCGGGGTATACGCCCTTCAAAGAGGTATTGGCGCAGGCAGATGTAATTAGTTTGCACTGTCCGCTAAATGAGCAAACAAAACATTTGCTGAATGCAGAGAGTTTCTCTTTAATGCATAAACAGCCTCTTATTATTAATACGTCTCGAGGGGGCTTAATTGACCCACATGCTTTGGTTGATGCTTTAGATGCTGCGCAAATTAGTGGGGCAGCTATTGATGTGGTGGAGCAGGAGCCCCCTGCAGCCGATCACCCCTATATGCAGCTCATGGAGCGCCCAAACTTTATTATGACCCCCCATGTGGCGTGGGCAAATAGGCAGGCAATGCGCCAACTTGAGCGGCAATTAGTAGCCAATATTCATGCTTTTGTGCAGGGTAGCCCGATTAACTTGGTTGTAAGTAGTTAGTACACCGTGAGCATGACACGCAACAGTTTATTTGATTTATCAGGAAAAAGAGCCTTAATTACCGGATCTGCGCAGGGGTTGGGGTGGGCCATTGCTCAAGCCATGGCCGAACAAGGAGCGCATATTATTTTAAATGGACGTCATCCAGAGCGTTTGCAAAAACGGGCTCAGGAGCTGCAAGCACAGGCTGCTCAGGTTGATATATTTGTCCAAGATATTACCGCTCCAGACTGTGGCCAGCAATTTGATCGGCTCTGTCAGCGGGTAGGAACGCCTCATATATTAGTTAATTGTGTAGGCGCACGACTGCGTCAGAGTTTAACCGATAGCAGCGATGAGCAGATTGCAGCGCTCATACAGAGTAATTTAACCGCTTTGGTTGTGTTGTCTCGTCGCGCAGCGCTTGCCATGCAGAAACAAGGAGAGGGGGGCAGGTTGATACAGTTATCATCCATTGCTGGACGCTTGGCGCGTGTACACGATACTATTTATCCTATTACCAAACAAGGAGTAGAGGCATTGGTTCGCGCCTTAGCAGTAGAATTTGGGCCTTTTGGTATTACCAGTAATGGCATTGCGCCCGGAACCTTTGCAACCGAGTCAAATGAGCAACTTGCCCGTGATCCAATCAAAGGCCCCCACGTGATTGGGAGAAATCCATTGCAGCGTTGGGCTGAGCCACATGAAATTGCAGGTGCTGCAGTATTTTTAGCCTCTCATTCGGCTTCTTATGTCAATGGCCATATACTGGTGGTAGATGGTGGCTTTTCCATAGCTTTTTAATCACATGCTTAATCAACCTATTAGAATCGCAATTAATGGCTTTGGTCGCATTGGACGGTGTGTACTGCGTGCCATCTATGAACAGCGCTTAACCCACCGTTTAGAGGTCGTTCATATTAATGAGCCCGCTAATATTGAAACCATTGCCCACCTTACTCGTTTTGATAGTACGCATGGGGTGTTTCCGGGGAATGTGGCTCATGATGAACAGCATTTATATATTAATGGCCATCCTATCAGTGTCAGCCATCATACTCGCCCTGCAGCAGTAGATTGGGCAAGCCTACAACTCGATATACTGCTTGAGTGCTCGGGTGTTTTTGTTACTCGTGCAGATCTTCAAGAGTTTATCGAGGCAGGATGCCCCCGTATTTTAGTATCTAATCCTGGAGCAGATGCTAAGGAGGTAGACTATACCGTTGTATTGGGGGTCAATGATCAAGGGCTCAATGGCCAACAAAAAATAGTCTCCAATGCCTCTTGTACCACCAACGCTATTGTTCCTGTGCTGTTGGCGCTCAATCAAGCCTACGGCATCCAAGCTGCATATTTAACAACCCTGCACTCCGTAATGAATGATCAGCCCATGATTGATGGCTATCATCACTCTGATCTCCGGCGTACACGTTCTGCCTTGCAGTCCATGGTGCCTGTGTCCACGGGGTTGGCGCGGGGTGTGGAGCGCCTATTGCCTGAGTTAGAGGGTAAAGTAACAGCCAAAGCTGTACGCGTGCCTATACTGAATGTTTCTGCTATTGACTTGATTGCACAGCTTAATCGCACCCCAACTCGAGAGGAGTTAAATGCTCTTTTTCAATCAGCGGCACAGCAAAACCCGCATTTAATCGCTTACTCTGAGCACCCCCATGCCTCTATTGACTTCAATCATGATTCCCATTCGTGTATTGTGGATGGCAGCCAAACACAAGCCAAACCAAGTGGCTTAGTTAATGTTTTTGTTTGGTTTGATAATGAATGGGCCTTTGCTAATCGAATGCTGGATATTAGTCAAATTTGGGCGCGTCAGTTTATTAAATAAGACTATGCTTGTTTGCGCAGCAAAAACACAGTTTAATAGAGAAGGTTGGTT
The DNA here is from genome assembly GCA_937995985.1 of uncultured Alcaligenaceae bacterium. GTDB lineage: Bacteria > Pseudomonadota > Gammaproteobacteria > Burkholderiales > Burkholderiaceae_B > Paenalcaligenes. The sequence goes on from CALKIR010000060.1 coordinate 159,053, forward strand.
TTATAGTTCCAAATCAGCAACCTGTGTTCTCTCACCTCAACATGATATAAAAAGGAAGCCTAATCATGCAAAGTACACGCACTGAATACGACTCCATGGGGGCAATTGAAGTCCCAGCCAATCGCTATTGGGGGGCACAGACAGAACGTTCCGTACATAATTTCCCTATTGGGGTCAAGCGTTTTAAGCAAAGCCCGATTTTAATTGAGTCATTAGGGATACTAAAAAAATGTGCGGCACAAGCAAATGCCGAATTGGGTGAGTTGCCTCAAGATATTGCTCAATTAATTCAAGATGCGGCCCAAGAGGTTATCGATGGAAAACATTTTGATGAGTTTCCATTGGTGGTTTTTCAAACGGGTTCGGGCACTCAAAGCAACATGAATGCAAATGAGGTGATAGCTAACCGAGCCATTGAAATGGCAGGTGGCGAGCTCGGCAGTAAAAAGCCTGTGCATCCCAATGACCACGTCAATAGAGGGCAATCCTCTAATGATACTTTTCCAACTGCAATGTACATAGCGGTTGCCTTGGCCACCCACCGACATCTATTTCCTAAGGTACAAGCCTTGCGTGACACTTTGCACAAGCTGTCTGAGCGCTACGAAAAAATAGTAAAGGTAGGACGGACGCATTTGCAAGATGCAACCCCAATTACATTAGGCCAAGAAATAGGCAGCTGGGTAGCCCAGATCGATTATTCCTTGGTGCATCTCAATGAGCAGTTACATGGCATATACGAGTTAGCTATTGGAGGGACTGCAGTAGGAACAGGCTTAAATGCTCATCCTAAGTTTGGAGAGTTAACTGCCAAATATATTGCCGAGCACACTAAGTTGCCTTTTGTAAGTGCCAAGAATAAGTTTTTTGCTTTGGCTGCACATGATGCCTTAGTTAATTACTCTGCATCTCTACGTACGCTAGCAGGGGCTCTATTAAAAATGGCTAATGATGTGCGTTGGCTTGCCAGTGGTCCACGCTGTGGGATTGGGGAAATTCATATCCCAGAAAATGAGCCAGGCTCCTCAATTATGCCTGGGAAGGTGAATCCCACTCAGGCAGAGGCTCTGACTATGGTCTGTGCCCAAGTATTTGGCAATGACGCAACAGTAGCTTTTGCTGGCAGTCAAGGTAATTTCCAACTCAATGTATACAAGCCTGTAATGGTGCACAATGTTCTAGAGAGCATTCAGCTGTTAGGCGATGCGTGTGCTGCTTTTGATGAGCATTGTGCATCCGGAATTACTCCAAATCTAGAGCGTATTGAGCATAACCTGAATCAAAACTTGATGTTGGTAACGGCTTTAAACCGTCATATTGGTTATGACTTAGCAGCTAAAATTGCTAAACATGCCCATGAGAATAAAATGAATCTCAAGGATGCGGCCATTGAGGTGGGGGGCTTAACAGCAGAGCAGTATGATGAATGGGTCAACCCCTTGGCCATGACCTCTAATGAGCATACTGCATAATTAATATAGGTTTGAATACCACTTCCCCTAGAGCTTTGATTCAGTCAGTGAAAAGCTCTAGGGGCATGAACAAAAATCCGCGCCAGCTATTTCACTAAGGTAAGAGGAATATCAATGGCTTGTATGATTTTTGTGGTGACTGAGCCAAGGAATAAACCTGGCACCGCACTGAGACCACGGGTGCCCATCACTGCATGAGTACAGCCATGATCAAGTATATAGTTTTTGACCGATTCCTCTAACTCGCCTACCACCACGCTTTTTTTCACTGTTACTGGGGCTTTTTCTAATAGCGGCTGAGCTTTTTCTAATACCAAGCGACCTTCTTCGCTGTAATACTCGTCTAGTACCTCTTGGGAAAAGAAACGAGCAGCGCGCCGCGGCGTAATGGCTATTTGAACGTTTACCACATGAATGGTGGCCTCATCCACTAGCTGGGCAAATTCAAAAGCTTGTTCAATAGCGCGTAGAGAGGGCTCAGAGCCGTCGATAAGGACCAAAATATTTTTCATAAATAGTGCCTTTTGAAAAAGTAAGCATATCGTATGGAATCATCGTATGCGTGATAGGATAGGTATATAGAATAAGTATAGCAATTTACAAGCAATTTGATTAAAAGCAAGCAACACCTATTTATTGGCTCCAGTGGGGGAGGGAATTCATTTTTAGGCTTAATTTTAGGTGGGGATGTGGTACACTCGCCCTTATTAAGGGGTTAACAAATAAGGGCTGATGAAAATCATTCCCGCTTTAAAAGCTATGCGTCTGTACCACACCCTTTTAGGAGTATAATTCATGAGATTAAAAGTTTTAAGCTTAGCCTTACCTTTGGCTATTTTTGCTGGGGGAGCCTCTGCAGAGGTAGCAGATATTGAAAAAATTAATGAGATTCTACAAAACAATGCGTGCTTTGCCTGTCACCAAGTAGAGCAAAAGGTAGTTGGCCCCGCTTATATTGAGGTGGCTGAGAAATACTCTGCAGATCCTGACTACAAAGACACCCTCAAAAAGCACATTAAAGAGGGCAGTCAGGGGGTTTGGGGAGCTATTCCAATGCCGCCTAATGCAAATATCTCTGATGAAGATCTTACTATTGTGGTTGACTGGATTATGGCGGGCGCACCCCACTAATCCTCAAAACACCGTGATACAAGGAAGTGCTAAGCACTTCCTTTTTTTTTGATTAATCCTTAGGAGGGACTGCAGAGGCTGCTGCAGGGATAGAAGCGGGCCAATCAATAGTATGCTTTTGTTCGGTATGCTCATGCCTTTGGGTTTCTGCGGTATGTAAATAGCGGTTGGTAGTTTGTAGGGAAGAATGCCCGAAGGTATCGCGAATATGGAGAATATCAATATCATTTTCCACCATATGAGTGCCTGCTGTATGACGAATCCAGTGTGGGGAGGCATGCTCAAGTAGTTGTGCCTCACGTTCATGATGGGTCCCCTGTATGCGTAAGCGCATCGCGGTTTTTTGGCAGATTTCTTTGACTAAGCGATGAATACTCGCTCGAGTAAGCGGGCGACTGTTGTTTAATATCAATGAGGCAGATGGATTGTCATTGGGATAGGTGCACAAAACTTGTTGTACCACATCAAAAGGAACAATAAGAGGCATGGATTCTGTAGCTGTGGGGGTGGGATCCAGTCCTAGGCTTTCTCTATAGCGACCAAGCTCAGCCATCAAAGTTGAAGGGATTGGAATGGTGCGCTGCTTTCTACCTTTACCAATAATGTGCAGCCACCAGCGAGCCTGCCCTTTATGATCGTAGTGCACATGAAAATCCCCCATTGTATGGGCGCATAATTCAGACACCCTTATTCCTGTGCCATAGAGCAATGAAAAAAGCCAACGATATCGATGATAATGAGCGAATTGCAGGGGGGTATTTTTAGGCAACTGCTCTATGGTTGATAACACCTCTTGCCACAAATGCCTTGGAATATAACGTTTTAGTGTGCTTTCAGAGGAGGGCTGAGTGCGCTGGTAACGCATAATGCTAAGTGCATTAGCAGTCAAATAACGCGCCCGAAGCAACCATTGCAACATGCTGTTTAGTATGGTGAGAGCCTGCTGCACGCTGTTGTGTGATAGTGGGCCAGCAAAAGGGCGCCATTGAGGATGATGGCGGGGCAGTCTGCTGCCCTGTGGCATGACCCATTGTTGGTGGGGCTTGGGGTCTAATAAAAAATAACGATACTGCACCCAATCTTCATGCTTTAAGTCTGCCAGCTTGGACAGGCCGCGATCCTCCATCCAAAGTAACAGTCGTTCAGCTTCTTTTCTGTAGCTATTAAAGGTGTTGGGACTATCCAGATATTGAGCCAGCCAAGAACGAATGGCCTCAATGTCTGATTGAGCCTGTAGCAAACTGCCTGAGTGCTTGGAAGAGGGGCCAAGTACTTGTTGCGCCACCGAAAACACTTCATTTACAGACCCATCATAGAGAGCCAAAGTGCGCTGAAAGGGAATCAAATCGTTATTTTTTAAATCAGTCATCATCTAAGCACTAACACAGGTATGTTGCATGGGAGCAGTGTAGCATCTATTTGACATTAGGGAAATAATGTCAAACCATTTAGACAAATAATTGGATTTACTACGTATTACGTAATAAAATAGACTTTATTCAGAAATAACCTAATTAGGAGGCCTTTATGGCTGATTCTTCTGCTTCTCAAAACTCTGCGCAGCAGGACGCCGAAGAGCAATTAATTGTTCAGATAGAGCGCTTACGGCGCCAGCAGCCCAACACCTTACAACTGTATGTTGAGGTGGCACGGCTGCTGTTTTTTGATTACGCAATCATTCCCACCACTAATCGCATGTATCAATTGGTGCGTCGAGGCAGCATGGGTACACCCGCTCAGGCCTTAAAAATGTTTTGGGCGCAATTGCGGGATGAGGCGCAGATCCGCATGCAGCAGGCCGCATTACCAGCCTCATTAGTGCAGCAAGCAGAGCAGTTATTGGCTCAACTTTGGGATGAGGCCGTCTTATATAGCGATGAACATATGCAGCGAGAACGGCTTCAGGTACAAACTGAAATACAAAAGTGGCACAAAAAACTAGAGCTCTTACAACAGCAGTGCCAGACATTACTGGCGGAACAGGAGCAATTGCATAAAGAGCTGACCAATAAAGATAAAGAATTAGAGAACAGAGCTCAGCTATTTGGGCAACAGGTGGCACAAATTGAGTTGTTGCAGGCAGAGTTAAAACACGCTCATGCGACGCACCAAGAGCAAATCAAGCGTTGGCAACAGGAGCATGCAGCGCTAAACGCCCAGGTTGAGCAAAGCAAACAGGCAGCCCTAGAAAGCGAGCAACGTGCTCAAGCCCATGAAAAGCGGGCCCTGTTAGAAATAGAGGCGGCACGCCAAAAAGCCAAGCAGTCTATAGAACAGCTGACTCAGAGCAATCAACAGCTGACGATGCAGCTTAATGAAATGCGGCTAAGACACGAATTAGAAAACGAATTGGTGCAATCAGAGGTGCGCTTGGTTCAGCAGCAGCTTTCTGAGGCCAAAGCGGACAAAGCCCAGCTCAACCAAGAGATAGACAAACTGAAACGGCAGATCAGACGGTTAGAGCAACGCATATATAGACAGCAGCAGCGGAGACTAAGGGCACAGCGCGCAAAATAAAGCATACCAAGCTACATAAATACCATCTTAAGATACCGAGATGGTAGGCATAAATTATCGTACTTTACATAATATATATTATGCGTTTGATGGTTCTGGCTTCATATGTTTTGGAATAGCTTCTATTCTGTTTTTTTCTGTACAGCTAGGCAAACTTTATGTTTAATTAGTTAGAAG
>CALKIR010000061.1 GCA_937995985.1 uncultured Alcaligenaceae bacterium
ACTTGGGCGAGGGGGGCTATGTGTGAGACGTATCATTAGTGTTGCGCATCACTATATAAAGGAAAATGCAGATGCACGTCTAATCCTGGATTGGCATCATGCATTTCTAGATGACCACGTAAAAAGCGTGTAATGGCGTGAACACTCGTCAGCCCTAATCCTGATCCGGGAATATCGCTGGTATGTGCAGCACGATAAAAATGGGTGGCCAAGAGATCGCGCTCAGAGGCAGGAACACCAGGACCATTATCACGAATACTAATAATTAGCTCATTGCGCTGCTCCCAAGCGCTGACCCAAATATGGGTATGCGTGTATTTAATGGCATTATCAATTAAATTGCTGAGTGCGCTGACTAATAGGTCAGGATCGCCGAGCATGTGCAGCGAATGATGGGGGGCAGTCGGGGGGCGTAAACAGAGGGTTTTGTTTTGCTCGGTTGCCAAAGGCTCGTATAGGTCTACAACATCTTCTAAGAGCTGGCAGACATCTAATGGCTGCCAGCTTTGGCGTTGGACTCCTGATTCAATTTCAGCAATATGGAGCAGTTTATCAAAGAGCGTGCTGAGGCGCTGAAGCTCATCCAATGCGTGTTGAATGGCTTGGGTTTGTGCCTCTTGAGGGGCTTCGTTATGAGCCACAGGGCTTAAAATAGCACGCAAACGCATAATAGGGGTGCGCAAATTATGAGCAATGGTATCTGAAACATGACGCACTCCCTGCAAAGAGGACTCCATATAATCCAGCATACTATTTAGCTCTTTGCCCAGTAAGTTGATTTCATGGCTGCCTGTGCTTACGGGAACACGTTGTTTAAAACGGCCAGCTCGAATGGCTTCAGCCGTTCTGCGGATGGTGTTAGCGCTAGCGCCTAGTTCATAACGGAACCAGTACGTGCTGACTATAGTGAATACCAGGCCAAAAAGCACAGCTAAAAAGCTGGTACGGCCAATGAGATGGCTAAAATTGGTTAATTCTGTTAACTCTCGTCCAACAAGGATAATATCCCCTTCATCTAGGGTGATCTTTTTGAGACGCGCTTCTAGGTTGCGGTTGTTACGAGTGACCCTTAGCTCAGGAAAATAATCCTGACCCCCCAGATCCGAGGGCAGCTCATCGAGATTGCCAAGGATTTTTTCTCCATCGGTATCGACCATGAGTAATAGGTCAGAAGAAAAATGGGCTTGGGATGCCGCATCGTAGCGAAGGGATTCAATTAAACCTTCGCGGCCTCGAACCTCATAAATTGCGTGAATGCGATTGGCCATTGCAGTCACTTGACGATAGTGGTGGCCATGCAGCGCGCCCATAATCTGTAAATAAATAAAGGCCAAAACAAAAAGGGCCATTAATAAGCCAGAAATCCCGTAAATGAGGCTGAGCTTAAATGCAAGTGAGGCACTAAATTGTCGCCACCAATCACGTAGGTGGTTCAATTTAAACATACGAGTAGGGGAAAGAATTAATCAGTGGGGGGATGGGTGGACAGCATATACCCAGTGCCCCGAATGGTGTGAATTAATGGATAGTCAAAATTTTTATCTATTTTATTGCGTAGACGGCTGATTTGCACATCGATAACATTAGTGTGCGGGTCAAAACAATAATCCCAGACCGACTCCAGTAGCATGGATCGAGTCACCACTTGATTTTCATTTTGCATCAAATAAACAAGTAGCCGTAACTCGCGAGGCTGCAGGTTGATTTGTTGCTGGGCACGTATGACGCGGTGTGTTAACAGGTCCACACTGAGATCGCCAACATGTAGCTCGGTAACTTCGTCAATGGCAGCATGGTGGCTACGGTTGCGGCGGATAAGGGCTTCAGCCCGGGCAAGGAGCTCGGGCATTTCAAAAGGTTTGCATAAATAATCATCTCCGCCCGCCTTGAGTCCTCGTACACGATCATCAAGGCCCGAGAGAGCGCTCAATACGAGAACAGGAGTTTTATTACCTGAATCACGCAGCGTTTTGAGAATACTTAAGCCATCTACCCCTTTAGGCAGCATGCGGTCGAGAATAATGAGATCCCATTGCTCGTTTAAGGCCGATTCTAACCCCTGTCCTCCAGTGGTGCAGATCTGTGCCTGATGCCCCATATCGGTAAATCCTTGGGCAATATAGCGCGCATTGATAAGATCGTCTTCGATGATTAAGCAATTCCACATGGCTGTACCACTGCAATATATCAACACTAAAATCTAGTGAGGAAAGGGGGAGAATAGGCTCATACTAACAACCCCGTGTAAAAATATAAAGAGAAATATTGCGGTTTTATGCTTTTTAAAGCGAGTTTTGAACCCTTAATTGAGCGAAGCGCCCGTAAAATAAGG
>CALKIR010000062.1 GCA_937995985.1 uncultured Alcaligenaceae bacterium
AAACTAAGCACCAAAAATACTCAAATCCAAGGGGCGAACAGCACCCATCCAAATAGCATAATCCCTGTGATCGCGTAAATCATCCCCGCTAATAGGATGAGTAAAAATCACCAGCCCATTTCTATTCATAGCCAGCCAAGGCAATACCTCATTTAATAACTCTGCGGGATAAGAGAGTTGACAGCTCCAATCAGGATGTGGGCCAACGGGACGCTCGTGCATCCTGCCCATCCGCACGGCAGGGAAAGTTTGGGCTGCTTGTGTGCACAGCTCTAGTGCCTGCTGGTAGCTCTGAGCATCAAAATACACGTGAGAATGATAGCCTTGAATGGCAGTAGTATGATTTAAAGCGAAAGTATTAGATTGAGGGCTCATCATTAGTTATCCATTGATTGAGGTGTACAAGTGCTGTTTATAAGCACTGGTGCAAAAAATCCAGACTGTTCTCGAATGATTGGCTGGGCCGATACTCTAGCCCAATCCATCCTTGGTACCCATACTCCATGAGCATTTTTAGTCCTTGCATGAGTACAGGACAGCGACTCAAGTCTGGTTCTGTGCGCCCATGAGGCTGCGCAATTTGAACATGGGTAATATAGGGTAGACAGCGCTCTAAGACTGAAAGCAAATCATAGCCTTGCATTAGGGTATGATAAAAATCAAATTGCAAACCCAGTTGAGGATGCTTAAACTCCTCAATAATAGGGAGTAATGCCAATGGATCTGAGTAGGCATAATTGGGAACATCATGAGCATTGAGTGCTTCTAACTGTAGCACAATCTCTGTACCTTGCACGCGATTCAAGGCATCGGTGAGGTTCGCACATAGGATCGAGCGCCAATTGCGCTGTGTATCTTGCTCAATAGTACCCGCCATCACATGGATCGCTCGGGTATTGAGGGTCTGGGCGACTTGGAGAGCATGCTCAAACGCCGCCTGAAAATCTTTTTCCCTGCCGGCAAGAGCCGCATAGCCAAAATCCCCAGCTTGATTAGGGGTGTTGATTAAAACAGCGCGTAACCCATGTTTTTTCAACTCTTTTTGGTACTCACAAGCTGGC
>CALKIR010000063.1 GCA_937995985.1 uncultured Alcaligenaceae bacterium
AATACAGATAGGATTATTTTTTCTCCAGAGTTTTTGCGTGAAGGACAGGCTCTGTATGACAATTTACACCCGTCTCGTATTATTATCGGTGAGGATTCTGAGCGTGCCCGCATTTTTGCACAATTATTAGTGCAGGGGGCGCAGAAAAAAGATATTCCTGTGCTATTTACCCATGCTACAGAGGCTGAGGCCATTAAGTTATTCGCTAATACTTTTTTGGCGATGAGAGTGGCCTTTTTTAATGAGCTGGATTCCTATGCATTAAGCCATGACTTGGATACGCGGCAGATTATTGATGGGGTATGTTTAGATCCGCGTATTGGTGGACATTATAATAATCCGTCTTTTGGTTATGGTGGCTATTGCTTGCCCAAGGATACCAAGCAGTTGTTGGCTAATTATGGTCATGTGCCTAATAATTTAATCCGCGCTATTGTTGATGCCAATAGAACCCGAAAGGATTTTATTGCAGATGATATTATTAAATCGTTACAGTTGCGTGCAACCCGTTGGGCGCAGGCTCGTAGAAATATTGCGGAGCACAGCGACTCTGAGTCTGGTTACCCCAGCAGCATTGCTCAAGAGACCTTTAATCATGTGATTGGGGTGTATCGTTTGGTCATGAAAGAGGGCAGTGATAATTTTAGGGCTTCAGCCATTCAAGGAATTATGAAGCGTCTCAAGGCCAAGGGGTTTGAGGTAATTGTGTATGAGCCCGCATTACGAGCCAGTCATTTTTATAACTCAAAAGTTGTGAATGATTTAGCTGCCTTTAAGCAGCAAAGTAGTCTTATTGTGGCGAATCGTTTGGCTGATGAGATTCGTGACGTTGCGGATAAGGTATATACGCGCGACTTATTTCAATCAGATGCCTAAGCGAGTAAGCCAAAGCAGAGAAGGTTGTTTTTTTTAGGAGTAATTATCAATGTCATCTTTTTACGAGCTTGTCACCAAGAATATTGATAGAGAAAAACAGCTCGTGCAGAGTGTGTATCGTCCTACTATTCATGCTCAAGGCGCATGGAATGGAGAAGATCAGCATATGGGGCCAGTGAGTGGGTTACTTGCTGCTGAAATTGAGCAGTTTTTTCCTCGCTCTGATATGCGGTTGGCTCGTATTAGTTATGATATTTTTGGTCGCATGTATCGGGATGAGTGTACGGTGCGGGTGCGTATGATCCGGCCCGGTCGTACGATTGAATTAGTCGAGGCGCAGATGGAAATTCGCGGGCGCATTTGTGTGGTGGCGCGAGCATGGCGCATGATGACTCAAGACAGTGGCGAGATTGCTGCTCTAGAGGATCAGGCCGTGGTTGGTCCTCATGAACTAAGCCAGCCTTGGGTGGGCCAAGAGGGTTGGTTAGGAGGGTTTATTCAGAGTTTAGAGGCCGTACAGAGTAGTGCCCATCGGCCTGGGCAAGGGCTCGTATGGTTAAATACAGATAAGGTGTTGGTAGCGGGTCACAAGGATAGTGATTTTGCTCATTTGATGTGTTTGGTCGATATGGCCAATGGGGTAGCGCACCGACAAAGCGATACAGGGCTGCGCTGGTCTTTTCCAAATTTGGATTTGCAAATACATATGTACAGACAGCCGGTAGGCCGTTGGTTAGGTATAGAGGCTACACAGCAGTATGGGACCGATGGTATTGGTCTAAGTAGTGCTATTTTGCACGATGAACAAGGGCCTTTTGGTCGTAGCGAGCAGATATTGACAGTGCGTCCTCTCCCACAATCGGAGGATAAGACTGGCTAAGGGTTGGGATGGCGACTCGTGGTAGTAATTTTTTAGGCACTCTTTATGGGGTGCCTTTTTTGAGTCATAAAGAAAAGATGGTGCCGGCTAGAGGAGTCGAACCCCCGACCTTCTCATTACAAG
>CALKIR010000064.1 GCA_937995985.1 uncultured Alcaligenaceae bacterium
CCGTGAGGGTGGGCGCACTGTCGGTGCTGGTGTGGTCTCCAAGATCATTAAGTAACTAGCTCTTTAAGCTATTGGCGGAGGGTGTTTTGAATGACCTTCCGCCAAATTTCGTTCTTTAGGAATATTCATGAAAAGTCAGAAAATCCGTATCCGCCTCAAGGCTTTTGATTACAAGCTTATCGACCAATCCGCAGCAGAAATTGTGGATACGGCGAAAAGAACGGGCGCAGTAGTTCGTGGTCCCGTGCCTTTGCCTACGCGCATTCGTCGTTATGATGTGCTTAGCTCTCCGCACGTAGATAAATCCGCACGTGATCAGTTGGAGATTCGCACACACCAACGGCTGATGGATATTGTCGATCCTACTGATAAAACAGTAGATGCTTTGATGCGACTCGACTTGCCAGCAGGCGTCGATGTAGAGATCGCACTACAGTAATTGGTTGCTGTAAAAAGTCTTCTGACAGTTAGAGAAAAAGGCTGAGTATTGGGAAACCAGACTCAGTCTTTTTTATTGATAGTTATAATTCTTATAAAAGAGTAAAAAAGAATCTAAACAATATAGTTATAAAATAGTGCTCTATGATTGGATAGCCAAATAAATTGGGCACCTTTCTGGATGAGACAAGATGACAAATAAAATGCGTTCTCATAATTCGCGTTCGGCACGCAGTTCACAAAGTATCACCCTAAGTGATGTTGCCAAAGCCGCAGGTGTTTCTATTATTACCGTATCACGGGCATTAAATAAGCCGGAGCTGGTGTCAGATAAAACTCTCGCACGGGTAAAGGCTGTGGTTGATGAGTTGGGGTATGTGCCTAATCTTTTAGCCGGAAATTTAAAATCCAACCGCAGTCGACTAATTGTGGTGCTGTTGCCAACCATTGCAGGCTCTCCTTTTTTGAGATCGGTGCAGGTATTAATGGATTATGTCACCGAGGCCGGTTATCAGGTCATGTTGGGACAAACAGGCTATGATAATAGCCATCAAGAACAATTATTAGATATTATTATTGGCCGCCGTCCCGATGGGGTGGTGATTACGGGGCGTATTACTTCAGAGGCGGCCAAGCGTAAACTTCAAGTGGCTGGCATTCCAGTTGTTGAGGTTTGGGAGATGGGCACAGACCCGTTGGATATGATGGTTGGCTTTTCCCATTATGCTGTGGGAGAGGCTGTTGCTGAATATTTGTGGTCAAGAAATAGACGTAAATTTGCTTTGGCTGTTGGTCATGATGTGCGTGGTCGACAGCGGGCTACAGGGTTTAAGCGCCGAATTAGAGAGTTATATGAGGATTATGGGGGGCAGGAGCCCATTGTGCATACTTATAGTGTTCAAGTACCTGGCACCGTTGCTTCAGGGCGAGAAACATTAGCACGAATAATTGCCGAGCAGGTTGATGTGGATACCGTGGTGTGCAGTTCCGATTCGGTGGCAGTAGGGGTGCTTTACGAAGCTCAGGCCAAGGGTATTGAGGTGCCTCATCGGCTCGCTGTTATGGGTTATGGCGATATGGAAATTGCTCCTTATACCGTACCGGCATTAACCACAGTGAAAATAAATGACGAGGAAATTGGTTTACAAGCAGCTAAAATGCTCATTTCACGAGCTGAGGGGGAAGCCACAATAGAGCCGGTTGTTGATATTGGTTTTTCTATAGTAGAAAGAGATACGGTTTAGAGCCAAAGGGGAAAAAAGGGGAAATTAAGGCCTCAAGGTTGTATAAAAGTGCTGTTTTATGCGGGAATCCCCCTTTTTGTTTGCTTTGCCCCTTTTAGTTATGTTATATTTTAACGCTTAATCTATTTGTAGATTAGTGTAGGTTTTGGCACAGATTTTAGTGTCTTATTAATAAACAAATTAGCCCCAGCCAATCGTAGTTGGGAATGGAGAATAAAGATGTCGAACTCGACACCTGCATCTGCCGCATGGCGGCTAGGTCTTGTAGGGCGTAAGGTCGGCATGACGCGTATTTTCACAGATGAGGGTGATTCCATCCCTGTGACCGTCATTGACGTATCTAATAATCGCATCGCCCAGATCAAGACTCCAGAGGTCGACGGTTATGCCGCCGTTCAAGTAGCATTTGGCACTCGCCGTGCTTCCCGTGTCACAAAGCCTGCTGCCGGGCATTTTGCCAAGGCTGGTATTGAGGCAGGCAGCGTCCTCAAAGAGTTCCGTTTAGATCCTGCCGCGCTAGAAAATCACGAGTTGGGTCAGGAAATCAAAGTCGATAGCGTCTTTGAAGCCGGCCAAAAGGTCGACGTCACAGGCACCACTATCGGTAAAGGTTTTGCTGGTACCATCAAACGTCATAACTTCCGCGGTCAGCGCCGCTCTCACGGTAACTCAGTATCCCACCGTGTTCCCGGTTCTATTGGTCATGCTCAGGACCCAGGTCGTGTGTTCCCGGGCAAGAAAATGGCTGGTCACATGGGTAATGTTACCCGTACGATTCAAAATTTAGATATTGTGCGTGTTGACGCCGAGCGTAACTTGCTGCTCGTTCGTGGTGCGGTACCCGGACATAAAAACAGCAATGTTGTAGTGCGTCCCGCCATCAAGAAAGGAGCCTAACCATGGAACTCAAGCTCCTGAATGATCAGGGTCAAACAGCTTCTACAGTCGCTGCTTCCGATGTAGTATTTGGGCGCGAGTTTAACGAAGCTCTGGTGCATCAGTTGGTCGTTGCATACCAAGCCAATGCACGTACTGCGAGCAGCAAGCAAAAAAATCGCAGTGAGGTTCGTTACAGTGGCCGCAAGCCTTGGCGTCAAAAGGGTACCGGTCGTGCGCGTGCTGGCGCTGCCTCTTCCCCGCTATGGCGTGGTGGTGGTCGCGTATTTCCTAGCAGCCCCGAGCGTAATTACACCCACAAAATCAATCGCAAAATGTATCGTGCGGGCTTGCGTTCTATTTTGTCGCAGCTTGCTCGCGATGATCGCATCGCTGTTATCGAATCCTTTACTCTTGAGGCACCCAAGACACGCTTGGCTGCACAAAAACTCAAGGATATGGGGCTCGATTCCGTATTGATTGTCACCGATAATTTTGACGAAAATGTATACCTCGCGACACGCAACTTGGCAAATGTTGCTGTGTTGGAACCACGCGATGTCGATCCCCTGTCGTTGATACACTATGAAAAAGTGCTGATCACCAAGCCCGCCATCGCCCAAATCGAGGAGATTTTAGGATGAACGTAGAACGCTTATATCAAGTCATCCTGGCTCCAGTCGTGACAGAAAAGGCAACGATTGTAGCAGAGAACAATCAACAGGTCGTTTTCCACGTGGCATTGGATGCTACCAAGTCTGAGATCAAAGCGGCAGTAGAAATGCTCTTTGATGTAGAGGTCGAGTCTGTTCAAGTACTCAACCAAAAAGGTAAGCCAAAGCGCTTTGGACGCTTTGAAGGACGTCGCCGCCACGGGCGTAAAGCGTATGTGCGCCTTAAAGACGGCCAGGAATTCGACTTTACCGAGGTAAATTAAAATGGCACTGCTTAAAGTAAAGCCCACGTCTGCTGGTCGTCGCGGCATGGTCAAGGTCGTACACAAAGAGCTTCATCGTGGGGCTCCTTACGGTCCTTTGCTGAGCAAAAAAACACGCAGCTCGGGTCGTAACCACCATGGTCGCATTACCGTACGTTCTCGCGGCGGTGGGCACAGAAAACATTATCGTATTATTGACTTTAGACGCACCAAGGACGGTATTCCTGCTCGCGTAGAGCGTTTGGAATATGATCCAAACCGTAGTGCACATATTGCTTTATTGTGTTATGCCGACGGTGAGCGTCGTTACATCATTGCACCGCGTCGTCTGCAGGTGGGTGATACGGTTATGTCTGGCCAAGACGCACCAATTCGTCCTGGTAATGCATTACCCATTCGCAATATTCCAATTGGCGCAACCATTCACTGCATCGAAATGATGCCTGGTAAAGGGGCGCAAATCGCTCGTTCCGCTGGTGCAAGCGCTGTATTGCTTGCTCGTGATGGGGCTTATGCTCAGGTGCGCTTGCGTTCCGGAGAGGTTCGTCGCATTCATATTGACTGTCGTGCGACCATTGGTAGTGTCAGCAACGAAGACCATAGCTTGCGTCAAATCGGAAAGGCCGGTGCATCGCGTTGGCGCGGTCGCCGTCCAGGCGTACGAGGTGTGGCGATGAACCCCATCGATCACCCCCACGGTGGTGGTGAGGGTCGTACAGGCGAGGGACGCGAGCCTGTTAGCCCATGGGGCACACCAGCCAAAGGGTATCGCACCCGACGCAATAAGCGTACTAATTCAATGATTGTCTCGCGTCGCAAACGCAAATAAAGGGCAAGTACTATGGCACGTTCAATTAAGAAAGGCCCGTTTGTAGATGCGTCTCTACTTAAAAAAGTAGAAGCTGCTATCGCGGGCAACAGCAAGCGACCCATTAAAACTTGGTCGCGTAGTTCAACCATCCTACCCGAGTTTGTCGGGTTGACCATTGCCGTACATAATGGCCGTCAGCATATTCCTGTATATATCAACGAGAATATGGTCGGTCATAAGCTTGGCGAGTTTGCCTTAACCCGCACATTCAAGGGGCATGTGGCAGATAAAAAGTCACGGAGATAAGCGATGGAAACCACAGCAAAAGTTCGTGGAGTACGTATCTCTGCTCAAAAAGCCCGCTTGGTCGCCGACCAGATTCGCGGAGAGCCTGTAGAGCAGGCATTAAATATTCTTACGTTCTCTCCAAAGAAAGCCGCTGGCATTATCAAGAAAGTACTTGAGTCTGCAATTGCTAATGCCGAGCATAACGATGGTGCCGATATCGACGAGTTGCGCGTCAAAGAAATTTACGTTGACAAAGCCACTTCGTTGAAACGTTTCGCCGCACGCGCCAAAGGCCGCGGTACCCGAATTGAAAAGCAAACCTGCCACATTGTGGTCAAGGTAGGCGCATAAGGGAGTCACAATGGGACAAAAAGTTAACCCGATTGGGTTCCGCCTCGCGGTAAACCGCAATTGGAGTTCACGCTGGTATGCTGACCATAATGAGTACAGCTCCATGCTGATCGACGATATCCGCGTGCGCGAATACCTAAAGAAAAGATTAAAGAACGCCTCTGTAGGCCGTGTAGTTATCGAGCGTCCTTCTAAAAACGCCCGCATCACTATTCACTCCGCTCGTCCGGGGGTTGTGATTGGCAAGCGTGGTGAGGACATCGAAAAGCTCAAGGTCGAGCTACAAAAGCTCATGGGCGTACCAGTTCACGTAAACATCGAAGAGATCCGTAAGCCGGAAACTAATGCACAGCTCATTGCTGATTCAATTGCGCAGCAGCTCGAGCGTCGTATTATGTTCCGTCGTGCCATGAAGCGCGCAATGCAAAATGCAATGCGTTTGGGTGCGCAGGGCATCAAAATTATGAGCTCTGGGCGTCTAAATGGTATTGAAATTGCACGTACTGAATGGTATCGCGAAGGCCGTGTGCCCTTGCATACATTGCGTGCCAATATCGATTATGGTACAGCCGAAGCTCATACTACTTACGGAATTATTGGTATCAAGGTTTGGGTATACAAGGGCGAGCTTCTGCCCGGTGGCGAAATCCCCGCCGAAGGCCCAGCCCCTGACGAAAGACGCCATCGTCGTCCACGTGGTGAGCGCCCTGAGGGCCGTCGCCGTGGGCGTGGCCATCGTCGCCAAGCCGCAGCCCCAGAAGGAGATAAATAATGTTGCAACCAGCTCGTAGAAAATATCGCAAAGAGCACAAAGGCCGCAACAAAGGTTTGGCAACGCGTGGCACTCAGGTGTCCTTTGGCGAGTTTGGTTTGAAAGCCACCAGCCGCGGACGCTTAACTGCCCGCCAAATCGAGGCCGCGCGTCGTGCGATTAACCGTCATATTCGTCGTGGTGGACGTATTTGGATACGTGTTTTCCCCGACAAGCCTATTTCAGAAAAGCCTGCTGAGGTTCGTATGGGTAGCGGTAAGGGTAACCCAGAGTTTTGGGTGGCTGAAATTCAACCCGGTCGCGTCTTGTACGAAATGGAAGGGGTCAGCGAGGAACTCGCGCGCGAGGCTTTCCGTTTAGCTGCTGCTAAATTACCCGTGACGACTACTTTCGTCACACGTAATCTAGGCTAAGGAGAACGTTATGAAAGCCAGTGAATTGCGTAATAAAACCCAAGAAGAGCTCCAACAAGAGCTCGAGAGCCTGCTCAAGGCACAGTTTAATTTGCGTATGCAAAGTGCCACTCAGCAGCTTACCAACACCAGCCAACTCAAACAGGTGCGTCGCGACATCGCTCGTGTTCGTACCATCATGACCGAGAAAAAGGCTGAGAAGGTAGGAAATTAATATGACTGATACACAAACCAATCCCGGAAAGGAAAAGCGGCAGCGCGCGTTGCGTGGACGCGTAGTCAGCAACAAGATGGATAAGACCGTTGTTGTACAAGTGGATCGCCGTGTCAAGCATCCTTTGTATGGCAAGATTATCGTTCGTTCGCGTAAATACCAAGCGCATGACGAGGAGAATCAGTACAACGAGGGCGATATCGTTGAGATTGCTGAGGGGCGTCCTATTAGCCGCAATAAGTCTTGGCGCGTCGTACGTCTGGTCACCCCTGCCCGCATCTAAGTAGGGGGCCATGTGGCGTAAGACAGCTCCGCTTGAGAGCAATAAAAAACCGGTGCTTTTTGCACCGGTTTTTTTTATCTGTGTTGTGGGATTAAACTTGGGTTACAAATTTGGTTACTAGGTACCCATCAAAGGTTTCTTGACCTCCTTCGCTACCAATACCACTATCTTTAATACCTCCAAAGGGGGTTTCTGGCAATGCGCTGCCAAAGTGATTGATATTGACCATGCCCGCTTGAATTTCAGTAGAAGCCATATGAGCTGTTTGTAAGCTGTTGGTAAATACATAAGAAGACAACCCATAGGGCAGGCTATTGGCTTCACGAATTACTTCTTGGTGATCTGTAAAGGGGACCAAGGGCGCGATGGGACCAAAGGGCTCTTCGAGCATGATTTTGGCCTCTTTGGGGACATCGATGAGGACAGTGGGCAGATAAAAATATCCTTCTTGATCGGTTTTTCTGCGTCCTCCGAGTAAGACTTGAGCGCCTTTTTGGGTGGCATCATCTACAAATTGTTGCATGGCTGCAACCCGGCGCTCATGAGCCAAAGGACCCATGTCAGTTCCTTCTTTTAGTCCGTCGTCAACCTGAATTTTGGCTAGGGTGGCAGTAAATATATCTTTGAAGGGCTCAAAGACATCACGATGAATATAAAAGCGGGTGGGTGAGATACATACTTGGCCTGCATTGCGAATTTTAAAATAGGCCAGTTGTTTGGCGGCACGCTCGATGTCCGCATCTTCAAATACAATTACGGGGGAATGTCCGCCTAGCTCCATAGTAATGGGCTTCATATGGGCTCCAGCTAAGGCTGCCAGTTGTTTTCCAACTGGAACTGAGCCAGTAAAGGATACTTTGCGTACGATGGGAGAGCGGATCAATTTATCTGAAATTTTTTCAGGAACGCCCCAGACCACATTGAGTACTCCTTTGGGGAGGCCAGCTTCGTGGAACATGCGAGCAATAGCCATTACTGCACTTGGTGAGTCTTCGGGGCCTTTAATAATGATGGTGCATCCTGCTCCAATAGCAGCACAGATTTTGCGGATGGCTTGGTTATAAGGGAAATTCCATGGGGTAAAGGCAGCACAAACGCCAATAGGCTCGCGAATGACCATTTGCCGAATATGAGGGCGACGGGAAGGAATAATGCGCCCATAGATACGACGACATTCTTCGGCATGCCAGTCTGCATGATCGGCACAGCTTTTGACTTCTCCAATGGCTTCGTGTAGCGGTTTGCCTTGGTCTAGGGTGATATTGCGGCCAATTTCTTCTGCTTGGTCGCGGCTCATTTGGGCGACTTTGCGTAGAATCTCTGAGCGCTCCATAGGCGAGCTGTGACGCCAACTTTCAAAGGCAGTTTGAGCGGCTTGCAAGGCATTATCGAGATCCTGCTCGGTGGCATGGGGCAGTGTTCCTAAAACCTCTAGGGTAGAAGGGTTAATAATATCTTGGGTGGAACGTCCGTCACCACTAAGGAATTCGCCATTAATATATAGGGCTAGGTGTTCGTACATGCTGCTCCTCTTTGTCTAAGTAATGGTTTGAGTTTTGCTTTGATTTTATGCTTTATCAGCTTTTGTTGATAGGGGAAAAGCTCAATTTTTAAGAATTGCGGCAGTGTATTGGTGCTCGAGGAGAGAAAATAAGCGAAAGGATTGGCTCTTATCAGAAATTTACCATTTTTTAATGGCGTAATGAGTTTGAAGAAAGAAAAATTTAGCTATCAGTGATAGAATGTGCCTGGGTGTAAAAGAAATATAAAAAAACCCGCGAAGACGCAAGGTTATGCTTCAAGAATACAGGCCAGAAGCCTGTAGCTCCGCCTTGCCAACAAGCAGAACAGGCCATGTCATAGGTTTTCAGATTGTTATCACGTCTATAAATTGTTTGGTTCTCTTTTGAGTCTTGGCGATTCAAAGGAGGTGCTTTGCTGTGTGGACGTGTAGGCTTTTTCAGCTATTTTGCTTTCTATGCCTATCAGCTTAGGCATATCTCTAGAAGCTGTGCTTTGCGTCTTATGGTCCATTGTATTGCATGCGCTTAGTGCGGCTTCTTGTGGATAGTAGAGTGTTTCATGTTTTGTTAATCACAGAGGTTTGCACAGGAAAAAGATATGCGAAAGCTTTTAAAAATAATGGTAAGCGCATGTGGGGCCGTTGCTTTTTTCGGGCAGTCAGCGTGGGCTCAAGCGCAAGAGGAGCAAGCCAGGACTTTATCTGAATCGGTAGAGCGGGCAATTATGACAAACCCTCATATCGGTGCGATGTATAAGGACTTTCATTCAGCGCTTGAGGGGCAAAATGTGAGTCGTGGGGAATTATTGCCCGAAATTAATGCTCAAGGATGGGTTGGGCGTGAGTGGCGTCATAAGTCTTCCACGGATTGGAATAGACGGGGTTATGGTCTGAATTTGCGCCAACTAATTTTTGATGGGTTTTCCACCCTTAACTTGGTCCGTCAGCTGGGCTTGGAAAAACTAGGCAATTATTTTGAGTTGATGGAAACGGTTGATTCGGTGGCTTTTGAGGCTGCTCAGGCGCATTTAGATGTGCAACGTTATCGTGAAATGGTTGCGTTGGCACGTGAGAACTATGATTTGCATTTGAATATTTTTAAGCAAATAGAAGAGCGGCAAATGTCTGGGGTAGGGCGTGGGGTAGACTTGGAGCAGGCCCACGGTCGTCAAGCTTTAGCACAAAGTAATTTAATGACCGAAGCAGGCAATTTAAATGATGTGGAGCAACGCTATCGGCGCATTGTTGGACATCCTGCCCCTGCAGTGTTAATTGATGATTTTGATGCCAATAGCTACATCCCCCAACAGCCTGATAATTTTGCACAGTTTTTACAGGTCAATCCCTCCATTTTAGCCAAGCAGGCATTTGTTCAGGCGGCAGAATCAGGGGTGAGATCTGCTCGTGGTCGGTTGGCTCCTACTTTGGAATTGCGGGCTTCAACAGGGCGTGATAAAAATGAGCCGCCTTATGTGACCGATAGTACCAATGGGCGCAGCTCAAGTGTGCAGTTGTTGATGAGCTATAACATTTTCCGCGGTGGGAGTGATAGCGCTCGTATTCGCCAAACTTTAGCTCAGAAAGATGCAGCTCAAGAGGTGCGTGATTATACGTGTCGTAATGTACAACAAGAATTAACAATAGCTTGGAATAATATCCACCGTTTGCAAGAGCAAATACCTTTTCTGGAGCAGCATGAGTTAGCTACCTCTAAGGTACGAGTGGCTTATATGCAGCAGTTCCAGATTGGGCAACGCACTTTGCTTGATTTATTAGATACAGAAAATGAGCTATTCGATGCACGCCGTGCATTGGCCAATGCACGTTATGATCTTAAGTTAGCACAATTACGCTGGCTGACTTATGCGCATCGTTTATTAAATGCTTTGAATTTGGCAGAGCCTTATAACGAAATGCCCGAAGAAATAGAATCGTTGGTTTTGCCTGAGGAAAGTATTGCTGCATGTACAGCACCGATGCCTGATTTGAGTAATATTGAGCCTATTCATGTGGAATACCGTACCGGGAACCAACCGCCAATTTTGAGAAACTCGGGTTGGAACTAGGGGGGTGATGTTATCAGGCCAAGGAGGAAGATTATGGATGACGAGTTAAGAAGGCGTTTATCAGAGTCGGATATAGAGTTTATCCGAGTCCTTGAGGATTTGATTGATACTCTGATCGAACAAGGGGTGATTCGTCTGACTGATCTTCCTCCACGGGCATTAGAAAAACTTCAAGAGCGTAAATTGACTCGAGAGCAGTTACGGCATGGGTTAAATCTCATTGATGAAGAGGATGATGAGCTGCCTCTCTGATATGTGCTCCCTTCAACACCTCTAAGGTAGGTACAGTTATGGCAAATCAAAGCAGTCTCAATGCACAACAGTTGCCACCACATGTCACTCATGATGACCCGCTATTAAGCAGTTTGGTTCAGGTCGTTAAATTTCATGGCATTGATGCCAGTGCACAGCAATTGACGGTGGGTTTGCCGCTTAAAAATGATGTACTGAGCTTAGACTTGGTGCAGCGGGCGGTGGGACGTGTGCGTTGTCAATCAACCATAGTGCGGCGCAAATTAAAAGATATTCCCCAAGCTGTTTTGCCTGTTATTTTAGTATTAACGAATGGGCGTACCTGCGTTCTTTATGAATACGATGCCCACGAGGCGCTGGTCAGTTATCCCGAGGGGAGTACTCCGGTATCCATTCCTTTTCAAGAATTAGTCGATCAATATGATGGATTAATGATTGTTGTACAGCCCCATTTTTATGTGGAATCTCGGGCAAGTGAGGGAATTAAGGACTCAGAACAAAAAAATTGGTTTTGGGTGTCTGTATTTGCAAATTGGCGGTTATACCGAGATGCTTTAGGGGCCGCGTTATTGATCAATGTATTTGCGATCATGATGCCCTTATTTACTTTAAATGTGTATGACCGCGTGGTGCCTAATGAGGCTTTTGAGACCTTATGGGTTATGGCATCAGGGCTGATTCTGGCTTTATTTTTTAATTGGATTCTAACGGTGGTCCGCGCCCGAGTTGTGGATAAGGCCAGCAGTGAGGTTGATATCGATGTTTCTGCGCGGATTATGGAGCGGGTACTGGATATTCGTTTGGATAACCGTCCCTCTTCTGTCGGGGCTTTTGCTGCTAATTTGCGCTCTTTTGAGGCCGTTCGCGATTTTATTGCTTCAGCCAGTCTGACCACTTTTGTGGATTTGCCTTTTTTGTTTTTGTTTTTAGCCGTGTTAGGGTGGCTGTCCCCTTATTTGATGTTGCCTCCGGCCATTGCAGCAGTATTGGTTTTGGTTGTTTCTGTTTTTTCTCAGTGGCGCATTCGTAAATTAAGCGGGGATCTTTTTAAGGCAAGTGCACAGCGAAATGCTGTGCTTGTCGAGTCATTAGCGGGCTTAGAAACAGTGAAAGTGCTCAATGCTCAGGGCAGAACTCAGCAACGTTGGGAAGAGAGTACTCGAGACATCGCTGCTATTAATTTGAAAATACGGGCGGTTACTTCAGCAACGGTTAGTTTTATACAGTTTGTGCAGCAAATAGTCACTGTTTCTGTGGTTATTATTGGGGTGTATTTGGTTTCTGCCGCAGAGTTGTCATTAGGGGGAATTATTGCTTCTTCAATGCTTGCAGGGCGTAGTTTGTCTTCGCTGGGGCCGTTAGCTGGATTGATGATGCAATATTACAATGCGCGTCAGTCTTTATCTGCTATTGATCGGTATATGCAGCTGCCGGCAGAGCATGAGTTGGGAACTAGTTTTTTACCGCGTCCTTTGTTGCAGGGTGAGGTGGAGTTTAACAATGTGAGCTTTACCTATCCTGACGCAGGGCGTCCCACCTTAGATGGGGTGAGCTTTAAAGTACAGGCTGGTGAGCGAGTAGGCATTATTGGCCGAATTGGTAGTGGTAAGACCACCATTGCACGGCTGATTTTAGGACTGTATCAGCCTACCGAGGGAACGGTGTTGATCGATAAGGTCGATCATCGACAAATCGATCCTATAGATGTGCGTCGCTCAATGGGCTATGTGTCTCAGGATCCGGTGCTTTTTTATGGGACATTAAAACAAAATTTGATGATGGGGGCTCCTTTTGCTACGGATGAGCAGATGTTAGAGGCTGCCAAAATAGCGGGCGTGGATTATTTTGCTGCACAGCATCCTGAAGGCTATGACATGGTGATTAGCGAACGG
The DNA here is from genome assembly GCA_937995985.1 of uncultured Alcaligenaceae bacterium. GTDB lineage: Bacteria > Pseudomonadota > Gammaproteobacteria > Burkholderiales > Burkholderiaceae_B > Paenalcaligenes. The sequence continues at coordinate 12,360 of CALKIR010000064.1, forward strand.
GGAGAGTCATTATCCGGAGGGCAGCGGCAGTCTATTGCTGTGGCCAGGGCGTTATTAAATAATCCTTCGGTGCTTATTTTGGATGAGCCCAGTAGCAATATGGATAATCAAAGTGAGTTGGCGTTGCGTCAGCAGTTAAAGCCAATTTGTGAGCAAAGAACAGTTTTTTTGATTACGCACCGCATGCCTTTGCTGGAGTTGGTTGATCGCTTAATTGTGATTGATGAGGGGCGTATTGTTGCGGATGGGCCAAAAGAACAAGTGATTGCAGCGCTACGGGAGCGTCGTATTGGTCAGCGTAGGAGCTAAACGCGATGGATATAAATGACCTATTGAAAAAGCAAACCATGCGCGGTTCACGTCTGTTGGTTTGGTTATCTATCTTGGTAGTTATTGGATTAATTATTTGGGCCTATCATGCTTGGATTGATGAGGTGGTGCGTGGCGAGGGAAAGGTCGTGCCCTCGCGTAAGGTGCAGGTAGTGCAAAGCTTAGATGGGGGGGTGGTTGAGGAAATTATGGTGCGGCCAGGGCAGTTGGTCAACGAAGGGGATGTGTTGTTGCGTATTGATCCCACGCGGTTTTCTTCAACTTTGGGAGAAACCGAGGCGGAAATTTTAGCACTCAAGGCCAAGGCCGCACGTCTATTAGCATTGGCTGATGGAGAGGTGATTGAGATTCCTAGTGAGGTTGTGCTCGAGGCGCCTGAGTTAGCGGATATGGAGGTGCGCATTTGGGAGAGCCGTTCGCAGGAGCTAGAAAATAGTTTGGCTATCGCTCAGGAGCAGCTCAAGCAGCGTCAAGAAGAGTTACGTGAAACAGAAGCCAATCGTGAGCAAGCGGCCCAAAGCTGTGGCATTACTTCTCAAGAGCTGCGTATGACTCGGCCATTGTTAGAGTCCGGAGCGGTGTCTCAAGTAGATATTTTACGGTTGCAGCGGGATGTGGCGAAGTATTGTGGCGAGCAAAAAGCTTATACCGCGCAGATCGATCGTATTGAAGCTGCTATCCAAGAAGCAGAGAAGCGTTTGAGGGAAACAGAAATTGTATTTAGAAATGAGGCTCGTTCTGAACTTTCTGAAACGCGGGCGCGTTTAGCTACTTTACTTGAGGGTCAGGTTGGGTTAGCCGATCGGGTGCGTTTGGCTGAAATACGCTCTCCTGTTCGTGGGGTGGTAAAGACTTTGCATGCGAATACATTGGGTGGGGTGGTACAGCCCGGTCACGATATTTTGGAGATCGTGCCTTCTGACGATTCTTTGTTGTTAGAGGTTCGTATTAATCCTCGAGATATTGGTTTTATTCGGCCTGGGCAGCAGGCCAGCGTGAAGTTTACTGCGTATGACTTCACTGTATATGGTGGGTTAGATGGTGAGGTTGAGCAAATTAGTGCCGATACCTTAGTTGATGAACAGGGCAATACCTATTATGTAGCCGATGTGCGTACGAAAAGTGCTTTTTTAGGGGATGAAGAAAAGCCTATTATCCCTGGCATGATGGCTGATGTGCATATATTGACAGGTAAACGCACGGTGTTGCAGTACTTGCTTAAACCCATTTTAAGAGCGCGAGAAAATGCTTTTGTAGAGCGTTAGCGTATTAAGGGCCATTAGGAGAAATTATGTCTAAAGTAAAAGTATATTTGTTAAGTCATGACCCTTATTTAATTCAACATTTAGAAGGAATTAAGAACGCTCAATTTGTAACTACAGCCATCAAAAGTATTCAGGAATTAACTGACCAAGCACAAGAACAGTTGGTAATTGTGGATGTAGAGTGTATCCATTGGGATGATGCAGAGTGGCAGCGTTTTTTTCAAGAACATTTAGTATTGGTTGCAAGTCTTAGACCCAATGATCCTGAAGGGCAACGGGCCATAGTCATGGGGGCTAAGGCTTATGTGCATGCTTATAGTAGCCCTGCGCAGTGGCATCGTGTGTTGTCACATGTGCTTGAAGGACAGGTTTGGCTAGGAGCGAGTTTGTTGAGTCGTTTGTTATCTCAAATTGGTGCGCGAGTGCCGGAAACAACGATGGAATGGGCAAGCGGTTTAACTCCTCGTGAGATTGATGTGGCGCAGCGGGCTGCCTTGGGGCATACCAACCAGCATATTGCGCAAGATTTAGCAATTACCGAGCGTACGGTGCGTGCCCATTTAAGCTCTGTGTTTAGCAAGTTAGGGGTAAACGATAGGCTGAGTTTGGCATTAAAGGTGCATGGTTTATTGGGGCAAACAAAAGACCAGTAGATTGGCTAAGTAGGTTATTCCTGATTTATTTGTGTCATGCTTTTCCGCCTTCGCGATTTGATTGAACAGCATGCCCCATTGGTGAC
>CALKIR010000065.1 GCA_937995985.1 uncultured Alcaligenaceae bacterium
CCCCCTCTTTAGGTTGGACATAAACCACCGGGATTTCCCCGGCATAAGCATCGGGCTGCCCCACCACCACAGCATCCAGTACCTGGGGGTGCTGATAAAACACATCCTCAACCATCTTAGGGTCGATATTATGACCCCCACGAATGATCACATCCTTGAGTCGGCCCACAATCCATAGGTAGCCGTCCTCATCAATGCGCGCCAAATCCCCGGTATATAAAGGCGTCTCAGCCACCTGCGGCCCACTGAGCACCAGCTCACCAGCCTGCTCGGACACACCAGCCCAATCGGCAATCCCCAGCGGCTGTTCAACCGCCTGGGCTGACCCCCCATTGACACGCCCTTGCTCATCGCCAGGCGACACATCCAGGGGCCGTAACCAGGCCCGATGATAGGGGTACAACAGTCCTGATGAGCCCACTTTGGTCACCCCCCGGGCAGGATTCATCATCACCGCCGAGGTCGTTTCCGTCAGCCCATAACCCTCGCGCACCGCCAGCCCTGTCAACTGCTCAAAGCGCTGTGCAATGGCATGGGACAAGGGGGCTGATCCCGAGGTCACCGCCCGCAAACTACGGATCGTCTCGCGATTGACCGGCATCTGAACCAACTGATTCAAAATAGTCGGCACCACACTTAGATAATTAACCGATAAGGCTTCAACCACCGACCATAAATTAGGAATGAGCCGCGGGTGTCGCCAACCCGCTGCGGTCGGAAAAATCACCCGTGCACCGTGCGCCAGTGTGGCCAAACAACCGGAATAAATACCCACCACATGAAAAAGCGGCGTCGCACATAGCCGTGACTCACCTGCTCGCATGCCCACCGTCAACGCACTTAGCCACGCGGCTTGCACAGCCATATCATGGGTATGCGGGATCAGTTTCGGGGCCCCCGTCGTCCCACTGGTAGGAAATAACGCTGTCAACGCCTGTCCACGCGGCAGCGTGGACACATCTAACACATCGCTGTACGCTGCGCGGTTCTCTACATAGCTGAGATACTGCACCCCCCGAGGCAATGACTTATCCACAGCAGACAGCCGTGTGGCATCCCCAAACTCATCCAAACAAATGACCGTATGCAGCGGCGGGTACAGCTCAATGATCTGTGGGATCTTGTCCCAAAAGCTCAGCTGATCATTGCCCACATAAGCACACAACACCCGCGTTTGCGCCTGCTGCAAAATAGCGGCGATCGCTGCCGGCTCCAACATCCAATTCACCGGATTGGCCACCGCCACTGACTGCGCTGCCAGAAAAGCCACCAAACAGTCCGGGGTATTAGCCAACAGCAGCGACACCCCCGTATCCTCGGCTACCCCGCAAGCCCGTAATAAATTTGCAAACTGCGCGACCCGCGCCCGCAGCTGAGCATAGCTCAGCACCGTTTGCGTCTGTGCACAGCGTTCAGGATCAGTGAAAAACACCACTGCATCGGCCTCTGGATCCTGCGCACAGCTATTTAATAACAGCTCATAAACGCTATCAGGCAGACCCCGCTCAGCCAGGGGTACCTGCTCAAAATCCCGAATCTTTTGCGCAGTCGATAAATCAGCCTCTAACCAATAAGCCAGTGTTTGCGATGTTGACATGCCCCTCCCCCTACCTTCAGTTATCGACACGGCAAAGCATGGGGGCCATGAATCGCTGCAGCGGAGGCTGATAACCGCTGCATGCACGTTTCAACCTCGACAAACATATATTGAAAATAAAACGCCGCAGCAGCTGTTTTCTCCTGCCTCAAGGTATCGTCCGCAGCACGCGAGGCCACCACCTGCAGCACACGCAACCAAAAATAACCGTAAACGATATGCCCCACCACACGTAGAAAATCAGCGGCTACAAATGCCACCTGGGCAGGGTCCTGGGCATAGGCTTGAATTAGCTCGGGCAATAACTCAGTGACACGCTGTGTCAAGGCCTGCACCTGCTGACCATACTGCTGGGCCTGCGAGTCAGCCGTATGAGACTGAACCAAAGCGTCAATCAACGCAAAAAACTGCTGCAACCGATGGCCCTCATCAGCAATCACCTTGCGCACCAGCAGATCAAAGGCCTGCACGCCGTTTGTGCCCTCATAAATCGGCAAAATCCGCACATCGCGCAATAACTGCTCAACCCCTGTCTCATCGATATAACCACTGCCTCCATGGACCTGCATGGACAGATTCACAGACTCCAGTGCATTATCCGAGACAAAGGCCTTGGCAATGGGGGTCAACAAGGATAAAAACCCACCCGCCTGAGCCCGCACTTCTTCCTCAGTGCCCCGCTGCTCGTAATCCAGCTGCAAAGACAACCAGTACAAAAACATGCGCGCGCTTTCAGCCCAGACCTTTTGCTTCATCAGCATGCGTCGCACATCGGGTTGCTCAATAATGGCTGAAGGCTCAAATTGTTTGCTTAAAATAGCCTGCGGTGCGCGCGACTGCACCCGCTCATAGGCATAGGCCACCGCCTTTTGATAGGCCCACTCGTTAATACCTAGGGCTTGAATACCCGTCCCTATGCGAGCCGTATTCATCATCACAAACATGGCCGCCAAACCGCGGTTTTCCTCGCCAATCAAATACCCTTGCGCGCCCTCAAAGCGCAACACACAGGTGGCATTCCCATGGAGCCCCATTTTTTCTTCGATGCCATCACAGAAAACATTATTCAGCGCACCCACCTGCCCCTGGGCATCCACATGGTTTTTAGGCACCGCAAACAAAGAAATCCCACGGGTCCCTGCCGGCGCATCGGGCAACCGAGCCAACACCAAATGAATGATATTGTCAGTAAAGTCATGGTCCCCAGAGGAAATGAAAATCTTTGTTCCCTCAATGGCATACGTCCCATCACCCTTGGGGACCGCGCGGGTTTTAAGTAAACCCAAATCCGTCCCGGCCCCTGACTCGGTCAGACACATCGTACCGGTCCACTCGCCACTGGCCAGTTTAGGAGCAAAGCGCTGACGAATCTCGGGACTGGCATTGGCCACCACACAACGGTACGCCCCCTCGGACAAACGCGGATACAACGCCCAAGAGATATTACTGCCTCCCAGCATCTCGCCCATAATGGCCGAAGTAATCATGGGTAACTCCTGACCGCCATCGGTCTCTTTAGCACATAGCCCGGACCAACCCCCCTCTATATACTGCTGATACGCCTCTCGAAACCCCTGCGGAGCAGTGACCGTACCGTCCTGATAGACGCAGCCCTCTAGATCACCCGAACGATTCAAAGGTGCCAACAAACCACTGCAAAAGCGATCTGCGCCCTCAATAATCTGCTCTAAGGTCTCTTGATCCACCAATGCCCCAGGCGCGTATGTACCCAGCGCCTCCTCGACCTGCAACACATCACGCAAAACAAATTTAATATCTGCCTGCGGTGCAGAATATAAACCCTCTTTCATAGCTGACAACCACTATTTGTTTTAAACACAACAAAAAGTGTAGATAAGCACAGAGCATTAGACTGTCAGCCTTATCCGAGTTTGGTGTAGGAATAATCTGATAAAAAAGAGCTCACCCATAAGCCAGAGAGAAAGTCAAGGCAAATCATTGATTATTGCCAATCTAAAGAATTCAACCAAAACCTTAAAATACATATTGATGAAGTGTTATAATTCTGTTTCTTTTTTTACTTCCCATAACCTTTAGACAAGATAAGATACATAAAAGGCATGTCAAATACCGAAAAATACCTCCATCCCTCCAACAACAACGATGAGATAAATCTATTTGAACTTGCTTTAGTCCTCTGAGCACGTAAAAAGCTGATCATCGCAATCACTGCAGTATTTGCTTTACTTTCCGTACTCTATGTGCAGTTTGTAGCCACACCTGTTTATCGGGTGCAATCAGAGCTTCGCGCCGCAAGCCTTAAAAAACCTAGAAATCCTAAATTCTGCTGACATTCTCAAAATCAGCCCAACACGCACCCTTTATGATGTCGGGTCAGAACTAGACTCTTATGACAACCGCCTGCGTTTTTTCAGAAAAAACACTGAACTCTTTGAGCCCCTAGGCAATCCCGAATCCTCTTTAGAACAAAGCTTTGAGCGCTTTAATGAAAAAGCTTTTACTCTGACTCGCCCCGATGCAGAGCCTGACGGCTCAGTGGCCACCCATTTTGTGCGGCTAAGCCTAGAGTACCCTGGAAATATTGACGGGGTGGAAACACTCAACAACAAAATCGACCAGCTTGATCGTCAGCTAATCTCCCTACGTACGGCGTATCAGGCTGATAAAGAAGCTAAAATCACCCATACTCTGGAACAGGACGCAATCAAACAAGCCCAACTCACTGATGAGCTGGAGGCCGTTAGAAGAGCTCCAAGAGGCCACCAATATTGCACATGCCCTGGGCATACACAAACCAACCATGCCTACACAATTAGGCCGCACCCTCTCTGAAAGCCTAAGCTTTTATGCAGACTTTGGTAGCCAACCCATACCCTTGTATTTTATGGGTACCGAAGCACTGGAAGCAGAATACAACGCATTGCTGGCACGCGAAAATGAGGACCTCTATGCGCCCTACCGTCCCAAACGACGCACCCGCGCCCAAATTGCTATCGAGGCCGGCCTGCAGCCTCTGGCTGATACCCTCTTGGATGAGGTACATGCTGAGCCAGAGCAGGTTGCCGAGCAGTTCCTGCGGGACAAACCCTTTGATTCTATCAAAGCAGTACTCGACGGTGCGCGTGACATCTTAGCAGAACGCTTTGCCGAGGATGCAGACTTACGGGCCCAACTCAGGGATTATCTCTGGCAGCATGGATGGCTTTACGCTCAGGTGGTAGAGGGCAAAGAACAAGAGGGGCGCAATTTCCGTGATTGGTTCGATTTTTCCGAGCCAGTCAAAAGCATTCCTTCCCATCGTTTATTGGCCATATTGCGCGGACGCAGTCAGGATATTCTGAGACTGCGTTTGGGCCTCGAACCCGAAAAGGAGCAGCAGGACCCCTATCCTACTGTCCAGCAAATTGCCCAGTTTTTGCGCCTGCGCATTAATCTCAAGGCCCCTGCAAGCCCCCGCGAACAGTGGCTCGCAGAGACCTGTCGTTGGACTTGGCGGGTCCGCATGCTCCCTACCTTTGAAACCGAGATCGTTGGCAGCCTGCGCGAGCAGGCCGAACAGGAGGCGATCCGTGTATTTGCCGAAAATCTGCGTGATTTATTACTTGCTGCTCCTGCAGGGTACGCACACTCAAGGAAAAACACCCAAAACTCAAATTTGACAGCATCACTATTTCAGAGGCAGGTGCCTCTGTCTATTCGGCATCTGAACTGGCAAGCCATGAACTTCCCGATCTGGATGTATCGCTGCGCGGGGCTGTATCAATTGCCCGCCGACTGCAGGATCCGCTGGCAGAGCTGGTCAAAATCGAACCCAAGGCCATAGGCGTAGGGCAATATCAGCACGACGTCAATCAACGAGCGCTCGGACAATCCCTCGAGGTCGTGGTTGAGGATTGCGTCAATGCAGTAGGCGTTGAGGTGAATACGGCCTCCACCGCCTTACTATCGCATGTCTCGGGACTTAGCAATACGCTGGCACAAAACATCGTGCAATGGCGCGAACAGCATGGTGCATTTCCCAATCGACAGGCTTTTTTGGAGGTCCCACGCTTTGGGCCCAATACCTTTGAACAGGCGGCTGGTTTTTTACGTATCAGCGGCGGCGATAATCCTCTGGATGCCTCAGCAGTTCACCCGGAGGCCTATCCGGTGGTTGAACGTATTTTGGAACGTTTAAATACTCCTGCAGCTGAGGTGGTTGGCAAAAGCAGCGCCTTAGGTGCGCTCCAACCTGAGGATTTCACTGATGAGCGTTTTGGCCTGCCCACAGTAAAGGACATCTTTGTCGAACTCGAGCGTCCGGGCCGTGACCCCCGACCAGAATTTAAAACCGCTCAATTCAAGGAGGGCATTACCTCTATCCGCGATTTGACTGAGGGTATGCGTTTAGAGGGGGTAATTACCAATGTGGCCAACTTTGGTGCCTTTGTCGATATCGGGGTCGGACAAGATGGAGCAGCAAAGCGCCCTCAGGGTGCTATGGCAGAAACATTTGCTCAACTGAAAAAGAATAGCTAAGCCTTTTTCTTTTCATTGCGTATCGGCCAGATCAGAGACTGTAGGGTGTAGACCAAGATGGCACACCCTACCGCACCTACAACGGCCACCC
>CALKIR010000066.1 GCA_937995985.1 uncultured Alcaligenaceae bacterium
TTAAAAATAGTTATTGCTCACGCAGTAGCCTCAAGCTATTAGCAACCACTAATAAACTTGCACCCACATCTGCACAGACAGCCATCCACATCGCCGCATCACCAAACACTGCCCACAGTAAAAAAACAGCCTTAATGATCAGTGCCGCACTAATATTTTGCACCAATACAGCATGCAAACGCTGTGATAAGCCAAGCGCCCAGTGAATCTTGCCTAGGTCATCATTCATAATAGCTACATCTGCCGTCTCAATGGCCATATCCGACCCTAAAGACCCCATTGCAAAGCCAATATCTGCCTCAGCTAATGCGGGCGCATCATTGATGCCATCCCCAACCATCCCCACCACATAACTCTGGCGCTCACGCTGCACAAAGCGGAGCTTATCTTGGGGCAATAACCCTCCATAAACCTCATTAATACCCAATTGCTGCCCGACATGAGCTACGGCAGCAGGCGCATCCCCAGATAAAATAGCTAATCGCACATGCTTGCTCTGCAAAGCCCGAATACTGTCTCTCACCCCATCTTTGAGTCTGTCTTGCAGCACAAACAATGCCAACACATGATTATTAGCACTTAAAAAAACAAAAGACGCGCCTTGTTCCACCCCAGCTTGGTACAAAGCATGCAATGAGGATGGTACATATTGTAACGCATTGTCAATAGAATGCTCCGCCCCAACAGCCCAAATAAGCTGTCCGAGCTTATAGTGCACCCCATCAATCATGCACTGCACGCCACGCCCTGGCAAAGCCTCGAAACCATCCTGGCCCCCCACCCCGGTACACACATGACAAGACTCTGTGCGCACCCCCTGAGCCACCGCAACCGACGCAGGATGATCGGAACGCTCTGCTAAATAATAAGCAATCGCCAACACTTGGTTATTATCTACTCCAGGCACCACACCATACCGCACCAGACTGGGCCGCCCTGTAGTAACCGTCCCCGTCTTATCCAGAGCCAAGAGACCTAAATGGCGTAAACGTTCTATATAGACGCCCCCTTTTATCAACACCCCATGACGAGCGGCTACAGCCAAAGCGCTCACCACCGCTACTGGAGTAGATATAACCAGTGCACAAGGGCAAGCAATCACTAATAAAACCAATGCTTTGTAGGTTGATTCAAACCAGCCCATCCCCCCCACTAAAGGAGGAATAAGAGCCACTCCAAAAGCCAACAATACAACTATAGGAGTATAAATGCGCGCAAAGCGATCGACGAACCGCTCTAAGGCAGCACGCCCTTGTTGAGCATTGTGCACCGCCTGCGCAATACGTGCTAAGGTGCTTTCAGTCGCTCGACCGTGACTTTGAATGTGCAACTCACCCATACCATTAATGGCTCCAGCATAGACACTATCACCTACTTTTTTGGGCACCATCATGCTTTCACCAGTAATTGGAGCTTGGTTTACATCAGACTGCCCAGAAACAACGACCCCATCCAAACCAATACGCTCCCCTGGACGAACACGAAAGATACTCCCCGAGGCAACCATGTTGGTGTCTTGTTCTTGCCACTGCTGTGTTGATGAGTTCCACACCTCTACCTGATCGGGCGCCACAGACAACAACTGCTCTACAGCATCCCGCGCACGCACCAAAGAACGTGCCTCAATCCATTCAGCCAAAGCAAACAAGGACATGACCATGGCTGCTTCAGGCCACTCTCCAATAATTAATGCTCCCGTAACCGCAATGCTCATTAATGCATTGATATTCAAATTACGATTTTTAAGCGCTATCCAGCCCTTTTTATAAACCTGCCCTCCTGAAAGAACAATAGCCAGCAGCGCTAAAACAAACCAAATAAAATGCGCTCCCCCTCCCCAGCTGCCTATTTCTGCCACCAAAGCCAATGCCACAGCAGCTACGATGCGATAAAAGGCTTTGTGCTGTTTGGACTGCGGACGTGCAGAACCAGCACAACAAGGCTGCGCCGTTGATGCACCTGCCTCTGCTGTCCGTGCTGATACCTGCTGTGCCTTATCCACTAACACGGGATGAAAGCCCAACTCTTTTAATGCCGCCTCAATAGCAGGACGCAGCCCCGTGCGATGCACCACTGTTAATTGGCGCTGCATCAGCTGAAAACCCAACTGCGTGATTCCCTCTTGCTGCCCCAGTCGTTTACGAATCAACCCCTCTTCAGTGGGGCAATCCATTTCTTCAATGTGCCATTGACTGTGCTCTAAAGAATATGATGCCGAACGCTGTTTTGACTCCATAAGAGGCCCACCACGCAAAAATAAATAATGAATACACTAAAATCCCTATCTATTAGTGAACACCCTGTAGTAACTACAAGGTCAAGCCTGCGTATCATCAAACTATTAAATAGGCCTCTATTTTTGCTAAGATCGAACCTAAACCCTGCGCCCACTCTCACTTTAAATAGCGCACCTGCTTGAACCCTAAAGGCTAACCATGAAAATAGGCGTACTGTCAGAAAAGACGGGAATCCCCGTAGAAACCATCCGTTATTACGAGCGTGTTCAGCTGCTGCCCGCCCCAGCGCGCACCGACAGTAATTACAGGGTCTATACCCCCTTACATTTAGAGCGTCTACGTTTTATTCGTAACTGCCGCAGCCTAGACATGACCCATGAGGAAATTCGCAGCCTGCTGGTCTACTTAGATTCACCTGGGGAAAACTGTGAGCCGGTAACGGCCCTAATTGCGGAACATCTTGAACATGTCGATGTACGGCTCAAGGAGCTGGCACACCTACGCCAACAGCTCCAAGAACTGCAGCATGTATGCGAACACGACGGAGATACCTCAAGCTGTGGTATTTTAAAAAGCTTGTTAAAAATGCAACCCTTAGAGAAAAGCCCTGGAGATACCCACCTGAGCTAATGCGCTCTTGTAATTAGCTATTATTCTGCGGCTGTTTACAAAAAATAGCGTGCAGAGTTTGCATAATATGCAAGACATCCGGACTGGCAATGCGATAATACACGTACTTACCTTCTCGACGCGTTGCCACGAGGCGGTCCTTGCGTAACACTGTCAACTGCTGTGACAAGGTAGGCTGTTGTATGCCGCCCTCCTTGCCAATCTCTGTAACATTTTTTTCCCCGTCCACCAATAAACACAAAATCATCAAGCGATCAGGGTTTGCCAACCGGCTTAGCAATACTGAAGCCTCTGAAGCGACTTCTTTTAATTCATCTACGTGTAAAAATTCAGCACTGTCAATCATTGTCATAATAGTCATCACCCTAGATTCATTATATAAAATAATATAACATGAGTGCATCCACAAATATTATTAAAAGGGGTTCCGTTATGGAAAAAGTTCAAGTCATCCCATTCTTTGATCCCTATACCTCAACCTACACCTATATTGTTCATGGCAGTCAACAAGCGGAATGCGCAGTAATTGATTCTGTACTCGATTATGAGCCTAAAGCAGCGCGTATCAGCACCGTCTCCGCACAAAAAGTTGTTGACTACATTAAAAGCCATCAACTAAAGCTTCAATGGATCTTGGAAACCCATGCTCACGCGGATCATCTATCTGCTTCAGCTTGGTTAAAAGAGCAGCTTGGGGGGCAAACGGCCATTGGCAATCCTATTACCACAGTACAATCCACCTTCAAGAAAATCTATAACCTCGGCGACGAGGTCTATATTGATGGCCGCCCTTTTGACCGCCTATTGAATGCCGGTGAACGTTTTCATATCGGCAATATTGCAGTAGACGTTTTGCATGTTCCTGGTCACACTCCAGCGGATATGGCCTACCATGTTCATGGTGCCGGCATTTTTGTAGGCGATACCATTTTTCAACCGGATGTAGGAACAGCACGCTGCGATTTTCCAGGTGGGGACGCACAAACTCTCTATCGCTCAATCCAAAAATTATATGAATTTCCCGATGACACGGTTTTATTTATGTGTCATGACTACCCCCCTCAAGGACGCGCCCCCAAGGCAACCAGCACCGTTGGGGAACAAAAAAAACATAACATCCATGTGCACACAGGCATAAGTGAAGCAGAGTTTGTTACATTGCGTGAACAACGCGATGCGACCCTCGCTATGCCAAGGCTATTACTCCCCTCGCTACAGGTTAATATTCGCGCAGGTGAATTACCAGAGCCAGAACATAACAACCACCGCTACTTAAAAATCCCCTTAAACATGTTTTAAGCATATAAGCAACAAGTAGACAAGGGCGCATCAGCGCACTTATTTTCCATGAAGATAGTCACGATCTAAAAAGGTCGTGACCCAGACTGGTTTATAGGCTACTAAGCCGGCAATACACATACCATTTAATACCCCTTCGGGAAACAGCATCAACAACACAATGGCAAAATAATCATCCATCACCACATGCCATGGAAAGGCCCCAACTAGCTTGTAGTACACAGCAAAACTAAACATCTGCACTACAATGGTCAAAGCCGCATTAAAAAATGCAGCTACAAATATATACACAAATAAGTGCCGGCTTAAGTAACTATATGTAAGAAGAAATAGAAAATAAGTGAAGCAAATGGGCACTATCATGCCCAAAAACAAATTAACACTGAAATCCTGCCAGGCATACAGGCCAAATACTGTCAAGAGCACCAAAGCAAGAGGCGCCACCACAATACTTAAACGCCATCCCAACATCAAAGTAAGCGCAGTAAGCCCAAGAAAATGCACATCTAAACCAGGCTGAATACCTGTTTTCAAGGCCCAAAGTAAAAACAAAACTAAAATGCATACCCCTATCTGCTGGCGTAACTCAGGCCGCTTGAATAATTGGCGATAGTCCAAATTAATCAAGGCTAACCGATAAATAGCCACAGATGCCACAAGAAAAACAGCTTGTAATAGCCACTGCATGAGACTCTTATGCTCCCTTACAAAACCCACCAGCTTCTAAGAACATGATTCCCCCTATGCTAGCACCAGAAAATCTTGCCGTACACGAACATTATGCCTATCCATTAGGCACTAAAGCCACACTTTATCCTTCATATCGCCCAACCACTTGCCAAAGAATAAACTCATTGCTAGAATACATCCTTTAAGAAATTTGGCTCTTAGCCCATAGCAGTGGGATACTGAGTGCAACATTTTTAGCGCCAGAAAAACAACCACTTGCAATTTTGAAAATTTCTTTTTATAATCTAGTTTTTATTCCCCGATAGCTCAGTCGGTAGAGCGACGGACTGTTAATCCGCAGGTCGCAGGTTCGAGCCCTGCTCGGGGAGCCAGAATTCTTAAAGCCACCATTTAGGTGGCTTTTTTATTTTTTGGCCTATGAATAGCAGCTCACACTCAATCTAAATACATCTTTTTTTAAGCCTCCCAAAAAATTTATTTACTATTGTGGTGCATCTTTACTTATCGCGTTGATTCTTTGTACCACAACTGAAATAAAATCCTCCATCAGCTCTGGGAGCCGCCGCCCTTTCATAACCTGCACTTGCAGCATGCGTGCATGCATTTCAGGATTTAATAAAGGCTTAGCAAGCAACCCGGAGCTTTTTAAACGACGCCCTACTGATACATAGCTTGCAAACAATATTGCTTGGGACAAATGCACGTAAGGATGCAAAGCCTGCGCATGATTACAATAAAGCACTGGCTCCACCCAACGGCCGCTCATATTGCAGGCCCGCTGATAAAGTTTATACGTTGACGTACCCTTATCCGTCAAAACAATGGGATAGTTTTGTACCTCATCTAAACTGAGACGGCGGCGATGCGCCAAAGGATGACCGACTGCCATCACGGCCAAAGCAGGGGCACGGCATGTAAAACGTACAGCCACAGCAGGATCCGGACGCGTACTAAATGTAACCGCTAAATCTGCTGTCCCCGTCACAACGCGACGGGTAGCCTCAGAGGCAGAGCTCACAATCAAATGAAAACGCACTTGGGGATGCGACTCCCGAAACTCTGCCATTAACCCTGGAATTAAATCATTCGCTACCCCTTGCGTACAAGCCACTCGAATAGGCTGATTGATCGCCTTGCTTAATGATTCTATTTCTTGCAATGTCGTTTGAGTCTCTAATTGCATGCGCCGAACATGAGCCAGCAACACCTCTCCCGCTTGAGTTAAGCGCATCCCTTGGACACTGCGCTCAAAAAGCTTCGCACCTACCCTTTTTTCTAAAGCATTAATTTGCCGGCTCACGGCTGACACAGCAATATCCAACTCATCAGCCGCCGCACTCATACTGCCTCTGAGGGCAACTTCGTAAAAATACTTTAACGCTAACGCTTGCACAACTTTTCCTTTTACAACATCTGTACTGCCTAGTAATGGTACTCCCAAACGAACCAAAAATACTAGGGTTTTCCTGAGGTTTATCTACTCTAAATTAGAAACCATTAGCACTTTATATGCATTGTATAGAAAGTTTTGCTTATTTATACTGAATAAACTAATTCGCTACTCATCCTAAACAAGGCTCTAACCGAGCCTTTATTTCACTCAACCTCATCCTCAAGGAGGTATTCATGCGACGTTATTTTGGTTTCTCAGCCCTTGCTTTTAGCTTGGCTTGTGCATTTGGTGGCATCAGCCACGCAGAAACACTGCGGATTGGCTTAGCTTCTGAGCCTACTGCAGTCGATCCTCACTATCATCAAACCACGCCTAATGAGGCTCTTATTTCTCATATTTTTGAAGGCCTGGTGAGAATGAGCCCCGATATGGAGCTTCAGCCTGCATTGGCAAGCAAATGGGAGGCAACTGACGATACTACATGGACTTTTTATATTGATGAGCGTGCCCAATTTTCTAATGGGGCGCCCTTTACTGCTCAAGATGTGGTGTACTCTTTTTGCCGCATCCTTAACAATGAAACAGCCATTGGCTCTGGGCTTGTGAATGTTGCTCGTCGCATTCAAGCCATTGAAACCCCCGACGATAAAACTGTGCGCTTAATTACCGCTGTCCCCCATCCGGTCTTACCTAATGAACTGGCTCGGGTGCCCATGATTTGGAGCGGCATTGCTGAGTTCGAAAACCTGGAATTTGAACAAGGAGGAGATTGTGGAGTAACCAGCAGCTGGCCAACAGTCACAGACTTTAATCAGGGAGATTTAGTAATTGGCACAGGCCCCTTTACACTCAAGCAATATGAAAAAGGGGGCACTATCATTCTTGAGCGCAACGAAAACTATTGGGGCGATGAACGCCCAGACTGGAGCGAGGTACGTATGGTCGCCGCTCCGAGCGCTGGACCACGTCTCACCGGATTACTGGCTGGGGACTTTGACCTCATTGAAAACCCGGCAGCACGCGATCTCAAACGCATTGAGGAGAGTGGCTTTGCTTATGAAATTAAGCCCTCTGTACGAATTATGTTCTTTCAGCTTGATGTCGGTCGTGATCAAAGTCCTCTAGTTCAATCCCCCAAGGGAGACAACCCCCTTCAAAATCCTAAAGTACGACAGGCCATTTCCATGGCTATTGACCGCCAAGCCATTGTTGATCGCATCATGGATGGCGTAGCTGAGCCAGCCAATCAGTACCTACCCGAAGGAATGTTTGGCTCAATTGAAGGGGCTCCTGCTCTTCCCTATGACCCCGTACGCGCCAAAGAGCTCTTGGTCGAAGCAGGATATCCTGATGGGTTTGAGCTAACCCTTTCTGCGCCTAATGATCGATATATCAATGATGCACAGCTGACTCAGGCCGTTGCTCAATATCTGAGCCGTATTGGCATCAAAACCCACGTGGATACGATGACCAGCTCAGTATATTTCCCCAAGCGCGCCAAACGCGAATTTAGTGTTTCTCTAGGCGGCTGGGGCTCTGAAACTGGGGAGGCCAGTAACTACCTCCAGTACTGGGTTACCACCACTAATCCACAACTTGGCGTTGGGGGCAGTAACTACGGTGGTTATTCTAACCCTGAGCTTGATGAGGTCTTCATTGAGGCTACTCGTACTCTAGATGATGAGCAACGCAGTGCGCTCTTACAACAGGCTGTTCAAATGGCTTTAGACGATATGGCCCATATCCCACTGCATTTTGAAAGCGGTATCTGGGCATTCCGTCCTGATATTAGCTACGAAGGCCGCGCAGATCAGCGCACTCTGGCCACTCATGCCAAACTGAAAAAAGATAACTAACCTTTAATACCATTCTTCCTCCTGAACATCGGGTCCGCTGCCTCCTTTAGAGGTTAAAGGAGGGCGCACCCGATGCTCGATGTGCGATAGGAGTGTTCTCTTGGCTGTTTTTATTGTTCGCCGCTTGCTGCAAAGCATTCTGGTCTTATTGGCTGTTTCAATTGTCGTGTTCTTTGCTGTATACACCATAGGCGACCCCATTGAGTTGTTGGTTAGCCCAGATGCCAGTCAAGAACAACGCGATGCAACCATTGCCCGTCTCGGTCTTGATAAGCCAGTGTGGGACCAATATCTGACTTTTCTATGGCGTGCCTTACATGGTGACTTAGGCACCTCATTTGTCCATGGCATCCCCGCTGTAACACTCATTTTGCAGCGCTTTCCCGCCACCCTCGAGCTCGTTATCGTAGCGATGGCTTTGACCTGTGTATTCGGGATTTCACTGGGTCTTATCGCCGGCTTATACCGTGATGACTGGGTCGGCAAAAGCATCATGAACACTTCCATTCTGGGCTTTTCATTACCTAATTTTTGGCAGGGAATGGTGTTAATACTGCTATTTTCTGTCTGGTTAGGCTGGCTGCCCGCATCAGGTCGTGGTCCGACCACTTATGTACTGGGCATCCCCATTAGTCTATTAAGCGTTGACGGCTGGCGCCATGTGGCCTTACCCGCAATTAATTTAGCCATAGCCAATATCGCTTTAGTATTAAGAATGACTGCCTCTGGAGTTCACGAAGCACAGGGCCAGGACTATGTGCGTTTTGCTCGTGCCAAGGGGGTCAAACCTGGACGTATTGTACGCCGTCACATTCTCAGAAACATTCTCATCCCCGTCGTTACCGTTATTGGGATGGAGTTTGGCACCCTTATCGCTTACTCCACCATTACAGAAACTGTTTTTTCTTGGCCTGGCATGGGTAAACTGCTCATCGACAGTGTATACCGCCTGGATCGGCCCGTGGTGGTCGCCTATGTCATGTTGGTGACCATGCTGTTTGTAATCATCAATTTGGTGGTCGACATTTTATATGCATTTTTAGATCCTCGTGTTCAATTACTGGAGCACCGCACCTCATGACAACGCACCAATTACCTACCCAAGACACTCCTCAACGCAAGGCCATACTCCGCACCCTTCGTAATCGCCCGTCCACCAAACGCGCTTTATGGCTGCTGTCGTTAATTATTCTGGTGGTCTTAGCTGCTCCTTTTTTTGCCCCTCAAGACCCCTATGATTTATTGGCTCTCGATATTTTAGATGGGCGTTTAAAGCCTGGCTCAGAAAGTGCCACAGGTATGACCTATTGGTTAGGCACCGACGCCCAAGGTCGAGACATGCTTAGCGCTATTCTCTACGGCCTACGTATTAGCTTATTCGTAGGCCTCAGCTCAGTGGTATTTGCGGTTCTGATTGGCGTTACTCTAGGGTTAATAGCAGCCTACCACGGTGGTTGGCTCGATAGCCTCATCATGCGATTGGTAGATTTTATTTTGGGATTCCCAACTATTTTGGTGGCCTTAGTCCTGCTCGCAGTTCTTGGCCGTGGCATTGATAAGGTTATTTTTGCCTTAGTCATTGTTCAATGGGCGCATTATGCCCGCATTATGCGCGGCAGGGCCTTACAAGAGCGACGCAAAGAGTACATTGAAGCAGCCACAAACTTAGGCTTTTCCTCATGGCGTATTATTTTTTACCACCTCCTCCCTAATTGCTTTGGGCCCATCATGGTATTTGCGACCATTCAAATTGCAAATGCCATTATCCTCGAAGCTACCCTTTCTTTTCTAGGGGTTGGGGTGCCGATTACCGAGCCTTCCCTAGGACTGCTTATTGCCAGTGGTTTTGAGTATTTACTGTCCGGAGATTATTGGATCAGCATCTTTCCTGGCATCGCTTTATTGCTCTTAATATTAAGCATCAATATCATCGGCGATCGTCTGCGTGAAAGCCTAGACCCCCGCCGTTAACAGACATAAGTATAGAAATTTACCTATGAATGACACACAAACATCCTCAGAGCTACTCTCTGTGCGCGGGTTACAAACCGTATTTCATACTGAAGAAGGCGCCTGGCTAGCCATCGATGACGTTAATTTGACCGTTCATCAAGGGGAGATTATCGGTCTAGTTGGCGAGTCGGGATCAGGCAAATCAGTTACGGGCTTTTCATTATTAGGGCTCATTGACCCACCCGGTGAGGTCAGCGCAGGACAAATTCTATTTGATGGAATTAATCTACGCGATCTTGACGAAGAGCAAATGCGGCAGATACGCGGCAATCATATCACCATGATCTTTCAAGACCCTCTCATGACGCTCAACCCTGTTTTGACCGTTGGAGAGCAAATGCTTGAAGCCATTTTGACCCACTATCCAGAGACGCCCTTAAAAGAAGCAAAAGAGCGCTGCATCCAGGCCTTAGAACGGGTAGGCATTCCAGCTGCTCGCGAGCGTTTCTCACGCTACCCGCATGAGTTTTCTGGAGGGATGAGGCAACGCGTCGCCATTGCCATTGCGATGCTGAACCACCCTAAGCTCATCATTGCAGATGAGCCCACTACGGCTTTAGACGTTACCATCCAAGCGCAAATCCTGCACGAAATGCAAACTTTGTGTCGCGAGCATAATACTGCCATGATCTGGATTACTCATGATTTAGGCGTGGTGGCTGAACTGGTTGATACGGTAGCCGTTATGTACGCGGGCCGTATTGTTGAATATGGTCCTGTCCAAGAGGTCATCCACCACCCCCACCACCCCTACACTCAAGGGCTAATTAACTCTATGCCCAGTGCCACCACGCCCGGACAGCGCTTACAACAAATAGATGGCACTGCTCCAGCACTTCATAACCGTGAAGCAGGGTGCACCTTTCGCCCTCGTTGCAAGTATGCGCAGGCACGCTGCGCTGAGGCCCCCCCTCCAGTGCACCAAATGGACACACGCCACTACCGTTGTTACTTTCCCCTAAATGCCGAGGTCTGATCATGAGCCAGAATTCTACCGCATTGATTCAGCTAGAGAATTTGCATAAAAAATTTACTAAACGCCCAGATATTGTTGAGCGCTTATTTCACTCACTGAGCACAGGCCGCAGTGAAGAAACAGTACATGCTGTGAATGGCGTTTCCCTTACTATTCAACCGGGTGAAGTGGTCGGACTGGTAGGCGAATCAGGATGTGGAAAATCCACTCTGGGACGCATGGTTGCAGGTCTGCTGCCAGCCACAGAAGGAGCAGTCCTATATAAAGGCCAAGATGTTCGTGATCTCAAGGCCAAAGAGCGACTTAAATACATTCTCGATGTGCAACTCATTTTTCAAGACCCACTGGCTAGTTTAAACCCTAAACAAAAACTGGGCTCTATCATTTCTGAAGCCCTCTATGTGCATAAACTACTGCCCAAAGAGCATATTCCTGAGCGTATTGATCAGGCTTTGCTCGAAGTAGGGCTCGATCCCGAATACAAACACCGCCTCCCCCATCAAATCTCTGGGGGCCAACGACAAAGGATTGGTATTGCACGTGCTTTAGCCGTCAACCCATCATTTTTGGTTTGCGATGAGCCCGTCGCAGCCTTGGACGTATCAATACAAGCACAAGTTATTAACTTATTTATGGATCTACGCGATCGCCACCAGCTTACCTACCTATTTATTAGCCATGATTTAGGGGTAGTACGTCATATTTCGGATCGCGTCGCTATTATGTATCTGGGCAAAATTGTTGAGCTGGCCTCACGAGATGATATTTTTAGTCATGCTGCGCACCCCTATACCCAGGCCCTCTTGGCTGAAATGCCCAGCATTCACAAACAAAAACGCAGCTTTGAGCCCATCAAAGGCGAAATTCCCTCTCCATTAAATCCACCCTCTGGCTGCGCCTTTCATCCTCGTTGTCCGGTTGCCAAAGAAATTTGCAAAAAAGAAGCACCAACCCTGAAACACATTCATGCCCAACATCAGGCAGCCTGTCATTTATTAGACTAAGCTGCTCAATCTCACTAATCCTATTCTCACTAAAAAGGTAAAAACACATGCAAGACGAGCACGCCATTACTCAAGCACTGATACAGCAAATTAATCAGTGGGTAGCAATAGAGTCTCCCTCCCATGATGCGCACGCTCTACATAAAATGGCTGCCCATATTCAAAAAGACGCTCAACGCTTGGGGCTAACGGTCCAAGCTCTGCCCTTACACCCAGATACCGGTCCAGCACTGCACATCCATAACCGTACAACGGATCAACAAGACAAGGGCATCTTGGTATTAGGTCACTATGACACAGTCCATCCTGTAGGTACACTGACCAAAAACCCATGTCGCCAAGAGGGAGACAAACTCTACGGCCCAGGCAGCTATGATATGAAAGCAGGCATTTGTCTTGCCTTATACGGGCTTAGTCAAGCCATGCGCCAAGGGGGCACCGCCCTTCCTGTAGATATACTCTTATTGCCCGACGAAGAAACCGGCAGCCATTATTCTCGACCCACTATTGAACAATTTGCAGCCAACGCCCACTATGCCCTTGTTGCTGAACCAGCCCGCGCCAATGGAGGGCGCTGCGTCACTGCCCGAAAAGGCACGGGCACCATTCACCTCACCACCCATGGTCAAGCATCACATGCAGGCATCGCTCATGAACAAGGACACAACGCTATAGAAGAAATGGCGCACCAAATTTTAGCCCTGCAAAACATGACCGATTACAAACGAGGCATTACGGTCAGTGTGGGCACGATTCAAGGGGGCACCACCTCTAATGTTGTCCCAGATTTTTGTACCATCGAGGCTGACTTTAGAATTGTCGATCAGGACAGTGCACAGCACCTACAGAATCAGGTCCATGCTCTGCGCAGCATCAATCCAAAGGTAACCCTTGATATTCAATTTGAATTAAACCGCCCTGCCATGCCACGTACCGCTGCTACGGTTGCACTGCTTGAGCAATGTCAAGGCTTTGCACAACAAGCCGGCTGGTCCCTCCAGGAAGCCCCCCGTACCGGAGGCGCCAGTGATGCCAACTTTACTGCAGCCTTGGGAGTCCCAACCCTTGATGGACTTGGCGCTGATGGAGACGGCGCTCATACCTTGCATGAACATATCCTCATTTCTACCTTGGCGCGTCGGGCCCAATTTTGGCTTTATACCCTAATGCATTTAAGATAAGCCTATATGCTTGTCTTGTAATCGCTTAAACTACTGAATGAGGTAATACAATGGCTCTGTCACAATTTCCTATTACACAACGCTGGCCTGCTCAACACCCTGATCGCATTCAATTGTACTCCTTGCCCACCCCCAATGGGGTCAAGGTATCCATTATGCTTGAAGAGCTAGGCCTGCCTTATGAGGCTCATCGAGTTGAGTTCTCTACTCAGGATCAAATGACACCGGAGTTTTTATCCTTAAACCCTAATAATAAAATTCCTGCCATCATTGATCCCAATGGGCCCAACCAACGCCCGATTGGACTATGGGAATCCGGAGCCATCCTCATTTACTTAGCAGAAAAAACAGGTCAGCTCCTCTCTCCTCACCCCCAGAAACGCTACCACACATTACAGTGGCTGATGTTTCAAATGGGGGGCATCGGACCCATGTTTGGGCAAGTGGGCTTTTTTCATAAATTTGCCGGCAAAGACATCGAAGATAAACGGCCCCGCGATCGCTACCTCTCTGAATCTAAACGTCTTTTAGGAGTTTTAAACCAACACTTAAAAGATAAAGACTGGATCATGGGAGCAGACTACAGCATTGCTGATATTGCTATTTTCCCTTGGGTCCTAAATTTCATTGATTTTTACGAGGCTGGCGCCTTGGTAGACTACGACCAATTTACCGAGGTTCAAAGAGTCGTCCAAGCATTTCGCGCACGCCCTGCTGTACAAGCAGGCCTGACCGTACCAGCGGAATAACTTTTTTTTTGAGTTTGGTGCTATCATAGCTAGAAACTGTTAGGACTAAGTAAAAACTTTTTACTGCTATCTGCTATGCATACCACACAGAGAGAAATAGACGAACGCACCAACTTAACCAGCCTCAATCAATTTGAGCTGCTTCTCTTTAAACTGGGTAAAAACAGCACAAAAGACACCGCCGAATTATTTGGTATCAACGTCTTTAAGGTGCGCGAGATAGTCGCTATGCCTGAAATTACCTCTGTGGTTGGGGCCCCTGCACATACTTTAGGGGTCGTCAAACTTCGCGAACAGGTCATACCAGTTTATGACTTACCTAGTATTGTTGGCTGCACCCCCAGCCAAGCTCCCAACTTGATGATAGTTACCGAGTTTGCACGTAGCACCCAAGCCTTTGCGGTTGATACCGTCGAAGATATTATCCGACTCGATTGGAATCAAGTCATCTCAGCTGAAGCCAGTGACATGGATCACAGTTTGGTAACCAGCATTGCCAAACTAGACGACCACCCTACCCATGGCAGCCAGTTGGTGCAGGTCCTGGATGTTGAAGAAATTCTCCAACGAATTTCCCCAGTAAAACATGAGCACCAAAACCAACTCAAAACAGTAAAAACAGACCTGCCGCTTAAAAACGATTCTATTGTACTCGCAGCAGATGACTCGGCCATGGCCCGGGCGCTGTTACACACCACCTTACAAACCATGAACCTCCCTCATGAAATAGTTAAAACGGGTAAAGAAGCTTGGGACCGATTAAATGCCATAGCAGAACAAGCAAAACAAGAAGGTAAAACTATCCAAGACAAAGTCTGCCTCGTGATAACAGATCTAGAGATGCCCGAAATGGATGGCTTTAGCTTAACTCGAAAAATCAAACAATCCCCAGAATTTAAGACTCTGCCCGTAATTATTCATTCCTCATTATCGGGCACTACCAATGAAGAACACGTTCGTCGAGTCGGAGCAGATGGCTACGTTGTAAAGTTTTCTGCAGAAGAGCTCTCTAACCTACTCGCAAAGACCCTGACCCAATAGTTATCTCTGATAGCATTACGCTTTAAGGCCAAGGCAAACTGAATGACCACCAAACACCTATTATTTTTCCGCAGCTTTCTGCTGCTTCTTGCAATAGTTTCTGTTGCATTTATCTGGCTGATTATCCCATTTTATGGAGCGATTTTTTGGGGCACTATACTTGCCGTACTCTTTGCCCCAGTGCAGCGCTACCTACTCAATAAAACTAATGGACGCCGTAACTTATCAGCATTACTCACTTTATTAATTATTTTATTGATTGTCATTATTCCGGTCATCTTTGTCGCTGGAGCACTGATACAAGAAATGGTTTTGGTATACAACCGCCTGAACACTGGAGAGCTAGATATCGGTGGTTATTTTGCCCAAATCATTAACAAACTCCCACCTGTTTTAACTAAAGAATTTGGTCCAATTAGCAGCCTAGACATTAGCAAACTCAGCGAAAAAGTTACCGACTTTGCTGTCAGCAGCGGTCAATTTCTCACACGCAAAGCCCTCAGCATAGGCTCTAATACCTTTCAGTTTATTATTAGCCTAGGGGTCATGCTCTATCTGCTATTCTTTTTACTGCGTGATGGCCAAAGCTTGACACGCCGCATTAGCAGCCTGGTTCCTTTAAGCGATGAACAAAAAAGCCACTTATTTATCAAATTCACTAAAGTCATTCGTGCCACTGTCAAAGGCAACCTTGCTGTCGCAGCTGTACAGGGGGCATTAGGCGGAATTATATTTTGGTTTTTAGGCATACAAGGTGCCTTATTCTGGGGGGTACTCATGGGCGTATTATCGTTACTGCCCGCAGTGGGCGCCTCCTTAATATGGGCGCCTGTGGCCATCTACTTTGTGAGCGAAGGCAACTATGTGGATGCCATCATCTTGGCTGCTTTTGGAATGTTTGTCATTGGCCTGACAGACAACCTCCTACGCCCGACCCTGGTTGGAAAAGATACCAAAATCCCTGATTACTTAATCCTAATCTCCACCTTGGGCGGGCTATCTATTTTCGGCTTAAATGGCTTTGTTATTGGTCCTTTGATTACCGCCATGTTTATGGCTTGCTGGACTCTTTTCCCACAAGCCATGCATGATCATGATAATTACTATATCCAAGACCAACATGAGCTAAATCGCAAAGCTAAACGCCTCAAACACCGTAGTGGGAGCCGTAAAACTCAGCCTGACTCCCCCACAAACCATAAAACACAATCAGAGGAATAAAATCCAAACATTAACCCCAAAAGCAGCCCCCCATACCAAGCTTCTCAAACTGGGTTTATCCCAGATATAGCAACCAATATAAATTAAGCGCAGTAGTATCCACAGCATACCTAACCAAAGTACCGCGCTGGACATTGGGTTACGTATATAGGCAAACACCATCACAGCAAAAAAGAAAGGAAGCGCTTCAAAAGTATTAATTTGAGCGGCATTTGCACGTGCGCGCCAGCCTGACTGCCTATTTAACCACTCACGGGGGGCTGAATTATCAAAGCCACGCGCCCCCGCCTTAGCGCCAACGGCCGCTACAAAAGGCAGCAAAGCTGCTGCTAATAAAATCCACTCCATACTATTCCTCACAAAAAATTTATAGGCAGGTTTTATTAGAACACAAAAATCGCGTCTTAAATACTACAGCATGCTGACAATATTCTAAAAATCGCGTTATAATTTCTCTTTTTGCTGGATCGGGCCGGCATAGCTCAGTTGGTAGAGCAGCGCATTCGTAATGCGAAGGTCGGGGGTTCGACTCCTCTTGCCGGCACCATTGCCCTACGGGGCTGATAGGTGTTTTAGCGACACCATACTGACTTTAACAGCACAGGGCCTCTGCTACAAATAAGGAGCACAAACCTGATGGCTAGCATGAAAAATAGCTTTTAGCTTCAAAAGCAAATACTATAATAATTTCTCCCAGCCTTCTGGAAACCCAAAGTACTGCGCCTCTACATCAGACTGGCTTATTAAATCTTTAATATCTTTATCCCAACTGCTGTCAAGACCTCTGTTTATTGTCTTGCACTACTATTCGTTCTATTTCTTACAACTGGCCCTATAAATCGCTTAGTACACTATGCAAACCTAATTCACTGTCAAGAAGACAGCTATAGAAGAAAAACAGCACTAGACAATATGGAACGGCCAAAAAGGAAAAAAGATCAATCTAATTAACAGTAAATCGGGCACAGTAGTTGACGATTTG
>CALKIR010000067.1 GCA_937995985.1 uncultured Alcaligenaceae bacterium
GCCCAGGACGACGAGAAAATGCCCTGCAACTGAATATAGAGGGGGTGTTTTAACCGTCACCTCATAAGCTTCATACAGGGGCACGCGTGCATTGTTTATGCTACCGTGCTCCAAAGCCGGTGAGCATGGTTCTGAATGTGAGCAGTACGATAAATAGGTCTAGGGCAATGGAGTAGTTTTTAATGTAGAAAAAGTCGTGCTCGATTTTGACTTGTGTTTCATCGGTATTAGCAGCATAGCCATGTCGTACTTGTGCCCATCCACTAATGCCTGGTTTGACTACGTGGCGATAGCTATAGAAGGGGATTTTTTTATCGAATTCTTTGACAAATCCGGGTTGCTCGGGACGAGGGCCAATGAGGCTCATATCACCGCGAATGATGTTATAAAACTGAGGCAGTTCATCAATGCGTAGTTTGCGTATGATTTTTCCCACTCGGGTAATACGGGGGTCGTTCTCACCAGCAAATTGTTGGGGAGTATCACGATCAAAACGCATACTGCGAAATTTGTAAATGGTAAAAGGCTGATTGCCCTTGCCAATGCGAGTCTGGCTATAAATGATTGGGCCTGGGCTTTCTAGGCGGATGCATAGCGCAGTGATCAAACAGATAGGAATGGTGATAGGCAAGGTGATGAGAATTATGCCGAGGTCAAAGACGGTTTTAAAGCTCTCTACGGTACGTGAAGGGAGCAAGGAGCCGATATTATTCTCGCTCATGGAGTCTATCTTGACACGACCCGTCAAGGACTCAAAAACATCTTTGGCATTATAAACCGGTATGCCTTGCAGGGCGCATTGGGTCAAAAAACGCTGCTCATCTGCATCAATAGTTCGAAAATCTGCTACCACCCCATCATATCGATAAGGTCCCAAATCTAAGGTATCTAGGGGGCGAATATCAACATTATGTCTCAGGTTTAACAGTTCTAGGGCAAAGCCCTTTTGGATGATCGCAAGTTTGCACAGCTTATAGCGTTGGTGTAATTGATGCTCAAAGATAAACCAAAATAAGGCAAAGCAGCCACTGAGCATCAAAACCGCACGGGAAACTTGGATGCGAAAAAATAATGAAACAAAAATCCCCAAGGCAAAAATGACAAAGACATGACCTAAGACAAGCCCTAAAGAACGTCCGCCAGGAAAAGAATGTGACAATCTACGGATAGAAATAAAGGCCAGTAGATAAAGGAGGTTGTTAATCCAAAAGGCAGACTGCGCCCCAGAACTAAAACCTATACTCATGTATTGAAGATTATCAAAACCTGAGTGCAGTGCATTAGGGAGAAAAACAACCCCTATCCATCCCAACACAAAAGAAAACCACTGGGAGAGTAAAATACGTTCATAAAGTTTTTCAAAGCGGCGTACGGGTAATTGGGTCATCGTCTAAATCAACCGTAAAACATATTTTTAATTATGGGGGAATGAGTCTTTGTAATAATAAGCTATTTTGGATGAGCAGGCAGTATTGTACGCCAATTTATTGCTGAACACCTTTGAGTAAATGTTTGTTCTGGTTAATTTTTGGGGTTATTCCTTATACTATTTATTTTTGTTTTGTGTAAGTTATAAATTTTAAATAAAACAAAATGTAATTTCAGGAATCCTGTGCAGCAGGCAGGCTGCTGATTTTTTGATTAAAGGAGCTCATAATGAAAAAAATATTTTTATTCTTATTAGCAGCCATTTTATCAATGGGATTAGTGAATATATCTGCATATGCTTATCAAGAACCTTTATTAATTGCCGCAGCGCAGGATGCTAATAAGAATAAAAAATCTATAAGAGGAAATAGAAATAGTAAAATTTATCATTTGCCTCAGGGGTGCCCATCTTATAATAAAATAGCGCCCAAAAATATTGTGAATTTTAA